>NZ_WRPR01000042.1 GCF_010367455.1 Candidatus Laterigemmans baculatus | reverse complement strand
CGGTCGGCATCACGGCTTCATCGGACGACGCCGACGGCACCGACTCGGTCAGCTACTCGCTCGACGACGACGCAGGCGGCCGGTTTGCGATCGACGCGAACACCGGCGTCGTCACCCTCGCTGCGGGACTCGACTACGAAACGAGCACCAGCCATAGCGTCACCGTTCGAGCAACCAGCACCGACGGCAGTTCGACCACCCAAAGCTTCACGATCAACGTCAACGACGTCGACGAGTTCGACGCTACGCCAGTAGTCGACACCAACGCGGCAGCGAATGAGATCGACGAAGACGCGGTGATCGGCTCCGCAGTCGGCATCACGGCCAGCTCGGACGACGCCGACGGTACCGACTCGGTCAGCTACTCGCTCGACGACGACGCGGGGGGCCGGTTCGCGATCGATGCGAACACCGGTGTCGTGACGCTCGCCGCGGGACTCGACTACGAAACGAGCACCAGCCACACGGTCACCGTTCGCGCGACCAGCACCGACGGCTCGTCGACGACCCAGAACTTCACGATCAACGTCAACGACATCGATGAGTTCGACGCCACGCCGGTGGTCGACGCCAACGTGGCAGCGAACGAGATCGACGAAGACGCGGTGATCGGTTCGGCTGTCGGCATCACGGCTTCATCGGACGACGCCGACGGTACCGACTCGGTCAGCTACTCGCTCGACGACGACGCGGGGGGCCGGTTCGCGATCGATGCGAACACCGGTGTCGTGACGCTCGCCGCGGGACTCGACTACGAAACGAGCACCAGCCATAGCGTTACCATTCGAGCGACCAGCACCGACGGCTCGTCGACCACCCAGAACTTCACGATCAACGTCAACGACGTCGATGAGTTCGACGCTACGCCGGTGGTCGATGCCAACGCGGCGGCGAACGAGATCGACGAAGACGCAGTGATCGGTTCGGCTGTCGGCATCACGGCCAGCTCGGACGACGCCGACGGCACCGACTCGGTCAGCTACTCGCTCGACGACGACGCAGGGGGCCGGTTTGCAATCGATGCCAATACCGGAGTCGTAACTCTCGCTGCGGGACTCGACTACGAAGCCAACACCAGCCATAGCGTCACCGTTCGAGCAACCAGCACCGACGGCTCTTCGACGACTCAGAATTTCACGATCAACGTCAACGATGTCGATGAGTTCGATGCTACGCCGGTAATTGACACCAACGCGGCGGCGAACGAGATCGACGAAGACGCGGTGATCGGTTCGGCGGTCGGCATCACGGCCAGCTCGGACGACGCCGACGGTACCGATTCGGTCAGCTACTCGCTCGACGACGACGCAGGGGGCCGGTTTGCGATCGATGCGAACACGGGTGTCGTGACCCTCGCTGCGGGACTCGACTACGAAACGAGCACCAGCCATAGCGTCACCGTTCGAGCGACCAGCACCGACGGCAGTTCGACGACCCAAAATTTCACGATCAACGTCAACGACGTCGATGAGTTCAATGCTACGCCGGTGATCGATGCCAACGCGGCAGCGAACGAGATCGACGAAGACGCAGTGATCGGTTCGGCGGTCGGCATCACGGCCAGCTCGGACGACGCCGACGGTACCGACTCGGTCAGCTACTCGCTCGACGACGACGCGGGGGGCCGGTTCGCGATTGACGCGAACACCGGAGTCGTGACGCTCGCCGCAGGACTCGACTACGAAACGAGCACCAGCCACAGCGTCACCGTCCGCGCAACCAGCACCGACGGCTCGTCGACCACCCAGAACTTCACCATCAACGTCAACGACATCGATGAGTTCGACGCTACGCCGGTGGTCGATGCCAACGCGGCGGCGAATGAGATCGACGAAGACGCGGTGATCGGCTCGACTGTCGGCATCACGGCCAGCTCGGACGACGCCGACGGCACCGACTCGGTCAGCTACTCGCTCGACGACGACGCGGGGGGCCGGTTTGCGATCGACGCGAACACCGGCGTCGTAACCCTCGCTGCGGGACTCGACTACGAAACGAGCACCAGCCATAGCGTCACCGTCCGCGCAACCAGCACCGACGGCAGTTCCAGCACTCGGTCCGTGTTGATCCAAGTACGAGACCAAAACGACAACGCTCCAGTCGTGACGCCCGGACAGATCCTCCAGATCGACGAAGCGGCGGCCAATGGCCAGGCTGTCGGTTCGGTACTGGGCACCGACGCCGACACCGTAGGAACCCTACAGAACTGGACGATTGCTTCAGGAGACCCGGACGGCATCTTCGCGATCGATCAGGCTACAGGGCTGATCACGATCGACAACAATGCGAACCTCGATTATGAATCGCGTTCGCAGTATGAGCTGGAAATCCATGTCTCCGATGGCGTTCAGCAATCGGCGACGGCGATCGTGACGGTGCAGATTCAGAACGTCAATGAAGCTCCAGTCCTCCACACGAACCAGTTGACGATCGGTGAAGGCGGGGCGGTCGTCCTTTCCGCCGCGGAACTGTGGGCGAGTGATGTCGACACGCCGAGCGGCACGCTGCAGTTCCAGATCACCTCGCTCAGCGGTGGCCATTTTGAACGCATTGCCGCCCCGGGACTACCGATCACGGAATTCAGCCAAAGTGAAGTCAGCTCCGGATCGATTCGCTTTGTCCACCACGGGGGCGAGAGCGCACCGAGCTACAAAGTCACGGTCAGCGATGGCAGTTTGACCGTCGGGGACACTCCCGTTGTGGTCGACTTCCTCAATCACAACGACGCGCCGACGGTGATCGTTTCCACCGCCCCGGTGGTCTATATCGAGAACGCTGCGGCACAGCCTGTCTGGGAGAGCGTCAGCATCGACGATCCAGATAGCTCGCTCCTCACCTCGGCCACGATCCGACTGGTCGGTTATGCCGGTGGCGAGGATCAACTCAATTTTACCGGAACCGAAGGGATCAGCGGGTCGTGGGACTCGGCCACCGGAGTTCTCACGCTGACCGGCGCCGCGAGTGCCGCGGAGTATCAGTCGGTTCTGGAGTCGGTCGTTTTTCTCAATACCAGCGAGACACCGTCGACTGCCGCTCGGTCGCTGGTGTTGAGCGTCAGCGACTCGATTGAAGATTCAGCGTTGTCCATCACTTCGCTCGAAGTGGTTTCAGTGAACGATGTTCCTGTGGCCGCGTCCGATTCCTATACAACCCGTTCGAATGAGTCGATCGTATTGGACACGTCCAGAGTCGTGGCCAATGATGTGGATATCGATGGTGATGCCCTGTTCCCGGTAATTACAACAGGTCCTCGCAACGGTTCCATTACGGTCGACAGCCAAGGGCGATGGGTTTACACCCCCGCACCCGGCTTCTTTGGCGTCGACGTGATTGAGTACCAGGCGAGCGACGGGCAGGATTCCAGCGAGGCGGTCAAGATTCAGATCGAGGTCACTGCGGTCGGTGGGAGTGGAAACTCCGGATCGAGCCCCACGCCGGTCGAGAGCGGCAACCCCAGCCCCACCAATGGGACCGAGAAACCGTCATCCTCCGGCGACTCCGCAGCCGATCGCGAAAACGAGTCCGACGCCCCGGCGCATCCGGCCGCAGCGCCACCTCGACTGCAGCAAAACGCAGCGACGCAGTGGATGGCGCCGACGAACGGGGCCGAGGATGCGAGCGGTGACGGTGGACGGGAAGAACGAGAGAACGGCGATGCGAGTGAAAACCCTTCGGCTACCCCCGCCTCACGCGATGAGAGCGAGCGAGAGACGCGAGCGGCCGAGCCGGGCAGCGGGTACACGCGCCTCGACGCCAGAGTCATGCAAGAGGTTCTGCGAACTGAAGTCCAGCAATCGATCGCCTGGGGGCGTTGGGACGCAGAGCACTCTGGTGGAAGCGAAGCATCGGGAATGGAGGAGTTTGCCGTCGGCTCGGTCGATGCCACGGCCGCCTTCGTTTCGATTGGTTATGTGATGTGGACGCTTCGGGGCGGACTGTTCGTGACCTCCATGTTCGGCAGCTTACCCGCTTGGCGAATGATCGACCCGACAAGTCTGCTGCTCGCCTACCGCAACCGCCAAGCGGACGCTGGCGACGCGATTGAAAACCTCGTCAAGTAGAAGAAAGTTGTTCCGGAGCGTCGCTTCGCGCGATGAGTTCCCTGCAGTGTTAAGAACGTATCTCGCATCGATTCGGGTCGCCGTGGCGCTGGTCTGCGTCGGGCTCAGCCTGATTCTCGCTGCTCAGTGGCTGGGGCTGATTCCCGATGCCACCGCGCTGCAGCTCCGCGCTCGCAGCCGCCAGTGCGAAGCGATTGCGATCAACGTCGCGGCCATGGTCCGCCAGCAGAAATGGCACGAATTGGAGGCGGTGCTGGCGACGATCGTCGACCGCGACGACGATCTCCTCTCGATCGGGATCCGGACCCAGCAGGGTCAGCTGCGATTGCAAACCGCCGACCACGAACAGCATTGGGTACTCGAACCGGATCCTTCCGCTCCAGACGCTACAGCCCCAGATGCTTCTGCGGAGAGCGGTGCGAAAGCGTCCCGCCCGGGACTCGCCCAACGGCTGATCAGCGGAGCCCGACCGATCGCTCAGGTCCAAATTCCGATCCAGCTGCACCGCCAGCCTTGGGGGCAGCTTGAACTGTGCTACCGCCATCATGCCTCGGGCGCCGATTTGCTCCACCATCCCCTGGCCCGATTGCTCGCTTTCTTCACCATCGCCGGCCTCTGCAGTTATACGTTCTTGACCGCGCGGATGATGGGACTGCTCAACGGCACGCAGGTCGTTCCCGACCGGGTTCGCAATGCCCTCGATACCCTCTCGGAAGGACTGCTCATCCTCGACGAGCGGAATCAGATCGTGCTCGCCAATCAGGCGTTTTCGGAGACCGTCGGAGTCGACGCCCAGGAGCTGAGCGGACGCTGCATCAGCGACCTGTCCTGGGTGGCCGATGATGGGTCCGCGCCTACCGTCTATCCCTGGACGACCGAGGCGGCACGCCAGGAGTCGCAAAACGATCAACGCATGCGGTATCGGCTGGACGACGACGGCCAACGGATCTTTTCGATCAACACCACTCCGCTCGCCTCGAACTCCGGTGGCAGTCGCGGGATGCTGGCGACATTTCACGATATCACGCCGATCGAAGAGCATCGCGCCGAGCTGGAAAATATGCTCACCATGCTCAAGAGCAGCCGTGATGAGATTAGCCGCAAGAACCGGGAATTAGAGATTCTGGCCACCCAAGATTCGCTGACCGGCTGTCTGAACCGAAGGGCTTTTTTCGAACGCTTCGATCGGGCCTGGGAAGAAGCGAAGGCTCAGGGGACTCCGCTCGCCTGCGTCATGATCGATAACGACCATTTCAAAAGCGTCAACGACACCTACGGCCACCATGTCGGCGATGAGGTCTTGCGGCAGGTCTCGGCACTGCTCCGCGAACGCCACGAATCGACCGATTTCGTCTGCCGGTTTGGGGGCGAAGAATTCTGCATTCTGCTCCGCGGTTGCACGCTGGAGGAAGCGCAGCAAGCTGCCGAACAGCTTCGCCAGGCGATCGAACAACTCCGATTTGAATCGCCAGCAGAACTGGTCACCACCGCCAGCATCGGCGTGGCTGAGATCAGCCAAGGCGCGGCGACTCCCCAAGAAATGATCAACCAAGCCGACGCCTGCTTGTACGTCGCCAAGCGTCAGGGGCGAAATCGCGTCGTCGTCTATTGCCCCGAATACGAACATGCCGCGAACGAGGAGGCCGCACCCGAAGCACGCGACGCGGTCCACCCGTCCGCTCGCACCGCCACCGCCGCGGCCTCTCCAGACCTGTCTCCCCAGCAAACCATCGCAGCCCTGCTGGCCGCACTCGCCCACCGCGACAGCGACACCGCCGAGCACAGCCGCCGCGTGGCTGTCCTCAGCCTGCGGTGCGCCGAAGGGTTGTTCGACCGGCGAACCATCGAACACCTGGGCAAAGCGATCGCTCCCGAGGCGGCTGCGTCCGATGCCGAATCCCCATGGACAGCGCTGCTCGACACGACCACCGAACTCCTCGAACTCTGCCAGAGCCCAAGCGATCCTGCCCCTACCTCGGCCGACGCGAAGTCGTTGGAGAATTAGGCTCGGTCAGAAAACCCAGTGAGTTCCGTCTTTTGAGCCGTAGGCGCTAGCCTCGGGCCTTCGCACGCCCGGAATCTCCGCTGCAGCACCCGCGGCTAGCGCCGTCGGCTCAGGATTTTCTGACAGAGCCTAATCGTTTAACGGCAAGCCGAAGGCGTCGGTGTTAGCCACGAAATCCAACTCCAGATCGTCCCCAAGCTCCTTCTGCAACGCTTTGAGTTGACGATAAAGAGTCTGGATCAGCGGCTTCGAGCTTTCCTGCTCGGCCAGATCCCGCAGCTCCTGCGGATCGTCCTGCAAATCATATAACCGCACGCGTTCGGCTTTGGGATAGACGATCAGCTTGTAGCGCTCGGTGCGAATGCTGCGCTGCAAGTCGAGATACGCTCCATAGATCGCCGGATAGAGCGAATGAGTCTCGCCCGCGAGCAGGGGCAACAGACTGTGAAACTCGACGTGGTCGGGTTTGTCCAGCCCCGCCAATTCGAGCGTCGTCGGCATCACATCTTGCAGATAAACTGGAGTCTCGATCGTGGCTCCACTCGGAACGCCGGGCCCGACGACCACGAAGGGAACGCGAACACTGTGATCATATAAATTCTGCTTGCCCATCAGCCCATGCTCGCCACAGGCCAGCCCATGGTCGGCGGTAAAGAAGATCCAGGTATTGTCGGCTTTGCCCGAGTCTTCGAGCGCGTCGAGAATGCGGCCAATCTGTGCGTCCATGTGAGTGATGATCGCGTAATACTCCTGGCGGTGGATCTGCACATCGTGCGGAGTTCGCGGAAACGGAGCCAGCCGTTCGTCGCGAAGCGATTCGCCGCAGCCGATCGCGTCTTTGAATGGGTAGAGCGACTGAAAGCTGGCGGGGACCGTAATTTTCTCAGCCGGATAGCGATCGACGTACGCCTGGGGCGACTGCCTCGGATCATGCGGGGCATTGAATGCGATATACATGAAGAAGGGTTCGTCGCGCTTGCTCGCGTCGGCAAGGAAATCGGTGGCATGATTGCCGACGACTTCGCTCCAGTGCGTTCCCCCTTCCCAGTAACCACCATACCGCGGGTCCGATGGCGACCATCGCTCGCGGGGATCTTCCGCCGGGTGTCCGTAGCCGGCTTCGGTTTGCTTAGGCATTCCGCCTCGAACGTCGGCAACCACATCGAAAGACAGATCCGCTTTGGCCGGAACGTGCCACTTGCCAGTCATATAAGTCCGGTAGCCGGCCTGCTTCATCAACTCCGACCACCACCGTCCCTCCGCCCGCTCGCGATCGGCGGCCCGATAAATCTCATTGGCCCTCCACACCGAACGGCCCGAGTTGAGCATCGTGCGGCTGGCGACGCAGACCGCTCCGCTCCACGATCCCATGTTGAAGCTGTGAGAAAAAACCGTCCCACGCCGGGCCAACCGATCGAGGTTCGGCGTCTCGATCTCTGAGTTGCCGAGGGCGGCGATTGTCGAAAAGGATTGGTCGTCGGCAAACACGAACAGGATGTTCGGCGGTTCCTCGGCTCGCAATTGTGTGGCGGCCGGTCCCATCCAGCCCAATGCGAGGGCGGCAAGTAGCAACAACGGTCTTATCATCGGTACAAATCCCTACAATCTATCCGTGTCCCTCGACATTCATCCGGCAACGATCGTCGATTCCTTCGGGATGGGAAAAACAGTCGCCTTCGGCTTGCCGTTAAACGAGGAGCAATCTCCCAGGTCTACCGTTCGCCGGCGGGACGTGAGGACCGCGGTACGAGATGAATTAAGAGCAAGGGCAGAAGCGTGAGGTTTGCCGCGGTTCCGGCGGCCAGGGCGGCGGTCACCAGCACGCCGAAGGTCACCGTCGGAATGAATTCGCTGGTCGACAGGATGCTGAACCCAAGCGCCAAAGCGATCGTGGCCAGCAGCACGGGTAACCCAATCCGGCTCTGAGCATACTGCACCGCGCGGAGCGAGCTGGCACCCCGACCGCTGGCAGCACGCTCTCGGGCCGCCAAATAGCTGAACACGAAATGGATCGAGCCGTCGACCGTCAGCCCGATCGAAACCGCCGCAATCATCGCCGCTCCCATGTTCACGCGGATCCCCAGCAACCCGAGGATCCCGAGCACGGCTAGGACCGGCAGCGCGTTGGGAAGCATGCAGATTGCCGCCAGCCGCAGCGAACCGGTGGCCACCGCCATCATCACAAACACCGCCGCGGCAGCGATCGCCAAACATAGCCATTGGTCGCGGAGCAGATTCTCGATCAACCGAGCTAGCAGCACATAGTAACCGGTCACGCGGCCACGAGTCTCGATCTCCCCCAAACCGCTCGACTCGTCCCCACTCGCTTCACCCGCGTTGGCTCCGCTCGAAGGGCTCGCAGCGAGCAACTGCCGCCACTGGTCGGTGGAGGTATGGGCGTCGACCTCGTCGCTCACCGCGGCGATCAGCGCCAGCTTTTCGGCCGCCGGCAACCGCTCGGGGCTGCGCAGCATGATCCTCAAATACCGCGGCTGGCCCTCCTCCGGCGGCGTCAACAGGGCATCGACAAACGCGGGGATCGCCGCCCGCATCCCCGCGATCCGCACCGTGGGCGTCGCCAGGGCCAGCAGCGGAGCGGAGGCGGCGGTCTCTTCGGCCCCCGCCATGCTGAGGACCTTCGTCAGCCGCGCCGCCACCGCCCCTTCTCCAGCTGGTGAGGCTCCGGCTGGTGAATGGGGAGCGTCGATCTCGATCTGCCGCAGTCGCTCCTCCAACTCGCGGACGCTGGCCAGATACTCGGCCGACAACTGCCGCGGGGCGGGAAGCACCACGTCCCAAACCCCCGCGCCGCCAAACTGCGACTCGACCATCGCATAGCCTTGGGCCAAATCGCTGGTCGCGCGGAAGTTGCGAATGAAGTTCGTCTCGGTCTGCAAGCGAACCAGCCCGACTCCGGTTCCGATCCCGATCAACAGCGTGACGACGGTGACGAAGCGACGGCGGCGATCGAGCCAGACCAACAACCGCACGAGCGAGCGGCCAATCGCTCGATCGACGCGGCCGGCGGGAGCCCAGGCGGGATGGGGCGGCAGCAGCATTAGCGCCGGCAAGATCAGGAGGATCCCGAGCAAGACCATCGCGGCTCCGAGCGTCATCATCAATCCGAACTCGCGGACGGGCCCGACCTGCGAAACCACCAGCGCCGCGAAACCTGCCGCATCGGTCAGGCAGGCCCAGAACACCGGGGGCAGAACGGCCGCCAAGGCCGCATGGGCCGCAGCCTCTGGAGCATCCCCCCTCCGCCGCCGGATCCGAAAGCGATTGGCGATGTGGATCACGCTGGCCACCGCAATCACGGTCACGATCGCCGTCAGCATCGAGGAAACCATCGTCAGCTGGAGTCCCCAAGCGACCGCCGCGGCACGAGTCAGGACGACCGCCCACCCGATCACCGCCAATTCAGCGATCACCCAGCGAAGCGAACGGAACATCAACAAAGTGGTCAGCGCCAGCAGGATCACCGTTGTCGTCGAAAGCCGATGTCCATCCTCCTCCACCAGCTCGAAGCCTTCGGCCATCAAGACCGGTTCGCCGACCAGCGCCAGCGGTCGGTGGACGGCCGGCAATCCGCTGGCAATCCGCCGCAGCTCGGCAACCGCATCGCCATGCCGCTCGGGGTGAGCCGGATCGAGCATCGCGACGACCGCGGCAAAATCCCCCTCGCGGTCGTGGGTGTAATCGGCGAACAATTCGCGAAAGCCTTCGGCGAGTCGATCGTCGCCGAGGATCGCCGGCGCTTCCGACGCTCCGCCGAACCCCAAGATCCCCGCCGGTCGCGTGCTGGCCAGCGCGTCATTGACTTGAGCTAAGGAGAGGACGCCGAACACGCCGGGAACTTCCGCGGCCTCGGCGGCTGTGGCGCGAGCGCGGGCGAGCCCCTCGGGAGAAAAGAGTTGAGGGTCGCGATAGACAAGCATCGCCACGGCGTTTCCCCCAAATCGACTCCGCAGCAGCTCGTAGGACTCGACGGAGGGGTCCGAGCGGGGGAACATCTGTTCGATGCGGCGGTCGAAATCGAGCCGCATCGCAGGCCCGAAGGCGAGCCCCAAGGCGACGACGGCGACCGCCAACAACCACCACCGGCCAGCGATTAAAAAAGCAGCCGCGCGGGAGGCAGTCCGGGAAGCCATGCGAGAAGCGTTAAAATAGGGGCGGTGGAGAAAACGGATGAATCAGGCTCAGCAGCGACTGGAGTGCCAATCGCGGCGATGGACCGGTGCGGTGATCGTTGCAAGCGTCGCAGCGGTCGTCCGCGGTGCGGTGATCGCCGCGGCGTTGCTTGGCGTCGGCCCACTCGACCACCTCGGCGAAGATCCCGACTCGTACCGGGAGATCGCCCAAACGCTCGCCGAGAGCGGCACGTTTGGAATTACCGCCGAAGCCGGCCCCGTCGATCCTACCGCGTTCCGGCCACCACTCTACCCCTGGCTGCTTTCCTGGGGGGTCGCGGATGGTCAGCTCGGCAACGCGGCGGTCGGCTTGCTGCACTGGGTCGTCGGCGTACTGACGTGCCTCGGCGTCTACGCCACGCTGCGTCGGATTCAGGCCACCCCTTGCCGCAGCGAGACTGGGACGGCGGCTGAGAAGGATTCGCGGCCGGGCGAGCGGTTGGCGATCGCCGCCGGCTGCCTGACGGCGATCGACCCGTTGCTACTGATGCAATCGACGCTGGTGATGACCGAAACGCTAGCCGCCGGCCTCGCCGTCGCCGCCTGGTGGGCCGCCACGAAGGACTGGGCGGCCAGGGAAGAATCGCAGGTCCGTAATTACCCTCCCCCCGGGAGGGCCGGGCTCTCAGGCCCGGGGAGGACCACCACGACGATCGGCACCCAGCACGCCGAACCGCAAAAGCCCCTCCCCGCTCGTCCCTCGCGACCCTCCCAGGGGGAGGATGACGCAGCGGATTTTCGGCGTTCGTCTCGAGCTTGGGGTTGGCCGCTGGTGGTGGGAGTCTTTCTGGCGGCTGGCTACTTGTGCCGACCGGTGTTCGCCGTCTGGATCGTGCTCTGGGTCGGCTGGTTGGGTGTGAGTTGTCTTGGGAAAGCGCACCGCCGCTGGGCCGCCCGGCAAGCGATCGCAATTCTGGCGGTGTTCGCCGTCACCGCCGCCGGCTGGATGGCTCGCAACTATCAGACGATTGGCAAAGCGGTTTGGGCGACAACGCATGGTGGCTATACGTTGCTACTCGGCAACAATCCCTACTTCTATGACTATCTCGACTCCCGCTCGTTTGTCGAAGCAGCGTTTTGGGGTGAAGCCTGGGACGCCGAGCCGTTTCACCGCGAGTGGGCGGCGCGGCTCGAGCAGCTGTCGGCCGCCTCAGGGGGCGAAGATTCGGAGTTGGCCGCCGACCGGCTGGCCAGCGAGTGGGCCAAGCAGGAGATTCGCCGGCAGCCCGCAATGTTCCTCTACGCCTCGCTGGTCCGCGTCGGCCGCTTGTGGTCGCCGGTGCCACGCGTGGGAGGCCGGGTGGGGCTGGCGAGCTGGGCGACTGGCGCTTTCTATGGCGTCCTGGGGATCGGCGTAATCGCGGGGCTTTGGCGATTGCGGCGACAGCTGTTCGATCCCGCCTGGGCTCCTCCACTGCTGTTAATCGTGGCGGTCACGGTGGTGCACGCGGTCTACTGGAGCAATCTCCGCATGCGGGCCCCGGTGATCCCGATGGTGGCGGCGATCGCGGTGGTGGGATTTTCAAAAACACCGCTCCACATTCGCAATTCGCGGCGGTGTTGATGTTGTGACAGCGGCGGCGGGATTCCTATACTCCGCCGCCATTTTGGGATTAAGCCATGGCGCCGGCCGTTCGCGAGCGATTACCGCTCGCGGAGAGGCCTGCGTCGTGATTCGCGCTCGAGCAGCGGTCAGGACGACCGGTTGCGGAGTGGAGTTGGGCAAGGAAGCAGGATCAAACGACGCTCGACGGAGCGACTCGCCGCAGCGAGTCCGCCAACCGCTCGCCGCCGCGCTCGTCGCAGGCGTCGTCGTTGCCGTTTTGCTCGGAGTGACCGCGACCCCGGGGAGCGAATCCGCCCCGCTGTCGGCGCTCCAAACGACCGCCGGAACGCTTCAGCTCAGCGGTGACAGCGTCTGGAGATGGGACGATCCGGCTGGCGATGCGTACCTGCTCGAAGGCCGCTGCCGCGTTGAACGAGACGGCGTGCTGATCGAATCGGACCGCGTGCTGGCGATCGTCTCCCGCAGTTCCGATCCGCCTCCGGCCGATTCACGTGTAGGAGCGACCACCCAAGCAGCGGCAAACGCCCGCGGCTTCCGCGTCGCCCTGAGCGTCCGCGGGGCTGGCGGTCGCGAATCGAGCGTGCTGCTGCACGTTCCCGAAAAGCCGCACCTGGCAGCCCCCTGGTACCGCGGCCGCCCGGCCCGGATTCCTCCGGAGATCGAGCCGCTGCACGCTGCGCTGCAAACTCCCACGCCGGCCGGTCGCGCTGCCCCGGGCAACCTGGCTGCCCTGGGCGACCTGGCTGCGCTGGGCGACCTGAATGCGCTGAATGCCCCAAAAACTCCGGGGACGCCAGGGGCTCCGGGAGGCCCCGTGCAGCCCGTGCAATTCCAGCAGCCGCTGCCGACCGACACGCCTCCGGAGCGCAACGGAGCGCTCGGCAACAGCGGAATGCAGTTCCTGCTCGGCGGTGGCTCGCGAAGCATTGAGTTCGCCCCTCGCTCGGCATCGTCTCCGGCCCAACTGAACACATTCCCCGACGTCGCCACCGGAGAAATGGTGGTCGTCCTTCGCGGGGGAGCGACGGTGCTGGTTCGCGACGTCCAAGCGTCGTTTGGCGACGGGTCGCTGATGGATCTGGGGACGATCTCGATCTCGGCGGACCACGTGGTCGGTTGGCTGCCGCCGATGAGCGGCTTGCTGAGCGGCGAATCGACGCTCTCCCAAGCCGAGGGCGAACTCTACCTCGAAGGGGACATCGTCTTTCGCCAAGGCGACCGTGTGATCTACGCCGACCGGATGTATTACAACATCGCCCACGAATACGGGATGATCTTGTCGGCCGAAGCGATCACGTCGATCCCCGAATACGAAGGTTACGTGCGGCTCAAGGCGGACGTCCTGCAGCAGGTCTCCAAGGGGGAGTTCATCGCCTTCGGTTCGGCCGTGACGAGCAGCCGGCTGGGAGTTCCTCGCTACTGGTTGCAGAGCGAACAGGTGCGATTCAGCGATCGCGAAGTGCCGCGTGTCGATCCGCTCACCGGCCAAAGCTATCTGGCGAACGAGCGGCAGGTGAGCAGCACCGACAACACGATTTTTGTGGGCGGGTTCCCCGTTTTCTATTGGCCCGTTTTTTCGAGCAATCTGGAGAAGACGAATTTCTATCTGACCGGGCTGAGGGTCCGGAATGATGATATTTTCGGCGCCCAAGTTCTCGCCGATTTCGACGTCTTCCAACTCTTTGGCGTCGACGCTCCACCCGAAGGCGTCGACTGGACCCTTTCGACCGACTATCTCAGCGAGCGGGGGCCGGCGCTCGGAACCACAGTCAATTATTCGGTTCCCTCGCTGCTCGGCATTCCGGGTCCAGTCACCGGCTATTTCGATGCCTGGGCGATCGACGACAGCGGGCTCGACACGCTCGGTCTCGACCGTCGCAGACTTGAGCCAGAGGAAGACATCCGCGGCCGAGTCCTGCTGCGGCATCGCCATTATCTACAGAATGATTTTGAATTGATCGCCGAGGTCGGGCTGCTCAGCGACCGCAATTTTCTTGAGCAGTATCTGGAGAATGAGTGGGACCGCGACAAGGACCACGACACGCAGCTTCGGCTCCGCAAATACCACTTCAATCAGCTCTTTGATTTGCACGCGAAGGTTCGCGTCAATGATTTCTATACCGACACGAATCGGCTCCCCCAGTTCGATCATTATCTGTTAGGCCATTCGTTCCTGACCGAGCGGATCAACTGGTCGGCGCACAATCGCGTGGGATATGCGAATTTGGAAGTGGCCGATGCCCCGGAGACGGCGGCCGAACAAGCGAAATTCACCACGCTCCCGGGCGAGGCGGATCGTGAAGGCTTGGTCGCTTCGACGCGGCATGAGTTGGCCGCTCCGTTCACCTTGGGCATTATGAAGCTAGTCCCCTACGTTTCGGGTGAGGCCGCCCACTGGGGTGAAGACATCAATGGCGAGGAGCTCACTCGGCTGCTCGGCCAAGGGGGCATCCGTGGATCGATTCCCGCTTGGCGACTGTACCCCACGGTCGAAAGCAGTCTGTTCAATATCCGCGGCTTGGCTCATAAAACCGAGCTCCGCGGAGAACTCTTCTATGCCGACGCATCGGAAAATTTCGAGCAGCTGCCGATGTACGACCAGCTCGACGACAACGCTCAAGAACAGTTCCGACGGCGGTTTATCTTCAATACCTACGGCGGCGTGCTGCCTCCCGAATACGACCCCCGGACCTACGCGTTCCGCCAGGGCATGCAGCGTTATGTGACGGCGCCGAGCACGGAGATCGCCGACGATTTGGTACAGGGACGGATTGGGCTCCACCAACGTCTGCAAACCAAACGCGGACTACCAGGTCGCGAGCGGATCGTCGATCTGGTGCGGTTCGATGTCGAGACGCTGCTGTTTCTCAAAGAAGAGGACGAAATGAACTTTGGCGAAACGATTGGTCCGACGCGGTACGACTTCCGGTACTTTGTGGGCGACCGCGTGACCCTGCTCAGCGATGGCTATTTTGACTTCTTTGAAAACGGTTTGCGAAGCACCAGCTTTGGAGTGATGAGTAGCCGACCGGGATTGGGCGACGTGTACCTCGGCGTCTTATCCTTGCAAGGTCCGATCGACAGCACCGTGCTGCGGGGGAACATCGATTACCGCTTGAATGAAAAGTGGATCGTCTCAGCCGGAGCGACGTTCGACCTCGGGGAGATCGGCAACATCGGCCAACAGTTCGCGCTGACGCGGATTGGAGAATCGGCGCTGCTGCGAATGGGGCTGACGGTCGACGAAGGTCGCGACAACGTGGGTTTCCAGTTCATGGTCGAACCGCGGTTCTGGCCGAGCCGGCGGTTGGGCGAGCTCGGCGGCAAATTGATTCCACCGCCGGGAATCGAAGGGCTCGAGTGATGCTCCAGCACTGGACCCGGAAGTTCCGCTGCGCCATTCGCGGGGTCCGCTGGGGCGTCGATAAGCAGAGCAGCTTCCTGGTTCACCTACCTGCCGCCGCGGCCGTCGTGCTCGCCGCGGCGGTGCTCGGCGTGGCAGCGTGGGAATGGTGTGTCCTGCTCCTCTCGATCGCGATCGTGGTAGCGGCCGAACTGTTCAATACAGCGATCGAAGGGCTGGTCCGCCGGCTGCATCCAGAGCGGCACCCCGAGATCGGACGCGTGCTCGATATCTCCGCCGGCGCCGTCCTGGTCACCGCCCTCGGAGCCGCCGCGGTCGGCCTGATCGTGCTCGGCGGCGCCCTCCTCCGCAGCGCGTGAGCCTACGTACGTCAGTCTTTCCAGGCTGACTCTCCCCCCATCACCCTCCCCCCGGGAGGGTTGGCCTCTCAGGGCCGGGGAGGGACCGGTAGACGCTCGCATGATGAGTGCATGTGACCCTTTTTGCTCGACGAATTGGCTTCTTTTCTAACGGCTCCATCGAGAGTTCGTGCCGAAACCCATTGCCCTCCCCGGGCCTAAGAGCCCGACCCTCCCGCAAGCGGGAGGGTGACGATTGTTCGTGTGGCTCCTCCGCATCGAGTATGCTCTTAGCTGACCGCGATGCAGCTTTTGCCCCCGTTTTCGAGGAGTCCTGCCCCGATGATCGATCGGATACTTCCCTGCTGGTGCCGCACCTTTGCCAGCCTGCTCACGCTGGTCGTCGTCTTCACGGCGACGGCTGAGGCGGAATGGAAAGCGGGTGTGGCGGAAGCGAACATCACGCCGACCGAGCCGATGTGGATGTCCGGCTATGGCTCGCGGAACCATCCGGCCGAAGGCAAGCTGACCGATCTGTGGGCCAAGGCGCTGGTGATGGAGGATTCGGAGGGGCACCGGGCGGTGCTCGTCACGCTCGACTTGGTCGGGATCGACCGGGGCATTTCGCAGCGCGTCGGTGCGGCGCTCGAGGAGCGGTATGGATTGCCCCGGCGGTCGGTCGCGCTCTCGACCAGCCACACCCACTCGGGACCGGTAGTCGGCGAAAATCTGAGCGCGATGTACGACCTGGACCAGCAAGGCTGGAAACTCGTTTCGGAGTACACCTCGCGGCTCGAGCAGCAGATCGTCGAGACCGTGGGCAAGGCGATCGAAAACCTGGCTCCCGCCGACTTGGCCTGGACTGTCGGCCGAGCCCACTTTGCCGTCAACCGCCGCAACAACACCGAGGCGAAAGTCCCCGAGCTGCGTGAAGCGGGCCAGCTGCAGGGACCGGTCGACCACGACGTGCCAGTGCTGGTCGTCCGCCGCGGCGGTGACAAAACGCTTGCGATCGTCGCTGGCTACGCCTGCCACGCGACGGTCCTTTCCGGCTACCAGTGGTGCGGCGACTGGCCGGGATATGCGCAGATGGAGATCGAGGCCCGGCACCCCGACGCGGTGGCGATGGTCTGGGCGGGATGCGGTGCCGACCAAAACCCTCTGCCCCGTCGCCAGGTCGCCCATGCCGAGGGCTACGGCAATCAGATTGCCGACGCGGTCGACGCCGCCTTGGCTCAGCCACTCCAACCGATCGAAGGTTCGCTGAAGACGGTTTATGCCGAGATTCCGTTGCCGCTGTCGGAGATTCCCGACCGCGAGGAACTGATGCGACAGCTCAAGGAGGGAAACCGCTTTGAGATCGGTCGCGCTCGCCAGTTGCTCGAGGAGCTCGACGAAAAGGGCGAACTGTCGGAGACTTACCCGTACCCGGTCCAGACCTGGCGGCTCGGCGACGGCCCGCTGTTCGTCTTTCTCGGCGGTGAAGTCGTCGTCGATTACGCGCTGCGGCTCAAGGCGGAACTCGGTGCCGGAGCGACCTGGGTGGCCGGCTACAGCAACGACGTGATGGCCTACATCCCCTCGCTGCGAGTGCTCCGCGAAGGGGGCTACGAGGGTGGCGGCTCGATGGTCTACTACGGTCTGCCGAGTCCTTGGAGTGAGGAAGTCGAAGAGATGGTGGTGGCCGAAGTCCGCCGCCAGGTTGCCGAAGTCGGCGGTCCGCCAGCCGACAAGTTCAGCTCGCTGCCGGCTCGCCCCTATCCCGACCACAGCGATCTGACCGTTTACCTCGACGACCAGAACCAGCTGCAGCCAATCGATTCGGCCGAGGATTGGGCCCAGCGGCGGGAGGACATCCTCGTCGGGATGCAGCATGCGATGGGGCGGCTGCCGCAGCCGTCGGAGCTCGAGCCGCTCGACGTCGAGGAAGTTTCGCGTGACGAAGGCCCCGGCTACTCGCGGCTGAAGATCACCTACCGCGTCGATTCCGGGCCGCGAACCACGGCTCATCTCTATCTGCCCAATGATCTGGAACCGGGTCAGCGCCGCCCCGGCATCTTGGCGCTGCATCCCACGTCGCCGCTGGGCAAAGGCATTGTCGCTGGCGAAGGCCCGCTGCCGAACCGCAACTATGCAGTGGAACTGGCCCAGCGAGGCTACGTGGTCTTGGCTCCCGATTATCCGTCGTTCGGCGACGATGCGGATTACAACTTTCACCTTGATCCGTATGTCTCGGGATCGATGAAGGGAATCGTTAACCACATGCGTGGGGTCGATCTGCTCTCGGCGCGGGAGGATGTCGATCCCAAGCGGATCGGCGTCATCGGCCACTCGCTCGGTGGTCACAACGCGATGTTCGTGGGCGTGTTCGATCCCCGCATCGCGGCCGTGGTGAGCAGCTGCGGCTGGACCCCGTTTGCCGAATACTACGAAGGCAAAATCGCTGGCTGGACGAGCGACCGATACATGCCACGGCTTCGCGAAATCTATGGTTTGGATCCCGCGGCAGTCCCCTTCGATTTTTATGAGGTCGCCGCGGCGATCGCCCCGCGGGGATTTTTCTCCTGCTCACCGGTCCGCGACAGCAACTTTGAGGTGGCGGGCGTCAAAAAGGCGGAGCCGAAAATCCGGCAGGTTTACTCGCTGCTCGACGCCGAGGAGAACTTCGTCGTTCGCTATCCCGAAGCCGAGCACGATTTTCCGACCGAGACGCGGATGGAATCGTATGAGTTCCTCGACCGAGTGCTCGATCACGAGCCGACGAAGTAGGCACAGATGGGCAGCGTGGCACCCATCAGCCGCAACGCGCTAGCGTCCGGTTTTCATGGTGTGTTCGGAAACCGGACGCTAGGCTCTGTCAGAAAACCTGGAACGACACCCTCCCCCCGGGAGGGTCGCGAGGAACGAGCGGGGAGGGTTTCCGCAGCGGTGAGTTTCACTTGGGGCTATCGTTAGGGCTTGCTCTCTCTCCCCTCGCTGACGCTCGACCCTCCCGGGGGGAGGGTGATGACAGGTCGTGCGACTTGTGTAGAGACCAATGCCCGGCGGGAGGGTATGGGTTGAGAACTGTTTTCCGACCAACGCCTCGGCCCTGCCTGGTTTGAATTAGGATTGAGTTTCCTTCCCGCCCCGGGGCTGCACGCGCCCTCCCGCCTGGCCCCCACTCTCCTCCTTTCTTCCTTCCCAAACTGATCTGAGTCTCGCGATGCTCAAGCCCCGTTTGGCGATCGCCCTTGCGTTGCTGGTGTTCGTCCCCGCTATATCCGCCGGACCGCCTCGCGCAGCGGCCGCCGATGCGCCTGCCGCGGATCCTCAAGCGAAGGGGGGCGACGCCGAGCCTCGTCCCCACGTCGTCCTGATGATCGGTGAAGCCGAGTACGAAACGGCGGAGACGCTGCCTGCATTCGCCGCCCAAGCGCTCGAGCCGAATGGGCTTCGCTACACCGTCATCCACGCCGATGAGCAAGATCCGAACCGCTTTCCGGGAATCGAAGCGGCTCTCGAAGAGGCCGACCTGTTGCTGCTCTCGGTCCGCCGCCGGACGCTGCCCGAGAGTCAGCTGGCGGCGGTTCGCAGCTATCTCGATTCGGGGCGACCGCTCGTGGCGCTGCGGACGTCGAGCCATGCCTTCGCGCTCCGCGACGGTGAGCCTCCGGCGGGACACGTGGAGTGGAAAGATTTCGACCAGCAGGTGCTCGGCGGCAAGTACGAAAATCACTATGGCAACCGCAGCGGCACCGACGTGACGAGCGCACCCCACACCGAGCGCCACCCGATCATGGCCGGAGTCACGCAGCCCAATTTCCATAGCGCCGGCACGCTCTACCGCTCTCGAGGCGTACCGCAGCGGAGCATTCTCCTGCAGGGGCTGACCACCGACCAAGGCCAGATCGTCACTGAGCCCGTTGCCTGGACTCACACCTATAAGAAAGGGCGAGTCTTCTATACCTCGCTCGGCCACCGCAAGGACTTCGAAGTCCCCGCCTTTCGCACGATCTTGACCAACGCCGTCTTCTGGGCGCTCAACCGTCCCGGCCCGAACGCCGAAGCGCATCGCTTGGCTCTCGAGCAGAGCACCGGCGAGCGGAGCAAGCTGAACGAGGACGCCGCGGCTAGCGCGGAAGTCCTCGAGATGATGAAAAACTTCAAAGGCAAGGGAGAGATCGGTGACGATTCGAAACCGACTCCGCCCCAGCAAGCGGTCGAACAATTCCAACTCCATCAAGGCTTTGAGATGGAGCTGATCGCGGCCGAGCCCGAAATCGCTCAGCCGCTCTTTATGACGTTCGACCATCGCGGCCGGATGTGGGTCGTCCAGTACCTCCAGTATCCATTTCCCGCGGGGCTAAAAGTTGTCGAATACGACCAATATTTGCGAGCCGTCTTCGATAAGGTTCCCGAGCCGCCACCGCATGGCGTTCGCGGTGCCGACAAGATCACCGTCTTGGAAGATACCACCGGAGATGGCAAGTTCGATAAATCGGCCGACGTCATCACGGGACTGAACATCACCTCGTCGGTGCTCGTCGGACGGGGCGGAATCTGGGTCCTCAATCCACCGTACCTTCTGTTCTATCCCGACAAGGATGGGAATGACGTTCCCGACGGAGACCCGAGCGTCGAGATCAGCGGGTTTGGCTTGGAAGATACCCACTCGGTCGCCAACAGCATGCAGTGGGGCCCCGACGGCTGGATCTACGGCGCCAACGGCTCGACGTCGACCGCCACGATCCAAACCGCTGCGACCAAGGATTTGCACTTCAAGGGCCAGTGCATTTGGCGGTTCCACCCGGAGACAAAAGTTTTTGAAATCTTTGGCGAAGGAGGCGGAAACACCTTCAGCTTTGAATTCGACGCCAAGGGACGAGCCTTCAGCGGCACCAATCATGGCTCAACCCGCGGCATGCACTACGTCCAAGGCATGTATGGGGAAAAGAACTTTGGGAAGCATGGACCGTTGACCAATCCCTACGCTTTTGGTTATTTCCGCCACATGAAGCATGAAGGCTACGACGAACGTTTTCCCCAGACTTTTTTGATCTATGAAGGGGCGACATGGCCTAAGGAATACGACCATCAAATCGTGCACGCCAACTCGCTGCACAACCGCGTGCAGGCGTCGGCGATGTTCCGCGACACCTCGACGTGGCGGACCGAAGACACCGATCTGCTCGTCCTGACCCCCGACCGCTGGTTCCGCCCGGTGGACCTGAAAGCGGGTCCCGACGGCAATGTCTATATCGCCGACTGGTACGACAGCCGGCTGTCGCACGTCGACCCCCGCGACAACTGGCATAAGAAATCGGGACGCATCTATCGACTCAAGTCGGAAGGTTCAAAACCCGCTCCGCGGTTCGACCTGACGAAGCTCAGCAATGACGAGTTGCTCGAGATGCTCCGCCACGAAAACAAGTGGTTCCGCCAGCAGACCCAGCGGGTGATCGGCGACCGCCGCGATCCGTCGATGCTGCCCAAGCTGACCGAGTGGTTGCTGGAGGAATCCGATCAGATCGCCCTCGAAGCCCTGTGGGGGATTTATCAGATTGGTGGCCTCGACGACGCGCTCACGCTGCGGGCACTCGATCACGAGGATCCGCACGTGCGTCGCTGGGCCGTCCGCTTCGTCGGCGACGCGCACGAAGCCTCGCCGGAAATCGCCGCCAAGCTTCGCGCGATGGCAGCCCAGGAGCCGGACGTCGAAGTCCGTTCGCAACTGGCGAGTTCGGCCAAGCGTCTGCCGCCGCCGGTCGCCGTGCCGATGATCCGCGGGTTGCTTGAGCGCAGCGAGGATTTGCAAGATCTGCACCTGCCGCTGTTGCTGTGGTGGGCGGTCGAATCGAAAGCCGACAGCGGCCGCGAATTGCTGCTCGAGATGTTCCGCGATCCCGAAGTCTGGGAATTGCCGATCGTCGAACAGGCGATCACCTCGCGGCTGATGCGGCGGTACGCCTTGGCCGGCGCGGAAGAAGATTTTGTCGCTGCCGCACGCTTGCTGGAAATGGCACCGAGCGGCGAGCACAAGCAGCGGTTGATGGTCGGGCTGGAAGAGGCTTTTGAGGGTCGCGTCGCGACTAACCTGCCGCCGCAGTTCCGCAAAGCGCTCGCCGAGTACCAAGCGGCGGCCGGCAGCCTGAACGTCGCCCTCGGCTTGCGGCTGGCCGATCCCGAAGCGATTCCGCCGGCGCTGGCGACCGTCGCCGATCCCCGAGCGCCCGCGGCCAAGCGGCTGCAGTACATCGAGATCCTCGGGCAGATCAAAGCCGAAGCCGCGGTGGACGTGCTTCTCGAAACGCTTCGCACCTCGCCGCAGACCCACATCCGGCGAACCATCCTGACTGCGCTCTCCAGCTTCGAGGAGCCGCGGATCGGAGCCACGGTCGTCGAGCTCTGTCACCGCGACTCGGGAGTCGACGAGGAAGTCCGCGCGGCCGCTTATGAAATGCTCAGCAGCCGGCCGGAATGGACGCGGATGCTGCTCGAAGCGGTCGACGCCTCCCGCATCAGTCGGCAGTCGATCCCCTTCGAGTTCATCCAAAAGATGGGCATGCACGAGGGTTCCGAAATCGAATCGCTGCTGGCCAAACACTGGGGCCAGGTGCGATCGACGCCCGCTGAGAAGCAGGAGCAAATCGACCGCCTCGCCGAGGTCATCGGCTCGGGCAGCGGCGACCTTGCAGCCGGCAAGCAGTTGTTCACCAAACACTGTGCGACCTGCCACAAGCTGTTTGGCGAAGGGGCGGAAACCGGCCCCGACCTGACCGGCTATGAGCGAACCAATCTGGACTTCATGCTGCTGGCGATGGTCGATCCCTCCGCCGGAATCCGTGAGGAGTACACCAACTTTATGATCCTCACCGACGACGGTCGAACGTTGACTGGCTTCCTAGGCGACTCGAACGAGCAGACGGTTTCGATCAAAGGCCTCGACGGACAGACGCAAACGCTGCCTCAAGAGCAGGTGGAAGTTTTGCGAGCCCTGCCCGTCTCGATCATGCCTGAGAATCTGATGACCGAGTTGAGCGACCAGCAGATTCAAGATTTGTTCGCCTACCTGATGAGCAACCCGCCGCCGCGGAAGTGAGCGGAAGAGTCAGCCGGGGAACGCGAGCTCTAGATCTCGCCCCTATCGCCATCAGCCGCCACGCGCTAGCGTCCGGTTTCCACGAGGTCTTCGGGAACCGGGGGCTAGCGCCCGGCGGCTGATATTGCACAACCATGCAGAGCTTAATTTCTCTACCACCAACCTCCCTTTCAGCATGACTCGCATCCCCACCATTTCTCCATCTCACCGCTTTCTCACTGCTGGCCTGCTCGGTTTCGCTCTAACCTCGGCCGCAGCCCCCGCCGCGGCTCAGCGTCCGCTGGTGTTTGATGATCCCGAGCAGCAGCGGTATCAGCTCACGGCGCGGGCCAGCGAGATCGATCCGCGAGCCCAAGCCCACCCGGAGATCGACTTTCTGATCGACGCTCCCGACGGTTCGCCGGCCGACGTCCAGCATGCTTCGGTCGATACGCGAGTTGCACCACGCGGCAAGTTGGTGATTTGGTTGATGGGATACAACAGCCAACTTTTTGAGCGGCTCAATTCTTATGGGCTGCATGCGATCCGCCCCCATTATGCGAATCGTTGGTTCTCGATCTGCTGCCAGGAAAAACCTGTTGGTGAACACTGTCGCGGGAATCTGAGACTCGAAGCGGCGACCGGGGAGGATTTCAGCGACGAAGTCGCGATCCCCAAGCCGGACGGGATGATGGAACGGGCCTACCGGTTCGTTCGATGGCTCGACCAAGAGAACCCGCAAGGCGGCTGGGGGCACTTTCTGACCGCCGACGGCCAAGGGCTGCGGTGGGAAGACGTGATTATGGCGGGCAGCTCCCACGGTTCGACCACGGCCGCGCGCTTTGCCAAGCATCAAAAGGTCGGTCGCGTGGTGATGCTGTGCGGTCCCCGCGACCAGTATCAGAGCTGGCAATCGCTCCCGTCGGCCACTCCCGAGAACCGCTACTTTGGTTTCTCGCACGTGCTCGACGGTGGCTGGACCGCCGATCATTACTGCCGCAGCTGGGAGCTGATCGGGCTGCACGAGTTTGGACCGATCGTGAATGTCGACAAGGCCGAGCCGCCCTACGAGAACACGCGGCGACTGATCACCGACTTCGACGTCAACGGCGACGCCCGGCGGGCCCACAGCTCAGTCGTGCCGGGCCGGAGCGCCAAGCCGGGCGAGCAAAAAGGCCAGTACGCTCACGAAGAGGTGTGGCGGTATCTATTTACCCACGACGTCGAGCAAGTGGGCGACGCTGTGCCGCTGGATGCCTCCTGCGAGAAAGACCAGCGGCAGTAGCCGCAGCGGCATCGCGCTTTCGAGCCCAGGGGACTAGCCCGGATTGCTCACGCGTTTGAAACGAAGCGTGGTAAGTTCTCCGGCAAAGCGGCCACCGGAGCGGTTGCGGCTGCCGCCGCTTTGCGGGCTTCTTTATTTCCCGCTTCCCCACAAAGGGGTTCCGAGCGAACCTCGGTGCCGCTGAGGTGGTCTCGCATGCATCTCTCTGGCGTGAGGGAGAAATGGCTGGGACTGGCGTCGCCCTCTCGAATTTAGGAATGGATTGTGTCCTCGACTGCTCCGCCGCGAGCTTCTGACCCGCAACTTCGCTCGGGATTGGTCTGTGCGGTTGCGGCCCACACGATGTGGGGACTGCTGCCGCTGTACTGGCGGTTGCTGAACATGGTGCCGTCGGCCCAGCTGGTCTGCCATCGCATCATCTGGTCCTCGCTGCTGCTGCTCGTCGTCGTTCCGCTCCTGGTCCGCGGCGGCAAGCAGGGGGGCGTTTCGGAGCTGTTCGCGGCGCTGCGGAGTGGTCGCGTGTGGGCGGTCTACGCGGCGGCGGCCGGGATGATTTCGCTGAACTGGTTCGCCTTCATTTGGGCGGTCAACCACGATCGGGTGCTCGAGGCGTCGCTCGGCTACTACATCAATCCGCTGCTCAACGTGTTGCTTGGCGTCTTGTTGCTCGGCGAACGGCTGCGGTCCTCGCAGTGGACGGCCGTGGGAATCGCCGCCGTGGGGGTCGCCGTGATGGCCATCGCGGGCGGAGGGTTGCCGTGGGTCGCGTTGGTGATGGCCTCGACCTTCGCCGTCTACGGGCTGGTCAAGAAAAAGGCTCCGCTCCCCTCCCTGGCCGGCCTGATGCTGGAGACGGTCATCCTGCTGTTCCCGGCCCTCGCCTTTGTCGTTCTCGCCGAGTCTCGCGGCGTGGGAGCCTTCGGCCACCATGGACTCGGAGCCGACGGGCTGATGATCGGTGGAGGCTTTTTGACCGTCTTGCCGCTGGCCCTGTTCGCCATCGCCGCCCGCCGAGTGCCGCTGTCGACGATCGGCGTGCTGCAGTATGTCGGCCCGACGCTCCAGTTCTTCGTCGGCGCGGTGCTGCTCGGCGAACCGTTCGGCGGGGCTCGGCTGATCGGCTTCGCCTGCGTCTGGAGCGGTCTGTTGCTGTATCTGTTCAGCCTGCGGCCGACGCGGCAGCGACAGCCAACCGCACCGCCCGCCTCGCCCACGCCCGAGTCGCCCACGCCCGAGTCGCCCACGCCCGAGTCGCCCGCCCTTCAACCGGCGCTGGTGCGGCTCGCTGCGCGGACTCCGGCCGCGGAGCTCGACTCGCCGCGGAGCGAGCCTGCGGCGAGCCCCCGCAGCCGGGCGTAGTCTCTTACTTTGAGCCGTAGGCGCTAGCCTCTGTCGGAAAACTCCCTGTTGGCATTACCCTCCCCCCGGGAGGGTCGGGCTCTCAGGCCCGGGGAGGGCCCGCTGAAGTTCGCCACGTGGAGGCTCTACGTCGCGCAACCCCCTCCCCGCTCGTTCCTCGCGACCCTCCCGGGGGGAGGGTGTCGTTACCGATTTTCTTACAGAGCGTAGCCTCGGGCCTCGCAGCCCCGAAAGGTTCCGCTGCAGAACCCGCGGCTAGCGCGGTCGGCTCAGGGACCAGCACCTGCCCCCTCCGACGCGGCTCAATCGAGCTGCAGCGGGGGGCGGTCGGCGCGTTTGCGGAGCCAGTTGATGCTCTGCAGGATCGGCTTGCGGGAGACGATGTAGCGCTCGACCTTGTACTTGCCAGGGAAATCGATCAGCAGCAGGCCCATCAAGATCGTCAGCAGCCCTTGGCCGGGAAGGACGAGCATGCTGACGCCGAGCAGCAGCAGGACCCCGCCGGCGAGATTCTTCACCACCAGCACGATCGCCCGCAGAAACGGGTGCATCGTAGGCATCGGGATCCGTTCCTCGCGTCCTCGGGCAAAGTACGCCGTGGGCAAGCGAACCACTGCCCAAGGGACGAGGAACAGGGTGGCGATGAAGACGACGAACGAACCGGTGACGAGGCTTCCGACGAGCACTTCGTTCTCGCCGATCCAGTCCAAAAGGTCGCGGATCACACGCATAGTTCGCCTGCCTCCTTATCGTTGCGATGTCGATTCACTGCTGCAGAGCGAGCCGCGGACCGCCGGATAGGGCACGGGTAAAGAAAACGGAGCGGCTCGCAACAGGGAGGCGGCCGCCGATGCCCTGCGGGACGGGAAGGAGTTGGATATGGGACTCACTACTGAATCGGCGCGAGCAGCCGCGCCACTTGGACGGCGATCCGAAACAAATACGATCGCCCAGTCAGATCCTCGGCCGAGGCCGGTACGCTGTCGTTCATGTCGCCCAGCAACATCGCCTCGACTTGCTCGGCGAACTGGAGATCGTCGACCAGCAGCGTCAGTTCGAAATTCAGCCGAAACGACCGGTTGTCGAAATTGGCACTCCCGACCGTCGCCAAGCGATCGTCGACCAACAGCACTTTCTGGTGCAAGAACCCCGGCTGGTAGCGAAAGAGCTGGATTCCCGCGGCTTCCAACTCGGGCAAGTAGGAATAGGAAGACAGCCGCACCAATTGCGAATCGGTTTGCTCGGGGAGCAAGATCCGCACGTCGACGCCGCGAAGCGCCGCCAGCTGCAGCGCGGTGACCATTTGTTGATCGGGAACGAAGTAGGGAGTTGCAATCCAAACCCGCGTCTCGGCCCGATTGAGGAGGTGCAAAAAGTACATCGCCCCACGCTCGAACTCGTCGGTTGGACCCGAGGGCAAGCAGGCCGCGGTGAGCGTTCCCTCGGGGGCCGCGGTCGGTTTCCAGTGGAGCCCCTCGAGCACTTCCTCGGTCACCCAATACCAGTCGTTGGCAAACACCGCCTGGATTCCGGTGACCGCCGGCCCCTCGACCCGCACATTAGTGTCGCGGAGAAAGCCCAGCTCCCCGGCCCCGCCGACGTACTCGTCTCCCACGTTCGAAGAGCCGACGAATCCAATGCGGCCGTCGACCACCACCAGCTTGCGGTGATTGCGAAAGTTCAGCCGCATCTCCTTGAGGTCTTCAAAGGCGGGATTGAAGGCAAAGGCCGCCACTCCTCCTTGCTGCAATTCTCGCAGGTAGCTGTCCGACAGCCCATGGCTGCCGAACTGGTCGTACAGCAGAAACACCTGCACACCCGCGGCGGCCTTGCGCAGCAGCAATTGTTGAAAGCGCCTGCCGAGCTCATCGTCGCGGAGGATATAGAACTCGACCAACACATAAGCTTGGGCGGCTTCGATCGCTGCGAACATGGACGCAAAAGTCGCTTCCCCATCGATCAGCAGCTCGACCTCATTGCCGGTCGTCACCGGCAGTTCCGAGAGCCGCCCGATGAGCTGCGTGTTGAGGCCGCCGATCTCCGCCGAGAGCCCTTGGTGGCGGAGCCCGGCGAGGACTTCTTCGCGAATCTCGACCGCCGTGTAGCGAGCCGCTCCTTGAAGTTGCTGATCATCCAGCTCGGAGTGGCCAAACACCCAATACGCCGGCACGGCCACGTAGGGAAACGTATTGAGCGCAACGGCCCAAGCCGTCGCTCCTTGAGGCGTCCGCGACTCCATGATCGCCTGCAGGGAACTGTAGGCGCCGAGCGCATGGGCCACGACGAAACCGAGGAAGGCCAGCCGTTTTTTGCGGCGGTGCATCCAGCGAACCGCGGTCCGCAGCGGTGGCCAATGGTGCCCGAGCCAAAGCAGGGGCCGCAGGAGCGACGACTTGATCGACTGTTTTGTTCTTCGCCACCACCGCATCAAGAAGGCTCGCTATTACGAAGTCGTGGGGAGACAGGGTGCGTTCAGCGGCGGGCCTGGCTCCCCCCCAAGGGGCACGAGAAATGCACGGCAAGAACCGGAGTGCCTTTTGGGGCAAGCTCGAATCGGAATTGTTGCAAGTTGTGGGGAGTTGAGCTATGGATCTGCTGATGTGGGCGATCATCGCCCTGGTCGTGTCGTTGATCGCCGGCGCACTCGGCTTCAGTGGCGTGGCCGCCGGAGCAGCCACGGTGGCCAAAGTGCTGTTTGGGATCTTTCTCGTGATCGCCTTGGTCCTGTTCCTCCTCGTCCTGCTGGGGATCGGTGCCGCGGCAGCCGCTTGAGCGGGGACCAGCCCGGATGATCCATCAGCCGCCGGGCACTAGCCCCCGGTTCTCCAATACGCGGTGAGAACTGGACGCTAGCGCGTTGCGGCTGATGAATTTAGTCTACGCCAGCAGCCTCTGAAGCTCTTTCAAGTAGCCGGGAACCGCTTGCTGCGGCGGCTCGGCCGCCTCGTATTCGAGCGCAACCCATCCTCCGTAGCCCGCGGCGCGGAGGATTTGGACGATCCGCGGCAAGTCCGCCGGAACCTTCTTTCCTCCCTCGGTGAGCTCGACTTTCAGCTGCGCGTTGACGGCGTAAGGGGCGATCGCCGCGAGCTCGGCATAGGGATCTTCGCCGAGCCGGAAATTGCCGGAATCAAAATTCACGCCGAACCATTCGGCATCGACCCCCCGCACGATTTTGAGCAGCGACTCGGCGGTGTCGGTGATTCCACCGTGATTCTCCAGCGCCAAAAAGATCCCCTGCTCGGCCGCATGCGCAGCGGCTTTCTCGGTGGTCTCAACACACCGCTCGATCGCCTCCTCCCGCGAGACCCCCTGCGGCGCCTGGCCCGCGAAGATGCGGATCGCCGGAGCTCCGAGCACCGCGTAGGCATCGATCCACCGCCGGACCTCGTCGAGCTGAGCCTGACGCTCCGCGGCCGAGCCACAGAAGTCGTTGCGGATCGCCCCGCCGGAGATGCTGACCCCGGCCACGTGGCAGTGCCGCCGCAGCGAGCGGAGGTAATCGTCTCCAAACCCCTCGGGGAAGTAGTAGGAGGTGAGCTCAACGCCCGGGACGCGGTGGGCGCGGCAGAAGTCGACGACGTCGAACAACGTCATCGCCCCCTCGGAGTCGGCCGGCTGCGTCAGCGCTTTGCGGAACGAGTAGGCCGCCAGGCTCAACTTGAGCGGCCCCGGCTCGGGCCGCTCGAACGGCTCGATCGCCTCGGCCGTCGACTTCGTGCCGGTCAGCGGCGAGCCGCCAGTAAGCAGCGGAGCGGCCGCGAGCGAAGCGGCCGCGGCGTGCAGGAAGCGACGCCGCTCAAGACGGCTCGGGTGCTGGAGAGGACGAGCGGATTCGGACAGGGGCATCGGACAACTCCGGGAAGTGGGAAACGCAAACCAGGCGGCCACACTTTAGCACAGCCGCAAAAATTTTTAACGATTAGGGGCTTTACGACCGCCTACCCTGGGAATGCGGCTCCGCCATCGGCGGGGAACGCTTGCAGAGAGCTTGACTTCCCAGCGTGACTTCCATTGCAGCGTCTCCGTAAGCACAAGGACGGGCCCCAGATGGTTCATAGCCAGCGGACGAGATGGCCTTCTCCCTCTCGGCAGCAACAGGCCGTTCGCCGCTGCGCGCGGCACCGGTGCGGCTTTACGCTCGTCGAGATGTTGGTGGTGATATCGATCATCGGCGTGCTTGCCGGCCTGCTGCTGCCCGCGGTCCAGATGGCGCGGGAGTCGGCCCGCCGGATTCAATGCGCCTCGCAGCTTCGCCAGCAAGGGCTTGCGCTGCAGAACTTCCACGCCGCCCACAATCGCTTTCCGGCAGGCCGGAACACGGCTGACGGGCGGGACCATTCCTGGTGCCCGGTGATCCTCCCGTTCATGGAACAGGAGGTGGTCGCCGCGGGACTCGATCTCAGCCTGCCCTGGGATGCGCCTGGGCAAAACGCCCTCGCCTCCCAGGCCGTGATTCCCGTCTTCCGTTGCCCTTCCTCGGTCCTCGATTTCCCGGGCGACACCGATTATGGCGGGATGCGCGGCAGCATCCTCTCCGGGGGCGGATCCTTCCACAGCAAAGGCGGGTTGTTTGGCAGCGGGGTGATGATCGATGTCCGCAACCGGCGCGAGTCGTCCGTTTCGATTGCGGAGATTCTCGATGGCACGAGCCAAACGATCTGTCTGGCGGAAGTGGTCGATCGCCTGCCCGATGCCCACGGGCTGTGGGCCGATGGCCTGAACGCCTTCTCCCACGACAACGGCCCGATCAATCAAGAAAACAGTGGCGAAATTTATAGCCTCCATCCGGGCGGAGCCTACGTTGCTCTGGCCGACGGCTCGGTCCAGTTCCTCAGCGAATCGATCGCCCGCGAAGTCCTCGGTGCCCTCTGCACTCGAGCCGGCGGAGAGACGATCGATGCGGGGAGCTGGTAGCGCCGGGGCATCCCACAGTAATTCGTTCTATCACCTCCGTTTCCGCACTCGACATCAGAAAGGAGGAATCCAGAGTTGAGATTTGTTGGACCCGCAGGCAGCTTTCCTGCCTCGCGAGCCAACTCAGCAAGCAATTCGTGTTACTGCATCGAGACCTTTCTTTACTCCGAGTGGATCCAACCATGAAGAACCTCGCCCTTGCCCTGATCGCGCTCTTGGTCGCCCCCTCACTGGCTTTCGCCGGAGAGAGCAACTCCAAAGACGATCCCTATCTGATCGTCAAAAACCGGACCGACTATTACGTCCTGGTCGTGCTCGACGATGGCTTCAATGAAGACATGCTCGACGCCCTTGAGCCCGACGATCCGGAAGACCAGATGGAGGAATTCGAAGACGCCGGCGGTACTGTCCTGGAACCAGGCGAGTCGGCAAAGTTCGAAGTGAAAGCGGGCAAACACACCGTCAACTATTTCATTCTGTACAACGGCGTCCCGGATGGTCCCGAAGACTTCGACGAGATCAAGACCACCGTCAGGGAAGGGAAAGATCGCACGGTCTACATCAACGGCGAGGTGTTCTATCCCACCTCCGGTTGAATGGAGTTTGGGAACTGAGCAATCGCTCGTTGAATATTGCTCAAGGGCCGCCCGCCCGGCCCTCACGAGCGACCCAACGTAGGAATGGTGCCTGACGTTACTGCCACTTTTTGTTAGCAACCCTTTTACTACCAATGGAACCAATGATGAAAAATTTCGCCTTGGCTATGATCGCCCTCTTGATTGCCCCTTCGATGGTCTTTGCCGGAGAGAGTAACTCCAAGGAAGACCCCCATCTGGTCGTCAAGAACCGGACCGACTACTACGTCCTGGTCGTGATCGACGATGGCTTCAATGAAGACATGCTTGAGGCCCTCGAACCGGACGATCCGGAAGACCAGATGGAAGAATTTGAAGACGCTGGTGGAACCGTTTTGGAGCCGGGTGAATCGGCGAAGTTCGAAGTCAAAGCAGGCGACCACACCGTCCACTACTATGTCCTGTACAACGGTGTTCCCGATGGTCCTGAAGACTTCGATGAAATCCACACTCGTGTCAACAAAGGGAAAGATCGCAAAGTCTATATCGACGGTGATTTTAACGATGCCCGATAAGTAAGACCGTCGCTCCCGTCTGAGGAGCCGCTGGAATCGTCGGATGTCCCGTGCGGTGATTCGTCGCCGCACGGGGCGTCTTTGGTTTTCATCGCCAGTGGTGGAAACGCATTCTCTCCAACGTGCCGTGACGACTCCGCGAGATGAGCAACCTTGAATACCACCGCGTTACAAGATCCGCCCACCGCCGGTGAGAGGAGCCGGGAGTTTCACGACCCTGCTGCGGCCTCCTCATCGCTTGGCACTCGATCCGCTGGGACTGGGACTGCTCCACCGCGGGCGAAGCGGTGGTACAGATCCTTGAAGATGCTCCTCGGCACAGCGGTCACCGGGACGCTGGTGGGACTTCCCTGGATCTATCCCACGCTGTTCCCGCTGGCTTGGCTGGGGATGGCATTGATGGCGCTGGTCGCGACGCAGCTGCGTCCGGCCGCTGCGTTTATCTTCAGCTACTTTGCCGGTGCCGCCGCTCTCTGGATCGCCTTTCACTGGTCCGCCGAAGCGATTGCCGATACGGTGGCGGTGAGCTGGAACACCGCGGCGGCCTTGTTTGCCGGACTGGTCCTCTGGGAAGCTTTCCAGATGGGGCTGTTCGGGCTGCTGGTTTCCCGCATCGTCGGCCGAGATCTCCGCCGCATCTGGGCGGTTCCCTTGCTTTGGATCGTGCCCGAATTCTGGTGGCCGAAAATCTTTCCCTGGTCGATGGGCCACCTGCACACCGATCACCCGGTGCTTCTACAGACCGCCGAGTGGGGCGGCGTGGCGAGCATCAGTTTTCTGTTCATGGTGGCTGTCTGCGTGCTCGTGTTGTTGATGGCGATCGCGGGGAATCGCTGGGGAATCCTCTCGGTGGCTCCGCGGTTCGGTGCCCGCCGGACCCTGATTGCCACTGGCGTCTTCACCGGCATCGTGGCGATTGGCTTTCTCCGCCAGCACCAAGTTCAAGCCACAGCCGATGCCAGCGAGCACTTCACGGTCGCTGCGATCCAAGTCGACACGCGGTTCGTGGGCTGGATCGATAAGCTCCGCGCTCTATCGCACGAGGTCGCCGACGAGGCTGATTTGATCTGCTGGCCCGAATCGTCGACCGGCACCTACGACGAGTCGTTGACGCATTTCCGCGATCGCCGTCAAACCCGACGCCATTCGCTGCGGCCGAATCCCGCCACCGAGCTCCTGCCCGATGCCAATCGCTACCTCTTGGCAGGTGCGAAAACGTATCCGTCCCAAGACAAGGAAGAGGGGCCGTACCGCAATACCGCCCTGTTGGTCGACCCAGAGCAGACGATCGTCGGTCGGTACGTCAAACGGGCGCTGATGCCGATCGGGGAATACATGCCCGGCGAGCAGTTCTATCCGGAGCTGCGAACGATGGCCAACATCCGCAAGACGATCGTTCCCGGCGCCGTGGCCACACCGGTCGAGGCCGCTGGAGTCGCCACGCCGGGCGTGCTGATCTGCTACGAGGATCTAGTCACCTGGACCGCACGCTCGACCGTCGCCGAAGGAGCCGACTGCCTGATCGCCCTGATCAATGCCTCCGCCTTCACCAACACGCTGACCCTGGAGCAGCACTACCGGTTGGCGATGCTGCGGTCGGTCGAGAACCGCCGCGCCCTGGTGCGGTGCTCCGCCACAGGGGTCACCGGAGTGATCTCGCCGACCGGCGAGCTGCTCGCTTCGGCTCCCTGCCAGAGCGAAGCGGCTGTGGTGCAAGCGATTCCTCGGATGCGAAGCACCACCTTCTATACCCGCTTTGGCGACGTGTTCGCCTATCTCTGCACCGTCATCGCGATCGGGCTCGCCGTCGCTGTGCCCCGTCGCCGCCTCGCGTAGAGCGAACTCCGCACACGGCCCAGCCTGGTATGTCGCTTGCTCCCAAGTGAAGGGGCGCGCCCCGCAGCGTTGGGCGCTGCGGGTCCGGCACCTCACACTTATCTGGAACGGGGAGAAGACGATGAACGCGCTCATTCGAACGGCATGCTCTGTGGCACTGATCGCCGCCTGCGGTCTGCCGGCAGTCGCCCAAGACGATAACGCAAACCCGAGCTCGCAGCCCCAGAGCGAACAGGCCCAGAGCGAACAGGCCCAGAGCGAACAGGCCCAGAATCAGCAGGCTGAAACCGCTCCGGGGGAGACTGCCGAAGAGAGCCAGGAAGCGGCGGAGAAGTCGGTGCGGGTCCTCAAGATCATTCAGCTGAAACATCGCAGCCCGCAACAGCTGCAGCAGGTGATCGGGTTGCGGCATGGCGGGATGATGCCGGGCGTCGCGGGCCGCCAAGCGTATGCTGGGGCGCGAGCGCGGGCCGCGCGACAAGCAGCCGATGCCGAGCCAGAGGCCGAGGAGAAACTCTCGATGGCGGTCAGCGAAGACGAGAAACTCCTGTTCCTGCGGGGCACCGCAGACCAGATCGAGGAGATTGAGGAACTCGTCAAGGTGCTCGATGTCGAGCAGGCGGCGCTGAAGCCGATCGACTTCGCCGACCACCGCCTGCTCCCGGTCCCCCGAGAAAACAGCTCCCGAATCCAAACGACGCTCAGCCAGCTGGACCTCCGCGGCCAGATGCTGCACGTCGGCGACATGATGCTCATCGCCTTCCGAACCGACGAAGAGCACGCCGAAGAATGCAAGCAAGCCGAAGAGGTCGTCAACACGCTCAACGAAGCCGCCAAAGCCGAAGCCCAAAGGAAGGCCGAGGCACAAAAGAAAGCCGAGGCACAGAAGAAGGCCGAGGAGCAGAAGAAGGCCGAGGAGCAAGCCGAAGCCCAGCAGCAGGCTGAAGCCCAGCAGCAGGCTCAGCAACCAGCGGCGGAACAGGAGGAAGCACCGCAAAACTGACGGAGCAGGGCTCGATCGTAGCGCAGTCGTTTAACGGCAAGCCGCAGGCGACTGGGTTTCAAAAAGCAGTCGCCTGCGGCTTGCCGTTGAACAATTTTGTACAGGAGACGAAGGCGATGTCCGAACAAAACCGTTCTGTCGTGCTGCGATGGTTTGAGGAAGTCTGGAATCAGCGGCGGGCCGAGACGGTCGACGAACTAATGACTGCCGAGAGCATCTGCTATGGCGACCTCGGCCCCATGCAGGGCGCCAGCGATTTTCGCAAGCTCTTCTACGAGCCGCTGACTCAGGCGCTTCCCGATCTGCGGGTCACGGTTGACGGTATTGTCGACGACGAGCAGCAGGTCGTCGTCCGCTGGACTGCCAAAGGAACGCACACCGGCGCGGGTCTACCGGTTCCGCCGACGCAGAGGGCCCTGGAATTCTCCGGCATCTCCTGGATCTGCGTCCGCAACGGCAAGCTCTACGAGGGCTGGCAACAATCGAACCTGGCCGAGGTGCTGCGGTCTTGCGGGGCCACCGACGAACTGCGGCTTGGTGGGGCCCCCATCCCGGCCGGGTGATGGGCTGGTACAACGGAGCAGCACCCAATCGCATGTCGGTGCTGGTCCTGCGCCCGCCCTCCAACAGGCTGTTCCTCGATGCCCTTTTCGGCTCCCTTGCGTCGGGCTTTTTTGGTGACGCTGGTTGCGGGCGCAGTGGTGACGGCGGGTCTGTGGTTTGCCGTGCGATTTGGCGCCACCCGCGGCGCGGCAACCGCCGAGATCGCCGTGCTCCTGATCGGAGCGATGAGCACGTTGACGCTCGCCGGTTTCGCCGCGGGAATAGTCGCTCGGCGGCAGAATCTCAATGCGGCCCTGGCGGCGCGACTCGACTTGCTCCTCCAAACGCTCAGCGAGGGAACCGCCGCAAAAACCGCTGCTGACGTTTCTCGACGGATTCCTGCTCCGCCGACCGAGCGACTGATTCGCCAAGCGATCGAGGCCCAGGCACTGCTTCAGCGGCGGCTGACGAAGCTGGACAGCCAGCGGCGGCATGGTCTCGAAGTGCTCGATCACATGACCGATGGCGTCGTTGCCGTCGACGCCCAGCGTCGCGTGTTACTGCTGAATCCGGCTGCCCGGCATTTGCTCCGGCTGACCCGCCAGTCGCTGCTCGGCCGCCGGTTGGCGGAGGTCGTTCGGGCTCCCCAAATCGTGGCCGCCGTCGACGCGGTGCTCTCCGGCGAGCGACCGGGCGAGAGCGAGTGCGACTTCCCCACCGAAGACGAGCGATTTCTCAAGGTCCAGGCGCTGCCACTTGCCGTCGATGGTTCCTCGGGGGTGTTGATCACGATCCGCGACGAAAGCCAGATGCGGCAACTCGAACGGATGCGGCGGGAGTTCATTGCGAACGTGTCGCACGAGCTCAAGACGCCGCTGGCCGCGGTCAAAGGGTATGCCGAAACCTTGCAAATCGGCGCCAAGGAAGACCCGGAAACGTGTACCCATTTCCTGACCCAGATCGGCCTGCAAGCGGAGCGATTGGAACGGCTGATCAATGACATGCTGCAATTGGCACGAGCTCAGGCCGGCACGGAGAACTTGAAAATCACCCATGTGCCGCTCGCCCCGGTCCTCGGCGAATCGGTCGCCGTCTACAAGCCGCTCGCCGAGGCCCGCGACATCAGCCTCCAATTCGCACCTCCCCCGGCTGCGGCCGCGGTCGTCGCCGATCGCGAAGCCTTGCTGACGATCGTCAACAATCTGGTGGGCAACGCCGTCCGCTACACGCCCGAGGGGGGACTCGTCGAGCTCCGCTGCGAGGAGGCCGAAGGAGCCTGGAAGATCGTCGTCGCCGACAACGGAATCGGGATTCCGGTGCAAGATCAGGAACGGATCTTCGAACGTTTTTACCGGGTCGAAAAAGCCCGCGACGCAAGCCGCGGTGGAACCGGGCTGGGGCTCTCGATCGTCAAGAACTTGCTTCAGGCCTTGGGCGGAGAAGTCTCCGTGCGGAGCCGGCCGGGCGAAGGTGCTACGTTCGTGGTCCGCCTGCCAGCTATGCGTTAGTCCCTAGTCGCCTTTCGCTCCGCGAAAGTAGCGCAGACTTCCGCTACTTTCGCGGAGCGAAAGGCGACTATGCGGAGCGAAAGGCGGCGATGGCCTTCACGAGTTCTTCATCATCATTTAACCCTTTTCGCGCAGGTTTGGGGGTGCCGCCAATCGCAGCGGGCAACGAATATAGGAAGCATGCGGCAATGGCATCGGTGGACTTCCTCCCATGATTGGCTTCCTACAAGGACAGAGCACGCGTCCATGGCAAAAGCGAAAGTCCTGTTGGTCGAGGACGACCGTGGATTGGCTGAAGTGGTCGCCTACAATTTGAATCGTTCGGGTTATGAGGTCCTACGGGCCCATGACGGCCGCGACGCGTTGGCGCAAGCGAAGCTCAAGCTGCCCGACTTGATCCTGCTCGACGTGATGTTGCCGTTGATGGACGGGATCGAGGTCTGCCGCCATCTGCGAGCTGCGGAGGAGACCCACGACCTGCTGATCATGATGCTCACCGCACGCGCCGAAGAGGCCGACGAGTTGGTCGGGTTCTCGGTGGGAGCGGATGACTATGTCACCAAGCCTTTCAGCGTCGCGGTCCTGATGCAGCGGATCCGGGCCCTGCTCCGCCGCCGCCAGGAGATGGTCGAGCCGCGCGAGACGGTCACCGTGCAAGGAGTCTCGGTCGACCACCGCCGGCACCGGGCCGTGGTCCATGGCCGCCCCCTGCCGCTGACGCGCAGCGAGTTCCGCCTGCTCTCGACTTTGATCCGCCAGCCCGGGCGGGTGTTTGACCGCAGCGAGCTGATCGAGGCGGCGCTTGGTGAGGACACGATGGTGCTGGAGAGGACGATCGATGTCCACATCCGGGCTCTGCGGAAGAAGCTGGACCAGGACGCCGATCTGATCGAAACGGTCCGCGGAGTCGGTTATCGGTTTCGCGAGGCGAGCATCAAGTGAGCTCGTGCCAGGCGGCCGCCTTGAGATTCCCCGGTAGCGGGGATTTCGTTTGAGAGCCGAGGAGGCTCGACGTATGATCTGCGATGGGCCCTCCGATTGCTCTTCGTTGCTCATCCGGCACCGCTTCTCCCACTCTCTCGCCGTAGAAATGCCATGTTTAGGTGGCTCCGACCCGATCTGATTCTGCTCGCTTGGTTGTCGCTCGCGGTGTCGGCGGCCACGGCGCAGACGGTCGAAGTGACGACTCCCGACGGGAAAACGATCCAGGTTCCGGCGGATAAAGCGGACGAGATCCGCAAGCGGATGGCCGAGCAGGCCGCGGGAAAACCGGGCGGCGCGGCTCCGGCGGGGCAAAAGCCTGAGGGGGGCAAACCCGAGGAAAAGCCCGGCGGAGAGGAGAAACCAAGCGCGGAGGCAAAACCGGCGGAAGGGACGAAGCGTCCGTCGGAGCCCTCCACGCCTCCCGATCCGAAAGAACTCGAAGTCCGCCCGGCCGACGATGGCCGCGTCGCGTTCGCCTTTCGCAACCAACCGTGGCCAGCACTGCTCGAGTGGTTGGCGGAGATCTCCGACATGCCGCTCGATTGGCAGGAGTTGCCGGGCGACTTCGTCAACCTCGCCTCGCCCGGCCGATACACGGTCGAAGAAACCCGCGATCTGTTCAATCGCCATCTGCTCGCCCGCGGCTACACGATGCTCGAGCTCGACGGGGGGTTAACCGTCGTCAAGACCGAAGGGATCAATCCGGCCCTGGTCCCTCGGGTCGAGCCCACGGCGATCGACGCGATGTCCCCCTACAGCTTTGTCCGCACCTCGATCGATTGCGGCTGGTTGCTGGCGCCGAAATTGGCCGAAGAACTCAAGCCGATGATCAGCAGCAACGGCCGCTTGGTCGCCCTCGAACAGACCAACCGCATCGAAGCGATGGACGCGGCGATCAACCTCCAGCAGCTGCTCGCTCTGCTCGAGGAGGAACAGTCCTCGCAAGCCCGCAGCGAACTGGCTCGCGAGTTCGAGCTGCGGCACATCCCGGCCGCCGAGGCCAAGGAAATGCTGGCTGCGTTCCTGGGCGTCAAGGAGGACAAGGAGGCGGCGCCGATGACGCCGCAACAAATGCAGCAAATGCAGATGCAAATGCGTCAGCAAGCTCAGCAGGGCGGCGGAAACCAGCCTCCCGGCGGAGCGGACAAAGAGCCGCAAATCTCGATCGTGGTCAACAACCGCCGCAACTCGCTGCTGATCAACGCCCCGCCGGACCGGATGGCCGTCGCCGCGCAGTTCATCGTGCAGATCGATGTTCCAGGCAGCGCGATCCAATCGTTGGCCGATATCGAGAGCCGCGTCCAAGTCTTTCGGCTCTCGTCGCTCGATCCGGAGAAGCTGGCCGAGATCGCTCGCGACATGAACATCCTCGAACCTGCGACCCGGCTCCGCGTCGATGACAAAAACAGCGCCTTGATCGTCTTCGGCTCGGCCGCCGATCGGTTCATCATCGCCTCGCTGATCGAACGGCTCGACGGCTCGGCCCGCAGCTTCGAAGTCCTCCAATTGCGGCGACTCGATGCCCAAGCGGTCGCCGAATCGATCATGTTCTTGATGGGGACCGAGAAGGAAGACAACAACAATAATCGTCGCAGCTTCTACTACTCGTTCAGCCCTCCGCAGGAAGAGAAAGACGACGATAAATTCCGCGTCGCCGCTAACGTCCAGCACCGCCAAGTCCTGCTGTGGGCCAACGAGCAGGAGATGGCGGAAGTTCGCAATCTGCTGATCAAGCTCGGCGAGATTCCGCCCGAAGGTGGAAGCGGCAGCCGGATGCGGGTTATCGAAGCCTCGGCGACGCCCGAAACGTACGAATACCTGCAGCGGCTCAAGGAACACTGGAACGCCACGTCCCCGAACGAACTGCTGCTCCCAACGCGCGACCAATTCGCCAACCCGCTGGCGATCCCTAACACCGTCGAAGAAGCCACCGCAGACGAAGCGGCCACCGCAGACGAAGCGGCGGCTGCCGACGAAGCGGCGGCTGAAGAGGGTCGAGACGGTGAAGCGACGAAGCCCGACAATGCGTCGCAGGACAATGCGCCGCGGGACAATGGGGACGCGGAGGAATCCGATTCGGGCGCAGACGAATCCCCTGCGGCGAGCGAAGGGAGAACCACCGATGGCCGGGCGACCGAGAGAGGTCCAACCGGCGAAGACGGTGACGGACTCGTGCGGCTCGTGTCCAGCCCTCGCCCCGAGCTCCAAGCTCCCCGGCAGGAAGGCGAAACGTCGCCCCCGAGTTCGCAGCAGGAATCGGCCACCTCGAACCTGCCGCCGGTCCGCTCGGCTGAAGAGTTCGACCGCCTGTTTGGCAAATCCGCGGAAGCCCAACCGGACCGGTCCGCCGATGCACGGGAGGCTGCCGCGGCCGGCGCGGCGATCCGCATCGAGCTGGACGACAATGGCAACCTGATCCTGCGGAGCGACGATCCGGCTGCCCTCGACCGTCTGGAGTCGATGATGCTCGAGGTCGAGCCTCCCAAACGTCCCTACACCGTGTTCCGCGTCCGCAACGCTTCGGCGACCTGGATGATGTGGAACCTGGACGACTATTTTGCCGATACCGAAGAGGACGACTCGGACGACGATCGCTTCAGCCGTTGGTTTTGGGGGCTTCCCGACAGGGAGCAAAAGGAGGGGCCGAGCGGGCTCAGCAAATCGCAGCCGCTGCGGTTCGTCGCCGATGACGACACCGGTTCGATCGTCGTCACCGGGGCGACCGCTTCCCAGCTCAAGACGATCGGCGAGTTGATTGAGCTGTGGGACGTCCCGGAACCGCTGAACAAACGCCAAGCGCGATTCACGCAGCTGGTCAAGATTCGCTATTCGCAGGCGGACAAGATTGCCGAAACCGTCAAGGATGCTTACCGCGACCTGCTCAGCAGCAACGACAAAGCGTTTTCGCAGGGCCAGCAGGGAGGCCAACGCGGCGGCGGTGCGAGTTCGACCGATCGGGGCGGCTCGCGCGATCGCGACGGCGGCGGGAGCAGCCTGATCGACAGCCAAGGGGGACGAACCAGCGGCGAGTCGAGCTTCACCTTCAAGGGGAAACTCTCGATCGGAGTCGACTCGGTCGGCAACACCTTGCTGGTCAGCGCCGAAGGAGAGGATCTGCTGAAATACGTGTGCGAGATGATCGACCAATTGGATCAGGCGGCCAGCCCGCAAGGCGAAGTGGAGATCCGTCAAATCCCGGGCACGATCAGCGTCGGAGCTCTGGAGACTGCGCTCCGGGCGTTCGCCCCGCAATCGGTGCCGCCGAGCGACCGTGGTCGCGAAGGGACCAGCCGCAACGGCCGCGTCGATCCCCAGCCCGCCGCTGGTACTCCCGCTCGGGAAGGCGGCTCACCCGGTGCTTTCGAGGCGGGCCAGTAGCGGATGGATTCTTGGACCGCTGCGGATGTGGTCGTCGTCGGAGCGGGAGCCGCAGGAATGGTCGCGGCAGCGCGGGCTGCGGCCGCCGGGCGGCGGGTGATCGTGCTGGAAAAAAACCGCAAGGCGGGTGTCAAAATCTTGATGTCCGGCGGCACCCGCTGCAATCTCACCCAGGACTGCGACGTGGCCGGGATCATGCAGGCCTTCGGTCGCAACGGCAAGTTCCTTCGCCAAGCGCTGATGGACCTTGGACCGAGCGACACGGTGGCCATGTTCAACCGCCTCGGCGTGGCCACGAAGGTCGAAGCGACCGGCAAGATTTTTCCCCAGAGCGACCGGGCTCTCGAAGTCCGCGACGCGCTGCTGCGACAGGCTCAGCAGGCCGGTGCCGAGCTGCGGCTGGGAGTCGCAGTCACGCACGTGGAACGGGCTGCGCGTGCCGCCGGCGGAGCGACAGACGCTGACGGCGACTCTGCTCGGAGCGGGCCTTTCCTCGTTCGCACCGACGCTGGCGACCTCCTCGCCCACCGCTTGATCGTGACCTCCGGCGGGCGGAGTTGGCCGGGCTGCGGAACAACCGGTGACGGCTATCGCTGGCTCGAGCAGAGCGGGCACACGATCGTCCCCCCGCGGCCCGCGCTAGTGCCCCTGGTCGGCGGTTTCGACTGGACGCGACAGCTGAGCGGATTGACGCTCGAAGCCGTCCGCCTCGGCGTGTGGCCCAGCCCGGCAGCCGCCGAGGCGGGCGGCAAGCGTTCCAAGCGGCCTCTGGAGGAGCGGACCGGCGGCTTTCTCTTTACCCACTTTGGATTCTCCGGTCCGGTGGCGATGGACGTCAGCCGCGGAGTGACCGCGGCGGAGGACCCGCGGCACGTTCAGCTCGAGTGCGATTGGCTGCCGCAAATGCCGCTCGCCGAGCTCGAGGCCTGGCTCGATCGCAAACGGAGCCGCTCCGGAACGCAGCGGATCGGCACGGCGGTCGCTGAACTCGTCCCCCGCCGGTTGGCCGAAGCGATCGGCGATTGGGCGGGCATCCGCGAACGGCCCTGGGGCGAGCTGAGCAAGGGAGGCCGTGCGAAACTGGTCGAAGGGCTCAAGCGGATGCGGCTGCCGGTCAGCGGAACGCGGGGATTTGAAAAAGCCGAAGTGACCGCCGGCGGCGTGGCGCTTGCGGAAATCGATCCACGGACGATGGAAAGCCGCCGAGTGCCCGGCTTGTTCGTCGCCGGGGAACTGCTCGACTTGGATGGTTGGATCGGCGGTTATAACTTCCAGTCCGCCTTCAGCACCGGGCACCTCGCCGGAATGCGAGCCGGAAGCGGGTAGCGGATTCAACTCGTACTCGTACTCAGCGCAGCGGTACTCGTACTCAGCGCAGCGGTACTCGTACTCAGCGCAGCGGTACTCGTACTCAGCGCAGCGGTACTCGTACTCAGCGCAGCGGTACTCGGTTTTCAGGTGGGGATGCGAGGGAAGAACCTGTGGTCTGTGTTTTTGGGCACCGCAGGGCCGGATTCGAGTACGAGTACGAGTACGAGTACCGCTTCGCTGAGTACGAGTACGAGAGACAAAGCCGGACTCGCCACTCGCCACTCGCCACTCGCCACTCGCCTCTCGCCACTCACCACTTGCCTTTAGCCTTTAGCCTCTCGCGATGCCGGACTTAATCGCCCAGGGACCTCGATCGAGCGATCGCTGGCGGCGGGAGTTGCCCGCCGACCGGGAAGTGGTCGTGGGGCGATCGCCCGGTGCGTGGCAGGTGGACTGGGACGACCGCATCTCGCGGATCCATGCGAGTTTGCACGCGAACGAATCGGGGAGCGTGCTCGTCGAGCGACATCCGGCAGCGCGCAATCCGATCTTCTACCGCGGCCAGAAGCGAGACCGCTTCACGATGCAGCCGGGCGAGCACTTTGTGATCGGGCGGACGACCTTCACGCTCGCCGTCCGTCCGCTCGTCGCCGAGTCGTCGGTGGCCGATCCCACGGTCACCGAGCAAGCCTTCGCTTCGGCCGCGCTGCGGCGGCGGCTCTACCGCGACGCGGGAAACCGGATCGAGATGCTCAGCCGCTTGCCCGATTTGATCACCGGCAGCACCAGCGACAGCGAGCTGCTGGTGCGGGTCACTGGCGTATTGCTGCAAGCGACCGCCGGGGCGACCGCCGTCGCCGTGCTCCGCGTCGACAGCGAATCGAGCGGCAACGTCCAGGTCTTGCACTACGATTCGCGAGCCCCGGAACAGGCCGGTCCCCGCCCGAGCGGGCGGCTGGCGCGGCAAGCGATCGAGTGCGGCGAGAGCGTGCTGCACTTGTGGGGCGGCGGGCGGATGGTCAGCCAGGGCTGCGTCGACCAGTCGCGTCCGGCCTTCACGGCCGACGAAGGAGTCGACTGGGCGTTCTGCGTGCCGATTCCTGGCGAGGCCTCGCCCGGCTGGGTGCTGTACGAGAGCGGCCAGCTCCCTCGGGACGCCAAACAGTCGGTCGAGCAATCGCTCGAGGCCGCGTCGAACGACCTGCAGGACGATCTGAAATTCGCCGAACTGGTCGCCACGACCCTCGGCCGACTCCGCCAGCTCCGCAACCTGCAGCAACGCCAAGCGGGGCTCAGCCGATTTTTCGCCCCGGTGGTGATGGAAGCGCTCGGCGGCCGCGACGCCCAGGACGTGCTCCGCCCCCGGGAGGCGGACATCGCGGTCCTGTTTTGCGACCTCCGCGGTTTTTCTCGCCGCAGCGAAGAGCAAGCGGACCAGCTGATGGAGCTGCTCCAGCGAGTCAGCGAGGCGCTGAGCGTGATGACGCGGCGGATCCTCCACTGGGACGGAGTGATCGGCGACTTCCACGGCGACGCGGCGATGGGCTTTTGGGGATGGCCGATCGCCCAGCCCGATGCGGCCGGCCGGGCCTGCCGCACGGCGCTGGAGATCCTGGCTGAATTCGGCCGCGAAGGAGCCGCGGGGGACGGTCCGCTGAGCGGCTTTCGGTGCGGGATCGGAGTCGCCACCGGGCGGGCCGTGGTCGGCCAGATCGGCAGCAGCGACCAAGTGAAAGTCACCGCGTTCGGCCCCGTCGTGAACCTCGCCAGCCGGCTCGAAGGGATGACCAAACCGCTCTCGGCCGAGATCCTGATCGACGAAGCGACCGCCCGCTACGTCCGCGAGACCCTGCCCCGCTCGCTCGCCCGAACCCGCCGCCTCGCTCCGGTCCGCCCGGCCGGGATGCGGACGCCGCTGGTCGTCCATCAACTCCTGCCGCCGGCCGCTACGCCGGGCACGATCCGCGACGCCGACATCGAGACCTACGAAGCCGCCCTCGACGATCTGCTCGACCGCCGGTGGGATCGAGCCTTCGAACGGCTGCACGAAGTCTCGGCCTCGGACCGCGCCAAAGATTTCCTGACCGTCTACATTGCCAGCCACGGACGAGTCCCCCCGGCGAACTGGGACGGAGTCGTACCGCTGGAAAGAAAATAGAAGCGAGAGGCGAGAAGCGAGAAGAGTTCGGTTGGCGAATTCAGTTCGTACTCGTACTCAGCGCAGCGGTACTCGTACTCAGCGCAGCGGTACTCGTACTCAGCGCAGCGGTACTCGGTTTTCAGGCGGGGGTGTGGGGCCAGAACCTGTCGTCTACGTTTGAGCGCATGCCGGCCCGGAATCGAGTACGAGTACCGCTTCGCTGAGTACGAGTACGAGGTTCAAGGCCGCACTCGCTTCTCGCTTCTCGCCTCTCTCCCGGAGTCCTTTCGTTGACCGATTCTGCTTTGCCTTCGCTCCCTGATGAAGCCTCCGCGGCCGCGGCTCTGCGGACCGCGCTCGGCCAGATCGAGTTTGCCCGTGGCTACGTGCTGGAATTGCTCGAGGCGACGCCGCGGGAGCTGTGGTTCACGATTCCCGCCGGGGGGTCGACCAGCTTGGCGTGGCAGATCGGGCATCTGGCGGTCAGCCAGTACGGGCTGTTGTTGTTCCGTCAGCGGGGGCGAGAGCCCGAGGATTTGGAGCTGATCCCGGGCCGCTTCCGCAAACGTTACGCGCGGGGTTCGACGCCCAGCGACGGCGAGGAGGATCAGCCGGGGGCCGACGAGTTGCTCGAGCGGTTGGCGAGAATCCACACCCAGAGCCTCGCCGAGCTGCGAGCAGCCGATCCGGCTCGGCTGCTCGAACCGGTCGATCCGCCGTATGCTCTGTATCCGATCAAGCTCGGAGCGGTCTTGTTTTGCCCGCTCCACGAGCAGCTGCACGCCGGCCAAATCGGGCTGCTCCGACGCCAGCTGGGCCTCGCCCCGGTCCGCTGAGCGGCGATTGCCGAGAGACGGGGGAACCACGAAGGACACGAAGCGCACGAAGGAAAGGTGGGGAGTTGAACCACGGATAACACGGATAATTGGCTTTCGAATTCCCCTTTTATCTGCGTTCTCCGTGCTATCGGCGGTCCCTCTCCTTTCCGTGCTTTTCCGTGTCCTTCCGTGGCCACCATTCGTTCCTTCGTGCGCTTCGTGTCCTTCGGGGTTCCCCCCACTCCCTGCCACCTCTAAAAAGCTCGCCTCCGTGGAAGAAGTCAGCGAAAGCATCTACGACCATCCGAAGTACTACGACTTGGTGTTCGGTGCCGATTGTGCGGCCGAGCTGAAGTTCCTCGAGGGCTGCAACGCGAAGCACCTGGAGGGGCGGGCCGAGCGGTGGTTTGAACCGGCCTGCGGGACCGGCCGGTTGCTGTTCCGATTGGCCCAGCGGGGCTATGCGGTGGGCGGAATCGACCTCAACCCGAAGGCGGTCGAGTTCTGCAATCGGCGGCTCGAGCGGCACGGCTTTGCGGCGGCGGTCGAGGGCGACATGGCGGCGTTCAAACTCGCAGAGCTGCGCGACTCGAGTTCCCGCTCAGAGCCGAAACTCTGGGACCTGGCCTTCAACACGATCAACAGCTTCCGCCACCTGGGTACGGAGCGGGCTGCCCGCAGCCATCTCGAGTGTCTCGCCGGCGTGGTCCGCAGCGGCGGGCTGTACGTGCTCGGCCTGCACCTCCGCTGCACCGAAGCTCCGCCGAGCGAAACCGAGTCGTGGTCGGCCCGTCGCGGCAACTTGGCGGTGAACACTCACATGTGGACGCTCGAGCGGAACGTTCCGAAGCGGGTCGAACGGTTCGGGATCCGCTTCGACGTCCATACACCGACGCGGCAATTCCGGATCAGTGACGAGCTGGTGCTCCGCTCGTACACCGATCGCGAGCTGCGGCGGCTGGTCAAATCGGCCGGCGGTTGGGAGATCGAGGAGACGTACGATTTTTCGTACGACATCGACGCGCCGATCGCCGTCGATGCGACTTGCGAGGATGTCGTCTACGTCCTGCGGCGGACCGCCGAGAGGGCTTGACAAAATCTGCGGGAGCCTAAGTGTCCGCTGCAGGCCGACGGCTCTTTCCCAGCGAAATAATCACCACTCCCAGCAAAATGCTGACCACGACCACCGCCAGCGACCCGAAGCAGATCGCCCGCCAGTGAGCCCGCTCGTCGGCGAGCAGCTGGTAGGGGTAGGGAGTGCGGGTCGTGGGGTTGTGCTGCTCATGCATCTGCCAGACATCGACCAGCTGGGCGGCGGTCAGCTCTCCCATCACCTCCTGCGAGCCGGCGATGTGATCTTCGACGGTCATCGGGATCGGCAGGCTTTGCCAGCGAAAAGCCGCGAAAGTCGCGGATGCGGCGGCTCCGAGGGCGACGAACATCAGGACCGCGAAGGCGATCCGCGCCCCGACGCTAGTCGTTCGTTCACCGCGGGCATCCCCCGCAGCCCGAGCCTCGGGCAACCGCCGCAGCTCCCCGAGCGTCGGCACGAGCTGCGACTGGCCACAGACCGGACAGACGACGGTGCCGCCGGCTGCGGAGGCCGCGACGGGGATTTCGTGCCCTTCGGGGCAGCGGAGCAGGTACATGACGGAAGAATTCCTCGAGCAGAAAGCGGGGTGGGAAGATGCGGGTAATAACGAGCCTGAGACTGGACCGAGGGGGTTGCTTGATTAAGATTTGAGGGAAGAGCGAGGCGATCGACTCCAACAGCTCTCCCGCCTGCCGTTGCATACGCTGCGAGAGTTCATAATAGCGGGCTGAATCGTCCGGATTGTCGGCAATTTTCGATTGCCAAGTCGCCTCGCTTCGCGGTTGTCTTGATTCCCAGCGGCTTCACCGGAAGCTTCGGAACGCGAAGCCTTGGAACGCGACGTTTTGAAACTTGGGGATTCTGGCAGCACGAAAGATCCGGGCGGCAGCGGCAATCCGGGCAGCGAGGAAGAGGCGGGTCGTGCGCTTTGCCGGGGCGCGATTCTGAAGTTCCTCCAGGCGGGGAATGCCGACCGTAGGGGTCGCGAAGGAGCCTGCGGGCCCGACGGCGGAGTGGCCCGACGGCGGAGTGGCCCGACGGCGGAGTGGCCCGGCGGCGGAGTGGCCCGGCGGCGGAGTGGCCCCGGCCGATGCCGTCTTAAATGGTGTGATCGCAATGTTTTACCAATTGGTCTCTCGAGGCGGAACGGTCGAGAAGGGGTGGTACAATTACCTTGCCCCCACGACTCGACAGTGCATGTCTTTGGCTTGACCCAGCACTTGGAAAATGCGTCTCGGAGAGTGGTCGTGTCGCACCGATACGCCTCCCCCGCGACCAGAATGCAAACGGACAGGAGTGTACAAGTTGTTTGAAACCTTGTTGGACGATTTTGAAGACGATGCGCCGCAGGCAGCGGAAGTCGCCGCGGGCTTCCAGAAGCTGCCCCTCGACGACAGCGACGACGATGACGATAGCGGCTCGAGCCGGTTGGCCGGGCCGTCGGTCGCCGAGGGGGAAGTCCAGCTGGATAGCTCTGACGATCTGCTCTCCGATGCCGACGAGAGCGAATCGTGGTCCGACGATCCGGTCCGGATGTACCTGACGCAGATGGGCGAGATCCCCCTGCTGACGCGCCGCGAAGAGATCGAGCTGGCCAAGCGGATCGAAGAGACGCGGCGGCGGTTCCGCACCAAGCTGCTGGAGAACGACTACGTCCTCCAGGAAGCCTACAAGACGCTCAAGCGGGTCCATCGCGGCGAACTTCCTTTCGATCGCACCGTCCAGGTCTCGGTGACCGACCATCTTGAGAAAGAGCAGATCCTCGGCCGGCTGCCCCACAACCTCAACACGCTCAAGCTGCTGCTCCGTCGCAACCGCCGCGACTGGCGGATCGCGACCAGCAAGTCGGCCGATCGCCAACGCCGCGCCGAGGCCTGGCGGTCGCTCGCCCGCCGCCGCCGTCGCGCCGTGCGGTTGATCGAAGAGCTCGGGCTGCGAACCCAGCGGGTCGAAACCCGGATCGCCACGCTCGAGAAGTTCGACCAGCGGATCACCGAGATCGACCAGCTGATCAACGCCCAGCGGAACACCAAGCAAGGTCGCGAACTCCGCGACCGCTTGCTCTCCGAGCGCCGCCAGATCCTGACCGCCTGCCAGGAGACGCCGTCGAGCCTGCACAACCGCGTGATGGTCCTCAAGTCGGTCTACTCGAAGTACCAACAAGCCAAGCGCGAGCTGAGCGAGGGGAACCTCCGCTTGGTCGTCTCGATCGCCAAGAAGTATCGCAACCGCGGCCTCTCCTTCCTCGACCTGATCCAGGAAGGGAACGCCGGGCTGATGCGGGCGGTCGACAAGTTCGAGTACCGCCGCGGATTCAAGTTCTGTACCTACGCCACCTGGTGGATTCGCCAAGCGATCACCCGGGCCGTGGCCGACCAAAGCCGCACGATCCGGATTCCGGTCCACATGGTCGAGACGATGAGCCGCGTGCGGAACGTCGCTCGCCAACTGCTCCAGGAACTGGGCCGCGAACCGACGATCGAAGAGACCGCTCGCCGGGCCGAAACGACCGTCGAAGAAGCCCGCCGCGTGCTGGCCATGAGCCGCTATCCGATCAGCCTCGACCGCCCGGTCGGCAACAGCGAGGACAGCCAGTTCGGCGACCTCCTCCCCGATGGTGCGGCCGAGAGCCCCGCGATCGGAGCCGCTCAGGAAATGCTCCGCGACCGCATCAACAACGTGCTGCGAAGCCTCTCCTACCGCGAACGCGAGATCATCAAACTCCGCTACGGCCTCGGCGATGGGTACAGCTACACCCTCGAAGAAGTCGGGCACATCTTCAAAGTCACCCGTGAGCGGATCCGCCAAATCGAAGCCAAGGCGGTTCGCAAACTGCAGCAACCCAGCCGCAGCCAAGACCTGGTCGGGTTCCTCGACTAGCCCCCACGGTTGATTCCGGTCTCATCTCTGCCATGATCCAGGCCCCGTTGGAGTCGCAAGATCCCAACGGGGCTTTTTTCGTAGGCCCCCTCTCCCTAACCCTAGGCTGATGAAAATGATTTCAGAGGCCAGACGGTTCGGCGCGGCACTTCACCCTCAGCCCGAAGGGCTTAAACATAACAGCCCAGGGCAGAGCGTCGCGGCGAAGCCGCAGAGCGCCGCCCTGGGTGTCGGAGCGCACCAGTGCGCGAAGCCCTGAAGGGGCGATACAGGCTCTAGCGCCTGGCGCGGAGCTTTGTCTCGCCCTTTCAGGGCTTTTGGGTGTGAGGGATGCACGTGACCCAGGGCGTCGCTCTGCGGCGAAGCCGCGACGCTGTGCCCTGGGCTGGATTGTTTAGGCCCCTGCGGGGCGGGAAGACTGAAGCAGAATGCCACACCGCCCCCAGCCGTAGCAGTACCGATTCGCGTTAAGATGGTCGGCAACTGGCGAGCCTTTCCTCGCGAACCCTTCGGGAGAAAGGGGATCGAAAAAGCCTCCTTACACCCGAGGACCCCACAGCATGATCACGGTCGGCGAAGCGTTGCAGCGAGCTTGGCAAACGCACCAGCGCGGTCAGATCGCGGCGGCCGAGCACGCCTACCGCGAAGTAATCCGGGCGGTCCCCGCCAACCCCGAGGCCCACGTCTACCTGGGCATCGCGCTTTTCGACCAGCTTCGCTACGACGAAGCGGCCGCTGCCTATCGCGAAGGGCTTCGCCTCCGAGACCACTTTCCGGTCGCCTGGAACAACCTCGGCAACGCGCTGCGGATGCTCGGAAGAATCGACGAGGCCGATGCGGCATTCGCCACGGCGCTACGGCAAAAGAGCGACTACGCCAACGCGCTCAAGAATCGCGGCACCCTCTGGGTCTGGGCCGGCCACATCGAGCGGGGGCTCGAGTGGTACCAGCAAGCGATGCGACTGGCACCGGACGACGCCGAACTGCATCGCAACCTGGGGATCATCTATCTGCTGCAAGGCCGCTACGACGAAGGCTGGCCCGAGTACCGCTGGCGGTGGAAGATGCCCGGCATGCCCCGCCCGTCGCTGCCGCTTCCCCTCTGGCAAGGCGAGCCGCTCGAAGGGAAATCGATCTTCGTCTACCCCGAGCAAGGCTTGGGGGACGCGATCCAGTTCGTCCGCGTCGTCGAGACGCTGCAAGAGCGAGGCGCGACGGTGGTTCTCGGCTGCGATCCCAAATTGCTCCCGCTGCTCAGCGGCGTTCGCGGCGTGGGCAAGATCATCCCCTTCGGCGGCACCTTCGACCGCGTCGATTACCATGCCTCGCTGGTCGACGCCACCGACCACACCTGGCAAGGCGAGGCCCAGATTTCGGGAGCGCCGTACCTCGAGATTTCCGAGTCGCTGGCGGCTTACTGGCAGCGGTACCTGGAGGCCCTGCCGGGCAAGCGGATCGGCCTCTGCTGGCAAGGCAATCCCGCCCACCACGCCGATCCCTACCGCTCGGTGCCGCTCGCCGCGTTTGCACCGCTGATGGAGCTGCCGAACGTCAGCTGGATCAGCCTCCAGCATGGGCACGGCAGCGAGCAACTCACGAGCGTCGAATTTGGGGACCGCCTGCACCGCCTGCCCGAAAACCTCGACCAAAGCAGCGGCGCGTTTTTGGACACCGCGGCGGTGATGCGGGGACTCGACCTGGTGATCACCACCGACACCTCGGCCGGCCACTTAGCCGGGGCGTTAGGGGTTCCGACGTGGCTGCTGCTGGGCCGCGTCCCCGATTGGCGGTGGGGGCTCCGCGGCAGCACCACTCCCTGGTACGCCGCCCATCGCCTCTGGAGGCAGCAGGAGGTCGGCGACTGGCAAACGCCGATCGCGGACATGGCCGAGGAATTGCGGGAGAGGCGCTGAGACCGTGCAGCTATTGAGTGCTGCGGCAATAGGAATTCCCCTCACCCTCCCCCCGGGAGGGTCGGGCTCTCAGGCCCGGGGAGGGCCAGCTGAATCCATCTTTGCTCGCGACTCTACGTCGCTTAACGCCCTCCCCGCTCGTTCCTCGCGACCCTCCCGGGGGGAGGGTGTCGTTCAGAACGTTACGCCATCTCCGACGTTGCAGTTCGCTTCGCCTCTACAACCCGGCCTCCACCCCTTCTCCCTTCGCTCTTTCCGAACGGGCGTCGTCGGCTTCATCCTGGATGTAGGTTCGGCCTCGATAGAGCTTGGCCACACCGATGAATGCGACGGCGGCAACCGCCATCAATCCGGTAAAGAACCAGTAGTAGCTGGCTCCGGGCAACTTCGAAGTGCCGTCGGCATTCTGAATGAACAGATTCACTCCGGCCGTAATCAAGTTGCCTAGCGAGACCGAGAGCATATAGATGCTCATCACGATCGACTTGATGCTGTTCGGCGCCTGGGTATAGCTGAACTCGAGGCAGGTAATCGAGATCATGACCTCGGCGGCGGTCAGAATCACATAGGCCAGCACCTGCCAGGCGATCGTCGGTCGCCCTCCGTTCTGGATGTCGGTTTCGATCAGAGCGCTGACGGAGAACGCCAACACTGTCACGAACATCCCGATCGAAACTTTGCGGAGTGGCGTCAGAGGAAAAACGCGGTTGATCAGCGGATAGATGGCGTAACTGAACAGCGGCACCAGCAGCAGAATCAGCAGCGGATTGGCGGCCTGGACTTGGCTGGGCAAGACTTCCATCCCCAGCACCTGGGTGTCCATATTCTCCGCCTGCAACACCCACGCGCTGGCGGTTTGGTCAAACAAGCTCCAGAACACGGCGACCAGGAGATAGACCGGGGCCAACCGCAGGATGGCGTTCAGCCCATCCCCCGTGAAGGCATCGCGAAAAATGGACGAACCGCGCGGCGGGATATGGACGAACCGGTTTCTGCCCAACCAGAACAAGAGCGTGGCGATGGCCATCAGGATGCCGGGTACCCCAAACGCAATATGAGGCCCGTACCACTCGAGCAGCAGTGGAGTCAGCAGCGTGGAGGCGAAGGCGCCCAGATTGATCGCGACATAGAACCAACCAAACACCTTCTCCAAAAGATGCTTGTTGGCACTACCGAACTGGTCCCCCACGTGAGCAGAGACACAAGGCTTGATGGCACCGGTCCCCAGGGCGATCAGCGACAGACCGATTGCCAGCCCAAGGCGGGTCTCATCGAGTGCCAATGCCAAGTGCCCTAAGCAGTATAAGATCGAGAGCCACAGGATCGTTCGGTATTTTCCCAGCAGCCAGTCGGCGAGGAGGGCTCCGAGCAGCGGCGTGAAGTACGCCACCATCACAAAGGTGTGGACCCAGAATTTGGCGTCCTCCCCGCCCATGACTTGCAGGTTGCCACCGCTTCCGAGCAAGTACTGCGTCATGAAGACGGTCAGGATAGCCTTCATGCCATAGAAGCTGAAACGCTCGGCCGCTTCATTACCGATAATGAACGGAATCCCGGGAGGCATTCCCTTCAGCTGGTAGGGAACCACCTGGTACTTGGCCCGATCCCGTGCTGCGATCCGTCCGGCCAAGCCTTCGGCTGGAGCGGTCTCGGTGGCCGTGGCCGCACCTGCCGACAAAGTGGACGCGGGGGGCTCGTAGGGCGAGTTTTCCGAAGATCGGTCGTGCATGGTTGCTCAGTCCTGCCTGGAGTAAGACGGTGCTTCGATCCGCTCGCCGCGGGCGATCACGACCACGCCGCCGGGGCTGATCGTGAATCCTCGCGCCCGGTCCTGTTCGGGATCATAGCCGATTTCCATTCCCGCCGGGATCGAGACCCCCTTGTCGATGATCGCGCGGCGGATCCGTGCCCGGCGGCCGACGTCGACGCCCTCGAACAGAATGCTCCCTTCGACCTCGGCGTAACTGTTCACGCGGACGTTCGGACCGAGCACGCTACGGCTGACCTGCCCGCCGCTGACGATCGTTCCCTGGCAGACGATCGAATCGAGGGCCACGCCGCGGCGGTCGCTCTCGCCGGCGCTGCCGAAGACGAACTTCGGCGGCGGCAGATTCGGCTGGTAGCTGCGGATCGGCCACTGCTCGTCGTACAGATTCAGCTCCGGATCGACCCCCACCAGATCCATGTTGGCTTCGTAGTAGGCGTCCAGCGTCCCGACGTCGCGCCAGTACGCATCCCGCTTGCGGTTCTCGTCACGGAACGGGAAAGCCATCACGCGGTACTGGTCGATCGCTCCTGGGATGATGTTCGTCCCAAAGTCATGCCGGCTCTCGGGCAGCGTCGCATCATGGCATAACTGTTCGAACAGGAACGCAGTCGAAAAGACGTAGATCCCCATCGAGGCCAGGCAGACTTCGGGATCCTCGGGAGTCGGTTTGGGATCGGCCGGCTTTTCGGCGAAGGCGACGATTCGCTGATCGCTGTCGACCTCCATCACGCCAAACTGGGTCGCCTCGCGGCGGGACACGCGGAGCGCGCCGACCGTCACGTCGGCTCCGGTTTGGCGATGGTAATCGACCATCCCCTTATAATTCATCTTATAAATATGGTCGCCGGCCAGCACGACCACATACTTGGGCCGCTCGCGCTCGATCGCATAGATATTCTGATAAACCGCGTCGGCTGTTCCTTGATACCACGATTCATCGATCCGTTGCTGGGGCGGGACCACATCGATGAATTCCCCCAGCTCGCGGCAGAAGTATCCCCGCCATCCGGTGCTGATGTGACGGTCGAGGCTCTGCCCCTTGTACTGCGTCATCAGCAACAAGCGTCGCATGCCGCTGTTCAAGCAGTTGCTGAGCACGAAATCGATAATCCGATACAACCCGCCGATCGGGACCGCGGGCTTGGCGCGGTCACGGGTCAGCGGTTCGAGCCGCGAACCGCGACCTCCAGCCAAGATGATGGCGATCGTATCTCGCATCGTTTATCAATCCGTTTCGTCAAAAATCGTCCAGAAACTCGAGTGAAGGAGGACCGGGCGGAGCGCTCAACCCCACCGCCTCAACCACTTTTCCAATACCAGCAGGTTCCACAGCCGGTAACAATGATTCACCCGCCCCGTTTCATGCTCCGACACCAATCGCTCGACGACCTCGCGCCGCAGGTAGGTGCCGCTGCGAGCCTCGGGCGAGAGCAGCAGATCGTGAGTCAGGGGCCGTAGCGGCCCGCGGAACCAGTCGGCGATCGGGACGCCAAAGCCCATTTTGGGTCGCTTCCAGATCGCCTGGGGAATGCGATCGGCAAAGGCGTCGCGGAGCAGCAACTTACCACGCCCGCCCCGAAACTTCAGGCCGACCGGGAGCGAGGCGGCGAACTCGATGATCCGGTAATCGAGCATCGGCTGACGGACTTCCAAACCATGAGCCATCGAGGCGATATCGACTTTCGTCATCAAGTCGCCCGGGAGGTAGGTTTGCAGATCGGCCAGCGAAGCGCGGCTGACCACGTCCCGCTCGCCGACCCGTTTCCAGGCCTGGTGGAAAAACTCAAACGGATCGTCCCCCGGCAAGGCGGCGACCATCGCCTCGGAGTAGATTTCCGCCCGCAGCCGCTCGGGGAAGATCTGGATCCAGTTCATGTACCGCCGGGCGGTCGGCTGGCTGAGCGCTTGGAGAAACCGCTTGCCCCGGCGAACCAGCGACCGCTGGCGATTCGAGTCGGGCAGCCGCTGGATCCATTCGGCGCCGAGAATCCGCCGGCTTGGCAGCACGCGATCGAGCTGCCGGGCGAGCCACAGCGCCCGGTAGCGATCGTAACCGGCAAACAGCTCATCGCCGCCGTCTCCGGAAAGGGCGACCGTCACGTGGCGGCTGGTCAGCTCCGAGAGATACCAGGTGGGAATCGCGCTCGAATCGCCAAACGGTTCGTCGTAATGCCAAACCAGCCGGTCGAGAACGTCGACCGCGTTGGGAGTAACCTCGAACCGCTGATGCTCGGTCCCCAGCGCATCGGCGACCAGCTGGGCGTAGCGGGTCTCATCGAAATCTTTGACGGGAAACCCGATGCTGAAAGTCCGCACCGGTTCGGCCCGCTGCCCCTGGGCGATCGCGCACACGAGCGACGAATCGATTCCGCCGGAGAGGAACGCTCCGAGCGGCACGTCGGCCTGCAGCCGCAGCCGGATCGAATCCTCAAACAGCTCGCGGAGCCGCTCGGCCGCCGCGGCTCGGCTGATCGGCACTTCGCGGGAAAAATCACAGTCCCAGTACCGCTCGACGCGGAGCCGACCCTGCTCGTAAACCGCCAAGTGCCCCGGCGGCAGCTTGCGGATTCCCTTCCAGATGGTTTTCGGGTGGGGAACGTACTGGTAGGTCAGGTAGTCGTCGATCGCCGAGGGATCGATCTCCCGCGGCAGGTCCTGAACCTCCGCCAAACATTTCAGTTCGCTGCCGAACAGCAGCCGCTCGGGCTGCTCAGCATAGTACAGCGGCTTTTGGCCCGCCCGGTCGCGGGCCAGCACCAACCGCCGCCGATTGCGATCCCAGATGCCGACCGCAAACATCCCGTTGAGATGGGCAAAGCAGTCGGTGCCGAGATCCTCGTAGAGGTGCAGGATCGTTTCGCCGTCGCCATCGGTGGAAAAGCGATGGCCGTTCCCCTCGAGCCGCTGGCGGAGCTCGTGGAAGTTATAGATCTCACCGTTGAAGACCAACCAGATGCTGCCGTCCTCGTTGCACATCGGCTGCGGCGCACCGGCCAGATCGATGATGCTCAAGCGGCGAAACCCGAGGGCGACGCCGGGGACGTCGCCAGCCGCCTGGTGCCGCAGCGTCTCGAGGTGCGAACGGGCGTCGTCGGGACCGCGGTGCCGCACCGCTTCGGTCATGCGATCGAGCACTTCGCGAGCGATCGCTCGCTCGGGCGAAGTCCAGACCGCTCCGGTGATCCCGCACATGCAACGCCTAACTGTGGAAACGGGGCCTTATTCAGGATCAGGGCCTCTCGCCCCAAGATCCGATCAGCCGCCGGGCGCTAGCCCCCGGTTTCCGAAAAACGCGGGAAAACCGGACGCTAGCGCGTGGCGGCTGATATCACTGATCGTGCACTCTCCGGATCACCGGGACTCGGGCAATTCATCGATCGTCAGCGCCGCCTCGCGGAGGTCGCCGATCAGCTCTCGCATCGATTGCTGTCGCTCGCCAGGCTTTTTCCGCAGGGCCCGCATCAGCACCGCCTCGAGCTGTGGCGGCACGTGGCGATCGGGCGAACGCTCGCTCGGCGGAGTCGGATCGTTGTGAAGGATGTTGTTAAACGTTTCGTCGATGTTGGCTCCCCGGAACGGCTCGCGGATCGCCAGCATCTCGTAGAGCACCACGCCGACGCTGAAGACGTCGGTCCGCTCGTCGATCGCCCGCTTCCCCTCGACCTGCTCGGGAGACATGTACAGCGGCGTTCCCGGCCGCTGGCCTCCCATCGTCAACGTCCGCAGCTGCGTGGTGTCTTCGAGCGGCTGGGCCAAGGTGCTCTGCCGTACCGGTTCATTATCGTCGGCGTGTCCCCAAACCTTCGCCACTCCCCAGTCGAGTAGGATCACTTCGCCGAAGTTACCCACCCAGATGTTTTCGGGTTTGACGTCGCGGTGGATCACCCCGCGAGCATGGGCGTAGCTGAGGGCTTGGCAGAGTTCGACGACGATCTCCAGCCGCCGAGAGACGGGAAAGGCGGCTTCGGTCGCTTCGTCGTGGCGGGCCAGTCGCTTGAGGACCTCGAAGAAGTTCTCCCCCGAGATCCGTTTCATCGTGAAGTAGACGCCTTCCTGCGGGTCGTCCCCGATCTCGTAGACCGGGACCGTGTTAGGGTGCTGCAGCTGGGCGGTAACGCGGGCCTCGCGGAGAAAGCGGCGGCGTTCGTGGCGGTCGAGCATCGCCTGCGGCTGCAGCGTCTTGACGGCGATCGTGCGGCCGATGATCGGATCCCAGCAGGACCGCAAGATCGCGTTGCCGCCCCGCGCCATCTCGCGAAAGTTGGCGTATTTGGCCAGCCCCCAGGCGGGCTCGGTGGGGAGATCGGGATCGGTCCCGGAGAGGATGATTTCAGGGTAGCCTTCAGGGGTCATCGACATGCGGAGGGGGCTCCCATCAAACGAAAAAAAGGCTCGGTGACCGGGAAGGGTCACCGAGCCCCGAGCACGCTAGTGAAGGCCCATCAGCACCGTTAGGCGGTGACCGGCAACTTCGCTGATTTTACCGTAGAAATGATCGCCGAGGCCACCATGTAGGGGTCGGCGTTGGAGGCGGGACGGCGATCTTCCAGCCAACCCTTCCAACCGTTCTCGACCGTCCCGATCGGAATCCGGATCGATGCCCCGCGGTCGCTCACCCCGTAGCTGAACTTGTCGATCGACTGCGTCTCGTGCAGACCGGTCAGACGCTGCTCGTTGTCCGCACCGTAGACGTCGATGTGCTCCTTGATCCGCGGCTGGAAGGCCTGGCAGATCGCTTCGTAAACCTCGCGGCTGCCGCAGGTCCGCAGCGTGGTGTTGCTGAAGTTGGCGTGCATCCCGCTGCCGTTCCAGTCACCCTTGACCGGCTTGCAGTGCCAGTTGATCACCAGCCCATGCGCCTCGGCGGTCCGCTCGAGCAGGTAGCGAGCCACCCAGACCTGGTCGCCAGCGTTCTCGGCGCTCTTGGAGAAAATCTGGAACTCCCACTGGCCCATCATCACTTCGGCGTTGATGCCTTCGACGTTCAGCCCAGCTTCGAGGCACAATTCGAGATGCTCTTCGACGATCTCGCGGCCAACCGCTTTGCCCGAACCGACCGAGCAGTAGTACGGACCCTGGGGCCCCGGGTAACCCTCCTGCGGGAACCCGACCGGCTTGTTCGTCTCCGGATCCCAGATCGTGTATTCCTGCTCAAAGCCAAACCAGAAGTCGTCGTCGCGATCCTGGATCGTGGCCCGGCCGTTGGTGCGGTGCGGCGTCCCATCGGCGTTGAGCACTTCGCACATCACCAGGAACCCGGTCCCCAGACGGCCCGGATCGGGGAAGCAGGCGACCGGCTTGAGCAGACAATCGCTCGACCCGCCGGGGGCCTGCGCCGTGCTCGAACCGTCGAAAGACCACATCGGGGCGTCTTCGTATTTGCCGCTGAAATTGTCAACGATCTTGGTCTTGCTGCGAAGGCTCTGCGTCGGCTGATAACCATCGAGCCAGATGTATTCGAGCTTGCACTTGGTCATAAACAAGGTTCCCCAATGGATCCGAACAGGAAATGGAAGCGGCCCTCGACTCTCCCCTGCAAGCGCCGCGAATCGCCATCAGGAAGTCTCCCGAACCGCGCGAGCGCAGTGGCGATTGAAGCGCCATTGCGCAAGCTATTTACTCAAAATACTCGATCGGCGGAGCAGGAAAAGATGAATTGGGAAATTGGCAACCCCCTCTTGCCTTGCCCGCCCCAGTTTTCCCAAACCACGGCAGTCAAAAGGCTCGCCAACCGATCCCTTAGGGGAGAAAACCCACCCCACACAATTTTCTCAATTCCGCGCGATTTTGCTCTCCCGATAGCCCATACGGACCGCTTTTGCTTCCACACGCTCCGTTTCGTCGAGCTTCAGCCCGTCGACATACAGTCTCCATCGCGACCATTCACCCTCGGAGCGCGTGCGGTAGGCAATCGCAGCACCATCGGTCGTGCAGTACATCAGAACCGTTGAACCGCTGCGGCGGATCACCGGCGGAGCGGTCCGCTCAAATCGTCCACCGGGCCGCTGCTCGTGCATCAGCACCGCCTCGGGGACCAGTCCCTGATCCCCCACCTCCTGCTGCCACTGCTCAGTCGCCCGCCGCATCCGCCCCAGCCGCTCGGCATACTGGGGTCGCTCGGCCAAGTTCTCCGCCTCCTCCGGGTCCTTTTGGCAATCATACAGCTCCTCGATCGGCTTGCGGCTCAGCCACGGGTGAGCGGTGTACGGCTTCGACGGCTCGTAGTTGCGGAGATACTTCCAGCGGCGATCGCGGGCCGCCCGCTGAAGATCCACGTCGCCTCGGACCCGGTCGCGGTGAAAAAACAGATAAGCCGGTTCCGCTGCGGACCGCTCGACGAGCAGCCTCCGCCCCTGCAGCAACGAACTCTCCCGCGGTGACTGGTCCCCGCCCAGCGATTGGGGCTCCCGCAGGCCGGCGGCGGCGAGCATCGTCGGCAGCAGATCGAGCAGGCTGACCAAATCCTTCCGGACGCGTCCGCCCGGCAACGCCGCAGGCCAGCGGACGATCAGCGGAATCCGCGTCGCGCTCTCGACAAGCCAGACCGAACCCCCCGGCAGCCCCCGCCCCGAAACGCTGGTAAACACGACCAGCGTGTGTTCCTCGAGCCCGTCCTCGGCGAGCCGCTCGAGCAACTCGCCGACCTGGCGATCGATTCGGGCGACGCGAGCCCGGTACCGCGCCCACTGGCCGCGTTCTTCGGCGGTGGCGGCATACAGCAGAGGCACATCGCCGTCAGCGGGTGGGGCAGCGGCTGGCGGCTCGGCGGTCGGTGGCTCGGCGGTCGGTGGCTCGATGGGATCAATCGGCCCGATGGGCTCGGAACCAGAGAGCTCGACGACGGCAAAGAACGGCTGCGTCGCCTGGTCTCGCTCCCGCCAATCGGCATGCTCGCTTCCCTGCCGATCCCAAGCGGTCGAGGGATTCTCGAACGGCAGAGCGCCCACGCCGCGATGGGTGCAGTAGTAACCGGCGGCGCGAAACAGCTCTCCGGCGTGACGCACCTCGTGCGGCGGCACGATCCGGCTCGGCTCGTTCTGACTGCCGAGGCTCAGCGGCGAGACCCCTGTGAACATTCCGCTGCGGACCACTGCCCCGGTACCGGCCGGAGCATGGGCGCGGTCGAATCGCAGCCCCTCGCTGGCCAGCTGATCGAGGTGGGGCGTTCGGGCCTCGGCATCCCCGTAGCAGCCGAGCTCCGGCGAGAGGTCGGTGGCAACCATCCACAAAACGTTCGGATGGTCCTTTCCCGCCTGGAGCGGCTGGGATTGGGGGCGGCGAAACAGGAATTGATCGGTGGGGTCGACAGCCGGCGAAGCGCTCGGTTCGCCGCCAAGCGTTTCAGTACCGCCGCGGCCTTCTCCCTCGCTCCCCTCTTCCGCCTCGGCAAATTGACGAGCCTCGATGGCGTCCCACTCCCGCTGCTTCGCTTCCCGCACCGCCGCGGCCGCCTCTTCGGGTAGCGGGTCGAGTTGCTCGAGCAGCTGGGCGGCAGAGCAGGCCATGGCCCGCTCGGGATCGTCGAGTCGCTCGACCAACAAGTCGAGATTTCCCTCGCGATTGCCGCTCCGGCAGAGGGCAAACGCGGCTGCCATTTGCACTGCCGGATGCGGGTCGTCCCGAAGCGACTTCAATCGCTCAACCGAGGCCTCGAGCGGTTCGCCGCCGAGCCGCCCCAGGTCGATCGCCGCCAGATAGCGGACGGCGGGATCTTCCGATTCGAGTACTCCCCGCAGCGGCTCGCCGGCTGCCGAGCCAAACGGAGCCAGCGAGCGGACGGCGCGGAGCCGAACGACGCGCTGCTCGCTTTCGAGATCCGCCACCCAGCCGGCCAGTTCGCGACCGGCGACCGTCGGCACCGGTTCCGCCGCGGCCACCGCCTCGACTGGCGGCCGAGCCTCCTCGGCACTCACGCCAGGCCCCGACCAAAGAGCCGCCAAGCCGAACCAACCGGAGAGCCATACAGCACGCCAAATCCACATCGAACCCCCCTCCGCGATGGTGGCCACGGAATGACACGGAAGGCCACGGAAGGCCACGGAAAGAGAGCGGGGGAGCCACGGACGGACACGGAAGAGCACGGAAATGGGGGTGGGGAGGTGAACCATGGAATACACGGATTAGTGGCTTTCGGATTCCCCTTTCATCCGCGTTCTCCGTGCTATCCGCGGTCCTTCCCCTCTCCCTGCTTTTCCGTGGCCTTCCGTGTCCTTCCGTGGCCCACCCTCTGAAACCTGAAACCTTTCACCGACTCCCTGCCCTGCCCCTTGGCCCGAGCCTTCCGAACATACGGAAGGCCACGGAAAGAGAGCGGGGGAGCCCCGGACGGACACGGAAGAGCACGGAAAGGGGGGTGGGGAGGTGAACCATGGAATACACGGATTAGTGGCTTTCGGATTCCCCTTTCATCCGCGTTCTCCGTGCTATCCGCGGTCCTTCCCCTCTCCCTGCTTTTCCGTGGCCTTCCGTGTCCTTCCGTGGCCCACCCCCTCTGAAACCTGAAACCCGAAACCTGAAACCTTTCACCGACTCCCTGCCCTGCCCCTTGGCCCGAGCCTTCCGAACATACGGAAGGCCACGGAAAGAGAGCGGGGGAGCCACGGACGGACACGGAAGAGCACGGAAAGGGGGGTGGGGAGGTGAACCATGGAATACACGGATTAGTGGCTTTCGGATTCCCCTTTCATCCGCGTTCTCCGTGCTATCCGCGGTCCTTCCCCTCTCCCTGCTTTTCCGTGGCCTTCCGTGTCCTTCCGTGGCCCACCCCCCCTGAAACCTGAAACCTGAAACCTTTCACCGACTCCCTGCCCTGCCCCTTGGCCCGAGCCTTCCGAACATGCGGTCCAGTTCATCGCGGCTGAAGAACAGGGCAGTCGGTCGACCGTGCGGGCAGTGGTGGGTGTCCTGATACATCTCTCGTTGTTCGAGCAGGCTGGTCACTTCTTCGGCGGTCAATCGGTCGCCCGCTTTGATCGCTGCCTTGCAAGCGATCGTGTGCAGGAGATGGTCGAGCAGATCGCGAATCTCAGGATCTTTGCCCGCGGCGATCAGCGACTCGAGGGCCTGCCGGAGCATTTCCGCCGGCCCCAGATTGGCCAGCATCGCCGGGTAGCCGCGGACCAGCACGCTGTCGCCACCGAACGGTTCAATTTCGATGCCGACTTTCGCCAGCAGCTCGCTGGCGTCGAGCGCCGAGTTGCGTTCGGCCGGGGTCAGCGAGACCGGTTCGGGGACTAGCAGCCGCTGGGTTTCGAGCGATCCGCCGAGGACTTTTTCGCGAATCCGCTCGTACAAGATCCGCTCGTGCAGCGCGTGCTGGTCGACGACCACCATCCCCCGCTCGTCCTGGGTGACCAGGTAGCGATCGTGGATCTGGTAGCCGAGGTGGCTCAGCGGCGGCCCAGCATGCGGCTGGTGGGCATGCGGCTGGTGAGTGTGCGATTGGTGAGTGTGCGATTGGTGGTCGAGAATCTTTGGGCCGCTGTCGGAATCGCTGCCGCCGGAACCGCTGCCGTCGGAATCGCTGCCAGCGACCGCCTCGTCCTGCTCCCAGGGTGCGACCGCCGCCGGGTCGGGGGCCGCCGAGCCGGTTGAGATTGCGTCGGCTGAAGTTGGGCCGGCTGAGATTGAGCTGGGTGAGATTGAGCTGGGTGGGGCGGCGTCGAATTCGGGGCGGCGGACGGGCTGGGAGGTGCGGGGGTCGCCGAAGGGGCGAAAGGCGGGCGTGCTTCCGCCGCTCCGGGCCCACTCGATGACGCTCTGCCGCTGGGCTTCCTCGACTGCTGGCGAGAGCCCCAGAACGCTTCCATTGCCGGCCGCGGGGCGCAGCCGGTGAGCGTCGCTGGCGGCGGCCTGCGACGCGGTGGCTGAGGGCGAGCCATCGGATTCCGATGCGGCGGTGGACGACGAGCCTCCGGAGGGACCAACCCGCATGGTCAAGTCGGAGGCCAGGAACTTGTGACGCAGCGTCTGCAGCACGCGGCTGTAGATTCGGCCGCCATCGGCAAACCGCACCTCCAGCTTCGTGGGATGCACGTTGACGTCGACCATTTCGGCCGGCAGCTCCAGCTTCAAAAAGCAGACCGGGCTGCGGCCGGTCATCAACAACCCACGGTAGGCTTCGCCGAGGGCGTGCTGGAGCGAGCGATCGCGGATGTGGCGACCGTTGAGGATCAGATACTGCATCCGGGTGTTGCCGCGGCTGACCGAGGGGTCGCAGACGTAGCCGCTGACTCGAATCTGGCCGTCGTCGCTGTTGACGGCGATTAACGAGTCGGCGATCTCACCCCCGAAGAAGGCCGCGATTCGCTCGGACCAGTTGGTCGTCGGCGGCAGGTCATGCAGCTCCCGGCCGCCGCTGCGAATCGTCATGTGGACCGCCGGATGGGCCAAGGCGATCCGCGTGAACGCCTCGACGATGTGCCCCATTTCGGTCTGGGGCGTCCGCATGAACTTCCGCCGCACCGGCGTATTGAAGAACAGGTTGCGGATCTCCATCACGGTCCCCACCGGACACCCGCAGGGGGTCGGGCCATCGATGGTGCCACCGCGAACTTCGATCTCCGCGCCCCCTTCGCTCTCGGCGGTGCGGCTGCGGATGGTCAGATGCGAGACCGAACCGATCGACGCCAGCGCCTCGCCTCGGAACCCGAGCGTTTGGACATTGAAGAGCGCGTCGTCGTCGCCGAGCTTGCTCGTGGCGTGGCTGGCGATCGCCAGCGGCAGCTGCTCGGCGGTCATCCCACAACCGTCGTCGCTGATCCGGATCAACTCCGAACCGCCCTTCTCGATCATCACTTCGATCCGTCGCGCCCCGGCGTCGATGCTGTTTTCCAACAGCTCTTTGACGACCGAGGCGGGACGTTCGATGACCTCGCCAGCGGCGATCTGGTTGATCAGATTGGGTGGGAGTTGGCGGATTTCAGGCATGGCACAAATGTCGTGAAGGCAAAGGCGACCGTCTCGCTAGAAACAGCAGGAGACTGTCCGTTCACCATACCATGCCCACCCCCTCCTGCATCAGTCGCGAACGATCGTCCGGCCGTGCTTGGTGATCACCACGTCGACGCAGTGCCCGCACGACCATTTATAGGTCAGCACCTTGCGACCGAAGATCCCCTTCTTCCAGCCGTCCAGGCAGGGAATTTCCCCCGCACAGCAAGCCGGCACGCACACCGAAACCTTGTAGGGGCACCCGGTGCAGGGATCGACGACGCACAGCGTGACCTCGACCGGCGGAGGCGTGCAGCAGACCGGCTCGGGGCAGCAGACGGGTTCGGTCCCACAGACGGGCTCGGTCCCACAGACGGGCTCAAGACCACACCCCGGCTCGGCGACGACGTGGCCGACTCCCGCAGTCGCCGCCTGCGGCGCGAGGAGCGCGAAACCGGCAACCAACAATCCTCCCAGCATGGCATTCCGCAAAACGTTCATCTCTCACCTACCAACTCAAAGCTGTACCATCAAAGTTTGTGCGGACCGCCCGCACGCCCTAAGCGTAACAACTTCTCAAGAGCCTGCGATGCCCGCCGGACGAAATTGGCTGGAAGCCTGGGCGTAGCTCAGCTCGGCCAACGTCCGCTGCCCCAACTCTGAATCGACTTGGGCGAGCAGTCCGCCGAGCACGGTCCAGGACTTGGAAGCCGGATTGGCTGGCGTGAATCGTCCGGCCTGCACGATATCGGCGACCGTGATTCGCTCGGCCGGCCGAGCCGGGACGAATTGGTCGCTGTGTTCGCACTCGATCCGCCGCAGCAGGCCGCTTTTTTCCAACGTCTCGCAAAGCGGCAGCAGCACGCGCGAGGGCAATCCCAACCGCTGCTGCAATTGGGTCCGATCAAGCGCCTCGCCCTGCTCAAACGCGGCGGCCACTTCGACCATCAACAGCAGCAACCAGTGCGGGTCGCCCAGCAGGAGATCCTCGGCAATCTCGTCCTCGGCCTTAGTCGGCACATGGCCGCGAGCGGTCTGCAGCGTGTACGCCCAGACCAGCCCGAACAGAAAAATGAACCAGGTGATGTAGACCCAAAACAAAAACAGCGGGATCAACCCGAGTGAGCCGTAGAAGGCCGAATAGGGAACCGCGGTCGCCACGTAGAGCTGGAACCCAAGCTTGGCGACTTCCCACAGCGTAGCCGCGACGAGCCCTCCGACCGCTGCCGCCCGCGTCGAGACCTTGGTGTTGGGCATCAGGGCGTAGAGCAGGAACAGCAAAATCCAGCTCGCCAGTAGGGCGACCACGTGCCGCACGTACCAGCCGATCGGCAGCCCCGACTCGGTGCTCAAGTAGTCGACGATCCGCCCGCTCATGTACAGGCTCATCGCCAGCAGTCCCGACCCCAAAGTCAGGATCGACCAGTGGATCGCCAAGCGGATGTGGATCGGCCGCCCGGCAGGCGCTTCGTAGATCAAGTTGAAGACGCTCTCGACCGAGTCGGCCAGCGCGATCGCCGCATAGATGAATAGCAGCAGCCCCAGGATCCCAATGCTGGCGAAATCGAGGCTCGCCACCTTGCTGGTCAGCTCCCGCAGCGCCCAGCGGATCGTCGCCTGCGTTTGCTCCTCGACCGCCGCCGCAGCCGCCCGCTCGGCCGCTTCGGCTTCGCTCTTCTCCGCAGGGGCCACCGCCCCTTCGGGAGCCGCAGAATCGGGCGCACCAATCTCGGGCGGACTGGCCTCGAGAACGTCGGCCTCGGGAACGTCGGCCTCGGGAATCTCGGGCTCGGGGAGCGCCGCTCCCGGCGGCACGACCTCCTCGACGTCCTCCGCCGCCGGCCCTTCAATCAGCGCCTCCCCCTCCTCCGCGTCGCCCGCCGGCTCGTCGACGTACGCTTCGAGGGGGATTTCGGGAACGCCGAAGAACGAATACAGCTGGTCTTCGACTTGCCGCTCGACCTCTTCCAGACCGCCGATCACGCGGAACGTGACGAGGCTGAGGACGACCAGCGGGATCAGCGCGAAGATCGTGCGGTAGGTCAGCTCGGCCGCCATCCCTTCGGCCCGATGCCGCTGCAACACGCGCAGGCAGTGGGTGCCCAGATCCCAGGCGCGGCGGAGCCTCCGCTGATGACGCGTCAGCTCGGCGGCCGGACCGCGCACCGCGTCGACAACGTATTGCACCACTCGCTTAGCCACGCCACATCACCCTTCCCCTTGGGCATCCGTCTCTATTCATGCCAGACGCCTTGTGATTCACCCTCCTCCCGGGAGGGTCGGGCTCTTAGGCCCGGGGAGGGCGAACTGAACCCTACCACGCCCAGTGATCCACGTCGCGCATCGCCCTCCCCGCTCGTTCCTCGCGACCCTCCCGGGGGGAGAGTGTCGTTTCATCGCTCCAGAGCCTGGGTGAGCGGATCGGCGCCGAGCGTTCCGACGAGCTCGTCCACGTACCCGTCGCTGGCAATCCGCTCGAGCTGTTGGCGAACAAATTGCAGCTTCTGTTCCAACCCCAGGCTAATCGCCGCATCGGCGTGGTGCGTCTCGCTGAGGTATTTTTCGAGCGAAGCCAGATGCCGCTCGAACAGCTCCCGATCCCGCTGCCGTTTCGTCTCGAGCCGCTCCCGATACCAGTCGCTCTCGAGCAGGTATTCGCGGGTGAACAGCCGCCGCACTTCCTCGCTCGCCGCATCGTGGCCGTTCCACTGGCCGTCGGCCATGATCGACAGCAGCGCCTGGATCGGCGGGCAGGCCGAAGCGTAGGAACCGTCGTCGAGGTACCGCTGGGCGACCCGCTGCTGGGCTTCGGCGATGTGAAAAATTCCGTCGACGTACGATTCCAAGTCCTGCTTCTCGGGCTGCAAGATCTCAGCGGTGAAGACTTTGGAGGGATTGTCGAACACGCGGGCGAGATAATTGCGGACGAAGCGGGCCGTGATCCGGTAGCCGAGGCGGCTGGCCGGAACGGTCTTTCCCTCGTGCTCAAAATCGTCGATCCGCTCGAGCATCCCTTCCTCGATCATCGTCCGCGGGTCGCGTTCCTCGGGCCCCATCCGGCACCAGACTTCGGGAATCAGCAAGCTGATATCGTGGCCGACTTCCAGCTTGGGACCGATGTGTCCGGCCGGCGTGCTGAACCCGCCGAGCCCGGAGAGGACCATCGAGATGTAAGCCGCGTTCAAATCGGCCGTGGGGATCAGCGCGTTGAAGGGGCCTTTGGTCAGCGCCCCCTCGCTGCCGGCGCCGGTCGTGCTCGGGCTCTTGCCGGTCAGCGAGCAGATGTAGTCCATCATCAACTCGGGCAGATCCTGGTAATGGAGCGGACCGTAGACGGCCAGCGAGCGGAAACCGGCCACCGGGTCGGGTGGATTGTTGCGGCGTCCGCTGAGGATCGCTCCGACCGGAGCGTGCACCGGCTGGTCGGCGGGAATCTTGCGAAACAGCCGCATCCCCCGCTCGGCGACATAGGCGTCGCGGGCGTTGACGAGGTCGGGCCGGTCCTGCAAGTACCGCGGGTTCTTCGACCGCGTCCCGTCGGCGAGCACGCGGGGGTGGGCGCTGCTGACGACGTACCCGGTGTTCGCTTCCGCAGCGGTCTTCAGCAGGGCTTGCATCGGCGGGCTGTAGCGATCGAACTCGATCACGTCCTCGATGATCTCTCCCACCTCGGCCGAGGAGAGGGGCTCGAAGTTGCTGACGAAATTCCCGACCCGCGAGAGGTCCGATTCGGTCTGCGTATCGAGCCCGCGGTGGATCGCGTCGTCGGGGCGCTGGAACAGCCGGAATTCGCAGTTGGCGACGAATTTGTAGCTGGTTGCCGGAGCGATCGCCGGCCCGAGCTCCCCGAGCTGACCGGCCGGTGCGAGCGTGCTGGCCGTGATGTCATCCTCCATCTGGACTTTGGCCGAGGCGATGAAGTCCTGCCGCAACTTAAACGTCCGCCACCGCTGCGGTCCCGCCGTCCCGCCATCGGCACCTTCGAGCCCCACGCGAAGGTACGTCCCGACCAGTTCCCGAGCCTCGACCTTCAGCTCGTGTCCCGGCGAACCGTTGACCACATCGACCCCGAATCGCTGCTTCCAATCCTCTCCCCACTCGGGGCGCATGAAGCGTTTGATGATCAGCGCCATCGCATAGATATGCTCGGGAATTCCAGCCAAGAACGCGTTGTACTGGTCGCTGTAGTCGGGCGACGGCGTCAGCAGCTGGATCAAGCTGCCGAGGCTCCGGCGGGGGTCGAGCACGCTGCGGCTCGGCTCGCTGCGGTACTCGGGCTTGTCGGGCAAATCCTCCCGCCAGCGGTCCTCATACGATCGCTGGAACAATCGATCGAGCTCTTCGAAGTCGCGATCGATGTTGGCCACATAAATCGGTTTGTAGAGCATGTAGTCGCGGAGACTCTTGCTGATCTCACTCTTACCACCTCCGGAGACGGTGCACGGTTTGTGGCAGAGGACTCCTTCACCGACCGTGCCGACCAATCGCCACGAGGGGGCGTTGGGGTGTTTCTCGAGCCGAATCTTATAACCGCTCGGCGCAATATAAATCTCATCTGGTGAAAGCCGGATGCGATGCTCGCGGCCCTCGCGAGTCCATTTAATGCATCGCTCGGTGAGCGTGGCTTTGGCATTTTCTGGAATGTAAACCACGCTTGGCCAGTTCCGGTCGACGCCATAACCTTCGGGGCGGACGTCGACGAAGGAAGCGTAATCGCGAGCCACGTCGTCGAACGTGCGGCCGTTGTACCGCCGGCTGTTGACTTGGAACTCATCGCCGAGCGAGTACGAAGCGAACGCCATCGCCCCGCCGGCATGCTCTTCCTCCACGCCTCCCATCAGGTTCGCGGCGTAGCTGATCTGCGTCTTGACCTCTTTCTTGCAGTAGCCGAAGTAGTTGTCGGCGATCAGGGTCACGATCACCCCGGAGTCATCGCGGCATGTCAGCTTGAACGCCGAGCCATCGTTGTACAGCTCCGCCTCGTCTTTCCAGCACATCGAATCGTGGCGCTGCCGCTCGGTCGCCTGGTCGTAATGCGGCAGCCCCATCTCCTTTTTCGTCATCCGCACCAGGTGCGGCGCGAGGATCACGCAGCCGGTGTGGCCGCTCCACCGCTGGACGTCGACCGCCGCGTCGTTTTCGGGAATCACCGGATCGCCGGCGTTGCCGAAGATCGATTCGACGAAGTCCAAATTGCTGACGAGATTGCCGGGGGCGAAGAACCGCGTCTCCATCGTCTGGGCGCGGCAAAAGCCGGGCACGCTGGGACAGACGAGCGGACGCAGCAACAGCGAGACCCAGGTGTGCGATGGAGTCGGCGCGGTGGCCGTGTAGGGGAGAACCATCAGCGACTCGGGAGGCTGGATCGCCGCGCGGAACAGCCGCATGAAGGTTCGCTTGGGCACCGCCCGCTTGTCCCCGGGAATCGGCAAGCCCCCTTCGGTTACGTGGAACGTTCCGGCCGTGGTCCGCCGGTCGCTCGCCGGATTGTGCAGCACCCCGTTGTGGCAGCGATAGCTCTCGAGCAGCTCCGACTTGAACCGCGCGCCGTCGGCCGGCAGGCTCAGCTCCCGCGCCATCCCGTGGCGGTCGAGCCCCAACGAACGGTCGGGCAGTCGCAACGGTGCTTCGTCGGCGACGTCGGCAAAGTACTTCGCCAAAAACGCCTCGACCCGCTCGTCCACCGGCGCCCGGTAGTCGGCCAGCAGACGCGTCTTCTCGCGGAGATTCTCAAGCAGCCCGCGGGAGAAGTCGGCCAGGCTGTGGTCGATCGCGTCGTGCCCCTCCGGGAGCAGACCGGTCGAGGCGAGTTGGAGGGCGATGTAGCTGCGAAGCTGGGCGCGCTCATCCGGGTCGGTCCAAGTGGTGCGGAACCAGCCGAGCGATCGTTCCAGCCATTCTCGGTTCGGAGGAGTCTGCATCCGGGAAGTCCTTGCGACGGAGATCGAACAAAGCGCTCCATTCTGCCGGGAAAGTGGAAAATCGTCAGCCCGTGGGGCGCCCGGCGGCTGATGAACCGGGCCGTGTGCGTTGGTATCCTCCCGTAGCGGACGTTAAGCTAAACCTCCGTCCCCCTTACCGTCTTTTTCCAATCGCTCGGTCCTATCGCTCAGGGAATGCTCAGGTGCGACCACGTTCGATTCCTCTATGCCTGCTGTTACTGCTGCTCATCCCGCTTGGCCACTCGGTCGGCCGCGCCCAAGGTTTGGGAGCCACGCCGGCCGATGCGTTCCGCGTGCCCGAGGGGTTTGCGGTCGATCTGCTCTACACCGTGCCGGCCGAAGAGCAAGGCTCGTGGGTCAGCCTGACGGTCGATCCGCAAGGCCGGCTCGTCGCCTGCGACCAGTACGGCAGCCTGTACCGAATTACGCTTGCCGCGGATGCGAAGCCGCAAGTGGAGCGGCTGGATGTTGAAATCGGGATGGCCCAGGGGCTGCTCTTCGCCTTCGACAGCCTGTACGTGAACGTCAACGACCAGACCGGCAAGGACGCGCGGCCGGGCGGCATCTACCGGCTCCGCGACACCGATGGCGACGACACGTTCGACAGCGTCGAGCATCTGCTCGAGCTGAACAATGGCGGCGAGCACGGGCCGCACGCCCTGGTGCTCAGCCCCGACGGCAAGCGGATCTTCCTGTGCGCCGGCAACAACACGTTTCTCCCCAAGCAGATCGACCAGAGCCGCGTGCCTCGGAACTGGTCCGAGGACCACTTGCTCGGCCGGATGCCCGACGCCCGCGGCCACAACGCCGATCGTCTGGCACCCGGCGGGTTCGTCGCCTCGATCGATCCGGACGGCAAAGATTTTGAGCTGGTCGCGACCGGCTTCCGCAACCACTACGACATCGCCTTCAATCCGCTGGGGGAACTGTTCACGTTCGATGCCGACATGGAATGGGACGTCGGTACGCCCTGGTACCGCCCGACCCGCGTCAACCATGTGATCAGCGGCGGCGAATTCGGTTGGCGTAACGGCACGGGCAAATGGCCGGCCTACTACCCCGACAGCTTCGGTGCGGCGGTCGACATCGGACCGGGTTCGCCGACCGGAATCTGTTTTGGCACCGGAGCGAAATTCCCCGAAAAGTTCCAGCGGGCATTGTTCATCTGCGACTGGAGCTACGGCAACATCTTCGCCGTGCATCTGGAGGAGGACGGCAGCACCTACGGGGGCACCTACGAGACCTTCGCCACCGCCGCTCCGCTGCCGGTGACCGACTTGGTCGTGCACCCCGAAGACGGAGCGCTGTACTTTGCGATCGGCGGCCGGCGGACCCAGTCGGCCCTGTATCGCATCCGCTACGTCGGCAACGAGTCGACCGCCCCGGCGGCGATCACCCCCCATCCCGAAGCGGTCCAACTGCGGGAACTGCGGCATTCGCTCGAAGCGTTCCACGGCGAAGAGCCGTCGGCTGAAACCACCGCCGCGGCCGTCGCGGCAGCCGTCCCCCAGCTCGGACACGCCGACCGCGGCGTCAGCTTGGCGGCCCGCGTCGCGCTCGAGCATCAGCCGCTCGACGCCTGGCGGGAGACGGTCCTGGAGCTCTCGAGCGATCGGGCTCGGATCCTCGGCGTCGTCGCTCTGGCTCGCTGCGGGACCGACGCCGATCGCGAGTCCGCGGTCCAAGCTCTGCTCGCCGCCGACTGGAAGAACCTTCCCGCGGAGGACCGCATCAACCTGCTGCGAGCCTACGGGCTCTGCTTCCTGCGGCTCGGCGAGCCGTCGGCCGAGGAGCGGAAAGCGGTCATCGCGCAGCTCAACGATTCCTTCCCGACCCGCGACCCGCGGGTCAACCGCGAGCTGGCGACCGTGCTCGTCTACCTCCAAGCCCCGGGGATCATCACCCGCGTCGTGGCCGAACTGATCGAGGCGCCCAGCCAGGAAGACCAGATCTACTACGCAATGGCCCTCCGCGATCAATCCGAAGGCTGGACCAAGGCCGATCGCCAAGCCTACCTGAAGTGGTTCCAGGATGTCGCTTCGACCCGCGGCGGGATGTCTTTCGGCGGGTTCTTGCAAAACATCCAATCTGCCGCCGTCGCGACGCTCAGCGACGCCGAACGCGAAGCCTACGCCGAGCTGCTCAAACCGGCCGAGCCGCGGGACCCGCTGGCCGATCTCGAGCCGCGGGAATTTGTTCATCAGTGGACGGTCGAGGACCTCGAAGGGGTGCTCGCCAAAGCTGACGAGCATGACTACGACTTCCAAGCCGGCAAGCAGCTGTTCGCCGCCGCCCAGTGCTACAAATGCCACCGAATGGGCGTCAGCGGCGGAATCCTCGGCCCCGACCTGACCGGTGCCGGGGGTCGGTTCAGCGCCAAGGATCTGGCGGTCGCGATCATCGATCCCAATAAGGAAGTCAGCGACCAGTACGCCGCCACCCAGTTCCTGACCGATTCCGGCCAAGTCGTCGTCGGCAAGGTCATCAACATGAATGGCGACGTGCTGCAGGTCCTGACCAACCTCCTCGATCCGTCGAGTCTGACCCCGGTCAAGCGGGATGAGATCGAATCGGTCCGCTCGGCGCCGAATAGCATGATGCCCTCGGGTCTGGTCGATACGCTGACCGACAAAGAGATCCTCGATCTGCTCGGCTATCTCCGCAGCGGCGGCAATCCGGAGCATCCGCTCTACGGGAGCGGAACCTAGGGCGATTCGGGAGGTTGAATGGAAAAGTGGCGGAGCGGTGGGAGATTCCTTCCACCGCTCCAGCTCTGTTCCCCCCCAATCTTCTCGCTCACTCTGGAGACGCGCAATGAGGATTCATCGGTTTGGGATGATCCATCGGTCCGGCCTGTCGGTTGCTGTCGCGGCGTTGCTTTCTGTCGTTGCCGCCTCCCCCTGCTTCGCCCAACGCGACGGCGATCAAGATGACCAGGGTCGTCGTGGAGGCCGCGGCGGGGCAGACCGCGGCGGGCCGGGCCGCGGCGGCCCATTTGGCGGCGGCCCGTTCGGCGGTGGCATGTTTGGTGGCGGAATGGGCGGCGGCGATATGATGCTGCTCGGGCTGCTGCGGGTCGACGAAGTCCGAAAAGAGCTCGACCTGATGCCCGACCAGGTCGAAGCCCTGCAAAAAGTCGGTCAGGAAGTTCGCGGCGAGCGGCCCGATTTCGATTTCCGCAACGCCACTCCGGCCGAGCGTCAAGAATTCGCCGAAACGATGCGGAAGCGAGGCGAGGAAGCGAGCGCCAAGATCCGCGAACAACTCGACCAAGTCCTGCTCCCCGAACAGAATGAGCGGCTCCGGCAGATCGGCCTCCAGCAGCAAGGCGTCGCCGTCTTCTACGATCCACAAGTCGCCAAGGAACTCGAGCTGAGCGAAGAGCAGAAGGAAAAGCTGAACCAGGTCCAACAATCGGCTCGCGAAAAAATGATCGCCGCGATCCGCGAGGGTGGGCAGGACCGCGACCGCGAAGCGATGGGCAAGATGATGGCCGAATCGCGGAAAGCCACGCTGGCCGAAGCCCGCCAAGTGCTGACCTCCGAGCAGCAACAAGAGTTCGACGAGATGCTCGGCAAGCCGTTCGAAATGCCCGCCGGAGCGATGGGCGGATTCCGCGGCCAGCGCGGCGGTGAAGGCTTTGGCGGACGCGGTGGACGCCGCGGCGATGGCGAAGGCCGCCGCGGTGAAGGCCGTCGCGGCGGTGATCGTGGCGGTGATCGCGGCGACAACTAAGCCGGATCGGTGCCCCGGGAAACCACCACGAACCACACGAATGGTGGCCACGGAAGGACACGAAAAAGCACGGAAAGGAGAGGGGCCGCGGATAGCACGGAGAACGCAGAGGACAGGGAAGTTCGGAAGCCAAAAAATCGGCGTTCTCGGTGCTATCCGTGGTTCAACTCCCTACCTTTCCTTCGTGCCCTTCGGGGTTTCCCGTCTTCGGTAACGCGGCCCCCGGGGCTTGCCACTGCAAAACCCGCGGCTCGCGGCGTCGGTTCAGGGTTTTCTGGCAGAACCGATCACTGCCGGCAGTTCGCGGACGACGTAACGGGGCAGGCGAACGATCAGCTTGCCCGTGGGCGGGTCGATCATCGCGGCCACGTTGCGCGGCGTTTCTTGACCGGCCGCCAAGGCGACGCGGAGCAGCAGTTCCTCGCGGCGAGCGGCCGGGGCATCGGCTCCGAGCGGCGTTTCCAGAACCGCAACCACCTCCGCTTGCTCGTAGGCGTCGCGGGTCCCGACCCACCACACGCCCTGCCCGGCCGCAAACGCTTCGAGGCCGAACGGTTTGAGCGTCTCCTCGAGCACCTGCGGAGCGGTGCGTCCGCGGAGCCATGGCAGCGTGCTCTCCTCGGGCGTCAGTCCGTGCGACCAGGCCGAGTCCCAGTCGATGACCGCCGCCGCATCGTGCTCGCGAGCCACCGCGCCCACGATCATTTCAATTGCCCGCGGGCGGTCGAAATCGAGACTCACCGGGAGATCCGGAATCGGCTGCCAGTCGACTCCCGCCTCCGGTGCATTGGCGAACAGCCAACGCGAAGTCCGCTCGGAGGGCAGCCGCGTCGGCATTCCACGGGCCAGGCGGATCGCTTCCAAGATCAGCGCCGCGCGAATCCTCGCCTCCACCGGACCGCGAATCGTCCAGCCTCCAGTGGCCGCGTCCGCCGTCACTTGCACCGCGGTTTCGGTTTGCGGCTGCCCCGCTTGCTCCGCATCGGCTTCCGCCGGAGCCGCCCCTTCCTGGCCCGCATCGCCTTCCTCGCCCCCATCCGGTTGCTCGTCCCCATCCGGTTGCTCGTCCCCATCCGGTTGCTTAGGCGCGTTCTCGTCAGCGACCGCTGCCGGATCGGCGTCGGGGTTGGCTTGGTTCGCTTCAGCGCCAGCAGCACGGCCGGCGTTCTCACCGCCGCGGATCATCCGCTGCAGTTCTTCGGCGGAGACCGGCAACGCGCCGCCAAAATCGCTCACCAACAGCACCTCGTCGAGCTCCGCTGCCAACGCCTCTGGTTTTGGCACGACGCGGACGATGCCATCCTCGCCGAGAGTCATTCGGCAGCCAGCCGCGTCGATCGCTCGGGCCAGCACGACGGCGGCCGTTTGATCGGCGACTCGGAGCGAGATCGGAGTATCGGCAGCGATGCCCGCGAGGTCGAGCGTGAGCAAATCGAAGTGGATCGGAACACCGCCGATCTGCCCGAGCACCCGGACGACTTGATCGAGCGGCCGATCCTTGGCTTCGATGCCCAAGACTCGGGAACGCATCCGCATCCGCACATCGACCGGCTCGGCCGGTGGCGGATACTCGCTCTCGGGAATCGCCTTTTCAGGGGCATCGATCCGCAACTCTTCCATCGTCGGCGGAGGAGGCAGATCGTTGTCACGCGGCTGCTCCGCCGTCTGGGCAACGTCGATCAGCGGCATGTACTGCTGCAGCCCGGGCGGCAGCTCGGTCGCCTCGGGAATCACCTCCTCGGCCCCCCCTATCGCGACCCCGCCAGGCGCGACCCCGCCCGCCTCGGCGAACAACCCGCTGGCGGCAGACCCCGCCGCGGCAATGCCCGTCGCTTCGGAAGTCGCAGGCGATCCGCTCGCCGGTGGATCGCTGGCCGCTTCCTCCACAGCCGGCTGATCGGCGGAAGGTTTTTCGGCCGCCGGCTCATCGCCGCTAGCTGCCTCGTCCCCGGAGACCGTCTCTTCGGTCGGTGCCAGGGGATCGCGGCTGGGCTCATCGATCGGGGTCGGCTCGTCGGTCAGAGTCGGCGTGTCGGTCGGGGTCGGCACGTCGCTCGGCAATGCTTCCGGATCGACGGGCGGAGTGCCGCTCGGATCGGCCGCGGCGGTGACGTTTTCCGAAGCACTCTCGGCGGCTCCCTCGGCAACGCTTTCCGCTGGAGCCGCTTGTCGCGAGGCCTGCCACTGGCGGACGACGAATCCAAAGATCCCCACGGCGGTGACCAAGCTGACCAGCCCCAGGACGGCGATTCCGGCAATCTGCCGAGTCCGCAGCGACGACTCGCTCTGCCACTGGACCGGATGCCCCGGCGGCAGCGGATTGGATCCCTGCGGCAGCGGATTGGGAGCGGCCGCGGCCAAGTCTCCACCGCTGATCGGTCCCTCGGGGTTTGCGGCGCGGGCGTCTGAGGAGACGACCGGCGGAACGATCGGCGGGACGGCTGAAGGATCCGACTCCCAAGCCGGACCCGGTGAACCGAGGGGACCCGGTGAACCGAGGGGACCGGGCGGAACGAGGCGTCCAGGCTCCGGCGGCAAGCGACTCTCGATTCCTTCGCGGGTAACCGCTTGGCTATCGACCGCTCCATCGCCAACGGCCATCTGCTGCGAATCGGCTGCTTCGGACGAGCCGCCTGCCGCCGCATCGCTCTCGGCTGGGCCACTTTGCGTTGGGCCCGTTGGGGGCGTGATCAGAACCATCCCGTGGCATTTGGGACATGCCAGGATCTGCCCGATCAGCTCTGGATCGCGGACCCGCAGCCGACGGCCACAGGTCGTGCAGGAGATCGAGAAGGCTTCCAACGCAGCACAGCTCCCAAGCGAGTGGGCGGACAGGGACTATTCCAGTGTACGCCGCAAACGGGAAGAGCGCCGCTCAGCTACCGGCCGCTCCGACGCGAGCATCGATCTGGCGAGTCAACTGCTGCTGGATCGCGGTCAGTTCTCGCTCGCGGGCCAAGTTATCACGATACAACTCGGCCATCTTCCGCTTGGTCGCTCGCAGCTTTTCTTCGAGCTGCTGCTGGTAGGCCTTGAGGGCGGCCACTTCGCGGCCGATCTGCGCGGCGTCCTTCTCGAGATTCAGCTGCCGCTGCTGGCCTTCGGTCTGCATCGCCGTCGTGAGCGTCACCGCTTCCTGCACGACCTCCTGCTGCCGCTGCAGGTTCTCGGCTTGGCGCGTCAGGTAATCGATCTGCTGGCGGAGGGCCGGGAGGACCAGGCGGTAGCTGTTGAGCGGGCGGACGAAGTAGGTATCGACCAGCTTGGCCGCGCCTTCGTTGATCAAGGTCGTGGCGGCTTCCTGCTTGACGATCAGCTGGTCGCCGGCCGAGAAGCTGACCGCGTCCCCTTCGGTTCGCTGCAGACGGCTATCGACCGCTTGGCCGAGCGAGTCGAACGCGCCGCCATCGCTGGCGCTCCGTTGATCCTGGCCATCGACGGTGATCTCGTAGTTCTTGGTGAACTCGACCTTCACCCAGCGAGTCGCGGGCGGGTCATCCGGCTGCGCCCGTGTCCCGTCGCGGAGATAGCTTTGCAAAGTCTTGGGGAGCACGCGGTTGCCGAGCAAGCTGTTGACTAGTTCCTCATTGACGCGGCCGAAGATCGCGTCCTCGTCGCTCTGGCTCCCCTCGGCGACAAACACGTCGTGACCATCGAGCGGCACCAATTCGTAGAGCGCCCAGCGGCCGGCCTGATTGACCGCCTGCTGCTGGCCCGGCTCGAGCGGAGCGTTGGGAACGACGGTGACCGAATCGGGCGTCGACTGCTCGACGCGAAACTCGCCGAGGTAGAACGTCGGCACGGTGAAGCCCGACTGCTGCCAGGGCTGTTCGACAAAGGCGTAGACGACCATCCCCGGCGTGATCAGCGGCAGATTCGCCCCCGCTGGCGGCGCCGCTTCGGCCTCCTCCTCGACCGGCACTCCTTCCGGCAAGGCCTGCTGCTGCGGCGCCGGGGCAAGGACGATGCCTTGCGGCCCGCGATTGCGAACGACCATGTCCCGATTGACGCGGCCGACTTCGCGATTGAACGAACGCAATTGTTCCTGCAGGGCGAGCAACCCGACCCCGCCTGCCGGATCGCCCGGATCGCCATGCTTGAGCCGCTGCTGTTCTTGCTCTCCACGCTCCAGCCGCTCGCTCAAATCGACGTGCACTCGGCTCCACTCCGAGCGACTCTTGAGCACCGCGGCCGTCATCGGCAGCAACGGGATCACCAGCAAAAATGCCAGCGACATCAGCGTGATGTGGTACCAACGCCACACACTGGCACTCTTCCAGAGGATCCAGAAGAAGGCGATGACGTAAACAAACAGCAAGATCAGGAGGACGATCTTCATCAGCGAGGGGCCGTTGGCATCCGACGCGGTCCGCACGCCGTCCCACAACAGGACGACTCTCAGAAAAGACAGTGCAGCTCTCGAAAAAGAGAAGTGCACTCAACGATGTTAAGTTGGGCAGTTTGGCCAGTCAAGTTTTGCCAGCGGCTGCGGCACGGATCTTGACTGCAAAACTCGGTTTTGCCAGCCCCTGCAGACAACCCAAGCTCCCCAACCGGCACTACGCGAACCGTCCGCAGCGCGCGGGCCTTGCAACCGGAATAACCGCACCGCACGGATCAAGTCCTACGACCCCTCCAACCGAACCATTAGGACTACGAAAGTCACCGCTAACCCATCGAGGCACGGATGCCCCTGGTCAAACGACGCACCACGACCGTCCGCCGCCAGCGACTGCGCGCCGCGTTGTTGTGTCTGCTCGGCCTGGCCAGCAGCATCAGCGGTGGCTGCCAGAGAGCGTACTATCGCGCCCAGGCGGACCAGGAAGCGTACTGCATCATCGACGAGAAAGTCGTGCACGCTGGGGAGCGACCTCCCGAGCCGCTGCGGATCGAACTGGAACGTCGCAGCCGGATGTTCAATCCGTTCGACCCCGACCAGCCGCCGATGCCGCTGGACGACCCCCGCTCGCACCGCTACATGCACAAGGTCGATGGCCGCCGGGGCTATCCGCTGTGGCATGCCAACGGACAGACCAACGCGGTCGAGAGCCCCGACTGGTGGAAGTTCCTGCCGCTCGACGAGAACGGCGTGCTCGTGCTCGACGCCGACACTTCGGTGCAGCTCGCTCTGCTGCATTCGCCCGAATACCAAGAACAACTCGAGACGCTCTACCTCTCGGCCCTCGACGTCAGCAGCGAACGGTTTCTCTTCGACACCCAATTCTTCGGGGGATTCAGCACCGCGCTGACGGCCGACGGACCCGACCGGCTCGGCCCCGGGGGCGAGAGCAGCACGCTATTCGAAACGGGGCGGACGCTTCGAATGCAGCGAGCCTTCGCCACCGGTGCCGAATTGGTCGTCAACTTCGCCAACACGATCACCTGGCAGCTGAGTGGACCCGATACCCGCAGCTCATCGACGATCCTTGATTTCACGCTCCTCCAACCGCTACTCCGCGGCGCCGGTCGCGATCGCGTGCTGGAAAGCCTGACCTTCTCGGAGCGTCGCCTGCTGGCGAACGTCCGCACCTTCGAACGCTACCGCCGCAGCTTCTATCTGAACATCACCACCGGCCGGCAAACCGAGCAGGGAGTTCTGCGGGGCGGCGGTGTACCGGTCATTGGGCTGGGCGGCTTCGGCGGCGGATTTGCGCAGGCCGGCGGCTTCCTGGGCTTGCTTCAGGACCAGCTGCAGATCCGCAACCAGGAGGAAAACATCGCTCGGCTACGGGAGAGCCTGCTGCTGCTCGAAGACACCCTCCGGGAGCAGCTGACGACGATTCCCGAGGACCAAGAGGCGATCCCGCGGCAGCGTCTGCAGATCGCTCAGACGCGGAGCCAGCTGTTCGGAGCGAACAGCCAACTGCTGCAGTCGCAGAACGCGTTCGAGTCGTCGGTCGACCAGTTCCTCACCGAACTTGGACTGCCACCCTACATCTGCGTCAAAATCGAAGACCCGCTGCTCAACCAGTTCGAGCTGATCACCGAGGACCTCAAAGCCCGCCGCACCGAGATCGCCGAACTGCGGTATCGCGTCGGCGAGATTAATACCTCGATCCTCAGCCTCGGCGAGATCGTGGAGGATCCGACCACCGGACTCCCGCGTCGCCGGATCGAAAACTCTCCCGAACTCGCCGCCCTGCTGGCCGACCTGCGTCGCCAACTCCAGCCGATTTCCGAACTCCGCGAATCGCTGGTCCGCCAGGACATTCCAGTCGTCGCCGAGGATATCGAGCGGTTCAGCGAGTCGTTCCCAGAGCGTCAGCAACAGAACACGCGATTGGCCGAAACGTTCGAGCGGGAGCGGGAGCAAATCTGTTCGCTGCTGCCAACCTCGACGATCGAATCGAGCCTGTTTGATCTGAGCCCCATCCAGGAGCTCGACCGAGAGCTTGGCGACGAGCACCAACGGCTGCTCGAGCGACTCGAAGCCAAAGCCGCGGAGATCAAGCGAATTGAGAGCGTCGTGGCGAGCCTGATGGCGGAAGAAGCCGCTGGGACTCTTCCCTCACCCGCCGAGAATGGGCCCGCCGAAGAGGCAGGCGTCGCCGAGGCTGCGGAGCCGGGAAGTTTCGAGCTCACCGAGCGGCTTCGCGACGAGGTGATTCTCGCCAGCCAAGATCTGTTGGCCGATCTGTCCGACGACATCCTCGCCCTGCAGCTGATCCAGGCCCGGGCGCGGACCGAAAGCGTCGTCTTGCCCGAAGTCGATCTGACCGCTCCGGCGGCGTTTGAGATCGCTCAAGCCAACCGTCGCGACTTGGCCAACGCCCGTGCCTCGCTGGTCGACACGTGGCGACTGATCGAGTTCACCGCGGACGACCTCGAGAGCGACCTCGACCTCACCTTCAGCGGCGACATCCTCAACGGACCCAATGGCCCGCTCGACCTCCGCGGCAGCACCGGTCGGCTCCGCGTCGGGCTCGAGTGGGACGCGCCGCTGACTCGGCTCCAGGAGCGGAACACCTATCGCCAGGCGCTGATCGAATACCAGCAAGCCAAGCGAGGTTTTTATCGCGCCGAGGATTCGATCTGGCAGGTCCTCCGCGGCCAGCTCCGGCAGCTGCGGGCCAACCAGATCAACTTCGAGCTGCAGCGTCAGGCGGTGCGGATCGCGGCCGACCAAATCTCCTTGAACGAGGACATTCGCCAGCTCCGCGACGCCCGCGGCCTCTCGAGCGGCCCGACCGCCGCCCGGGACATCATCTTCGCTCTCAATGACCTACTCAACGCCCAGAACTCGTTCCTCAACGTCTGGGTCAACTACGAAGTCGTCCGCCGCAGCCTCGATCTCGATCTGGGCACGATGGAGCTGACACCTGAAGGGCTCTGGCTCGATCCCGGCAGGATCAATCCGCAGACCGTCGGCAGCGGGCGCGACGGGGCGCTATTGCTCGACGGTGAGCATGGGGTCCATGGTGGGCCCGGGGTCCACGGTGGGCATGGAGTCCATGGGGTCCACGGTGGGCATGGCGGGCACGGGGTGGAGGGCTGGCCGGGGATCCATCTCGACCCCGCAAGGCTGCACTCGCCGGCCGCGGTTCATGAGCACGGCATGATGGATGGCGGCACGATGGATGGCGGCACGATGGATGGCGGCGTGATCGAAAAGGGCTTGATCGAAGAAGGCGATTTTGAGCCGATCCCGGTCCCGCCCGCGGGGCAGCCGCTGCTGCTCGCTCCTCCGGCGCAGGCCCCAGGCCGGGCCGCGGATGACGGCGTCGGTCGCAATGAAGCCCCCGTGGTCGTCGTCCCCGTCCCGCAAAACGCCCCACCCACGGCCCTCGACCGTTCTTCTGAGCCGTAGGCGCTAGCCTCGGGCCCCTTGAGCCGTAGGCGCTAGCCTCGGGCCCCTTGAGCCGTAGGCGCTAGCCTCGGGTTCCGTCTCGGGCCCCTTGAGCCGTAGGCGCTAGCCTCGGGTTCCGTCTCGGTCCCCTTTAGCCGACGGCGCTAGCCGCGCGTTCCGTCGCGCTGCTGTCCAGATCGAGCCTGGAGATGAACGTCACTGCAGCACAGCGTTTCCCCACGGCGCCAACCGAATTGGGCCCGAGGCTAGCGCCTACGGCTCAACCAGCACACGGCGGCTCCCCCTGTGAGCCCGCCTTGGTCGACCTTCGCCGCAGCGGCGCCTATGATCGAAGGGACGCATCAACCGCATGCAGGTGAACCGTCGCCGGGAGCCTTAGCTCCCCAGCTCAGGACCCTTGGGGACTCCGCTATCAAACCTTCGTTTCGCACGCCGCTGACCGATGCTTTTGGTCGCGTCCACGATAGCTTGCGGTTGAGCGTCACCGATCGCTGCAACCTCCGCTGCTTGTACTGCATGCCCGAGTCGGCCGACGACTTTGAGGACTCCGCGTCGCTGCTCTCGTTCGACGCGATCGAGCGGATCGTCCGAGTGCTGGCCGCGGCCGGGGTGCGCAAAGTTCGCTTTACCGGCGGCGAACCGCTCCTCCGCCGAGGACTCGTGGAGCTGGTGGCTCGGCTGGCGGCGATTCCGGGGATCGAGGATCTGGCGATCACGACCAACGGGATGCGGCTCCCGGCAGTGGCCGCGGAGCTTCGCCGGGCCGGCTTGCGTCGCGTGAACATCAGCCTCGATGCGCTCAGCGAAGAAGCGTTTCGGCGGATCGCGCGGCGGAGGGGGCTAGAGCAAGTTTTCGCGGGGATCGACGCCGCGCTGGCCGCGGATTTCGACGAGGTCCGGCTGAACGCGCTGGCGATTCGCGGACTCAACGAAGATCAGATTTTGCCGCTGGCCGAGTTCGCTCGCGACCGCCGGTTGTTGCTCCGCTTCATCGAATACATGCCGCTCGGTGGCGACCGTTCCTGGCAGAGCACGCAGATGCTCTCGGGAGCGTCGGTGCGGCAGCGGATCGAGGAGGCGTTCGGGCCGCTGCGGGAGGTCCCGCGTCCCGATCCTTCGCAGCCGTCGCGCGATTTCGCCTACGCCGACGGCGGCGGGCGGATCGGGTTTATCAATCCGGTCAGCGAGCCTTTTTGCGGCGCCTGCAACCGTCTCCGGCTGACCGCCACCGGGGCGCTGCGCAACTGCCTCTTCTCGCACCACGAATGGAACCTCGCTCCCCTGCTCGCCGAGAGCGACGCGTCACGGCTGTCTGATTCACGGCTGTCTGATTCAGAGCTGCTCGATTCGCAGCTGCTCGACTCGCAGCTGCTTGAGGAGATCCGCCGCTGCCTGGCAGCCAAGGAAGCGGGGCATCTGGTCGCTCAGCCCGGGTTCCGCCAACCCGACCGGCCGATGTACCAGATCGGCGGCTAGTTCAGCATCGGCATCGGCATCATCACCTCCGAAGCCAGCCCCAAGCGGGCGTTGCGGCACCGCTCCAAGTGAAACTGCCGAGGCTCTTCGCGGCACAGGCAGAGGGCCAGAAAGCGATCCGGCGAGAGGAACCGGATCGGGCTCACCACGCGGCGGCTCTCCACCCCTTTGGAGTCGGTGTAATCGAGCAGGATCACCAGGTCATCGGGCTGCTGCATTGCCCGGCGAAGGATTTCACGCATTCCAAGTCCCTCCCAAACAGCGGACCACGAGTTTCTTCCATCAATCACTGCCCCAATTATCGCCCCCCCGCCGGACACCTTCGGTCACGGACGAACGAAGAATTTGGAGAAAAATCAGGACACCCTCCCCCCGGGAGGGTCGCGAGGAACGAGCGGGGAGGGCATCGACGGGTCGAACAATCGGAAGGCGTCAACCTACATCACGGCTGACCCTCCCCGGGCCTGAGAGCCCGACCCTCCCGGGGGGAGGGTGAAGAGAACGCGCATGACTTCGGTAGCGGCCAGCGCTCGGGGAGGATCGCGGGGCTGGCGTTGACAGTGGCCAGCGGCTTGGCGTAATCGGCTCCATCGCCTTTTCGACGCGGGCCCGCTTGCCCCCCCTTTTCTCTCCTCGACTCGCCCTCTTCTCCGACTCGCCCTCTTCTCCGACTCGAAGCTGAGCCATGTCCGATTCTACGACCCGACGCCGCCTGCTGTTCTCCTCCCTCGCCGCCGGCACGATGGCTGCCGCCGGAGGGTGCGGGAGCATCCTGTTTCCCGAGCGGGTCGGGCAACCGCGGACCGGGCCGATCGACTGGAAAGTCGTCGCCCTCGACGGTGTCGGATTGGTCTTCTTCTTCGTTCCAGGACTCGTGGCCTTCGCGGTCGATTTCTACAACGGCACGCTGTTCCTGCCTCCGCGGTCGCTCACCACCGCGCTTCCAGCCGCGCCCCTTCCAGCCGCGCCCCTTCCAGCCGAGACAGCGACCGTCCATCAGAGCCTCAAACCGCCGCTCCCCCAGCAGCCCGAACTCCCCGAGCAGCCGCTCGAAGCGATTCCCCTGCCCGCCGGACCGGAGCGCCGCGCGCAGGTCGAGGAAATCCTCTCGGCGCACGCGGGCCAACCGGTCGTCCTCGAGCCGGGGAGCTACCAGACGCGCCCGCTCGACCGCATCGACCAGTTCTGGAGCACGCTGCGGACGGCCGCCGGACTCGCACCGAGCGAGCCACCTGCCTAGCCGGACCGCCGGTGTGTGAAATCAGCCGCCACGCGCTAGCGTCCGGTTGTCATGGCATTTTTCAGAAACCGGGGGCTAGCGCCCGGCGGCTGATGCAACATCTGGCGCTAGCCGCGGATTCTGCAGCGGAACGCCCGAGGCGAGTCGCGAGGCCCGAGGCTAGCGCCTACGGCTCAAATTGGTCGTCGCCCACTCGTGGCGAGCGTGAGCAACCCGGCTAGTCCCCAGCCGAGCACGAATCCGGCGGCGATATTGCCGAGCCCCAAACAAAGCGCGGCGGTGAGCAGGATCACCAGGAACTCGCTGCGCCGCTCGCCCCCGGCCGCGGCCATCCCCAGTTCGAACCCGCTGATCGCCAACATCACTCCCAGGATGCTCAGCGGGAACGCTTGGCAGAACGCCATCAGCGTCGCACCGAAGACGACTGCGACCGACATCTTGGCGGCCCCCAGGAACAAGATCGCTCCGTTGCTGCGAGCGCCAAAACGGTGCTGACCGGCCAAGCCCCCTGCTCCGTGGCACATCGGCATCCCGCCGAACCCACAGGCGACGAAATTCATCAGCGCCACCGAAATCGAGACTTCGCGGGGTCCCGCGCCGCGATCGGGAAAGAGTTTCTCCGAGAGCGCGCAGACGGCGATCACCGAGTTGAGCGTCGTCAGCGGAATCTGGGGCAACGCGGCCGCGGGAAACGACTTCCGAAAGTCGCTCCACTGGGGAGGAGACCACTGCGGCCAATCGAACCCCGCAGCCATCGCCCGCACCGCCTCGGGATGCCCGAGGGCGGCCAAGGCGACCCCGGCGGCGAACAGCACCAGCGCCGCCGGGAGCTTGCGGGAGGAGATCAGCAGCACGACCACGGCGGCCGCGGCCAAGCCGGTGAGATAGCTGTCGGGCCCCCACCACGCCTGGGTGCCGCGGACCATCTCGATGCCTTTGACCAGCAGCGAGAGACCGACCGCTAGCTGCAGCCCCCGGACGACCCCGCGCGGCACCGCTCGATGCAGCCACTCGATCCACCCGGTCAGGCCGAGCAGGAGTATCACCCCGCCGACCGAAGCTCCGGCGGCGGCAATCTGCGGCGGAGTCAAACCCTCGGTAATCGCCACCGCGGCGATCGCCTTCATCGGCTGGACCGCCAGCGGAATCGCGAACAGGAGCCCGGTGAGCAGATTGAAGAACCCGGCAAAGAAGAGCCCCGTGGCGAAGTCAAGCCCGTTCTGGGCCGCCATCCCCACCAGCAACGGCAGGAACGTCCCCAGATCGCCAAGCGAACCGGCGACTTCGTGGCGATTGAATCGAGCCTCCCGCAGGTTGGCCCGCACCCGCGCGAGCAAGCCGGGTGAGGCTTCCTCAGCCACATCGGTCAAATCGCGGAGCCTCATCGCCCAGCGGGTCCAGAGGCAATTTTTAGGAAGCTCAGCGGGCACCCGAAAAGAATGAGTACACTCCCCCGCGCGGGCCATTTACAATAGGGCCATTGCCACTCCTTAGGGGCCATGCTTCTGCCCAGAGTACACCTGGAATTGTGTTCAGAAATCGTCCTGTCCATTAACCCCCACGTGCTCCCATGGATCAGCGCCGCCTCCGCCGAACGGGCTTTACGCTCGTCGAATTGTTGGTCGTCATCGCCATCATTGGCGTGCTGGTGGGATTGTTGCTGCCAGCGGTCCAAGCGGCTCGCGAAGCAGCTCGGCGAATGAGTTGTGCGAACAACCTGAAGCAGATCGGGCTCGCCTTTCACAATTACGAATCTACCTATAGCGCCTTTCCGGCCTCCTGGTACGTCAATCCCCCCGCCCCGCCGTACAACCTGCAGAGCTCGGGCGTGGGGCTGTTGCCATTTCTCGAGCAGGAACCGCTGCACAGCCAGTACGACACCTCCTTTTCGGCGACCAACGAAGGAGGCCCGATCAGCCAAGCGAACGTCGTCGTCATCTCGACTCCGCTGGCGACCTTCGTCTGTCCCTCGGCCCCCGGCGGGATCGATCGGATCTACGACGGGATCGCTCCAGCGGGCTCACTCCCCGGGCTGCCCCAAATCACTTGGCGAGCCGCTCCGTCGGACTACTGCGTGACCAGCGGCGTGCTCGGGACGTTTGCGGCCGCGGCCTATGCCGACCACGGGGGCCCTGGTGGCAGCCGCCACGGAGCGCTGCTGCAAACGACTTTCGCCGCGCCGAAATCGAATCGGATGGCGACGATCACCGATGGTACCAGCCACACCTTCTTGATGGGCGAAAGGACCGGCGGAAACCGGTTCTACTCGGGAACCCGACAGATCGACGTTCCCGCACCCTACAGCGGCCTCCAAGGCGGCGGCTGGGGCGACCCGCTCAACGGCGAGCACTGGCTTGCCGGCACCGTCCGCAACCCCACCTTCCCAGCTCCCGAAGGAACCTGTGCGATCAATTGCAGCAATCTCCGCGGCAGCAGCTTCCACAGCTTCCATCCGGGCGGGTGCCATTTCTTGATGGCCGATGCCTCGGTGCAATTCCTCAGCGAATCGGTCGCTCCCTTCCCGCTGGCCGCACGAATCACGCGGGAAAAGGGCGAAGCGGTCGGCGCACTCGAATGATCCGAACCGCGGTTTCTTAGCTCCTAATCCTCCTTCCCCCACACGCACTTTGATGGGTTCCTCACCAAATCCTTCGTTCTGGCGACTGTGGACGCTCTCGGTGCTCGGTTGCCTGACCCTTGCCGGGTGTGAAAAGCAATACCCGAACGAGAAGCCGGTGTTTCCGATCACCGGCGTCGTGAAAATCGACGGAGTGCCGCAGGAAGGCATCCAGGTCGTCTTCCACGATGAGCGTGGCGTCGACGTCAAACAACCCACCTTCCCCACTGCCTTCACCGACGCTCAGGGGAATCTCATCGTTTCCACCTATGCCAACGGTGACGGGGCACCGGCGGGCAATTACCTGCTGACCTTCATTTGGGGTCAGATCAATCCGCTGTCGATGTCCTATGGAGGCCCCGACAAACTCCAGGGACGCTACGCGGACGCCGAGAAATCGGAGTTCAGGTTGGTCGTCGGCGAGGATGTTAAAAATGACCTGGGCGTGATCGATCTGTCGACGCAACCGAAATCGCGGTAACCAGCTCGCGGGCTCCGGCAACATCGTCGGCGTGGATGTGCGTCTCGGCCGCCTCCAAATACGGCTCCACGTCGCGACCGGGATCAACGACCAGCGCCGTCTTGGGCCCATGCGATAGTCCCGCCATCGGCAGAACAATCGCTTCCCCCGCTCGGGCGCTTTATGATGGACGCTTCCCGCCTGCGTTTCTGCCCTCCCGCCCCGCCTCAGAAAATGCACCCGACCCGCCCCCTCGCATTGCTGCTCGGCGCCCTGGCCGCGGTCTCGCCCCTCGCCTCTGCTTCGACAGCCACGGCGGCCGAAGCGAAAGCGGCCGAAGCCACGGCATCCCCAGCCCAGGCGGCTGGCCTGCGAACGTTTGAGCGCGATGTGCGGCCGATCCTCAAGACGCACTGCTTCCACTGCCACGGCGAGAGTGGCGTCACCGAAGGAGCGCTCGACGTGCGGCTCCGCCGCTGGCTGATCCGCGGCGGCGATTCGGGCGAAGCGATCCTCCCGGGCGACGCAGACGGCTCACTGCTGCTCGAACGGATCGAGTCGGGGGAGATGCCGCCGGGCGAGACCAAGCTTAGCGACGAAGAGATCACCTCGATCCGCGACTGGATCACCCAAGGAGCCACGACCGCTCGCGAGGAACCCGAGTCGCTCGACGGCGGGGACTACATCACCGAGGAGGAGCGGAACTTCTGGGCCTTCCAGCCGATCCGCCGCCCTGCGGTTCCCGAGGTTGGTGAGATTCCCCAGGTCGGCGGGCCGGCCATTCCTCAGCCGATCGACGCCTTCATCCTCGAGCGGCTGCACCGCGACGGGCTGGCGCTCTCCGAGCCGGCTGACCGGCGGACGCTGATTCGCCGGGCGACGTTCGATCTGTGGGGGCTGCCACCGGAGCCCGAAATGGTCGAGGCGTTCGTCCACGACGAACATCCACGGGCTTACGAAAATCTGATCGACCGTCTGCTCGCTTCGCCCCGCTATGGCGAGCGGTGGGGGCGGCACTGGTTGGACGTCGCCGGCTACGCGGACTCCGACGGCTACACCAACGAAGACGTGGAGCGCGAGTTCGCTTACTTCTACCGCGACTACGTCATCGACAGCTTCAACAGCAACAAACCGCTCGACCAGTTCATCCGCGAGCAGTTGGCCGGCGATGAGATGGCCGGCGATGAAATAGCCAGCGGCGACGCAGAGTTGACGCCCGAGCGGATTGCCCAGCTCGCGGCGACCGGGTTTCTGCGGATGGCCCCCGACGGCACGGCGAGCGGCGGGATCGATCGCGACTTGGCGATCAATGAAACGATCGCCGACACGCTCGAGATCGTCTCGACGTCGCTGCTCGGGCTGACCGTCGGCTGTGCCCGCTGCCACGACCACCGCTACGACCCGATCAGCCAAGCCGACTATTTCCGGCTGCGGGCGATCTTTGAGCCCGCACTCGACTGGAAGCAGTGGAAACAGCCCCGCCAGCGGCGGATCTCGCTCTACACGGCCGAGGACCGCCGCGAGCGGGCAGCGGTCGAAGCTCGAGCCCAAGAGGCCCAGGAGGCGCGCACTCGGCGGCAACAGGAACACATCGACCGCACCCTGGAAGAGGAATTGCTGGTCGTTCCCGACGAGGTCCGCGACGCGCTGCGAGTGGCTTACAAGACGGAAAAGTCGAAACGCAGCGAAGTTCAAGTCGCCCTCCTCGAAGAGTACCCAAGCGTCGGGAACATCTCGCCCGGATCGCTCTACCTGTACGCCCAGCAGCGGGCTCGACGAGCCGGCGACATCGAGAAGGCGGCCGCCGAGCGGGAAGCCAAATACATCGCCGCGGCCCAACAGAAATTGCAGGCTGATCAGTCCGATCAGAGCGCTCAAGCGGAGCAGCTCGTCACCGCCGAAACGCTCGCCGAGTTCGATCCAGAGGGTTTTGCCGAGGTTCAGCGGTACCGCGAGGCAGCTCGCATCTGCCGCGAGCAAAACGCTCAGGCCGAGCTGGCCGAGATGCAAGAGGCGGTCGCCGCGATCCGCAGCACCGCCCCCGAGGAACGATTCGTCCGCGTTTTGACTGAGCCGACCAATCACACGCCGCCGACGCACCTGTTCATCCGCGGCGATCACAACCAGCTCGGCCCGCAACTCGAGCCGAACGAGCTGACCGTGCTGACAACTTTCACCCCGGCGAGCATCCCGGTCGATGATCCCGAACTTTCCACGACCGGCCGCCGGCTGGCCTATGCCCGGCACCTGACCAGCGGCGAACATCCGCTGCTCTCCCGGGTCCTGATGAACCGCGTTTGGATGCACCACTTTGGCCGCGGGATCGTCGACACACCGGGAGATTTTGGCCGGCTCGGCTCAGCTCCCACCCACCCGGAATTGCTCGACTGGCTGGCGGATGAATTGATGCGGAGCGGCTGGGACCTGAAGCGGATGCATCGCCTGCTGATGCTCTCGCAGACCTACCGGCAAAGCTCCGCGCGGAGCGAAACGCTCGACTCGGTCGATCCCGACAACCGGCTGTACGCGCGGATGTCGGTCCGCCGACTCGAGTCCGAAGCGATCCGCGACGCGATGCTCGCAGTCAATCACTCCCTGCTGAACCAACTCCACGGTCCGCCCGTTCCGGTCAAAGAAGATGCGGTCGGTCAGATCGTGATCGGCAAAGAAATGCTCGATGGCGAACGCAAGCCGACCGGCGAAGAGCTCAACTCGCCTGGAAGCTCACGACGGAGCGTCTACATCCAAGTCCGCCGCAGCCGCCCGCTAGCCGTGCTCGAAACTTTTGACATCGCCACCGTCTCGCCCAACTGCACCAGCCGCAGCTATTCGAACGTGTCGATGCAAGCGCTGTTGATGATGAACAGCCAATTCGTGATCGACCAGGCCGACCGTCTCGCCGAACGAATGATCGCGACCAGCGATGAGTTGCCCGAACAACTCTCCAGAGCGTGGCAGCGCTGCTTCGGCCGCCCGATCGAAGAGCCGGTGTTGGCCGAACTAGTCCAGTTTGTCGAAAAGCAGGCTGCGACGTTCCAATCCCGCGATCCCAAGCTGGCCCCCGAAACAATCGACCGCATGGCCTTGGCCACCGCCTGCCAAGCGATGTTCAGCTCCAATCAATTTATTTACATCGACTAGGTGCCCTCAGAACCCTGCCCTCCACCATCACCCTCCCCCTGGGAGGGTCGGGCTCTCAGGCCCGGGGAGGGCCAGCCGAACCCAATACGGACCAATGAACACCCACAACTCCATCGCACGGTCCACTCGCCGCCACTTCTTGGCCTCGTCGGTGATCAAGGGAGGCCCGCTCGCGCTCGCCTGCCTGCTGGCCCAGCGAGCTCAGGCGGCTCCGCCCAAACCCAAGATGGGTGTCGGCTTCGACCTCAAGCCCAAGCAACCGCCGCTCCAGCCGCGGGCGACGGCGATGATCTCGATGTTCATGCAGGGAGGACCGAGCCAGATCGATCTGTTCGATCCCAAGCCGCTGTTGAACAAACTGCACATGCAGAAGTTCCCCGGCAAAATCAAATACGACAATGCCGCCCAGGCGAGCTCCAAAGTGTTTGGTTCGCCGTGGAAGTTTCAAAAGTATGGCGAGCATGGCACCGACGTGTCGGAGCTGCTTCCCCATTTCTCGGAGATCGTCGACGACGCGCTCGTGATCCGCTCGATGCAGACCGGCGTCAACAACCATGGTCAATCGATCCACGCGATGAACGGAGGCCGGCCGCTCAAGGGCCGGCCGGCGCTCGGCAGCTGGCTGACGTATGCCCTGGGCGCCGAGAGCGAGAGTCTGCCCGCGTTCATCGCCATGACCGATCCCAAAGGGCTGCCCGTCGAAGGCGTCTTGAACTGGTCCAACGGTTGGCTCCCCTCGCTGTTCCAAGGGACCGTGATCCGTCCGGTCGAGCCGCGGATCCTCAATCTTCAGCCACCGCCCCACTTGGATGGAGAAATCCAACGCAACTATCTCGAGATGCTCGAATCGCTGAACCGCCGCCACGCCGAGCGGCGGCCTGGGGACCACGAGCTGCAAGCGCGAATCGCCAACTATGAATTGGCCGAACGGATGCAGCTCTCGGCCGACGAAGCGACCGACCTGAGCCGCGAATCCCAAGCGACTCACGAGATGTATGGGATCGGCCAACCGGAAACCGACGACTTTGGCCGCCGATGCCTGATCGCCCGCCGGCTGATCGAACGCGGGGTGCGATTCGTCCAGCTGTTCACCAAGAATCAATACTGGGACCACCATGGGGGGATCGTCAACGCGCTCCCCGCTTCGTGCCGGGCGGTCGACAAGCCCGCCGCGGCGCTGGTCAAGGACCTCAAGCAACGGGGGCTGCTCGATTCGACGATCGTCCACTGGGGAGGCGAAATGGGTCGCCTGCCGGTGATCCAGAACGAAGCGAACATCGGTCGCGACCACAACACCTACGGTTTCTCGATGTGGGTCGCCGGCGGCGGCTTCCGCGCCGGCATGTATGGAGAGACCGACGAGTTCGGCCACCACGCCGTCGAAAACCCAGTCAACCATTTCGACTACCACGCCACCCTGCTCCGCTTGTTCGGAATCGACGCCGAACACCTGACCTACGAGCAGAACGGCCGAGAGCAATCACTCCTCGACGGCCAACCCGCCAAAGTCATCGAAGACCTGCTGGCGTAGCGCGGACGCCGAGTGGTTCCGGCCCCCTGAGCCGCAGGCGCTAGCCTCGGGCCCCCTGAGCCGCAGGCGCTAGCCTCGGGCCTCGCAACCCTGACGTTTCCGCTGCAGAACCCGCGGCTAGCGCCATCAGGTCAGGGGTTGCCGGCAAGTATCCCTTCCACCTTTCTGGCAATAGCCTCGCCAATGACTCGCTGCGGCAAACCGTGGACGAGAAGATGCGTTTTTCCGTTTCGTGTCCGGACTCTCACGCATTGATCCGCCAGCGAGAGCACTCCATGACGCTTCTGCACAACCTCGACCTGCTCAACGTCCGCAACTTCGATCTCTCTGAGCAACTCTACCCCCAGAATTCGGCGTCGGCGAACGATCGACCGCGGGGATACTTCTAATGTGAGCACGGTTAGCCATTCCACGATAATCGCACCTCCGAGAATCACCCCGGCCAGCGGAAACAGGAATCGGATGATCATAGGAACCTGAGGACTTGCAGCTATTCCCCAGCTCACAATCATCCATAGGATGCCTAGCAAGCCTTGTCCGATGAGCACCCTTCTGCTGTGCTCGGTGGTAAAACTCAACTCGAGCGAACGTGGACCATCACAGATGACTTGGCCGCTCGCCCGCCCGACCATCGACGCAAAGGTTTCATCAGAAACCCATTCACCCAACGCTTCGGCATCTAAAGCGAGTCGGCCCGCTCCGCCCTGAATTCGAAAAACAGGGACTTCAAAATCTGAATGGTAACGCGGCCAATGACCATCCGCATCGGCTTCCAGAACCCATGAAATGGAAGAACCAGAAGACCTAACCCCATCGGGAATGCTGAAGGCGACGGGAATTCGGGTGGATTCACGCTCTGCACCGGGCAATCGCTTATGAACGACTCGGCTCCCTTGCCACAGGAGATGATCGTAACGCTCGCCTTTACCGACTTCGAATCGACCCACCTTTGCTCTGGCGATTCGCGATTCGAGGCAGGTGAGTGTTAATCGAATTTCGGATTCACCTGCGATAGCTTGCGAAGTATTGATATAACCAACAAGAGAATTGCCGATTACAGCGGGGCAAGTCTTCAACACCAACCGGCTCGAGCCCCACCGTCGCGACTCGCAGACGGATCTGGCGAACATCACCACCAGGCCGATTCCGATCATACAGAATGGTGCGACCACCAGTGCGGCTAGAAATTCCGGCTTGGCCTGCTCGGCGAACACAAACGTATACAAGCCGAACCAGCTCATCGCGTTCCACAACAGCGCGAAGACGGCTAAACCCGCCGGCTTCTTCCACTGCGAGTAAGTGACCTCGCCCTTCGCCCAATCCTCTTGCCATCGCCACGGCTGCTTCGGCCACTGCTCCCGAGCACGTTCCTCTCGCTTCAGCTCCCGCGCAACCCAGACCGACAGCCAAGCCACCCCCGCCCCCACGGAACCGAACATCAAGACCGCGAAGATACCCAAGGCCAGCGACCTTGCCTTGCCCGGCTGCGGGAACAGCAACGAAGCCGCGACGACCAAAGCGATCGTCATAAAACCGCCGGCGAACACGAACATCGCAATCAGATCGGGGCGGCGCCAGAGCGGCTTCGCTCGGAGACTCTCTGTCTGCGGATCGGTCTGTTCCATGAAGCACTTTATCCCAGCGGGAATTCCAAAAACCTGCCAGAGAGCCCTGAGTCGACGGCGCTAGCCGCGGGTTTGTCACACTGCCGAATGGATGATGGTCGCGATTGCACGCCGCTCCTGCGAACTGCTATCTCACGGCACCAACCGGAATAGGCCCGAGGCTAGCGCCTACGGCTCAATGACTCAGGACGTTCTCTCGAGCCGCATTGCGAAATGGACTTGGCGGGCGACCTCTTCGAAGCCTACCGCGCGGTAGAGGTGGTTGCCGACTTCGTTGTGGGCGAGCGTTTCGATCCGTGCCACCGACAGCCCCAGTTGGCGGAAGTGGTCAACCGCGTGCTCGATCAACTTGCGGCCGATCCCCTCGCCGCGGCGGTTCGCATCGATCGCTAGATTGGGAATGAAACCGATCCCCGCCTCCGCGTCATGCCACGTCGTGATTCCGCCCACGACTTCGCCGTCGATCTCGGCCACGAAGATCCCACTCGGCTCGCGCTCCCAGTCCGCGCGGATCGCTTGCCCCTTGCGCCAACGCCAATCGTGGCCATGGAAGGCACCAAATGCCTCCTCGACACGCTGGTCGATCGAAACCCCTTCGAAGGCCGCGATCGTAATCTCTCGGAAGCGATCTAGATCGCGTGGCTCAGTGGGCCGAATCCGCACAACCATCTCTCCCAGTCTTGATCGTTTAACGGCAAGCCGCAGGCGACTGCTTTTCTAAAACACAGTCGCCTGCGGCTTGCCGTTAAACGACTTGGTAGCCAACTGCTGGGCACTGCTGACTTTATGGCAATTCAGCGTGAGAAAATGGCGCTGTCCAGCTAGCCTCGGGCCTCGCAGCCCCGGGATTTCCGCTGCAGCACCCGCGGCTAGCGCCGTCGGCTCACCCGCGGCTAGCGCCGTCGGCTCAGGGTTTTCTGACCGAGCCTAACTGTTGGCACCCGGGTTGCGTGAGTCGAAGGTCCAGTCAAACGGATGCAACCTTCGATTTTCCGCAAAGGAGAGAGACATGGGACGCCTACTCAAGATTTTCGCCGTTACGAAAATCCTTCGCTCGCTGTTTGGCCGCCGCCATGCAGCTCGCCGCTTCTAAGGCGGCAGCACGGTTCGGTTTTCACGATTCATCAGCCGCCACGTGCTGCCCTCCGGTGCCTCGAAACACTGCGGAAACCGGACGCTAGCGCGTGGCGGCTGATTGCACTGAGAACCGACCTCTCAGGCGGATCGCTCTGCTTCAGCGGGCAGCAGGATTCGGAACGTCGTGCCGCTGCCAATCTCGCTCTGCACGTCGATCAGCCCGTTGCTCTGTTTGACGATCCCGAATACGGTTGCTAGCCCCAGCCCCGTTCCCTTACCGATCTCTTTGGTCGTGAAAAAGGGTTCAAATAATCGTGAGACGACTTCCGGCGGCATGCCGCAACCCGAATCCGAGACGGTCATGACGACATAGGAACCAGGTTCGGCACCGAGCCGCGTCTCCTGCATCTCATCGCCAACCGTGAGGTTGCTGGTCTTGATCATGATCCGGCCGCCGCTCGGGAGTGCGTCGCGGGCGTTGATCGCCAGATTGATGATGACTTGTTCGATCTGCCCGGGGTCGACGGTTACCGGCCAGAGGTCGCGTCCGAGATCGCACCGAAATTCGACGTCTTCGCCGATCAGGCGAAGCAGGATTCGCTCCATGCGGGAGACGATGGTGTTTAGGTCCAGAACGCGGGGGCTGAGGATCTGCTTGCGACTGAATGCCAGCAGTTGCCGGGTCAGGTTGGCAGCCCGCTCGCCCGCGCCGTGGATGTCGTCGAGCAGTGGCCGTTTGGGATCATCGGCGGGAATCATCGACATCAGCAGTTCGCTGCCGCCATTGATGACCGTGAGCAGATTGTTGAAGTCATGCGCCACTCCGCCCGCCAAGCGACCGATCGCCTCGGTCTTCTGCGTCTGGAGCAAAGCTGCGCTGGCCTCTTCGGCCCGCTGACAGGCGGCGGTCTTCTCCTCGATCTCCCGGGCCAACTGCTCACGATGCCGCTGCAACTCGGCCTGGATCCGCTTCCGCTCGGCGACTTCTTCTCGCAGATTGACTGTGGCCTGCGTCAGCTCTTCGATCAGACTCGCCCGTTCGCGCTGCTCGTCCAAGCCGGGAGAGCAGGCGGCCGAGGCGGCGAGGGCCTGGAAATAGCCGCCGACGCGAGCGTCCAGCACGTCGGCCAGGGGATGCGCGGCAACGGCCGGGCCGGACACGACCGCACTGGTCCCGCGCGCGTGGAGGATCCCGCAGGCGAGTCGGCTGCGGAACTCCGCCTCGAGGGTGCGCAGCTTCCCGTGTGCTCCCCAGCGATGGTAGCAACCGTAGGCTGCCTGCCAGTAGACCTGGGCCATGTGGCAATCGCCGACTTCGTCGCACAGTGCGGCGGCTCGCTCGTGGGCCATCGCCTCCCACTGCGTAAAGCTGCCTGCCCGCGCCTCTTCGCTCGCCCGCTCGTACAGGCGCACCGCTTCGGTCGCTCGACCGTCGAGCCGCGCCACCTCGGCTTCGGCGAGCGACCATTTGTGGCGGTAGTTCGCTGGACATTGATTCGCCCAAACCCGCAACTGGCTGAGAAGCCGATCAATCTCCCGGCGGTTCTCCGCTTGCCGCCCGACGCCCCCCGATCGCTCGCCCCCCGATCTCTCGACCGCAGCCAGCAGGAGCAGCCGCGTGAAAACGTGCTCTGGCCAAGGGAGCAGCCCTTGCGTGCCGACCGCCTCGAGCAGCGTCGCCGCCTGGTCGCTCAGAGCGAGCGCCCGCTGGTACTCGCCGAGCACCAACAGCGACGATGCTTTGAGGACGCGGTAGATGCACGCGACCTGCAGGTTCTGATGTCGCTGCACGCGGTGCAAATAGTCCGACTCGGTCGTCCCCTCGAAGGAGCCGTCGCTGGATGCGGAACCCGCCAAGACCTGGAAGACCCGCAGCCCGCCTTCGAGCAGATCGATCGTCCATTCATTGGTGTGGGTGCGGCTGAACTCCAGCGATCGCTGCGACTCGTCGATCAGCTCCGGCAGCGGCACGCCTTGGAAGAAGCGGCAGTACATGTTGTGGCCGGTGGCGTAGGCGGCGTACTGCAGGTTCCCCGACCGGAGCCCGGTCTCCCACGCCTGGGCGTAGTCACCGCTGGCGGCCGAGAGATGCTCGAGCCAGTGCCGCAGCGAGCTGCCCATCATCAGCGAGAACACGCTGCGGTCGGAGGCGGACTGAAAGACCTCACCCATCAGCTGCTCGGCCAGCTCACCGAATTCCCGCGCGGTCGCATAGTCGTTGGCAACCCAAGCCAGCAATCCGCCGAAGCCGGTGTGGCTGTATCCGACCTGCGGGATGTGTCCATGCTGCAGCGTCAGGCCGACGATCTTGGGGACGATGACGCTCCACAGCCGCGGCTGCGAGCGGTAACAAGGAGGGCCGATCGTCGTGAGCACTCGCGCGGCGGTCAGCATCACCGGATCGGTCATCCGAGGCAGCTCGCGGAGCGCTGCGGCCGACCGGCCGCGGAGGCACTGGCGCACCCGCTCGATCTCAGCATCCCGAGCAGAGTCGAAGTCGGCCTCGGGGAGCACGATCCCCAGTGCTGCCAGAGCCCGCCGCCCGGCGTCGATCGCCTGCGGGTACTTGGCCAATAGCGTGTAGTGGACGATCAGCACGCACAGCGCGTCCGCCTCCTCCACCGGCGTGCGAGCGCGGGCCACCGCCTCGCGAATGCAGCGCTCGGCCGCGCCTCGCTCCCCTTCGAGAAACTCGCTCTCCGCCCACGCCTTGTACAACGCCAAGGCCTGTTCGTGATGCCCCCTCCAGAACGTTTCGGCCAGCTCCGCATCGGCTAGGCACTCACCCGCGATCCGGTAGAACTCGAGCGCCGCTTTGTAGGCAGTGGCGGCCCATGCCCGCTCCCCCGCGGCAACGTTCAGCTGCACCAGCCGCAGCCGATCCGCATCGTCGCCGATCAGCGTTCGCCCCGCGTTCCAATGATCCGCCACCTCCAGAATCCGCTCCTGGAGTTGTTCCGCCGGCAACTGGGAAACCAGCAGCCGACCGATCCGCAGCCGCACCGCGGGCAGCTCGGCGGGAACGAGCAGCGCATGGGCAGCCTGCTGCACCCGGTCGTGCTGAAAAACGAACCGACGAGACTCCTCGACTTCCTCGAGAACCCCCTCGTCCACCGCCGGAGCCAACCGCTTGCGGCACTCGGTCGACGACTGCTCGCTCACCAGCGATAGCGTTTCCAGGTCGAAGCGATTGCCGATGCACGCCCCGAGCGACAACAGCTCGCGGCACCCGAGCGGAAGCCGGTCGAGCCTGCGGACGAACAGCCGGACCACATCGTCAGCCCGCGCCGCATCCGCAACCGCCGCGGGGCTCCACCGCCACGTCTGCCCCGCCGCATCGAACCACACCTCGCCCTCGGAGTGGAGGTACTCGAGCAAAGTCTTGGCGAAAAACGGGTTCCCGCCGGAATGCGCATGAAAACGTTCGGCCAGCTCCTCCAAACCCTCCACCGCGGGAGGCAGCGCGGCGGCCAGCAGCGATTGGAGATGGTCCGCACCCAGGCCACGAACCTCCAATTTCTCCGTGGGCACCTCCTGCCGATGCAACTCCTCCACCGCGGCCGCCAGCGGGTGCGACGCGTCCACCTCCTCGTCCCGGTAGGAGGCAATCACCAGCAAATACCGCAAAGTTTTGTTCACCTGCAGCTGCCGGAGCACGGCCAGCGAGGCGGCATCGGCCCATTGCCAATCGTCGATGAACAGCACGACCGGGTGCTCGGCTTGGCAGAACACGCCGAGAAAACTGCGGAGCACGGCGGCGAAGCGATGGGGAGCTTCGCGGGGACTGATCCGAGCCACCGGCGGCTGAACCCCGAGCACCGCTTCGAGCTCCGGCGCGAGATCGGTCAGCAAGCGGCCGAAATCACCGACCGCCTCGAGGATCCATTCCTTCCACCGCTGTTGCTGCGAAGCGGGCACCGCGGCCAACTCCAACGCCAACTGCCGGATCGCTTGCCGGATCGCGAACAGGGGAATGTCGCGCTGGTACTGGTTGAACTTCCCTTCGATGAAGTAACCGTTCTCCTTCACAACGCTGCGACGCAGCGCGTGCACGAGCGAGGTTTTGCCCGCCCCGGAGTTACCGGAGACGAGCAGCACCAGCCCTTCGCCTCCTCCCACTCGGGCAAAGGCGGTGGAGAGCGCTTCCAGCTCCCGCTGGCGGCCGTGCAGCTGCGTCGCCGAAGCGGGCGGAATGGCCGCGGCGAGCGAAAGGGCTAAACCCTGCGGCGCGGCCGGCGGGAAAGGACCGTCGCTGCAACCGTCCGAGGGTGCGATGTCGGGAAGCGAATTCATCGAACACATTTCCACAACCTTCGTCCGCCGCATGCCCGGTCCTTGAGGGCGATCGGGCGCATCCGGCGAGACGCCCGCAGCCCACGTCCGTGCAGGACGTTTGAATCGCCTGCTCAGCCATGACCACTCCCGCTGCCACGGCTGTTTTCGCAACGATTCGCGGGCCGAACCGGTGGAACGTTGGTTGCGGGCCTAAAGCGCTGAGACGGGAGATAGCGTGCGGAGTGGATGTACGTGTTACGCACGCGCCCGAACAGCAACCAAATAGCAGCCGGAAACGGCGAGGAGGAAAGCGATGCGAGCGAGATGGATAGCGGCGGTGATCGCCAGCGTGGTGATGAGTGTGCCCACGGTCGCCACGGCTCAAGATCGGGACGGGCGGAGTGACGGCGATCGCCGTGTCCAGACGCGGGACGGTGACCGCGAGCGGCGAGACGAGAACCGTCGCCGCGATTACTCCGACTGGTGGTACGAAGACTACGGCGACGGCGACCGCCGCGGCGATCGCGACCGGGATCGGGATGATCGGGATGACCGCGATCGGGACCGGGATCGGGATGATCGCGGCCGCAACGACCGAGATCGAGGCGACCGCAGTGACCGGGACCGCAGTGACCGGGACCGCGACCGATGGGACGACCGAGGCCGCGACTTTGACGACTGGGGGGACGACGACCGGCGGCGGCGAGGCGACCGCCGCCGCGACGAAGTTCGAGACTGGTGGGACGACGACGACCGCTGGCGCGACGATCGCCGCCGGGGGAATCGCCGCGACTACGACGACTGGTGGGATGACGACCGCTGGCGTGATGACGACCGCTGGCGTGACGACGACCGCTGGAGGGACGACGACCGCTGGCGTGACGGGCGCCGTCGGGACAATGTCCGTGACTACGAAGACTGGTGGTACGAGGACTACGACAACCGCCGCCGCTGGAGGGACGACCGCCGCCGCGATCGCAGTTGGTATCGTGACGGCCGCCAGTGGCAGTGGGATTCGAGTCCGCGCTACCGCAGCTACCGCTACGACTGGGACGACGGCTGGAACCGCTATGACAACTGGAACCGGTACGACAACTGGAACCGGGGATGGAATCGCGGCAATCGTCGCGAAGGGGCCCGCATCGGTGGCAGCATCGGCGGCGTTCTCGGAGGCGAACGCGGCTCGCGAATCGGCTCGGAGATCGGTTCCGCGATTGGCCGAGCGATCGACGAAAACTGAGCTCGCGGGTAAGCCGGCCAAACAACTCGCGGCTCGACGAGCGGCGGTTGGCAGGGCCCCACTCGCCCCTGTCGGCCGCCGCGGTTTGAAAACCCACGGCGGGTTGTTGCCGATGGCCCGGAGTCGTTCGGCTACGTCCCCACGGCCGCGTTGCGAGTCTCCGCCGCAGTGGATTGCGGACTCGACTCCTTCGAGCCATCCTAGTGCTTCACTGGTACAACAGCTTCGACACCCGCTTCCGCATGCGGGCTCGCGTGCTGCGCCGCGGACCATGACGCTAGGACATGAGTGGGATGAGAATTTTCAGAAGTGGGCGACGAACTGCACGAACGGTGAAACGTGCTCCCGAGCGGAACGTCCATCGCCACCTGCGGCTCGAGGCACTCGAATCGCGGCAATTGTTGGCAGCGGTGGTGATGAGCGATCTCGAACAGCTAGCCATCGAGTTGATCAATCGAGCACGCATGGACCCGGTGGCCGAAGCCGAGCGACACGGGATCGACTTGAACGAGGGGATCCCCAGAAACCAACAGATCTCCGCGGCCCCCAAACAGCCGCTTGCGCCGCATCAAGCCCTGGTCGATGCGGCCATCGCGCACTCCCAGGACATGCTCGACCGCGATTACTTTGAGCATGTGAATCCCGATGGCGATCAGCCGGGGGATCGCATGGCGGAGGCGGGCTACTCCTATAGACAGGCGGGAGAGAACATCTCCCTTTGGTCGATCTGGCCTGGATTTGACGTCGACAACGAGTATGTCGTCTCCGATCACCGGGATGGTCTCTTTCTTAGCCCCGGGCACCGCCTGAACACCCTGAATGGCAGTTTCAAGGAGATCGGTGTCGGCGTCAGGCACGGACTCTTTACCGAGCATGGGGAGGACTGGAGCGCGAGCCTGTTAACGGAAAATTATGGATCCCGCTCCGGAAACTCTTTCATCACGGGAGTCGCCTATAGCGACCAAGAGGTGGAAGACGAATTCTATTCGGTCGGAGAGGGATGGGGCGACGTGACGATCAGTGCGGTGGAGCAATCCAGCGGGAGGTCGTATTCCACGCAGACCGGCCCATCCGGCGGCTACTCGCTGCAGGTTCCCAACGGCGTCTATACGGTTTTGGTTGGCGAGGAGCTATTGCGACAGCCCATCGAGATCAGGAACGTCCAAGTCAACGGGGAGAATCGCAAAGTGGACGTCGTGTTCACCGAAGCGGAGATCTACACTCCGGAACCGTCGCAGTGGCATAACTTCGCTCAACCGCTGGACGTCAACGCCGATGGCCGGATCACACCTCTGGATGCCTTAGTCGTGATCAACCATCTCAATCGCACCGGCGGAGGCCGTTTGCCAGCGACGGCTGCGGGAAATCAGCCGCCTCCCTACCTGGATGTCCGCGGGACCGGCAGCGTCGGCCCGCTCGACGTGCTGGTGATCGTGAACCACCTCAACCGCAACCCGCCGGGCGACGGCGAAGCGCCCGCTGCCGCCACGGACGAACCCACCGAGAAATTCGCTGGAATCGCCCCACCGGCGGACTACTGGAGCGGAATCCAAACTTGGAGCGAGGAACTCAAGAAACGCAACGCGGCCCGGGAATTGGTGGAGGCGACCGCGTGACCGACAACGAGTCGTGACCGAGCGGAGCTACGCGTACCTGCCCGCTGTCGCCGCCAGAGCCGGCTTCGACTCCCACGCCGGAATCATGCCCTCCGACGTACGCTGGTACGCGATCGGGCGCGGCTGGAAGACTCTCCCGTCACGGAATCAATTCTCATCCGCGGTCTCCGCGTGATCCGCGGCCCTTTACCGTCCGCGTCACCCATTCGTCCCAACGCTTCCTTCGTGCTCTCCGTGCTCTCCGTGGTTCCTCCGCCGCACGGCGATCGGTGGAAGCAAGCACGGGCAACGACAGGCGGACTCCCCGCCCGATTCGCGGTGCTCGACCCCAAGCCCTAAAATGGAGCACGGTCCGAGTCGACGCCTCAAGTGAATCAGCGTCGCCATAGAAGCCAACCAGCGCATACGACGATGAAACGAAAGGCTATGAGCACGGTAAATACCTATGCCTTGTCTCCGGACCGAAGCCGACGAAACGTCGAAGGCTTTCTAGATCACTTCATGCGTGAGCGAACACCGTGTGCCGATGAATTCGAGTACCCGCAGTACTCAGACGCGCCAGACGCGGTATATCCGGATACGGACTCGCTACTCGAGCGACTCGAACGAGAGAAGCACGCGAGCTATTCCGTGTACTGGAACCCACGTCAACTGAGCAGCAGAGATGACATTGCCCAAGCGATGGTTTTCTACACAAGCAGCAGCGAACTAATCATGGGGTTGGAGGTCCCTGAAAGATTTGCCCGGAAGGTGCTGATGGACTTTTGCGATATTTTTGATGCCCGCTGGGCCTACATCACAGGAGACGAGTGCCCTCCAGGCTCGGGAGCCGATTTCCAGCGGATTGTTCGCGACGCTGACCTACCACACATAGCCGAAGGGGTACTGGTAGATTAGCCGCATTCCTGCCAGTTCCATTCCCGCCCTCCGAAGATCCCAGACTGCTGCCTGCGAGTACCGCATGATTCGCACGACGATCCGTTGGCTGCTGCTGCTCAGCTTCCTCGTTGCTTGGCCGATCGCGGTGACGATGTACGTTATGCCGGCCCTCAGCCGGCTGCAGAACCCTTGGGCAACTGCCTCGGCCGCGGAACTGCAAATGCTGATGGGAGTTCGGCGATACACTTTGGAAATACCGCAATCCAAGGACGGCTGGATGCTCGAGCTGACGGGCTTCGTCGATGGCAAAAAGGCGGGCGGGGGTGGCTCGACCGTGCAGGGTGGTTCCACGGTCGTTCTGTTACTTGAACGCACCGCCGATGCTCGCCTCGACTACTGCTGGTACGCAGACACCCAGGTCATGCACGGCTCACTTCCGAATCCCTTTCTCGATGCGGGGGTGACGACCGAGCGGGGGCAGGGTCCAGCCGAGCCGGGAGACTGGTTGATCCGCGGCGGCCGTCACCGAGTCTCTGGCGACGGCCCCGCCGATTTCGAACTCCGCGTGACTCTCTCACCTCCAAAGAAGGAAGCGTTAGCCACAACGGGTCCGCCCTCGCAAGTCGTCCGGAGCGAAGCCACTAACGGGATGCTGAGCAAATAAGAGGACGCACCCAATACTGTTCGGCACGCTCGCTGCTGAACGGGGTTGAGTGGTGGGGCCGGCGCTGAATTTGAATCGGACGAGCGGCTTGAGTGCCGAAAGCATCGGAGGGTGCCGCGTCAATTACGTCGATTTCTTGGTGACCGCGCAGCAGCAAACGACCCACGCACCATCGGCGCGCGCGATCTCTAGGCGGTCTGTGGTTTTAGTTTTTCGATATGCCGCTCCAACTCTTCGAGACTCGCCCATCCGGCCATATAAAAGCAGATCATTTCGAAGGTCCGCTTCGTCGGACTCCGGCCGGTGTGGATAAGGATCAGCAGGCAAGCGATAATTGCCATATATGCCTGGATCGCCACGCCATTTTGTTTGGTGCTCAGCAGATGGCGGCAGCCGAGAAGTTGTTTGAACATCCTGAAGAATAGTTCAATTAACCATCTCAATCGGTAGAGTTCCGCGATCAGCTCGGCGGGGATATCAAGCATGTCGGTCGCGATCCGCAGCTTGCCATCGCAGTCGGGCCCCGTGCTCGAACCTTTCTTTCGCGACTTGCCACGACTGGTATGTGCCGGGGCGGATACGATAACCAGACGAGTTATGTGATCGGGGCGTGAGTCTTTCTTGCTCGACTTGCCGAACTCGACGATCTCATCGCTCAGCACGCCCGCCGCTCGATCCGAATCGCTCAGCTCACGCTGCTCGACCACCTCATAAGCGGAATTGTCCCGTACCCGGCAGACATAGCTGCTCTGTGCCTGGTGAATTGCGTTCCAGAGGGTGAACTTCGCATAACCGCGATCGATCACATAGCAGCGATCCGGCTCGACCGTTCGCGCGAGCACGGCGCGCTCATCGGCTTCACCTTTTGGTTTTGAGCCGGTGACGTCAATTCGGCTCACCGTGCCACGGAAAACTTCGAACTGCGTGTGCAGCCGGTATCCGCAATTGGTCTTCTGCCCGGATTTTGGCAGCCACGCCAGGCGGGCCACGCGGACCACCGTATCGACCACCGAGCCATCCACGGCGGTAATCGTCTTCCCGATCTCGTCAAAGCGTCCCTGTTTGGGCTGGGGAAACTGCTCGGAGAGTTCCGCTGCGATCTCTTTGAGCGGTTCGGGATCGAAGAGCGAGACCGATTCGGAGAGGGAGCCCAGAGAGGCTCGCCCCACGCCGAAACGCTTGCGCACTTTGTCCAGCTCGCTCGCTTGCTGGAGGCCGCGGAGGGATGTCAGGATGGGGCTGTAGAGCCAAAGTAGGATCAGGACACAGTACTGATCCATATGCAATTCGCGATTGCCCGCGACGTCGCGCTTCGTTCCAACCTCGTGGAGTCGGTTGAGTAGTGGGCGCAGCGATTTAAAGTATTTCAGCCCCTGAAGATCCGCGGCTTTGATCTTGAGTTTTTCATCGCTGGCGGGTTGATGCTCTGGCCCGGGCGTGCGCGCAGCAGCGGCCGGCGGTCGCTTCAGTCGATCGTCACGCTTCGCTTTAGCCACTGCTCGCTCCGCACTCGGTCAAATCGGCAGCACTTGACTGCCGACCCGCCGAGTGCGCAATTCTCGTGCCGAACAGTATTGGGACGCACCCTGAATAGGAATCGAGCCGAGCTGTAGTTTCTTGCAACTTTCTGTCATCAATCCCCTTTCATCTGCGTTCTCCGTGTGATCCGCGGTCCAGCACCGGATCAAGCCTAGCCGTGCAAGCCTTCGTGAGCCCGGAAGAGGTGCGGGCCCGAAACGAAAAAACCCCGCAAAACGCTGGGCTTTGCGGGGTTTTTGGGAGTGGGCGATACAGAACTCGAATCTGTGACCTCCACGATGTCAACGTAAAATTGCACCGAGAAATAAGGACTTACGTCCATTTTTACACACATTCGCCCCCCTAGAGAGCCGTTTTGTGTGTAAATTGTGTGTGTAAAAATCCCACACACAACAAGCCCCAGAGCCTCCACGATGCCGAAGCGAACCGAAGCAAGCTGGATCGCCAGCCGGAAGCAATGGAGCAAGCGATACCGGCACCCCACCGGCAAGTCCGATGTCCTTCAAGTATCGACCAAGCAGCTAGCCCGAGGATGGGCGAAGAACTGGCATGGGCTGGAGCTATCACTGGAGCCGCAAGAGATCAGCAGCCACACCAAGGACGGGAGCACCGCTGCCGCCAACCGATGGGCGGAGTACGTGCAAGCGGCGATTGACGGCGAAGCTGGCAAAGGCAAAAGCCAGGTGGACCGGCTGAGAGAGCGGATCGCCGAACTGGAGCGGGAAGTTGAAGTGATGGGAGATCCAGAGACGGCGGACCAGAACCGAGCCGAGATCGCCGACGCGAACTACGAAATCCGAATGAGGCAATACGCCGACCAGCAGGGGCAGGACTTCGACCAGATCCGAGACAAGCGGCTGGAAGCGGCAAAGGTGCTGGCTGGCAACATCGGCGAAGACCTGACGATTCAACGGCGGTTGCTGCTTCAAGACATCGACCGAGAGCCAGAGCCGGAGGAAAAGCTACTGACCCGCTGGCGGGACCAGTGGCTGGCACTGAAACGAGCAGACAAACGGATCAGCATTGGGCGGCTGGATAACATCCTGCGGGATGTCAACGCATTCTGCGACCACATGGGGTCGGCAGCCACGGTGGACCAGATCACCGAAGCGACTTGGGAGCGGTGGTATCTGAGGGTGATGGAGGGAGGAAGCACCTACACACAGCGGGATCGGCTGTCGACGACCCGAAGTTTCCTGCAATACCTTTATGAGCAACGCCAAATCGACCTCCCTCGCAACATCCGAAGCTTGAAGGCAACCGTACACACCGGAAAAATTGAGCATTACACACAGGAGGAACTGCAGGACATCCTCCACAACGCACCCGGAATACTGCAATGCTTCACCTATCTGATGGCAAACTGCGGATTCTACCAGTCCGACATTGCAACACTGACACCGGAGATGCTGCGGGAGGGCTACATTACCCGCCAACGGAGCAAAAAAGCGAAGGGCAAACGCATCCCAACCGTATCATGGAAGCTATGGGACAAGACAGCCCAACTGGTGGAACAGTACCGCACCGACGAAAACGGGTTAGTCTTCACCCGCGAGGATGGCAAACCGTGGAAGCTGGAGCACCAGAGACCCGACGGGAAGATCAGCAAACACGATGCGATCCGAGACCTATGGACTCCCTTTGCGAAGGAACGCAAGGTCCGACTGCAAATGAAACACATCAGGAAGACGTCAGCAAACCTACTGATGGCAGATAACGGCGACAGATCGAACCAGATCAGCCTACAGATCAAATTCCTTGGACAGACGCCGAGCGGGACAGCGGCAAAACATTACATTGACCCACCACAAGAGGAGCTAGACAAGGCCTTACAAAGACTAGGATCTCTTCTGCACGACACCGAGTCTCCGAAAGGGCGTCACGAAACAAAATGAGAGTCCCAACCGCTACGGCATCGCGAATTTCTAAGATTGACCCCGGACAGCGAGACCACCAGCCGCTGATCAGCCCCTTTCGACGGAGAGCCGACACATCTTCATTCCATTCAAGTCCGCGTTGAATGAGCTTCTACAAAATGCACGGTCGCTCGTGCTGAAGATCGCGATTTCCGCTGGGGTCACTGCGTTTGTCGTGATCGCGGGGATGCTGGAATTCGCGGTGCAGAACGGCGGCATAGCAGCCGTTCCTGTGACGGCGTTCGCTGCCGCGTTTCTCATCGCGGTGCTGGTGGGGTGCGTGCTCGGGCTGATGCTGGAGCTAAAAGATGTGGTGGAGCGTCGATGTGCTGCCGGTCACCCGGTGAATCCAATTCTCCGAATGTACTTCGGCTCTCAGATCCGCTCCCTTCTGCTCTGGTTCGTCACAATAATCGTGCTGGTGATTTTCGCTCCGGCTTTGGCGGTTCCATTTCTCTAAGCTGAGCCGCCAGCTTCCGCATTGGCTAAACCAGCAACGATGACTGGCGATAGGCGATTTACAGGGATCAAGAACAGTCCGCAGCAGAGCTGATACAGCGGAATCCCAGGCAGCGGCCACGAGCACTTGGAGGGCGGCCCCGGCGATATGAGCTGCGGCAGAGTTCAGCAGGGCCGATCCAACTGCCGCCCCGTTCGCTCCGGACCTGAGTGGCAAGTCGATTCAGTGGATTCGCTCGGTTGGCTTCTGGTTTCGAGTAAAACCCCTTGTCATACCAGTCGCGACACCACTGCCAGACGTTGCCCGCCATGTGCTGGAGCCCGAACGGTGACATCCCGAGCTGCTCATTAACGTCGGCCATCGGAAGCGTATCAGCGTTGTATGTTTCTGATTTGCGATGCAGGCCATACCGCATATGCTGTTGGGTGGGCGGCTCGTCGCCCCATGGAAACGGCTGAGAGCGAACGCCCCGTGCGGCATATTCCCACTGAGCTTCAGTGGGCAGAAAACAGTGAAACTCGTCGCCCGAGGAATCTCGATAGTCCTTCCAGTCCTGTCCATTCGCCCACAGGGAATATGCATTGGCACCGAACCAGGACACGAGAATCATCGGCCATTTCTCGGTCCTCAGTACGGGCCGCCACTCTGTGGCTTTGCGAGCGATGAGGAGATGCTCGATGCGGTGATCCTGCGGATCGACGACAAACCAATCCGCCACCACCTCGGGTGGGACCTCGCCGATGGAGTTCAGGAAACGGCAGTAGGCAGTAGTCGACACCGGCTCGGCATCCATAAGAAAGGCGTCCAGGTGGACGGCGTGCTGTGGCTGTTCGTCGGGGAGGCCATCAGGCGATTCGCAACCGATCTCGACGAAAGCTGAAGGGATCAGAATGCACCGCATTCCATCAGAACGCCTGCGGTACTGATCAAAGGGTCCCTCGGCCTCCATCGGCTCGAAAAGCCGACGTTCAGTGGCCGCCAGACCTTCCCACTGCCCGTCAAGCTGGCTGAACGGCATCGAGATGGTCACCGGAGGCTTCGTTTTCGGTTGCCGCCATCGCTTTCGCTCAGGGGTACCGCTTCCCTGCTGGAGATAGATCAATTCGGCGAGGTCCGAAATTCTAAACGGCTGGCGAGTGAATACTGCCTTGTAGATCGAATTGGGAGGATCGTTTGGCAGCGTAACTGCGAATTCATCTTCCAGTTCCATCAGCAGTTCAACCATGCTGAGACTGTCGCACTGCAAGTCTTCGATCAGTCGATCGTTTGGAGAGATTTTGGGGCGGGAAATACCCAGTTGCTCAGAGGCAACGTCGCAAACTCGCTGCTCCACCTCAGGAAGCCGTAACCGGTTCTCCATCGTCATTCACCTCTTCTCCCTGGTTCATGTGCGATTGCTGTATTAACGTTTTGTGCCTACCAGCCTGCCCGAGACATTTTCTGAACAAACGCACGGCCCCTTTTAACTGCGGAGAGCTGAGTCGCAGCCACTACGGTAACGGTTGGCCAAGGAGCCACGTCGAGGTCCGCTCCAACGCCCGCATGTGAGCGTCGAACTGGTCAGCCGGAGACAGGAGCAGGATCAGTAGATGCACGGGCTCTCCGTCCAGGCTGTCAAAGTCGATGCCGTGGCTGGAGCGAGCAATACATCCAACGACACGTTTCAGGTCAGGATGCTTTGCGTGGGGCACGGCAAATCCTCGGCCAATACCGGTTGTCCCCACCTGCTCTCTCTTCAGCACCAGTTCTGCAGCATCTTCGCCCACCTCGGCGGGGATGGCCCCGACCTCCACCAGTGAATCGACCATCCGGCTGATGGCCTCTTCCTTCGTGCATTGGCTAAAATCCGCCGAACATGCCTCGGGCACGAGAAAATCCAACTCATCGATCCAGCGAGAATCGAACCAGAGGAGGCAACCGCAACGCGGGCAAGGGGCATCGCCGGGCGGTAGCGAGGGATCAATCGTTACGGCTTCGCCGCAAATGGGGCAGCGATTCGGCCAGCCTTCAGGTGTTCGGGATGCGGGGGTCATACGGCCTCATCCGTTCGTGATCTCAGTGTGCCCGTCCACCACGCTCTGCTTTTTCGTGCACACCCGCAAATGGCACTTGTCATCGACGCCTCACGGTTGCGGACGCCAGGTGCGTGACAAGGTCACGATTTCGCATTTGGGGAGGCGATGAAATAGCCAACTTGCGTCCTCAACATCGGTCTTTCGCAAATCTAGTCTCCGAAGATTCCGCATGTGGCTCAAGTGCCGCAGGCCCTCTTCGGTAACCCGCGAGTTATAAAGGTTAAGTTCCTCCAGATCCGTCAAGCCGCGAAGATGTACGAGGCCTTCATTGCTGATGCCAGTTCTTTCGACACCGCCGAGCGTTAGCTCTCGAAGCTGTGCCATTCCGCCGACGTGCCGAAGAGAGTCGTCTGAAAACTGCCCGGACAGCCGCAGCACACTCAAGCGAGGTAAGCGTGATAGTGCCTCGACGGATTTATCTGTAAGGCGGGTGTAGTTCAGTTCAAGATATTCAAGATCGCGAAGCTGCGACAGCGACGCGACACCCTCGTCAGTCACCTCAGCGGCACGACCGAGGTGCAGTTTTTGAAGTTGGCTCAGGCTTCGGATCACGCTCAAGTCATCATCATTTACCGGAGTCCGGTCGAGCTTCAAAACCTGAAGGCGAGGCAAGCTCCTCAGGTGCTGTAGCATATCGCGGGAAATGAAAAACTGCCCGTCCGGGCTGTCCCCCCAAGTGCTATAGGTACTGAGCTGACCGACGGAGTGGAAGTGGTCGTGGCCCAGGGTGGAGAGCAACCAATCCGGGACGGGCGAATTCACTTCGGTCTCATATAGACCAGCTTCCCAGTACGGCGGATTGCTCGCGACACCGTAGTTGTAGAGGACTGTGGCCCCGTACTGACTGAGTGCCTCGATCGCCTCTCGCTGCCGCTTCACGCTCTGCATGTGCAGTCCGAACCAGACTGCGAAGACGGTGACGGCAAATAGTCCACCGCGAAGGCTGGACCTGGTCAGCCTCAGTCGCTTTTGTCGGCTTGCGTTCACGGGGCGGCTATCCAATGGGCAGGAACAAACTGCCCCTGCAGTTTAGCAGGCGTTTCTGCCCCATGCCCGGACCGCGTTTGCAGAACCACCATAGGCTGGGCATGAAGAGGAAGGACGGCGGCTAAGCATCATGAGAATCCGTCCTCGTCGTCATCATCTACCCAGAGGCAGAGGCCAAGGTAGAGCACACCGACAATTGCGAGTCCCGCAACTCTAGCCGTTTCAGCGGCGGCTTCCTTCACTTTTCCGACCGTGCCTTGGGGCGGGGGAGCCACGAGAGGTTGATTTGGCGGAGTCAGCCCGCTGAACCCACCTCGCTGAAGCCCGGATCGGCAGCCCACTTGCCCCGTAAGTGTGCAGGCCGAGAGGACGGCGACGAGCATCCAGCGATAAATTACGCGGCTTTTTATCATTCCGGACGCCTTCTGTTGAGGAACCCTCGCCTCACTACCCCGCCCCCTCCTGTGGCGTCAAGGCGTATTTGTCGATGCCGGAGCACCATCACCAACACAAATCCCGCATAATCGTGTTTGGAGCCTTCCGGTGGAATGCGTCAACGGCTCATCCTGTCCTGAGATGACGGTGGCTCTGCCTCCGCTGATGGCTCCCCCAGACCGATTTTGATCTCCGGGAAGTCCACATGCCCAATCCATATTTGCCACCTGAAGCGGCCACTGGCACCGATCCTCCTCCTACGATCGAGGACCATGGCGTCGGCAGCCGGTTTCGATTCGCCATCATTCCCGCTACTCTCAGCTTCCTTCTCGCAGGGCTGCTGGCGGTGGGCATCGTCTCCTGGGTAATCCAGGCGATCGAAGTCAGCGAGACTGAGCGAACTACACCATTACGATTCGCGATAGTAGCCGTGCTGATGACGGCCACCTTGGCTGTCGGATCTATGGCCAATTTGCTTGCGGGACGGAAGTGGCTCCGCAGGCAATTTTTGACCGCGTTGTCTCTGAACTTCGGATCTTGGTTCGTTCTGTACTTGACGATTCAGATTCTGGAGCGAGTGATCAATCCTCCCCTGTGAGGTCCATTCGCGTACTGCATTGCATTTGATCCTCGGCCTGGAAGTCTTCTTCCTCTGACCTGGATCGCGGCTTGATGGCAATCCGACGACGGACAGCGGCGATCACCGCGTGCGGTCTGGCGGTAGCGGCGGCTTTGACTCTCTCGGGCTGGTGGTTTCGTGGGCAGCCGCTGGATCCTGTAGCCTGGAGAGACGACACTCTGGTCGGAACCGGTATTCGGCTGGAAATGGCGGATCACCTGGTCGTTCGCGGTACACTCACTGGTCTGTCACGGGCCGAAGTCGTCGAACTCCTGGGCGAACCGCCGCCGACCGAGTACTTTCGGGACTGGGACCTGGTTTACTGGCTCGGCCCCGAACGCGGGTTCATCAGTATCGACTCTGAGTGGCTAGTGATTCGGTTTGACGAAAGCGATCGAGTGGCTGAATACGAGATCGTCCGCGATTGAGGACGTGAAGCCCCCGAAATTCCGTGGTATCCAGAATGCCCTCGCTTCTCCATAGATGCAAAACCAAAGCAACGATCGCGGAAGGCGATCAGATGCGATATGGCCCGAACTGGCTGCTTTCTCGCCGCGGCACGCTGAAGGTATTCGATGACCATTTGGAGTGCGGTGACTGGCGTGTCGAATATGAGCATATTCGCGAAGCTATTTTGTACTCCGTTCGCTCAAACTTCATTTTTCCCGGCTATGTGCTGAAGGTCGAGACTGCCGAAGAACAATATCACTTCGGATTGAATTCTGGAGAGTTTTGGAAATGCGAACTGCCTTTTCCAGTCCGTCGAGAGAAAGGCCGACTCGGCTACTCGCTTTTTAGCCTCACCGTCCGCACCGTCGTAGCTGGGTATTTGCTGTATCTTGCGTGGCTTTGGATCAGCACGTGGCGATGACTATCGCGTGCGGTGGTGTCGATCTACAGCCGTTTCTTGCCGGAGTCCCGTTGTGTCCAATCCGTATACACCACCTAAAACAGATCGAGCAGGGAAAGCCAGACCGCAGTTTTCCTTCGCGGTCGTGCTCTTCACCGTTGTCCTCCTCGCCATCGCCCTTGGGTGCGTGAGGGCGTTTGGAGTGATTGGCTGGATGTATGCGTTCTATGCATGCGTCTTTGCCTGGTGGGCTGCCTCTGTTTCGGGCAGCTCTTACTTGCATCCGATTTCCACTCGGCGATGGACGGCAGTCGAGACTGCCACTGTCGTTGCCATTTGCCTGGTTCTATATGGGCTGACAATTCCGGCAGTCCAGTACGAGGGCAGGTCGCGGCCCCCACTGCCAATACCGACCCGCTCCTCCGTCGACCGCTCCTCCGTCGACCGCTCCTCCGTCAACCGCTCCTCCGTCCAACGCTCCTGCGACGGGGGATTCGGATGGTTCGGAAGAGGATCGATGAGCCTGTGAGGCCGTCGCACGCCATATACCTACCGCCCTGTTTGCCCAGGCAACGAGTCAGACAGGCCGAAGGAACACAATTGGCTGAAAGGACGGATGCCAATGATCAACGCCAGGTGAATGCCCCCACGCTCAACCCATACGAAACCCCGGCCACGCCTGCACCGGAACCGACTCCGGGAACCTCGCTGCTCAGGCCCGCCCGCCCAGAAATCGCTACGGCACTCTGGTTCGTAGGCCTATTTGCGGTCCACATAGGGCTTGTTAGCATCCCAGCACATCTGCTTGGCGAATCATCGCTGGATTTCTCCCCGTTCCTTTGGCTGACCTTCGCGACCGGTTTGTACTTTCGCCTGGGGCCGGTTCGCCGATTCACTTTGCTCGTTGGGATTTTTGCGATCGCGACGGCCACTGGCGGTGCATTGGCCGTGCTGCTGTCCCTCGCCATGGATTCTGCGGATTCAGAAGCTGGCTCATCCTTCCGGTCTCAACTGCTGTCCTGCCTTGCTCTCTTCGCTGCATCCGCCTACCCAGTAATCGTGCTTTGGCCGGGGCACGTCCGAGACCGGTTTCGGGACCGGCTCCCCGCACGAACTCCTCGCTAGGGAGCAAGGAATGCCGACTGTGAAGGGGGTATTCTCAAATTTTCATGCGACCGCGACCAAACATACGCTGTTGGTCGCGACATGAAAAACATCGGGCAGTAGTGAATCAACGCCACGACGCCTGAAAAAAGCAACGTCGTCCCAACGAGCATCACCTTTCCGTTCCTGGTGTCGGCGGGAACCAGGAGTACTCCCTTTGTCATGCCTGGTGCTGAATCCGCTGAAGTCAATCAATTTTGCGATGTTTCCTCAGTGTATCGATTAGGCTTTGGACCAAGTCGTCAATTCTGAAACAGGGGCGATCCGGTTCAATTGCGGTAAACGTTTCGGGAGTCTGATCTACGACTTCGTCTGGATCGGCGGCGAAATCAAAGCTCACATGCTCGGCCACCCAGTCGAAATCCGCTTTTGGCCGCACCGCACGCAGATGGTCCCATGACCTGGGCCATCGCCCGTCGTATTGTTCTACGTATGCCACGGTCGCTTGCTGGGCATGGAAGAATGCTTGAAAATTCTCCTCCGCCACGAGCGACCTATTGACAGCACGAACTACAACGACGATGGCAATCGCCATACCGACCAGAAGCGTTGCGGCAGCAATGTAAACCAACCGTCGAGCAATCGAGGACATGCGTCCGCTTTTGTTTTCAACCATCCGAATGCCGCAGATCGGCGGTGGTTAATTTCCGCTGTGCCAAGTTCCGCCCGCTCTGGTGCATGGTATCGCCCTGCCCTCTGGTGACGAGCAACACCGGTGCGTAGGGGCCCCGGCCAAAGTCATGGCACATCCTCAGGCCGCGTAGCTGACATCGGTATCAACTGATGTCTAATCTCGTTATACGCGACAACGGACGTAACCAACGCCCCACCCAGGAATACAGATGCGAAGGCCAAACTAACGACAAAGCGACTGAGGGAAAACGTGTTATCGAGCACGCTCACGGAGGGATCGTCCGGGTCCACGAAGCACGACAGAGGCGTTCTATTTTCCTTTAAACGCTTCAGGTCGCCGTCCCGGTACTTGCTCCACGAAAAGTGGCCCCGCGTGTCCGAACTGAAGGCCTTCCCTTCAAACTCGTATGTATAGGTCGCGACGATATAGGGACGCTTTCCGCCTTCACGCCGCAAGGACACGATTCGTGCTGGGGCGGAAACCGCGTTCCTGAGCCTGGCGAACAGCACGCACGATTCCGCAAACTGCCAAGAAGCCCAGGCTGCAGCACCCACGAAGGCAACAGCTATTACGCAGGTCAGAAGGTAGCCTGGCGGCATGGGGAAGGCGACAGGACTGCTGCGGCGGACGGGCAGCTGCCCATCACCTTTCCGTCTCCGGCTGCGTTGCCCGCCGCTCCGTGCTCTACTCTTCATTCCGTATTCTCGCGATGGACGCAACCGATCGCTGAACTCAGCTCTGACAGAAGCCTTTGCAGACGGACTGGGACGAAAGTGCCGCTGAAGACTCGGTTCAGCGGGGCAAACGCGGCAGAAGTGGTCACATCATGTCTCCTGAACGTCATGTCCGCTCCGTCCGGCTTCAATTAGTGGCAACCGGTCGCGTAGATCCCGAATCCGCCGGGCGACCGCGTCACCTTGATTCTGAGGGAACTTGTTCAGAAGCATCCGAACGCGTTCGGTATGGCGTCCATGGAAGACACCACCCTCCACAAGATCCAAGCAGCACTCGGCCATTTCGAGATTCTCTTCTGCCGAACGTTCCTCGCGGCGAAAAAGCTCTTCGTACCGCTGGCGTCTTCGGTCCAGCCCCTGCTGTAGCCTGCGGCATTCAACGCAACGAATGCAGTCTGCGTCCAAAACGAAGCCAAGGGATTCGTACCAGTACTTCTGCTCCTCGGCAAAGAAGATAAACGGGCGATGGCATTCGACGCAAACACGCGTCAGGTCGAAATAGTAAAGCACAGGGACGGGAGAAGGTATTTGCCGGTCAAGATCGGCCTCGACAGCGGTACCTCCGATGGTGCCGTCGGAGATGTAGGTCGTCAGCCGGTAGCCGAGCGGTTTCTCTCGTGGGCGAACGTCGGTAAACCGAGGGCCACGACCGTAACGCGGGTGGTTCACGAATTTGGAATAGTCACCCACTTTTCGCTTCATGGAGAATGCCCCGGGTCGGTGAATGTCAGCGTTGTGCGGACCATGGCCGATTATCCAGCTCTCATGTCTCATGCGAAAGGTCCCCTGTTGCCGGTCCGGCGTTCTATTTCACGTTGGTTGAGGCGGACTGATCTGGCGGCACCCTCCGGAAGTATTCTCGCACGTGATGGTCTGCGATTGACGAGTGACCGAGGTAAACCCAGTAGATGTCCGGACCTTCGAAGTTCATCAGCGTGATTGAATCGTCCAAGAACGGCTCGTCCGACTCTGTAATGAGAGCGATCTGCGAACCCGTTCTGCCGAGAAGCTTCAGCTTTGCCTCGAAGGTCCAGCCCTCTGCCAAACGACTCTCCCCCTCGATCTCGAAGTGGCTCTCCGGCATCGTGAACACCGCCCTGCCGCCGTCGTAGCGGACCGTCATCTTGCCCATCAATTGCTGTAGCCCACGAACCAGCTTTTCACTCAGCTTGCACTCCGCGTCTATGTGCTTTTTTGTTAGCTGCCAGTCCGACTTCCACGTTCCTTCCAGCTTTGGTTCCTGAGCAGACGCGGATGTCATGAGAACAGAAAGGGTCAGGAGAATGGCTGGAATTACAAACCGTAGGCGAAGCATTGAAGAAATTTCCCGGTTGACGGTCATCTAAAACAACTGAGACCAGCGTCCAGAACGGCTACGGTTCGGTGGCTGCAGACGTGGGGAGACGGCTAATCGCAATCGGGACGCCCTGCTTTTGGGGCAGCGGACGAACTGGGCCAGTATAGGCGAAGGTGAGGTACTCATCTTTCAGGAAAAAGATGTAAATGTAGATGAGCATAATCCTCAGCCCGCGAAGGTTACTGCCGACTTCGAAACAATGAGTCTCTCCAGCACCGGCGGTGCAGCTCAACGTTGGACTGCCGCACCAATCGACTTTCGCGACCACTTCATGCGTGCCGGACGGCACTGGGATTTCCACGCACTGTCCAGCGTTCACCCGTGCCATCTCGTGCCCGTCCACGAAGATTCGATACGCCCGGAGTCGATCAGGGTAGCTTGTTGACCGGGATACGCGGATGACGGCATGGTTGTCGCTGTCGAGTGTGCCCTTTGTGGGGCAGAGGGGAGCGTACGGATTCGCGTCGATCATTCGGATGCTCGCGACCAGCAGGGCGGGAATCTGATTTCCCCGGTTGATACCGGCTTCCTGTCGTCGGTGGGGCCAGCGGCACGGGGCATAGCAGGATTTGGTCCTGTTCGGCAGGCTGGTACGTCCAATGCGTGACTCGATTGTCCACGCTTGGTGGCCGTGAGGCAAGCTTTCCGTTGCTCCCGCGGAAAGTGCCAGCCAGCCCGTTCCAGAAGAACTCTCTTGTCGCTCTCAGTGTCTCACCAGTTTTCGGTGGTCCTTGCCTGTATCTGCCGTTGCCGAGCGTCCCGCACGATCGGTTCGCGAGGCAGCAGAGCAAAAAGCGTCGACAAGTCAATGTCATTCGCAATGCCGTACACCACGGTCCGCTCAACGTTTCCGAGGCGGTATCGCATCTTCAAGCGGATCCGATTTTGAGAGTGAACTGTCAGATAAGCAAAGCGAACGTGTTCGGGTTTGACCTTTGGCCCGGCACTCGCGTGTATGCGTTGCAAAGATTGGTTGCGAACGATAATGGTCGGTGGGAACACGGCCAGGATCGCCAGGTACATCCATAGATAGAGAAACACGCCCGGAACAGCGAGCAACATGGGCCAAAGACTGGCGATGTCCAGTGATGGAAAAGCGAGCTTGAATGCGGCAACGAGAGCAGCACCCGCCAGAGTTGACACGGAGCCGATCATGAGAAGCGAACGCGAATTAAGAATCTTACGAAATTCCCTCCAAAGACGCGGCAAGTAAGCCCATCGTGGTTCCTTCCACTTCAGTTTCAAGCTGTGCGGACGGTCTCCCGCTGCTGTGTGTGTCATGGCCCGACATCCAGAGGAGACTGGCACAGGGTCGGCTGAGTCTGCCACTCTCGGTAGAGGACGCCGGTACGCTCAAGTTCGCCCGGATTGTCCCAAGTCCACCCGCGAGAGGCAAGCTGCATCGAAGACAACAACCGCGGCGAACGGTTCGACCCAGCGGTGGCTCATTACCTCCGATCCCGCGATAGTAGAGCTGCTGCGTTTACGAGGAAAACGAGAACCGCCAGCCAGCCGATGCAGGCGAACACAAACGCAACGTCTCGCTGACCTCCCTTGGCGTTGATAAACCATCCAAAGGACGCAAGCGGAATTGCGACCGCGGACAGAGCAAAAATCGTGTTTATGCGACCGCGAATCCAAAGCGAGACGAGCGTTCCGGCAAGCAGCCCCAGCATCGCTAGCCCGCCTCCAGCAATGGCGACCGCGAAGAGCCGGTCCTCCGGGTGTCGAGGCGGATAGAGCAGTACCAGCCCGAAGCCGACAGCACCACCGAGCGTCATGAGAGCGACCGGAAGCAAACGCGATAGCTGACCTTGAGGCGAGGGCATTTGAGATCGGCAAAAAGTCTCGATGCTGATTTGGAAGCGATTGCAGGGACCGACTGAACCACACTTCAAGCCGACTCTCCGCGTTCGTTGCCTTGATGTGTGCCCTGCTTCGTCGACCGAGAAGTCACGCCGAGTAGAACTCTGAATTCATTTTCGAGTTCAGCACGCAGCGGCTTGATTTCACAGGTCAGCGTGTCCCAGGTCTTCGACCACGCCATCGATTCCCAGTTGCCAGTCTTTTCTTTCGGTATCTCTACCTTGTTCGCGAACTCCTGGGCTACCTCGTGTAGCTTTACTCGAAAGCTCTCGACCTGCTCCGCGGTATGGCTCGGCAGATAGATGCGTTTTACATAGAAGTACTCGCTGAACTCCTTGAGGAAGTAATTGACCCTCTCGCGACGCTCCGATTGCGAACCATCGGAATCAAACTCCGCTGGCGTAATGTATCTCGCAACCGCATCGTACAACTGCGAAGTCTGCCTGTACACGTCCGCGATGACCGTAGCCATTCGATCATGTTGATTAGCAAAGCGAACCTGATGCTCGGTCGCTGTCATTGCCAGTTGCGATCGCAATCTTTCGAGTTCAACATCGTGTTGGGCCTTCAGAGTGGCTTTAAGAGACTCCAATCTCTGATCGTATTCGTGTTTGATGGCGTTCTTGAGACGCTCTGATATCCAAGACTTCGTCGCAAATACAAGCAACGCCACGAACGTTCCGCTTACTGCCGTCGAGGTGAGTACAGAAATCGCGAGTTCCAAATCTATTCCTATTGACATACAAACGTGTTCTTGCCGCAGTCCAATCCGGCGAAGGGATGATTGCCGCCATTTGAGCGAACCAGCCCCTTCCGCTGCCGTCCGTCACAGTATTGTCGCCGGTTGGCCGTGGCCAGGCAAGAATGGGACGAGGAGGCCTTCAGGGGCTATCATGGGTGGTCCGACGCAATAGTGCCTAAATCGGGGCGGCAGTTTCACCGAACTGCCTTGCTTGGACTCGCGTCCCAGGTGCTGTACAGAGGGCGAGCGATGTGGCTGTCACTCGCCATTCTCGCTTTCGGGCTCCGCGACAGGCAGCTCAGGATGATGGTGCCCGGTGTGACGCATCGCGGTCAGGTACCGACGCGTTTGACTGATCAAAATTGTGACGGCAAGCACGAAGGTCAGTGCCGGTATGATTGAAAGAACAAAGGCGGCGAACAGATCCGCTGAGTCTAGAAAGTTTGTCACGCAAATCGCAAATACGAGGTGCTGACGCCGCCCCGATTTTTCAGCCAGCAGTACCAGTGTCAGATTCCAGTGCGTCAACGTCGATCCCGCGGGCTCTCAGGCCTGCCATCACCGACTGAGATATGCAGCCATTGTGGGCGTTCATGAGCGAGGCATACGCCCGCTGACTGGCTCGCCCTATGTTGACCGCCATTATGGCGATCGCAGCGTGCTCCATCGCCTCGACCTCAGATTCGGTGAGCTCGCACCGGTCCACGATGCCTCCGAGCACGCCGCAGATACGGTGCACCTCTGCTTGGCTCAGCTCTTCAGGCGTTTTGTTCATGCTGGCGGTCGCGTCGATCATGGGTGTGGGGCTGCTGCCCCGGTGCATCCTTCGATTATCCCCCGTTCGGCGGGCAGAGGCAAGCGTCGGATTTGATCGCCTTCATCAGGCGTGCGATGCACGACGGTTAAGACGACACCTGTTAGAAGAGGTTCGGTTCGGCCATCGGCCCGGCGGGTAGCGAGCAGGGGCACCGGAATCGGCGAGCCGCTGTGCCTGGCCGGTTGAGCAGCAGCACTTCAGAAGCAACTGCTAGCGGGACTCCTGCTCTATCGGTGCCTATAACGCTTCGGATTCTCTCGGGCGGCTGGTATTCGGAACAAGCAACACCTGTTAGGCGGAAGCTGCAGAGCAATTCCACCCGCGGAAGCAGGGTTCGGACCTGCTCAATCTAATCCGGGGCTGCCTCCCGACCGACGGCCACACACGAGCGACCGGTGGACACTCAAGTGCATGGAGTTGGACCCGCCAACGTTGCAGTGGACACTATTTACGTCGACCGTTTGCAACCAACGAGAAAGCAATGAATTACTTGTTTACCAAAGGTATCTTTCTGCTGCCAATTTTTATACTGGCCTCCAGAACCGGCGAATATCAGATGCTCTGGCTATCGATCACTATTTTCGCTACCCTGATCATTTTCCACAAGGAACATCGAAACGGCAGGACTCCGAGGCACTACATGTTGCTTCGACTGATTCTTGTTTGTCTGGTCCCGTTGATGCTGCTTCTCGGGCTGTTTCATTTTCTTGTTGATCCTATTTTCCTGGACGCTTTCCTGCTGGCGGTGGCGGTACCCTTCCTTGGCTGCCCCGTTGTTCTTGGCTTTGGCTGGCTGGCACACATCGTGTCTCGCCCGTTCATGTTGGCGACACTTGATGGAGATCCGGACTATCTTGCGTGGCTGAGGGACGCCGAGGCAGATGGGTACAGCATTTATTGGGACGACATCGTGTCCCCATTCCTTACATCCGATTCTAACGCAGTTAAATACATGACTAAGAGTCGGAGGGAGCACTACCCAAAGTTTGAAGTTGACCTCACCCCTGACACGTCCGGCCCGTACGGCGGGCGGCCAGTGGTTTGCAACAACTGTGGATCGAACAATCCGGTGGACGACCGGCCCTGTTTCCGGTGCGGCCAACTGCTTATTTCGCCCGAGCCCGAACGAGTGGATTGGCGGAGCCAAGGGGACTTCTGGGACAATGACATCGCCGCGGAGCGAAGGCGGTCAGACCGTCTCGGCTAGCTCCGCGGGCGAGCCGGAAACAGGGCTGACCGGGACCGGCGGCGAAAGAGACATGTGCCATCCGCAAAGCGGAGAACTTTAACCGGGGGGATTTTACACCTGCTATGCGTAGTCATAGATTCTTTCCACGCAAAGAGTAGGTGGGACATGTCAAAACTCTTGGCGAGGTGGATAATCAATCGGCTTACCGCTCCGGGGGCCAGCGAAACGGAGAGGCGGGAGGCGATCAGCGAGTTGGCTAGCCTGGAGATGTCCAAGATCAATTGGGACGAGCCCGGCGTGCTGACCGCGATTGCCCACGAGTTCTTCAATGCAGAGGATGAAGCGGTCCGGATGGCGGCTGTCGCACTGATCGCAAAGGGAGCCCCCGTTGCCGATCTCCGTGCACTGCCGGTGATGCTCGCCGCCGCGGCGGATGAAAATTTGGAAATTCGCAGAGTCGCCGTAGAGGCACTGATGCAACGTGGGGTGATCTTGCCGCGATTTTAATGTCCCCAAATTCGGGCAACACCTGATTGGCGATCGCCCGGGAATAACACCTGTTATGGCGAACCGGTAGACGATCTCCCTCGCACGAAAATCAGGTGAAAAATGTCGGATCACAGACTGAAAACGCTTCTAGATGGCATTGCTGCGGTCGACTCTGACGACCGTGAACGGGTCCTATCAGGGCTCGCCGATCTGGACCAGGCGGACATCCAGTGGCTGGTCGCTGCCCTGGAGGAGGGAGAGCGGCGACCGGCGGCGGTCGAAGCACTGGCATACCTGCCGATCATCGCAGAGCGTGAGATAGATGTATCGTCGGCGAATCCTCACCTGCAGGGATTGTTGGCTAGCGACGACGAATGGACGCGATTTCTAGCGTCGGCGGCGTTGTGCAGCATTACCAGTGATTTGCGGCACGCGACTGTCTGCCTGGAGGAGTACCGAGTCCTGCCACTGGAGCGTCGCGAGCGGGCACTCTACGTCCTCGCCGATGTCGTCGACGATCCGCGAGTGCTGACGCTCTGTAGCCAGGAATTCTTTGAGGCTGGGTCTCTGGTGGTCCGGTTGGCGGCGGTTCGCGGTGTCGCCGAGGCGTTGGCAGCGACGGCGGTCGTGGATCCCGACGATCGGCTACCGGCTGGTGGAGATGACTAATCTCTCGGAGATTCTGAAGGCCTGGGAATGCTCTCAAACGCCCTGCCATGTTCTAGCCCATCTTCCGGTCTCCCCTGCTTCTCTACGGAAGCAGCGGCTGTCGGCATAGGCTACTGATAGGTGGCTGCCGATCGGTCAATCGAGACGGAGCCAGTCGGGTAGCCGAACGTTTCTAGCATCATTTGCACTGCCTCCGCCTGCCGAACAAATTTGCAACGCGGGCCGAGAATGATCTTTTGGACGCAGATTGGCTGAAACTCTAGCTCTACATAAGGCGTCATCCCAAAGCGGCCGATGCGATAACGTCGGCACGCGGCCCGGTTAGACTGCATCGCCCTATCGATTTGGTCCCATATGTTTTCTGCAATGACTGGTCTTGCTGGAGAGGAACCAGGACTTTTCGTGCTGCCAAGCTGCTCAATGTGACGGAGCTGGGCAAACAGCCGATACTCCTTTTCTTCAGCGAAAGCAGCCGACTTGTGAGCCGCACACGCCCTCAATACCCGGTCAGCCGCCAACCGCCCCGATTTGATGCAGGCCTCTTGGTCGTCGGCAGCCGGTGAAGAAAGATGGGCATCGAGCGTGCCCAGTTGGTCGCGGAGAAGCTGGCGAATAGGATCGAACTCGTAGCTGACCTTGCAAATCGATGTATCTTCAGCAAGGTGAAGCTCGTAATTCGATATCCAGCAATCTTGAAGGTGTCTGGTGCTAAATCCAAGTGCCACACCCGCACCATCGTCCGCATACGCACGCCACTGGCTCAGCAGATCTTTCTCTCGTGAGAAGCAGCATGCATAAAAGTGCCACGACTGGTGGTCCTTCAGCCCATCTTCGCAGGCATTTACAAACACTGTGGCCATCGCTTCGCCTTGAAACTCAGCTCGAAGCACCTGAATCTCTTTGAACGCCTGACTAAGCCCGAAATCGATCTCGGAAAAATCATTCACGTAGCGGAGATGAGTTGCCCATAGCCGCTTGTTCTGCAAAATGGATACTGCCGCCCCGAGGTCGCAGTAATGATAGACGGTATCGGGCCAGTCCGACTTCTGCGGATCGTTCGCATTTGCAGCGGCATTCAGCTTATTTCCATTCAATTCGTTGCCTACGCGTCTTCTAGAGAAGGAGTTAACTTGGCCGCACCGTCGGTCCGGCGATCCATAGCTGATGGGGGGGAATGAACATTACCGGCCAATCAGCCTGCCCTCAAGTACCGCTGAACCGTTCTTGCACTCGTTCCCAATGCCGTCGCGATCTCGGCGATTTTCAGGCCTCTGGACCGCAGCTCGACGGCCCGTCTCGGCTCGGCCTTGAACGTGCCACGCTCTCGCCCCTTGTAGATGCCCCGTTTTTTTGCGACCTCGATCCCGGCCATCTGCCGCTGGCTGCGGTACTCCAGCTCGATTTCCGCAAGCCCAAGCAACAGGGCAGCCAGCATGCGGCCCACCGCCCCCCCAAGCTCTATCTGTTGAGTGACGACAACCACTTTAATATCTCGCTCGCACCAGTCGGCGAGGAGGGTCACGCCGTCTCTCAGGCGGCGTGAAAGCCGATCCAGCTTCCAGCACACTACCGTTCTCACGCTGCCACTGAAGATATCGGCCTGGAGTCGCTGGAATTCTAGACGCCGAAGCGACTTTCCGGATTCCTTGTCTATGTACCACTCTACCTGGTTCTCGTCGAAACCATGTGCCTTAAGCCACTTCTGAATTTCTGCGACTTGGCTATCGGCTTTTTGCTGGGCGGTGCTAACTCGGCAATATGCTGCGATCATGGGGCAGATCTTTGTGACAATTAGGGTAAAGGCTTTTTGACGTAATCGGGGAGGGCGAAAACGCTGGGAAAAACGCCGCGATTTTGGGCCGAGTAGACGGAGATCCTTTTTGTCACCCTCGGGGACCGGGTGGCGGCGTTTTAGGGGCCGTGAAAACCCTGGGGCACGGCGGAAATTTTGACGCCGCGGATTTTGGCAAATCGGTTCGGGCTGAAACCCAGGCGTCCAGCCGAGAACGGTCGTCACGCATACAAAAAGAAACCGTGGCAGAGCCGCCAGGGGGGCGTCCCTGCCCTGCCCTAACAGGTGTTTCGCTCGAAATTTCCGGGTTTTTATCTTTGCGACACAAGTTGCCCGACGCGAAGAACGTCACGCTCCCTCCCTTGGAGCGTGACGTTGCACTCACCTGCCGCAGTTACTCGGCTGGTTCAAAGCGGAAGTAGAACCGTGGCGAATGCTGGAACATCAGCGACCCCTGCTTCTCGTCTGCTTTTCGACGTGCGATCACGTACGGAGCTGCGAACCCCGTCACCTCGAAGTCCTGCTGGAGCTGAGCAGTGTCCCAGACCTGACCGTGCTTGTCCTCAAGAGCCTCGCGGCTGCCGGGGTCGGCGTTAATCTTGCGGACCTGCTCGCGGCGAATGGTTTCAGTCGGATCGTTCATACATCTCTCCAGTGTGTGTGGTGTGGACTAGGCTCTGTCTGAAAACTACTAAACCCTTGAATCTGCCGGTGCAATCAGTCGCAAGTAGCGTCCGATCATCGACAGCTTAACCATGCTGAGATAGTGGCGTGCCAGCTTCTCGTATCGCGTCGCTACACGGCGGCATTCTTTCAGCCAACCGATCAACTGTTCAATGATGGCGCGCTTTCGATACGACGGCTTGTCGAACTCGACGGGGCGCGCCGTCCGGTCTTCATTTTGTTTGCTCGGAATCACCGGCGTGATCCCCTCGTCGATCAACCACTTGTCGATCCAGTCGTAGCGGTAGCCTTTGTCACCAGCGAGCTTTGCCGGAACGATTGGGATCGAATCGCCAGTGCCATGCACGTCCACTTGCTTCATCACTTCGCTCAGCGACTTCGATTCGTGGCTCTGGCCGGGCGAAAGCACCGCGGTCAGCGGATGTCCGTGGCTATCGCAAAGCAGGTGAATTTTTGTGCTAAAACCCCCGCGAGAACGTCCTAACGCCTCATTGCTAGCATTTGACCCTTCCGACCCCCTTTTTTGGCCCCGGCGGCACAGCGGGCCGCCCGGACAACTGTGCCGTCGACACACCACAGATCGTCGTCGAGTTCTTCCGCATCGACCATCGCCCCCTGCAGCCTGCGAAGAATTGCGTCGAATGTTCCATCGGCTGTCCACGCGCGGAAGTAGTGGTAGACCGACTGCCAAGGGCCGAAACGCTCAGGAAGATCACGCCAGCCCGCTCCGGTGCGGAGTATCCAGAAAATGCCGTCCAAAATCAGTCGGCGGTCCTTGGGCGGGCGCCCGACTGCTTTTGGCTCCCCGAAAAGATCCGAAACCAATTCCCATTGATCGTCCGTTAAACAGTGCCGACGTACCACCGGTTTCCTCCGTGCTCGTACGAACCAAGTTGACCTGAATTCAGTACGAATCGGTGCCGCCGAGGGTTTTCAGACAGAGCCTAGTGATACGTGATTAACAGATGTTCGCTTGTCGCTTCAGCCGCCGACGCTCGTGATGCTGCTGGACAATCTCACGCCATTCCGCGTTGCCGCCATAAACGTCCAGCGGCACCAAGGCCAAGTACTTCTGCGGGCATGAGTAGAAATAGGGATGCACGGACTCATCCATGTCTTTGTAGCCCCACGCGTCCCGCTGGTATCGCAGTAGGTCGCATGTAATCCAACGGTGCGGCGGTTCCACGGCCTCGCCATCGCTCGTGAAGGTCCGTTCCCACACCGCCCACAGCACACCGGAAAAGGATGCACCTCGATAGCAGTGGGCGAGACAGGTCGTTTGCACAACCTGACCGTCCGGAAGCGATCTCATCCAGCTTTTTGTGCGGTCGGCGATCAACTCTTTCCGTGTGAAGCCGTCGCAGAATAGCCAGCCCATTGTTCTCTCCTGTCTCGAATGTTCGATGCCTTACATCGGATCTAACAGGTGTGGTGAGACATCGAGAACCAGATGGTGCTGGTCAATACTCCTCAGGCAGCAGGATGCAGGTAGAACTCCGATCTGCCTCGGTGATTGCCCAGACTTTTACTTCGCTCGCCAGCTCGTAGACCGAGAGAATTCTTGTGCCGTCTTCAAGAGCACTATCGTTTGCTGCTCCGTCCTCGTCGCACACGCTCCCCCAGTCGCCACTGGCGTGGCGGCTGAGGAGTTCGGCGGCAGTTCGGCCTGCCTTTGCCAACGCTTCAAGGGCACCCGGCGTGGCCACGATCTGGCCCAATTCGAAATTTGCTACGGGCATCGGCTTCTCCTGTTCGAGGTCGTTTCATTCGACTAACAGGTGTCGTCACAATGCTCGAATGCAGTGGGAAGCACGCCCTCTTCCGTCAGCCCTTCGCCGTGATAGCGGCACGGCCACGGCATTTTGCTCTGTTCGTCGCCGTGGATCATGATGTGATCGAGTTCCAGGATTTGCCCGCTTGGCCCGTAATGGCAGTCATTCGGGTCGTAATCGCCCAAATCCTCATCCGCCACCGTGATCAGGTGGCCGTACTTCTCATTGTCGGCCAGCTCTTCGATGGCGGAGCAGAAGCTGTCGGCCTCGACGACCAAGAAAAGCGGCGAGTAACTTCCGCCGATTTCGATCAACCAAGTCTTCCCGAACCAGTCGCCGAGATTCAAAACGGGAAGGTCTTCAAGGTCATGCCCGTGAAAGCTGCCGCTCGCGGTGATCTGCGTCATAACTGAGCCTGTTCTTGCCGTTGTGGTGAATGCTACAACGCCCTAACAGGTGTTCGCCTCAAGCTCATCTCGGTGACGTGAAAGCAGGCGATAGAAACTGGCTCTACTCTTGCTCGTTTTGCCGCACCAGTAGACCTGCTGGTCCTTGGCCGAGTCGGGATGTAGCCGGATCGCCTCTCGCAGCACCCGGAGGTCCCGAGACTTATTGTCGAGCCGTTTCGCCGGTGTGCCCTTGCGTCCGAGGGTCGAAAGCTGGCTCTTTACCATCGGCCTCCAGTCGAGCCCCTCCTGGCGGGCATACTGGAGCTTACGCAGGCTCGGCGTCAATAATCGCATCGACAGTTGCCGGTCGCCGCAGTTCTCGTCGATGTAATCGATCACCGAGCTGCATTCGTCTATGCTGAGGTTCTGGAACCCATAGGCGGAAATTGCCCGCATCAGCTCGATTACTTCGTCGTTCGTCGCCGAAAGCTCGAACTGGTCGCAGCGTGATAGAACGGCATTGAACGCGTCATTTCTCTTCGGAATGACATTCGCCGCGATAATGATGCGGCTTGTGAATTCGAAGCTAGTGGGCAGGTGCTCGGGAGCTTGAGAGCTGTTGTACGTTACCGTCCGCGGGTTCCCCCACAATGCAGACCGCAGCAGGCCAAGGTGGGCCATGCTGCTGAGCATGCTGTCCACATCATCGAAAAACATCACCTCGTCTTCGCGGTGTTCATATAGCAGCCCAAAGAGTGCCAGTGGAGTGACATGGCTGTTGATCAGCACCGGGTCAATTCCTTCCTGGCTCAACGTTTGCAGGATCGTGCGGCTCTTGCCAAGCCCGCCTTGGGCCCCGAATACGAAGAGAGCATGACTGTGCTTTCGTGCCACCAACCGCACGTGATGGGACAGCAGTTCCTGCTTTCTAGCGAGGCTTGTGAGGGTTACGTCATCGGCCATGCTGTTTCTCCGAGGGGGCGGGTTATCGTGCCCGCTTAACAGGTGTTGGAACTCGGCAGATACGGCGGCTCCCGTTGATGGGAGCCGCCTGAGTTGAGAGAGCCGCTATTTCTGAGCGAATCCCAAGGCGTCGAACGCGGCTTTCAGCTCTTCGCCGCTGGGATAGCCGCCGTAATCGTCGCAATTCTCGATTGCGGATGGGCGGTTGTCCGACAGCCAGTGGTAGACTTCCGACTCCCACTGGTCCGGAAGCTCGTATTCTTCCTCTACTTGGAAGATCGCGTCGGCGATATTAACAAGTGTCGCCTCCAACTCTCGACTCGAGTAGTCCGTCTCGTCGAGAACTGGGTAATCTGCGAGTGATTCGCTTAGCTCGTGGTATCGCCGAAAGGCGTCCGTAATCTCGCCATTGCTGAAAACACGAATAGAGAATCCGTCCACGTATCCCACTGCCCAGTGGGAGTGGCTTTCGAAGACGACATCGCCCTCGAATGGTTCGAGAGCCTTCGCGATCGCGGCGGCGTTGCTCTGATCGAGCAGTCCGCTGTCGCGGTTGTGCGTGTAAATGATCGCCCAGTTTTCAGGGTCATCTATGTCGTCACGCCGGAACCAGGCGAAGCTCTCGAACTTCCGCCAGTTGCCCGCGGCCTGTTTGGCCGCGTCTTCGAGCGTCCATTCGCCGATTTGAGCGGTCATTGTGTCTCCTATTAGCGGGCTCTGATCGATTGCAACAGCCCACTAACAGGTGTCGCCGGGAGGGCTTCCGTGCCCCTCAAGTGGCGTCAGGCGGTGGCCGCGGTCTCCTCGACCCGCTCTTGCTCCATCGGGCAAAAATTGAGGATATACTCAGCGGCTCTGCTGGCCTGGGACGAAGCCTGGAAGATGAACCGAGGGTTTTTTTTCATTTCAGACAGCCAACTCTGCAGATACGCGGCATGGTTGCCCAGGCCTGGGTTCGCGATTCCCAGTTGCCCAAGGACGAAACACGCCCCCAGCTCCGCGATCAGTTCACCCATCGCATACCCTTCGTTCTTTCGATCCCAGTCCAGGCGAGTCGGGTGCTCAGTCCAGTGGATCAATTCATGGAATGCCGTCGCATAGTATGCCTCGGACGACGCAAATTGATGCGGAAACGGCAGGCGAATCACATCCTCGCGAGTGTCGTAACAGGGCTGGTTTCCCCTGTGGCGAATTTCAGCTCCAGTAGCTTCAATCACACGATCTGCGTGCTCGAATCGCTCGATATCGCTCCATTCTGCTTTTGAGTGCCCGATCTGGAATCTCTCCAGGCCGTCTGCCTGCTCCGCATTGAAAACGCGAAAGGTCCGCATCATGAAAAACACGTCGTCTTTTTCCTCACCGGTCCGCTCGCTTTTCTTCTTTCGTACGGCTTTGTATAGAACAACATTCGTTCCCTTCTCCCCCTTGCGAACCTGGCCGCCCAGGGTCTGTATTTGGTTGTAAGTGCCCCACCACCGACTTTGGAAATCGCGTTTCATTCCAGCGAGCAACAGAAGAATCTGGTTGATGCCCCTGTATGGCACGCTTGTGGACAAACTCGCCGGAATTCCGCTGTTCGCATCACAGATCCAGTTACGCCGCCACGGCAGCGTGCCATCCTCCAGAGCGTCGACGATCTGCTGTGTGATCTCTTCGCGAATCTCGTTTTGGCTTTTCACTTTCTCTCTCCTGTTACGCGGGGCGATCAACTGATGCCCAACTAACAGGTGTCTGAGCGAGCTAAATGAACGTCGCATGAGATTCGAGACGGACTGTTCTGACCATATCGCAACCGGCGGCGGCATCAATATAAAAGACAGCGTTCTTGAGACACGAATGTTTCTGGTCGGCGACAGTGGAAGCCACAGAATCCAGCGGGTAGGCAGGGGCGGAAATCGGCCGACCGGCCAGAATGTCTCAACTATCATGTGACCGAAGAGAAACGCCTACGCCGACACCAGAGGCATCGCCGCCGGGACTCTCGGATCAGCAGTCACCGAAGTTTGCCCTGGCCGCCTGGGGAGCCGAGCAGACCCAGCCGATCTCTGGAATGAATTCTTCTAGATGACCACCGGAAAACTGGGGCAAAACCACCAACTCATCCAGAAGGTCATTAGCTTCCTCTGGGGTGGCGAGCGGGTGAGTGGTGATCGTGCAATTGACGTGACGGACGACTGCTCTGAACATGATTGACTTCCCGTTCTGGAAATGAGAAGAATCCACGTGTGGTGGATTTCTTCTTTCTCTAACAGGTGATCGACCGGGTTCCGGTGTCGCAGTTTGACTGGCCGTCGCATCGGGGGCAGCAGAGCGTCGGCCAGTCGGGATGCCACCGCTGATGGAACCGTTTAGTTGAAAAAAGCTGTAGCGGCCTGATCGATGGCTTCCGGAGGGTAAGCAGGGCTGGCTGGTCTCGTGTCTCACGAGATTGTCCAAGAACGCGTACGCCGATGACAGGAGCGGATCGGGGGCGGTCCGTCGACGCCTCGAAGAGAGCTAGGCGATCGAGCGGTGTTCCGGCATCCCACACCTGGTAACCAAGTCGATGGATCGAAGCGGCCAACCGGTCAAACTGACCAGTTGACGCGAGAACGGATTCCATTTTCCGGCGAAATAGGCATCCTCGCCCGCTGCCAGCTCCCCCATGTGAACATGCACACGACAGCTATTCCGCTGGAATCTGGAAGAACCAGCCGACCAAGAGACGATCACCGGCTCGCGTTCCCAAGAAGAGGAGTATTCAACTGGTCAAACCGACTAGTTGCCCTCGGGATCCGCCGAACCCCACCATCAGCTACGAGTCGCGGCTTACCGCGGGCAACATCACTAGACTTCTGGATCGGGATCGACCGCGGCGAATGCCTGCAGGTCGTCTCGCAGAACAACCCGCCAATCACCATCCTCGTCGCATCCAAGATACTCCTGGTCGGACAGGCGGTGCGTCACGTGGATGAGGCTGCCGTCCACATGGGTGCAGCTCATGTGCGGATTCAGTCCGCATGCCATCTGGATCTCCTTGCCTCTTATACGGCAGCAGAAATCTTAGCGTTCTACGTAAATATATACAAGAGGCTGTCGGGGATCTCCGGGAGGGTCAGGCACGACAACAAGCAGAAAAACTAGCAAAAGGACTGTGCCTAAATTGCGTGAAAGGTATAATACAGATGCCCAAGGAGGGGATCATGAAGAAAAAAGAAATGAAGTGGCGGATGTACCGGCCCGCAGGATTGGATCTGAGCGGGTTGGCGGAGAAGCACCACGAATATGCGGTATTTTTCTGCAGCGAGCTGATTCGGAGGCGGATATTCGATCGCCAGGTGATGTACCGCGAATTTGTGCCGGTTAAGCGGAAACACATATCCCCAGTGTTCATCCCGCAGGACGCTTACAAGCCCGTCCGCAACTTTCTGATCGAAAGTGGGCAGGTCGAGTGCGACGGCTATTACACTGCAGGTAACAAAAGTTTCGGGTACAAGCTCGCCGAGCATTTGCTCCAGGAGCCGAGCACGGTGGTTTTGGCCAAAAAGTCTGTTTTGCGACACAAACTGACGAAGTATCACGAGAAAATGAAGCGGCTTCAGTCGTTCCAGCCGGTACACCAGCATCTCAGGGGTTGGCTGGAGAGGCTGGAAATTGACCGAGACGCGGCCGTGGATTTCCTGGACTACCGCCGCCAGCAGGAGGAATGGGGTGCCCCGAGTGAACTTTTGGCCAAAAAGTCGCAACAGCGGTATCTGCATGCTCATGCCTCGGTGACCCGTATCGCTGATGGTGACTTCTTTTTTGTGGGCGATAAGAAGTATGGCCGCTTGCACTCCAACGTCACTAACTTGGAGACGGAGCTTCGCCCCTTCCTTCGGCTTGAGGGAAGGCAGCTTGTAAATATTGACATCGCCAACAGCCAGCCACTGTTTTTGTGTGTGCTAATGGGGCGGTACCGCGGTGATTTGGTAAGCCACTGCGAAGTAGGGAAGAAGTCGGAGGATCTTGATCTGGTTGCATCGTTATTAACTGAACCCGATGTCAGAGAATACGCCCGGCTCTGCCAAAATGGCAGGATCTATGAAGAGCTTGCGGATGGAAAAGTGGGCTCCAGGAGGGAGGTGAAAGAGTCGTTTTTCGCCGAGGTGCTTTTTGGCGACACGCGGGGGAAACGTGGTAGCAGGCAGTTAAGAGAATTCACGAGGCGTTTTCCTACTGTTCGGATGGTAATCGATGAAGTGAAAAGGCGGGACTACCGCCATCTGGCTCATACTCTACAGCGTGTGGAGAGCGGATTTGTTTTGCACCGTGTTTGCAAACGGCTAGCCGATGAGCATCCAGGTGTTCCGTTGTTTACAATCCATGATTCAATCATGACTTTGCCAGGTTTTGTAAATATTGTTCGAGACGTATTGATTGAAGAGTTCAATTGCTTGGGATTGAGTCCTATGTTACGTAAAGAAAGCTATTGTTCTTCAGTTGTTAGTTCTCCCGCAGCACAAGAAAGAAAGAACACAAAAAGTTACCTCTTGTTCTTCTTCTTGTATTCACTGTAGCATCCTGTAGTTGCTCCTTCCCTATACGAGTAAGGTTTTACTTCAGGTGCTAGAAACACAAGAGGTTAGCGAATTAGTGGAAGTGCGGCCTGGAAGGAAGGGTTAATAACCGAAGAATCAACAAATACAACCAGAACAGGCAAGCAAGCGAAAAATAGGAAAGCAACAGGTCGGGAGGTGAATTTCGCAGCAAACTAGCAGTGTTAAAAGTTTTTGATACAAAGGTGGTGTGCAGTGCCTTCACGATCCAGTTCGCTTATCTCGCCCGGCGTCTAATGCTTGCAACGCCGACAAGGCCTCTGGCGGCCTCGTAGACCTACTTCGTTTTGGATGTAGCGGTAATTGCTACGGCGGCTCAATCGTCGCACAGAGAGCCTCCCAGGGGCCTGCTGATCATTCGCCTGATTGCGAGTCATCGGAAATTAGCGTTGACCTGGCGTTTTGGAGGCTGGGGCGACGCAGAATCTCTATTGCAAATGCAGTTGGCTAAAACACGCAGACGTTGACATTGAGGAGCACGGCGGAGCGGCTTCATATTTTCTGCCAAAAAGTTGGGTTGCCGTGGCGGCGACCCGGAAGCATGGAGATAAGATAGGACTTTGGTGGGCGAGTCGATTAGATCCGCTCGCATATCCAGCACGGACGCGGAAGTCGAGCTACAAGCGGTACTTGTGATGTTTCAGGCCTGGCGGGTCAACGGGTTTCGCTGACACTGGCACAGCGGGCATGCTGGTACACGGAGGGTGTTTCCGTACTGTTGAGGGTACCGGAGCACGGTATCCAGTGAAGCAACTGCCGCGTTCGCGGACAGCGAGCGAATAGATCGATGGATGTCTGGCGGTTCTTCTGATGATTCACCAGTCGGAATTGGCTTGCAGGGCATCGCCGGTCTTCAACTTAGATTGCAAGCAATCTGCAAAACAGTACTTTCGGAACCTTGCAGTGCATGAGTCGCCGACTTATAATGTTGGATGTAATATTCATCACACTCGACCAAGGATGGCAAGCAATGAACATGGAAGGTAGGTCAATGCAGCGAAGCATGAGGTCAGAAGTTGCAAAACGCTGGCAATGGCGTCTCGTTTTTCTCGCTCCCGAGCAGGAAGAGGGCCAGATAAATGAAGAGTGTTGGCTTGTGAGGCAGCTCGGGAGTCAGCAAATGGAGCAGCTACGCGGGTTGGTCCAGGCGGTGCTGGCAGATGTGCGACTCCAGGTGCTCGATTTGACGGATGGTGTCCTCCCCGGAGCAAAGGGGTGGCAGTCGGTGGAGGAGCGGCTGCTCAATCGCGTTACTTGGGCTCATCTGGCTGAACACCATTCGGAATACATGGGAGCAGCAATAGGCGATGTGCTCCGGTCAGAGGCCCTTGATCCAAACGCGTTGCAATGCCTTGATGATGAGGACCAATGCCACCTGATACAGGCTCTCGTCGACATGGCAATGGTCGCCCTTGAAATTGGGGCTAACATATCCTTGCTGCTTACAGGTTGCTTGACTGATTGGCTGCAGGACTGGACGGAGTCCGATTCAACTGATCTTGCCTCGCTCGTAGCTCTCGCTCAGGAGATGTGTAGCCCTCGTCTTCCTCGAGCGGACTTAGGTTCGGTGAACTGGGCGGAGGTGGGATTCTGATGGCCAGAGGACAGAATACGCGGCTTCGCGTTTGCGGGAACGACTTCAACGAGAGAGGAAGCAAGATGCTGATGACCACAGAGGAGATTCAACACGATTTTTTTCGGTGGCTCGACGATGACCAGCCGCTGCTCACGCTCCCGCACTACCAGACGGCTCTCACCAATTCCGCGGAGCCGCTACCCGAGCGGCTCTGTGAGAGTATCGGTGTCCCGATTGGCTCTTCGATTGGGCATGCTCTCCGGTGTATGATTCCACTCTTCATTGATGGCCAGGAATGTCGAATGGAGACGATTGTCCATTTTGACAGCGAGGAGAGGTCACTACATTGGTGGAATGCAACCAAAGATGTTCAGCGGTGGAGTCTCGAACACCAGCCAAACGGAGGGGCGAAGCTCAGCATTGCTGGAGCACCCGAGGACATAAGCAGCTAGGTAGCGGAAGAGATTTGACACCACCGGCTGCTGCAGGATCGGGGAGTAGCTACTGGAAGGGGAACCATGAGGAATTGGCTGCGTACCTCAAATTATCCGGTACGCAGCCAGTTCCCCGTGATCGAGGCGTTTACCCACCTGGAGGACTTCCACTCCCTTCTCTTTAAATCTTGGACAGCCTTTCCCGTCAGGCTGATCTTTCGTGTTTGCCCCTGCTACGCAATGTGCCAATCTCTCCCGTCGTCATTCCGCTTGTTGACTCCGGGGCTAAGGCACTGCGACGGTCGGCCGGTTCTAGCTAATTAAGTAGCCCGGCAGTCGCAAATGGTCGTTTTCGCCCTCAGTTTATTGAAGAGCTGCCTCATTCCAATTTTTGGTTCTGGCGATGGGTACGCCAAAGATCATTTAGTTCGTCACGCCGCATTTTCCAAATCCATGTTGGAAGAACTGGAGCAATTGCACGTTCTAACTGGTACTCATGCCACAACTTTGCGGCCTTGATTGTATCCTCCGACTGTGCTGCAAGAGCAGCTTCGGCCTCATCTTCGCAGCGTTCAGCCTCTCTTGAGAACTGGAGGAACCCAAGTGCCGCTTCTGCTAGCCGGAGCGAGATGACGAGCATCAACACTGACGTTACGGCGTTAGCCACGGCAGACAATGCGTCACGATTTACCCTGCCCGCTTCATCTCGAATTGGAGCGACTTCAAGTGAAACAATGAGAGCAGCGATAGACCCCAAAATGGCCACGCCAAGCAAAAAGAAGTATAACTGGTACATTCGTTCGCATAGGTGCTTGCTCCACCACGCTGATTCCAACATATTCTGAAACGCTTTGCGAGCCCCTGGGGAGTCTTGCGATGCGAAGAACGCACCGCCTGCGGGGTCCGTTCTGCTTTTGCCTTTCACGCTTTTCGGGCACCGAGCTAGAAAGTCCGTCCACTCTTTGGCAGTAACTTCCCAACCAAGCGAGTCGAGCATGTCCAGTTTTCGTTGCAGCCATTCCGCATTTGAATACCGAGAGCGAGCGAAATATGAGGCAGCTTCTCCGGCGACCGCCAAAGCAGCCACCACAAACGGGATTGGTTTGCTGGGTGCCAGACCCACCACGGCCAATGCTCCGGCAAGAAATCCAGCAAACGTGAGGCATGAGGCGAAGCCGTGCCACCTTTTTGCATTGTCGTAAAGGTGCCGAGAGATGGATCGTGGACCGTAATGGGAGGCTGATGCTGTAGTCTGTGGCTCGCCGTTCGCATTCATAGATCACCCGTAAGCCGGGAAATAGCTGCCAAAGATTATCTGCCACTGCTTGAAGGCTGACTCGATATATCCGTCCCTGGCGAACTGCTCTGCTTTGATCGCCTTCTCGTATGCGGCCTGCAAACGCTGCTTGACGGCATCTCGTTTCGCTTGGCTGTCGAGGTAGTCAGCGACGTTGCCTCCGTAACCGGCAGGATCATATTGAAAGCTATACTGGTTTCTGGCCTTGTCAAAGAAGTGCCGCACGCCTGATGGATAGGTATGGATATTTACCCCCTGAAACACGTTTAGAGCCGTGACCTCAAGGTGGAAGGAGCGGAATGTGCTGCTATGCTTGACGTTCCAGCCCTTGAGCATTTTCAAAACCGGAACAAGGCTGCCGTTGTGGGTCTTGTTGTGTACGCTCCAAATCTCAACGTGCTTTCTTGGATTAGTACCAATCCACCGGCCCTTGATCGAGTCAGGGATCAGAAACCCTCCCCCTTGTCGTCGAAATCCAGGCACGACATCGACTTGAAAATCAGTAAAAGTGATCGTCACGGCTTGGCCGTTGCGGCTGATCCGAGGAGACTTGGGGTACTCTTTCTTCAACACCCGCTTCACTTTGTCGAGTAGAGATGCCTGCCCGTCAGGCTTGTAATACGAGGGATCAAGGACAACGAACACGTCAATGTCGGCATCCTTCAGGGGAGCGATCATGGTGCTTCGCTTGTAGGAGCCGGTAAGAAAGGTTTCAAGAACGGTCATTTCGTCTTCGACCGCCGCCCGAACGTTTGTGTGTCGTGTTGATACCGTTCCCGCTTGAAGATCGGTGATCTCAAGATTCTGTCTCAGGATTTGGAAACCTTGGTTGATGGTTGTCGCCATGAATGGCTCCCTCTGACTGCGGATCTCACTCCGCCCCTAACGCTTTGAACGTCGCGTCGGTGGGATCGGAGTAGAAGCTGATTTGGAACTTGGCGAATAGCTCTCCGGGGACGGTGGGAATGTCCGTGACGCTTGCCATGGGGAGCAGGACCCGCTTGGCTCCGGAGTCAAAGGCGACCTGGAGCGATTCGGCTAAGTTTTCGACTGGGATTATGTTGCCGCCGAGGCTCATGCTCCCCAGGATTACCAGTTGCGACTGGAGCGGCTTGCCCAGGACGCCGGAGCAAAGAGCGACAAAGGCGGCGAGCGTCATCGCAGTGGTCGGCCCGGTATTGTGAAGCTCGATGATATGGATGTGGTAGTCGTGTTCACCGGCTTTGATTGATGCACTTACGCGGGAGGCATTGGCCTTGAAAAAGTCGAATCCGACTTTAATCGCCTCTTTCGCCTGGGAATTCGAACCGAGACCAGAGAGAGTTGGTTTGCCGTTGCCCCCCGTGACTTGTGTCTCCAGGCGATACAGGCCGAGGTGGCCATTGCTCCCGGTGGCGATCGTGTGGAGGACGCCGGGACTGAGTGGCCCCTCGGGAATCAGGCCGCCACCGCCCTGCTCCGGGACGCTGATGAACTTTTCCTCCCGCGTCTCCTGGTCGATGAAACTAAAGTGAACATCGTAGAACTCCATCCCGCCGATCTTCTTGAGCTGCTCCTTCACGCGGCGGCGAGTCTCCAGGGCGTACTCCAGACAGCGGGCTACGGCTTCTTTGGGGTAGTCCTCGTGCGGGTAGAGCAGCTTTAGGAGGCCGGAGACGGTGTGCTTGACGGCGATTGTGTCCCGCTGGTTCAAGTCGCGACCGAGCTTGAAGTACTTGTCGATGGCGTCTCCAAAGGTCCGCTTCCGCATCTCCCGCATCCATTCGGCCAGGTAGTCCACGATCAGGCCGTACTGGTTCGTGAAGAACTCAGGCCGCATCTTCGGAATCTCCCATCCTGGAATATAGGCATGGAAGCGGTCGAAGAACGCGGAATCGATCATCGCGTCGGGAAACGGAGCCAGTAAATGGCTCGTCTTTACCAGGGTGTCGACCGACTGGTTGATGTTGCCGACGAAGACCATTGAGGCTGAAGCGGCGATCGAGTCACGGCCACGGGCGAACGACCCGCTGGCCATGTAGTCCTTCATAATCTGGACGCCGTCGTTGTCTTTGAAGGAGATCCCCGCCACTTCGTCGAAGGCTACCGTATCCCACATGCCGACAAGGCCGACGGTGCGGCTTGCGAGATTGTAGAACAGGTTGGCAACTGTCGTCTGGCCGCCCGAAACCAGAATGCTGTTGGGGCTGATCTCTTTGTAGATGTGGCTCTTGCCGGTACCTCGGGGGCCCAGCTCGCAGACATTGAAGTTGTTTTCGACCAGTGGGACCATCCGGCAGAGAATGTGCCACTTCACCCGCTCCGGGAACTGCGTCGGCTCGTATCCGCAGGACCGCAGGAGCACGTCGATCCATTGTTCCTCAGTGAATTGCCGCCGTGCCTCGAACAGCTCCTCCATGTCCAAGCCCGGCATCTGGATCGGCTTTAGTTCGCTGACGATGAACGGCGACCCCTTCTGGTTTTCCTCAAAGAAGTACTCCATCGTGATGATGGACCAGATGCCGCCAGCGAGCAGCTTTTCGAACTTCTTGACCGTCCCAGTCGGGATTTCGGCTCCTTTCACACCGAGATTCGACAACAGGGCCTCGTATACGTCCCGCTTCTCATTCAAGCGGACGGTCACCTTGTCGATTACCTTGTAGCTGCCCCGCTCCCGGATCAGCGACTTCACCTTCTCGGCCTCGTCGGGTCGGACATAGTTCTCCGAAAGGATCTTCTTGACTGTCTTCAAGCCATCCTGGATTGTCTCCTCGTCGTCGGAGGCACAATACGAGCCAAGAAGGTATTCCAATACGTAGACGGGAACATTCGCCCCTTCCTTTACCAGCTTCGTGAGGTCTTTGCGAACGACCTTCCCGGCGAAATGTTCGTTCAGCAGGCTATCGAGGCTAGAGTCGATGGTGGATTCAGAAGTCATCTGTGAATGCCCTGTCGATGATTATGTCCACGCTCTGCCGTTCGATGTCAGTGTCGGCATCCCGCAGAACGAGACGGTATTTCGTCTTTTTGTCGTATTTCCGGTCCTGAAGCACCAGCGTCACCGATCGCTTGCGGTCTTCCATGTTGTCCGAAGTGCTGTCGAAGGAGATCTTTTCGATGTTCGTGACAGGTTCGTTGGCTTCGTAAACGGCCACTTTGTATGTGGCCGATTTTACTCGCTCGCTAACTGGCTCCATCTGAATGAACTCGAAGCGATGGCGAGGGGTCGTAATCCGGTGCTTCGTCCCCAGCAGGTGGACCGTGACGGTCTTTTCCTTGGTCCGCTCCCGCGTTTTTTCGTCTTTGCGGTGTCGCACCGTCAGCACCGGTACGCAGATCTCCTGTGGCATCGCTCCGCCGTGGATAAATCGGGCCCCGCCCATGAAGTGGAAGCGGTTAGCTCCCTTTGGAACCCAGAACTCCATTCCGCCATCGGCACCGGCAGTGGTCTTGGTATCTCCGTGCCAAGCCTCTTCGGAGTTCCCGAGGTTGTGTCCGATCAGGTATCGCTTCTTCGCGACCACGGTGCCAGGCGGCGTGTCGGAAAGCTTGCTCTTGTCGGTCTCGCCCGGCGGCGTTTCGGTGAACAGGAAGCCGTGATCCGCCGTGACGACGACATAGTTGAAGTTCAGGCTATTGATTGCGTGCCGGACCAAATCGCACAACTCCCCAATGGTCCTCCGCACCGCTTCGAACGTCTCACCTTCGCTCTTGCGGTCGTCGCCGGTGGAATCGATACGGTCGTGGTAGGCGTAGACGACACGGTGCCCTCCAACCAACTCGCGACCTTCTCTCTTTTTCATCCCCAGCAGCGTATCCGCTTTTACGACGATTCCCTCCAGCGGTGCCAGGATCTCGCTCCGCTGGTCGGACGACATGGTCGGCCTGCCGTCGCACAGCACGTCCCCTTTGGCGTTGTAGGAGAGCGACTTGTGCGGCAGCAAGCTAGCCATGCCCAGCCGCGTGTAGGAAGGAAGCACGCCAAGTTGCGACGAAAGCTCCGCCTCGAACCGATACTGCCCATTCAGTTGGCGAGCCAGCTCTTCGGCAGCCTCGTAGCGAAAGGCGTCACTGATGATGACGAACGCCTTCCGCTTATCGGATTCCTTCAGCCGGGGCTGAACGTGCCGAGCGAAGAACTGCTGCTGGTTGGGCACTTCGGCAATCTTCCAACTGGACAGGAGATCCCGATCGACGAACTTGCCCCAGGCGAGGGACATCTGGGTGATATACCAGTTGACGTAGGCAGCTTCGACCTGCTCACGCAGGTTCTTCAGCACGTCGAAGCTGTGGGCCTCGGCTGTATCCGCGGCTTCGCAGAAGTGGCGGTAGAGCTGATCGAATCGGAACAGGTCTTGTTCGTACGCCCGGTACATGGCCGAGGCAGTGTCGAACTCAAACCCGTCCTGGTGCTGATTTCTCAAATTGAAGAAATCCGCCGCCGCCACGAGAGCCTCATATACAGCCCGGAGTGCCTTGCGGAAAATATGCGGGGCTCCCTGCACGCTGGGCGAGACCCAATGTCCATTACTGCGGCGGCCAGCGATCTCCTGAACGTCATCGACGTTGATTGTGTCGGGTGTCGACTCGACCCGATCGCGAAGACCCCGGCAGATCGCCTTTTCGACATCCAGAAAGGTCATTGCGTCGATGAGGGCGTCGATTTCCAAGTCGTGGAGGTGCTCGCTCAAGTGGATGGAGGCGGCGACCTGTTCCGAAAGCAGATCGTAGCTAGCAGCTCGACTACTGCTGTCCCGCCACTGAGCTAGGCAGACAACGGTGTTGGCTCGACCGGTTGCGGGAAGTTGCAGGTGCAGGAGCGACCCCGGCAACTCGGATTTGAGATGCTGTGCATAGTCCGTGACCAGCAGCCTGGTCAGGAAATTACCCAGACTCGGCGTCTCTTCCTCATATCCGAAGGCGACCTTCACCATCTGCCAGAATGACTTGTCGAGTTCGAACTTCGCAATCTGCTCCCACACCGCGGGCGGCTGACGGATGTCGAGTTCGCTCTCGTCGGTGAACGCATGGAATAGCGTGCGAATAATGTTGAAGAGTTCGGGCTGATCCGCCTTGGTCACCACGGCCAGCATCTTGCGGTCGAGGTCGCCCTCATTGTCATCGGGCGTGGTCAACCCTTTGAGCTTCGCCAGCCGGTCCTTGTTGTCGAAGAATTTGCGGCGATCGGCGACGTGGCCACGAAGATGCTGATTGTTCAGCTTTAACTCGTCAAGAATGATCGATGCTCGGTCGGCCCGGAAACTGCGGCTATAAAGGCGGACATCCAGCAGCCAGTCCTTCTCGAACTCCGGCTCCTCAGCGGGCGAGTAGAGCAGAAAGCGGGTGTTCGGCTGCTCCTGTTCGATGCGGAGCTTGGCTTCCAGTCCGCCGATTTGATCGAGGCGGACCACTTCGACATTGGCCAGCGGCGAGAAGAGTTGGCCCTCGAAAAAGTTCAGGAATTCTTTCTCCGGGTCATTCCAAAAGACGATCCGTTCCCCTTCCTCATCGAAGAGGCGTTCCAGAGCGTCGGTGAGTTGCTTGGTGTCCATCAGCTTTCCCAGTTCACTTGCCTCACTTCCGTCCGCCTCTCCAATCTAAACCACTTCTTCCAGCCGGCGTCTGAATTGAATGAAGCATTCCATGTCGATCTTCTCCACATCAATTGTCTGATTTGAGACGAGCTCACGCAGGCGTTCACCCGATGGATGTTCCCCCAGCAACTCCTCAAGCTCCATTTTCAATGCTTTCGACTTCTTAACACCTGCATATTTTGAAGGAGGTGATTTGGCAGGATTGCTTTTACTCAACGCACATATTAACCACGCCTCTGAAGTCGGCACCGGAATCATGGGCACACCCTTGGCAAATGATTCTAATTCAAACCCTGCTTCCATCGACTTCCGTTTATCCAAGAATCCACCACGACCCGCCGACGACTTATCAGCGTCTCTAAAGAAGATGACGACAACTTCCTTACCTGTTTCCTCGACAACTTCTTTTGCGATTACCGCTAAAACTCTTGCACCGCTGAAGAAATACAGCGTCTCTCTTGCCCGTTTCTTTCCACTGAGCCTCATGCTTTTCGGCGGCTTTCTCAGTCCAGATTCCAGTTCCTTAACTACACTTTTCGGGACGTAGCCGAAATGAGTACCATGCAGCACGCTGTATTTGCATTGGCGTTGCACAAGCTGGTCCACCATCACAGCGAGAGGGCCGATTCTGAATTGATGAGCGTTGCACACTCTTGCTTTTGCTTGCTCGACCCCAAGGTCTGTCGGACCTTCGCCTGAAAAGAGAAAAAACATTTCACTTTCCCTCCACACTTTCTTCGATCTCGGTGAGGAGGGCAGGAAGATCGGTGTCGATAAATACCTCCCCCGGTCCCATCATTGTTAGCTTTTCTTGGAGGGATGGAATCCGAAAGAACGGCACTGCCTTCGAGTGCCCCAACCGATTGCGATAAACATACATCACGCCTTGAAAAGCTACATCGTCATGCAGATAGTTTAAGACCATCGGGTTGTGCGTGGTAATCACAATTTGCTGTTCTGCCGCAACGAGTGTATCGACGAGAAATTCGACGATCTCTGGATTGATGCCATTCTCTATCTCGTCAAAGAGAAGAACATGGCGTTCCGCCTGCAACTCAGCTAGTATGGCAATCAGACGCAGTATCCCATCGTTGATGTGAAATGCTTCTATATTGACTTCAGAGTTGCCAAATGCCTCTGTGATCTCTAGCTGGGTAAGTCCGGACTGAAGTGAGCGTGATTCGATGCGTGATAATTGCTTGTAGATCGATTGCAATTGTCCCGCAATTTTTTCCCTCGTTGTCGGGCCAACTTCATGCAGGACGGCAGATAGTCCTCGACCTCCCCGCCCGATTGACGTACGCCCCCCCTTCGTCCGCTGACGCATCTCGTCAGGCGACAGCAGTTCGAGAGATTTGATACCCCGGAGAGCCTTTCTGCACTCGGATACCGCCGGAGGTAGTGCTGATTCCTTTAAGGCCGAAAGAATTGACCCTTCGTACGTGAATGTAATGTCAGTAGCACGGGCTTCCTTACGCTCTTGCTTCTCTGAAGTGACACTGTAGCGACCACCACGAACCTCAATTGCTGAACCACCGATTGTAAGTGTCTCGCTTGTGCAATTCAGGGTTTGGGGGTTGAATGTTCCCTCCCATCGAGCCTCCGTTTCCGAACCCTCGCCAGCAAGCGTGACCACAAATTCGATATTGTTCTTTCTGGAAAACTTTGACTTGAGGTCTTTTGCCTCCCACTGATGGTCTTGTAGCCAGTCAGTGACCGTCCCATTTGCTTGTGCTGCAAGGAAATCTAGAAATTGCAGAACGCTTGTCTTTCCAGAACCATTCAGGCCAATGAGACAGGTGAAGGGGGCGAGTTCAATGTCGAAGTCAACAAGGGACTTGAAGTTTTTCACCGATACATTCCTGATCCTCATTGCTTCATGTCCTTTTTTTTTTGACTCGACGACTTCGATCTCTTCAGGCGGACAGCCTGTGACCGCCTTGACTTCCGCCAGCAGGTCCCCGAACCTGCGGTAATTGCTCTTGACGCCTTCGTCTAATTCGAGGGAAATACGTCTGTCTGCATGGTGCCGGAGTTTCTCGTCAAAGGATTGCAATTCTTCCCTGTGTTTAACGAGTGCGTCTCGTTCCTTGGCCAGCCTCTTCTGATGTGAAGTCGAGGAGGCAGCTTCGATGTCGAGTTCGAGTTGGTCGATGCGGGATTCAACCTTGCCCTGGAGCGGGATGACGTATTCGGTTCGCATTCGGGAAAGGGTGCCTGCGTTGTAGCGGTGTAGATAGACGAGGCACTGGAAGGCCCGTTCCTTGCCGCTGGAGAAGAGCCAGTAGATGGGCCGCTTCTTGTAGAGCGACAGGTGTTGCTTGTAGAACCCAATGGAGAGGTAACGGCGAATGGCGTCCCGTGCCGACTCACTCTTCTTCTGGCCGATACTTTCGGCGATGAACTTCAGGTTCTCTTCCAGGTGGTCGTGCGGCCAAGCGGTGGCAATGAAATCTTCCAGGCGGTTGGCGGCGTCGTCCTCGAACCACTCGAACTCGGTGATCGGAATGATACCATCACTGTCGGCGGGGAACGTCGGGTACTGACTGGGATCGAAGCCTTCGCCGCTGCTGTTGGCGTAGATCAATCCCGGCTTATCGAGGCTGAACCGCCCCATCATGCACCCGATGGCGTAGGAGATCAGCCTTTGAATGTCTTGTTCTTGATCCGGACGGCAGAGGGTGATTTGATCCTCAGGTACCTCAGGCGACATTTCGGTATCTAAGCCATAAGCTGCAAGGAGCAATGAGTTTATTTTAGTTTCAAGTTCGCACGATGTCTGGATTGCTTGCGAGGCTCTCTGCGACCACGACTCAAATGCCGCTTCCACCAGACGTCCGCCAAGGGCGAGCAAGCATGGTCCCCGGAAATCCCAAGACTCCTCATGCGAATCCCAATCCTGCCGTGCTAGTTCTATGAGTTCATTGCTCGCAGCTTCCACTTCGGCTGCCGTTGTTGCGGCCAGCGACACTAGAGGAATCTGGCGAATTGATCCGACGTTGAAATCGAGTGTTGGAGCGAGGAACTCGAACATTGCCCATGACACCTTCGAATTGAGCAAGCCGATTACAAACGCAGCGGAACGCTGGTTTGGAAATGCACAAGCTCCTTTCGCACTGAATGTAAAGCCTTCTGGGCTGAGCCTTGCTCCGAACGTCCCGCCCATCGCCGACCAAGTGACGGATTCTTGAAAATAGAGATGCCTCGACGGGAGACAATTGCCAGAAACTAGGAGCATCTCATAGTGTTCGAAGTCGAAGGCAACGACGTATTCGTTATTGCCGTACCACTTCCGGAAGTCGCCACCTTTGTTGTAAGGAACCCACTTCTTTCCTGAATCGAAAACATCTTCCTTCCGTTTGGCATCCAGTTTCAATTTGTCGGCCACTACTTCATGCCAGTACCTCATGAAATAATCGTTGTTGCCCGTTTGAAATCCTTGTCGCACGGGGGCGACTGACTCAAGGTCTTCCCCTTTGTCGAAGCAGGCCAATACAGCGTTGCTGAGCCAGTAGGCCCAGCGGGATTCCGGCACCCGACAAAAATCGCTTGCGAAGAAGCTGAAAAGCGTCGATTCATCTTTCAGCAACTGCCTTTTCTGCTCTTCACTCTTGCCTCGTACCAACCGTCGATATACCCCATTCATATTTCCAACAGTCGATTTGAGGAGTGAAAACGCCGTCGTGCGGACGATTTCCCCAGAAATTGTATCGAAGGCACGGGGACCAAGATGAAGCATTGAGGATGGAGCAAATGCCTCCAGTAAAAAGGGCCGCAGTTCCTTGAACGATGGAAGGAACATCCAGGACTCCATTGTGATCATCGCTAAGGTCCCAGTGGTGCCCGTGAACCAGGAACCTCGCTCGATGAATGCACCGAAGAGATCAGCTTTGCCGAGCGGAAAGGTATTCTCCACGTAGTCTTTTAGAATCGAATTCATTCCGCTGCGGCCCCCCATATACGGCGGGTTCATCACAACCGCATTGTACCGCAATACCAACAGCCGAACCTGCTCCACAAGCGGCTTCAGTGATCTTGCCGACGGCTGTTCTAACATCCCGCCATGTGCGATCACATCTTCAACTCGCTGAGCAATTGCAGGCAACTTCTCTGCCAGCTTCTCCGGCACCTGGATCAGTGATCCCAGCGTCTTCCCATGCTCGAATAGTTCGATCAGGTGAACCACGTCCGTCTGGGAAATGTCGCCGTTCGCACCATTGCCGCCGAGCGGAGCGTTAAGAGCTTCGGTGATCTCCTTCACATCCAGCCCCTTGCTTTCCTGGATCGAGAGGACGTGCGGCGGGATGCCCTGGGTAAAGATGCGGCGGTCGTCAGCACGGGCCTTCATCATCAGGGCGAAGGCCGCAAGCTGGGCGGCCCGGTCGTCGATCTCCAGGCCGTACAGGTTCTTCGTGAGGATCAGCCGGGGAATATCCTTCTTCGAATAGCCCCGCTCCTGGTAGATCGCTTTCAGCAGGTCGTAGGCTTCCACCAGAATGTGACCGGAACCGCAGGCCGGATCGAGCAGCGTGAGTTCTTCGGGATCGAGGCTGTCGGGCGTGATCGCCTTGAGTTGTTCCTGGACCTCCGGCGTCTGCTCAGCAGGTTCGATGTAATACTCCATCTCTCCCTTGAGCCGCGAGTTCGGGTAAGTTGCCACCCACTGACGGCCCAGGCTGTTCTGCACCAGATACTTGACGATCCAGTTCGGCGTGAAAAGCTGCGTGGCGGCGGGGATGTCCTCGCTCTTGACCACCTTGCCGATGACCTGATCCTTCTTCTCCGAGATGTAGAACTGGTACAGCCAGCCGATGATCTCGACTTCCCGCCAGTCTTCTTCGGGAATTTCGCTGACCAGCGTGCGGATCAGCGAATCGGAATGCAGCAGGTTGTCGGGGAGCAGCAGTTCCGTCTCGTCGTCGATCCGCTCGAACAGGAACGGCATCGCCGAGTGCAGAGCGTTGCACTGAGCGATCAGTAGCGTTCGGTAAAGTTCGGCGTCCCTGTCCCCGGCAAGCTTGAGGTCGATGACCTGCTGCGAATCGAGCCCCGGCAGATCCGCCGAGTCGGCGTGTTCCAGAATTTCCGGCGTGCCTCCGCCTGACGGATGACTCAGCACGCGGTAGCCGTGCTCCAGGTAGCCATGCAGTTCCATGAATCGGATAGCGACCAGCCGGTTGAACCAAGTGTAGGCGACCGCCTCCATGACCTGATCGAAGCCACGCCGGGCGATCCGCTCCTCCAACCGCTTCCGTTGGTCAGCGACCTTCTTGGGAAACGCCCGACCACCGATGAGTGCAGTATCCCCCTGGACCGTGACGGGCTCCGTTTTCTTCTTGGTCAGGCCGTAATAGGACGCACGGTCGGTGACCGCCTGAAGGAACTCACGTCGAGCCTGGGGAGCATATTTTTTAAGAATGTTGCAGTTCATAGTGTGCTGCCTATTTTCTCTGACGGTGCCTAATTCAGCGACTTCTTGCTTGAGTTGCGGCTGACGTATGCCTGAAATGCCTTCACAGCTTCGCCAAACGTGGAGGCGGCCATGGAATTCGTGATCGCAGAGTGGTTTTCTGCTAAAGATTTATGAATGAGGTCGTCGCCAGCAGGATAGAAAATCCACCCTTCCGCTTTCTCGTTGTCACTGCCGATACCGGGCGGTGAAACCAGTTCGGGCGACCCGTCGGAAAATGCTTTGGCAAGACAGGCACAGACGGCAGCGTCGAAGGTGTCACCCTGCTTCTTGAGCTTGGTTTCCCTCCTGCGTAACTCCTTGTTGACCGGCCTGTACCATTCCCTGATGTCACGTTCCAACGGGAGCGAAGTCATCCACTCCACAAAAGCAGCAGAACGAAGACACGCTGTCGGATAGGTTTCCAGCAACGTGATGTTCTCACTTTCCCAGACGCCCCATGTGTCGTCCTTCGCACACAGGGCTTTAATCAACGCCATGCCTTTGGTTGATTGGTTTCCGATGCTGTGGGTGACAACGGAGAAGCCGGAATCGAGATTGCGTTCGGTTCTCCTAAACAAGAGCGGGTTGGCAATGTCCGGCTGTTCGCCGCAAAATTCCCACTCATCTGGAAGCTTCCCGTCAAGAAAGCCTTTACATCCGGCTGGCCAACCGAGAGGCGTGTCGATCGCGATAAAGTAAGAGTCCGAAGACTGGAAGCGGTTCGGCAGGCCACATTGCGAGAACCAGGAGTCGACCAAAGCTTTTGCTTTTGTTTCGGGCTCGCTTTGCTGAGTGAGGACAAGCGACTTGCTCAAGTTTTCACGGTGATGCCCAACGATTCCACTCTCGTCCATAACCACGAGGGCATCGCAGCTTTTTTTATTGCCGCTTCGGCACTTCCAGGTCCCAACGTCCCAGCCGATGTAATACTCCACGATCTGCCTCTTCGACTACCGTATCTGAATGCGTTGGCCCTGCTGAATTGCCTCTTCAAGCTGCCCTCTGAGTTTCTCAAGAAAGCTATTCACCTCCTCGATCGATTCCAGGTAGGGACTGGCTACGAGCTTCGACGGTTCGACCACCTTGCGGGGCTTGATTGTCGGCTTCGGCGGTTCATCCTGCTTACCGCCGCTTGTCTGCTGCGGCTGCTGCTTATCGGCCCACCGTTCGATGTTGCTCAAGGCATCTTCGAAGGCTTGCTTGGCCTCTTGCTCGGCCTGGGTAATATGAGCCACGCTCTCCTGGCGTTCGATCTGCTCTCGGAGCGACCGAAATCGGGAGAGGCAAGTCGACTTGAGCGACGCGTCGCCTTGGGCAGTGGCAACTTCTTGCTCGACTTGGGCAGAGAGTGTGTCGAGTGCCTTCAGAGCTTCGGCACGGCGGTCCGTCACCAGCTTCGTGTTGACTCCCTCCACCGTGGCGATTAGCCCATCGGCTTCCTTGATGAGTCGGTAGGGACTGGGGGCGGCGAGGATTTCCTGTATCCGCTGCAAAGCCGGTCCAGCAGTATCGTCCCGCTCCAGTTCCATGCGGTTCAGCCCGAAACGGCTGGACTCCCGCCGGAGCGTTTCCCAGGTGGGCCGCTGATGCTCGTAAAAGTGCTCGATCTCCGCGTAGATGTCAGAGAAATCGAGCAGGTCGTCCTTGCGGTCGTTGAAACGTTCTAGAAAGGCATAGCTGTCGTCGCAGGCCAATAGTGCTTTGCAGAGGGATACCCCATCGGCGATCTCGTCTTTGCCGGGGTAGCCACCAGTTGCCGCGAGCAGCTTGTATTCTCCGAGGTTCTTTTCCCAGCTTTGCAGCTTCTTGGTGAGGAAAGTAAAAAGGGCGTCTTCCCCATCTGGTCCCATCTCGGCAAAAACCTGCTTGCCGAGACCACGGGCCGATTGGATCGCTCGCGGATCGGTCGTCTTGCGGCGAACGATGGTGATTTTCCGCTGCTTAGCCGATTTGGTGATGTTCTCGTAGACTCGATCCTGCGGAAGTGGAGCCGCGTCCATGACGAGCTGTATTTCCTGCAGGACCAGCAGCCGTGCCACCAGGATCAACACCTCGTCGGCGGGCCATCCGTAGGGCCGCTGGGCGAAACGTTCAACAGTGTCGTACAGCACTATCGGACGACTGGCCTTAGTCGCCAGTTCGATGTAACTGCGGACCTCAGCGATGGCTTTCGGATTTCCCTCCTCCAGCGTAAGGGCGAGTGCTTGCTGACCGATATCGTTGCTGCGGAGGATCGCCTGAAGCTCCTTTAGCGGGTTGTCGCTGAGCTTCTTGATGTAACCCATCTTGGTGAACGTATTCTGAATGAGGTACTCCAGAGCCTCATCGAGACACGTCGAAGGTGCGGCACCTTTCACATCAAGCCGGTTGCCTGCGACGAAATAGCCAGCCTCTCTGAACATGTCGCTCAAGAGGTTCGCCAACCGGACACGGCGTTCCCGGTTGTCATCCGCCAGATCGCGGTGGATGCGTTTAGTCGTCGCCGGAAGAGTGCCGTCATCCTTGTTGCGGACGTACTTGTCAGTCTTGAGGTATGTTCGGATCTCACGCCCCAGAGCTGGGGTGTCGTCGAGCCGAATGAGGACCTGACCGCCGTCGCTGCTACTTTCGAGAACGCATCTCTCGTCCCGGTAGAGTTCGTAGTCATCAGCCAGCGGAGTAATAATCGACACCGCCAGCCCCCCCTCCGCCCGTCGTCCAACAGGGAATCCATCGCAGAGACGGTTGTAGGCGAAATCCATCTTGTTTTCAGTGAAGCGATGCTTGGGCTGCCCTTTCACCACATCGCCAAAAATGATTTCCCCAAGCAGGTCGGCCTCTTCGTGACCGCTGAGTTCAACGAGTTTGATTTCGCGGTTGATGTCCCGTTCTTCGTTGGTCAGGAAGAAGTAGACGTCTCCGCTGCGGCTGATCAGCGTCTCTTTTTCTAGCCGCTGCAGGGTCTCCTCGATCTGCTTCCGCAGGGCCAGCCGGTCGGCGTCGATTTCGTTCAGGCATAATGTAACTAGGTTGTCGACGTTTCCTTTGATCTCATCGACGTAGCGGATCAGGAACAGGACCTGGAGGATAGGGATGTCGAACGACTGAAGACCGGGATTTTCGGCGGCTTGATCAATTGTCCGCTTGACCGCGGTATCGAGGAAACTCTCGATTGACGGGTAGAAATGATACAGCGGCACCAAAACGCCTACGTCGCAGTCGGCCACGACCTGCCCGGCTGACTGGAATGCATCGAGAATGGACCGCTCTCCGCGGGAAAGGTGCAGACCAGTGGCTCCCGCCTTGCGGATCGCTTCGAAGATCCTCTGGACGAGCTGGAACTGGTATGGGGCGAACGGATAGTTCCGGACAAAATCGTCGGCATCCCGGAAGTTCTTGAAGGTCATGCCGACGTTATGAAACGTCAGTTGGTGCCGAAGGATGTCCCCTTTATCGCTGAAGAGCCCTTCGAGCTGTTCAATCGAGCCGTTTGCCTTTTCCTTCGCCAGCAGACGCTCCTGGATGACTTCGTCCACATTTGCACTGGAGAGTGACAGCCGGGTCTTGAAGCGACCCTGGATTTTAGAGAAGTCGTGCGATTTCGTTGTCCGCATCTCGCCCAAAACGGCGTCGATATCCTCCTGGGAGGTCACAACGATCCACGCCCTGCCCTGGCACATCGTCCCCAAGTCTTCGGCGATAGTCTGCAGGTTGAGCATCAGGTGTGTGTCGCCACCGATGAACTGCCCTACCTCATCAACCAAAAAGATGACCCGGTGGTCTGAGCCCTGGGAATCGAGATACTCCTTCACCCAGCGGCAGAAATTTTCAACCGTGAGTGAAAACTTCTCCTCGGCACCGTCGATCCATTTTTCGGCAGCGTCTTTGCTTTGGCCAGTAGCGGCACTGAATGCATCCACCGTCTGGTCGTGATGGAACTGGTAGGCGTCCCGCTCGTCCTTCCAGTCGCTGCCGCTGAACTCTCGGAATGCGTCTTCGAACGTCTGGAGCTTTCCCTTGGATTTGAGGTACCGCTCCATGTGGGCAATGTGTGGATGATCAGGACAGAAGCCCTGCATGTCATTGAGCACTTTGAGGAAGACGGTCAGGATCGCGTCCCGGCCTGCCTTGGTGTCCGCCTTGCTGTCGATGTTGAAGAGAATGACATCGGTGTTCGAGGCCACCGCTCGCTTGATGTCGCCAAAGAGCATCGCGTCCTGGATCTTCGGCTCGAAGAACTCGACGGCCTCTTTCGATTGCCCGTTGTGCGAGTGCGGCTTGTTCTCCAGCAGATACGAGAGAACCTTGATGAAGTGCGACTTGCCAGAGCCGAAGAAACCGGAAACCCAGACGCCAATGTTACCCGCTACGTCGGGATCGTTCGGTCGGTCGATCGCCTCTAGGTAGGAGGCGAAGAACTTCCGGAGGTGTTTGTCGAGTTCCTGAGTAATGACGAACTCGTCCAACTCCTGCCATACCGACGACTCATCCAGTTGGTCCGCCTTCACGACGCCATTGATGGACCGAAAGATGTCACGCTCGAAGAGTTGCTTTACTTTCATCGTCGGTCTTGCCTACGGGATGAGCCGAAACGCTCGGTAGTAGTTGTTGCTTTTGATCTTGTTGAAGAGCCGCAGCGTTTTCTGGTCGTATCTGCCGGGATAGAAGATCACGAGCGGTGTGCGGCCCATGATCGGATGTAGGTTGTTCAGCAGCGAATGTGTCCGCAGCAGTGGCCAGACGCTCCCGATACCCGAGACAAGCACTAGGTCCTGGTCGTGCGGCTGGATGGCTTCAGCGAGAAGCGGGGCCAGCTTCTCTGGATGCAGAACCTTTTCGAGCTGCTTGAGGACGAACTCGTCTCCTTTTTGCCGCTGCAGCTCGAATGTCTTGTCCAGCAGCTTGCGGCTTCGCAGGTGATTGATGACGAACTCGAAGAGATTTATGTGCATGAGCCGGATGTGCGGTTTCCGCTTTGGGATCTGGTCGAGCAGAAAGCGAATATGCTGGCGGACCACCAGCTCTGATTCCGGCGGGTAATCGAAGATGAAGAATGCGATCTCGTTTCCGAGTCCCTTCGCTTCGAGGAATTCTTCCGAGGTGATTCGCGGGAGGATCGCATCCAGTCGTTCAGTGAGCGAATCGCTCATGGTCCCACCTGGATGCATCGGAGGACGTGCTTCTCGTCATGATTCTGGAGGTAACGCAACACGGGACGGGCGATGTGAACGGCCTGAAGTTTTGTGGTACGGGTGCTCTCGATGTACCCCGCCTCGGCGAGGACTTGGAACACCGATGATCGAAGCCGCTGGACCGTGGATTGGCTCCACTGGGGCATGTCCGGATCGCGGCCACGGCAGTCATCGATGAATCGCTCCCACTGCTTTTTCGGCAGCGAGTCCGCGTATAGCCGATACTGCTCCCGCACCACCAGATCGAGGTAGTCGCCCAGCAAATTGCTCTGCTTAACCGCTGCCGCCAGGCAGGCGTGGGTTGCCTCGTCGCCGGTCCCGTCCCGCACCAAAAGCCAGATCTCCTCGGTCATCGTCTCCAGGCGGTTCCGGATCAGCGTGCGGAGCCGCTTCGCGGTCTTGAGGCTGCGGGCCTGGAGGACGTTCCGTTCGTAAATTGCCTCCCGCCAACCAGCGTCATCGATGCCGCGGAGCATCAGATCGGCCAGAATCCGGCTCTCGGGGACCTTGAGAGCCCCCGCCGTGAGGTCGGCACTGTACCGCATTCCTACTGGTCCTGCTCGTCGTGGCGAAGCCGTTCAGAAGATTTTGCCGCATTCGGCTTCAAGCCCCGGTCGGGGACGGCAGGCAGTGTACCTCGCCGCGACCGAGCGATAAACTAGGAGGAAAACTTGGATTTGCTTGCATTTAGCCCAGCTCTTCCACTAACGAGCAACTTCTGGATCTCCCTTGCTGCGGCGTACCGCGGCAGGGGAAGACACGCCTGAGGCAGGTCTGATGCGATCACCGGCTGCACCGCTGGAAAGCAGCCTCAACGCCTGAGGCCGCATCGAAAGAGACCGAAATGGGCATAAACACTCAGCTACCGCACGACTCGCCTGGAAGCAAAACACCGGCTGCAGCGTTTCTGCTGCGGTTTCAGGAGCGGCAATTGTCGGCATCAGGCTCTCGGGAGCGAGCTGCAGTCCAGGCGGGCACGAGAACGGTCACGGAAGTGGCATCCGAGGATTCCGACGCCGATCAGGGGACAGAGACTCACTTCGCCATCAAAAGGAAAGCATGATATGGCTAAAGCCTTCATTCTTCAGTTCCAAGAGGCTTGCGACGATGGATCGGCAGCGGGCACTGCGGCAGGTACGCAGACCCATACGCTCATCCGTGCAGAGCAGCCGGACGGGGACTCGTCGCGGCCATCGCATTCGGCCTTGCAGTCGGGAACTTTAACAGCCACGAGAATCGCAACGGAACAGGACGACAGGGATTATTCGGCTAAATCCGCCTTGGCTCCCCGGCGGATGCTGATGGCGGGAACCAAGACGATGACGGCGGTTCAAGCCGAAATGTCCGACGCGGACGCTGGGCGAATTCGCAACGGGACGTTTCCCAGATGCTCCTAATCCTGACGAACAGTCGCGATGCTACCGTGGATTATCTTGAGCCGATTCTCGCCGCTTCCGGCATCCCCCTTGTACGTCTCGATACCGACAGCCTCCTCGGCGGATGCATGCTCTCCTTCCGGCTGGGCGAACCTAGGATCAGCATCGGTGAGCACGAGCTATACCCGAAGCAGGTAAAAAACGTTTGGTACCGTCGTCCAGAACAACTGCGGGACGAGCGGTTCGGAGAATCACCAGAAGGTCGGTACGCACTGAGCGAGTGGTCGGAGGCCGTCGAGGGTTTTCTCGCTCATATCCCCAAGTGCCGCTGGATGAACCATCCATCGGCGAACGCATCCGCCTCGCACAAGCTTGAACAGCTATCAACGGCAGCATCCCTGGGGTTTACTGTTCCCGAAACGCTTGTGACACAGGATGCTACTGCTGCACGGGCATTCTTTGATCGTTGCGGCGGACGGGTGATCGCAAAACCCATGTCCACTGGATACGTGGAACGGGATGGAGCCAATGACTCATTGATTTACACGAACAAGGTCGAGAGGCACCATCTTGATTCGAGCGGCGACCTTGTTCATTGCCCGACACTGTTTCAGCAGTTCGTTCCCAAGCGTTCGGACGTGCGAGTCACGGTGGTCGACAGCGACGTTCACGCCGTTGAGCTTCGAGCCGTAGGGGAAGACGGCATGCAACGCTGCGACATTCGACGCAATAACATGTCTGACGTGACGTACGCAGATATCGAGCTACCGCAGGCTGTTGATTCACTGCTGCGGAAGCTGGTCGCTCATTACGAGCTCCGTTTTGCCGCAATAGACATGGCTGTCGGGCGTGATGGAGAGTGGTACTTCTTCGAAGTAAATCCCAATGGGCAGTGGGCGTGGCTCGACTTATCGGGTGGCACGGCAATCGCTAGTTCCTTTGTGAGATCGTTTGCGAATGACCAATGTTAGCGATGGCGGAGACACGAAGTCGGAGATCAGTGTAGCCCAGAAACTGCTGGATAAGTTCTATTCAGCACGCCGATGGCTCGTTACAAGGCTCGCCTACTACTCGCTTCGTCTTTACGGGCTGGAAATCACGCTGGAGGAGGTGAGTCGCCGGAGCTATTCCCACCAGCAGCACAAGGACCTTAGCCTTGAGGACTCCACGAATCTTGACGCCCTGGTGCGGGTGTCAAAAGAGTGCCTGGACAACGCCGGATCTCGCTGTGCCGCAGTCGCAGATAAGTGCAAAACTTTACTTACGGTCAGCTCCCTGCTGCTGGGCTTTGTTGGGTTGCTGATGCCAAGAGCTTTTGCTTTTGACGCCGAGTGGATGAGGGTCCTGGGCGTCCTGGCGATGCTTGCTCTAATGAATGCTATCACGCTCCTGATGGTATTCTTCGATGTTGGGCATCGCACTGAAATTGCACTCGACCAGTATGATGCGGCCCTGGATTCTGACAATTTCAAGAAAAGCATCATCAACCTGTATATGCGATGCCAGGTCGACCTGAACAACCATACCCAATATTTGGTTGACCTATACAGAGCAGCACGATTCTTTTCACTTTCAGCCTTCACGATTTTCGTTGGCCTGTTTGTAGCTAACGTCGTGCAGTCCTCGCCAAAGGATCAAGCGGAGAGACTCGTCCGGGAGATTCGAAGTGATGCCACACTTGTGGAGTTGCTTCGAGGGCCGAGGGGTGAGGTTGGGCCGAGGGGTGAGGTTGGGCCGAGGGGTGAGGTTGGGCCGAGGGGTGAGGCTGGGCCGAGGGGTGAGGCCGGGCCAACCGGCCCGATTTAGGGGAAACCTGATCGACACGGGGATTGAACTGTGCGAGCAGGTCTGCGATGTCCACTCACCTCAGGCCTGCTCTTTTTGCTTCATGGCCCCCTCGGCCAGCTAATCGCGTGCATGCCGGTATGCGTCGGCATGATCAGGACCAATCTGAGTGCGGCCAAGTGAATCTGTCCCGCGGTGAGCAGCGGCTCCCATGCCGTAGGCTGAGAAGGCGTGGTCGTTTATTGTGCCGCACGCACTGCAGCTCGGGCGGCATCAACCATTCGGTTAGCGAACGCCTGGTCCTTATCGGGAAGCTGGTCAACCATCGCCGCAAGCAACTCGACGACCTCGCGTGCATTATCGCCAAAAAACGCGTTGAGGACTTCCGTGTCAACGGCGGCCTGCACTTCTCTTGCGGCACGGGCACCGATGAGAACAACGCAGTTCGCTACTGTCGGTAAGTCTTGGCACCGCAAGCCTTCAAGGATTATTGGGCCAAGCCAGGACCATGAACGCACACTCACGACTATCACACCGTCGTCACCCCCTGGAGCAAACACGAGGTGGTATAGCGTATTTGGCTCCTCAGGATTAAGCCTTGCTCGCAAGGCGTCAGCGTCGGTGACCGTTCTCTTCACCTCTTCAAGAATGCAGTGACGAATGCCCTGCCGGTCCTGTCGCGGAACCGGTGCCGGTCCCGTAGCCCAGTAATACCACATGCCATTCACAAGCTCAAGGCTAACCGAACATGCATCACGGATGCGGTGCCGTAGCCACTCAGTGTTCCTTTCATCTGTCGAGAGGTAACGATATGCAAATTGGAAGACGGCTGCGAAGCCAGTGCTGTCAGATGTCGCTCGCACACCCTGCTCGCTGCGAATGCGGTCTAGAACATGTTCGCAGAGAAGTAGTATCCGGTCCGAATCGCCACGAAAAAAAATCCCGGCGAGATCTTGCCATACCATGCAGAATGTCTCTGAAGTGCAGATGCTTTCGACAAAGGGTGAGTCTTGCCGGGGCAAGTGAAGCCAATCTTGCGTCTCTTCGAAGACACGTTGGTCTCGGACCTCGTCTCTGTCGATCGCCTCGTTCACTGCACGACGCCAATATCGCTCCTGGTGGATGCCTTGCTGCACGCCGCTCGAAGATGGTTGCCTAGAACTGTCGGACAACCAGTATTCTGTCGCAGGCAGAATGAATTTCATGATCCGTAAAGCTGCCGCAGGATTCCACTCTACGTCTCGGGATGTTCGGTCCCAGTCTTCAATAATCGCTTTCCGGATCATCTCTATCCGATCCCTCCCGAACGCCGGGTCCTGCTTAGGAAGAGAATGAATTCGGCTCCAACGTCGGATGAGGAACTGAAAGCATTCGGGCGAGCCGGACCGTAACGCATTCACTGCGAGCAGTTGGTTGAAATCGATCTCTCCGGCAAGCGTGCCCCATGCCGCGTAGGTGCGTCCGAGAGTATGTCGCAGCGACCGAGGGGTGTTGAGCAACGATGCGAATGCTTCCACAAGCGACAGTTGCTCGTAGTCCCTCATTAGAAATCCAGTGACTGCATGCCACTCATACACGCGGTCGGGATTGGCGACCTTTATATGGGGAAATTCAGATTCATCCAGGCATCTATCGCTGACGCGTGCAACGAGTTCCGAAGAAAGTGTCGGCTCAATGGCTTTTAGGTACTCAATGTGATCGCAAAGCTTTGCATAGTCGATGCCGGTTGAGGAAGAAAGACCTCCGGTGAGGATGAAACGTAAATTGGAGAACTGCTTCAGTCGCTCAAGGAAGGCTAATACTTCCTGGACCTCGAAGCTTTGTGTGTCGTTGCGGTCTAGGTCCTCGACGATAAAAACGATAGTTCCACCCACGTCCCCTAGCAGGTTCGACAGGCGTTCAAACTGTTCCATGGGGTTCGGGTTACGTAGGATCAGATTCGCGATGGCCTCAATCCAATCGCCACCCGCTGAAAACGTCGTTCGATAGGACTCTGGAAGTGAGTCGACCTGAAAGGTGTCCACCTCAGATCTAAGCTTTGAAACGGCCGCTCCAAGCATTTCGTGGATGGCAGACGCAGAGGTCTCGAATCCCCAGCAGCTATGGTGGCAGACGAAGTGCCTGCCACCGAGTCTTTCGCTGATAAGTAACCGGCGGATAATCCTCGCGATCAGACTTGTCTTTCCCGCTCCAAACGGGCCCACGATCCCCACTGATCGAGTTCCGCGGGAAATCAGGCGGCTCACACGGTCAGCCACGATTTGGTGGTCGAGAAAGTCATATTGTGCCGGTGCATCTGACTCAAGCCACGCCTCAATCTCGTTCCAAGGTGCATTTTTTACGTCTTGGAGCGTCGTCGACACCACATCCACCGAGTCCGGTTCCCCTGGTTCTCGGACGCTCTGAGTGGTGCCCGGCCACAGTTGGTAGTACCAGCCCACAATCAGTAGCGAGCCGCCTGCGTAGCCGAGCCATTCCCACGCAGTCGCACGATACCCCCGGGCGGTGAAGCCATACAGAACATCGATGCATGCAACCACAGCCCATGCGACGAGAGCAGCCAGCCAAGCGGGAGGGTGCGATCTCCAGTGGGCAAGGTGCGACCGTCGTGGCGAGAGCAGCCTGAACATCGCCACCGTGAATAGGACGCACAGAAAGAACGCAAACCCTACCCTCAGCCAGTCGGCCAACGCGTGGAAGTACGCGTGGACGGGTTTCGGATGAGCCCGCACCAAAGGAAGCAAAATTCCTGCGGCAAGAATCGTGATAAAAAGTATCAGCCCGGCGTGAATCCGGTGTGGAGTGAGCCTCTTGCTCGCCCAGCTCTCGAAGCGAGCCCAAGCTCCCGAGCGAGGGTTCGACGGCCCAAGAACCACCGTGTCTGTACTTGCTGTCGCGTTTTCTGCCTCTGGCATTCAGATGGATCCATCTCAGTTGACGCTTGCGATGACGCCAAAACCTTGGGAGTTCATCGTCTTCTCACCGGTCAGAACCGCTACCATACGGTGCAGGAGGCAGTGCGGCAATCTACTTGCTGTGCACCACCCACCTGAAGTCATCCCGCTCCGGAAACGAGCGGGAAAATGCGATGGAGCGGGAGTACCTCGCTGCTGCCATGGCCCTGAGCGTCGTTGATGACCTTCACAAGTTCGCCGAGCACTCGATGATGGTCATCGGCGACTTGAACGTGGGAGCCACCGACGCGTCAAAGAACGGCACCGACTTGGATGTCGACGCGATGGGAAGCGGGGCTTCTGGCGATCGTTATGACGAAACACATGCCTTGCTGGGCGAAGGTCTAGTCCACGGCCTCCAGATGAAGAATCTGACAATTGGTGTGGGCGAGACGTACGACAGCACTGATTTTCCAGGGACCGGGCCGATCGACAACATCTACGTGACCGGGGCGGATGAGGACAAATTTGAAGACGCCGAAAAGAGCAGCAGCACCTTTGGCTCAGATCATTTTGCTGTTTCGACCGTCTATGAGATGGATTGAGGGGACGGACCTGGGAGGCCGACGCGATCTGCGGCTCGCCTGGTGCTGCCTTCGAGCAGTTTTCGGCTGTGTCTGAAGGCAGTGGCCCCGGTCACGATTGTGGGCTCTGGCTTGGCCGTGCCCTCAGGACTTCGTATTCGCAAACTTGCTGCGGCGTCAGCTTTTGGATCAGCGAGTCTGGCGGCTCTTCTCTTCGGAGTACAACGTATTGAAGCAAATCGTCGCCGGACAGTCGGGCTAATTGGGACATCGGCAGGTTTCTTTGCGTCAAAACCGCGTACTCCAGAAGCTCCTGTGCCGAAAGTTTCCGGAGGAGTTGCTCGGGCAGGACCGTCTGACGGAGAACGACATGCCCAAGCAACTGCTGTCCGGACATCTGAGAAAGCTGCAAATCGTCCATTTAGTCTCAACGGGACGTAAGCGGTTAACGCAAGCGGGGAAGTGTCGAGGGCAAACGTCAGGCTTCAGGATCGGCAGGTGTTTGCTGTCGCTGACGCTCCGCCAGGTCCGGGCTGATTTCGGCGAGCAGATCGTATAGATCCTGTGGTAACTGATTCAATCCAGGTATAACGCTCCAAGATCTGTTCTCTTGTTCGATGTCCTCGACAGTGACCAAGCCCCTGGCGAGGAGATAGCGGCGTAGCTCAAGGTATCTCTTGGTCTGGCGGTAGATTTCCCAGCAGTCTCCGCCCTTATCGAGGTCGCAATAGTCGGCGAGGGACTCGAATATCTCTTCAGAGCCTTGGTCGGGATTGACGGTGAACGACGTGTGGGTGCTGCATTTCCGAAGGTCCGAGTTCTCTTTTGGATCACCATCCGGATAATCCGTCGGCTCAGTCAATGTGCCGTCTGGGTCGTATAGAGTGCCAGCCTCTTCGACAGCAAAGAGGTCTGCAGCAGCGGTTCCATCGTTTCCCCAGTAGGGAGTGAGGGTGAGTGAGCGGCTAGCTGCGGTCGTGGCTTTTTCAGACATCGTTTTCTTCTCAGGTTTGGGGGAAATGCGAAGCGAACTTCGCGGCGTCAGAGTGCATTGCCACAGGCGAGCTTACGCCTGCGGATATGTTCATTCCTGCTCGTCGATTCGTTGATTCACTTATTACACCGTCTGTCTCCTTTGCTGGAATCGAACTTGACAATTGAGGGTGGTGGATTCCGAATTCCAGCGGAATGCTGGTCGTCATCGAGAGCCTCCTCGCGTATCTGTGCGAGTTCCGCTCGGAGGTCGGGTGGGCGTGGCGGTTTAGCTGTCAGCCTGATCGCGGGGGCAGGATCGTGGTCAAGATCGGCTGTCGGCAGTCGCTTCCGTAAGCTGTAGTAGCTGGACTTTTTGAGTCCCGTGCGTTGGGTGAATTGCCTTACGCGATCCGTTGGCGTAAGCTCTTCGCGTCTCTCCAGATCCTGTAGCACGGCAATATGCAGATCCAGGGCAAAGGTCTCCAATACCCATTGCTTCCATTCGATACCTGCTTGCTTGCGGTGATAGGCCCGTACGTATGATCGTACGGAGAGCCCCTGAAGATTCCCTAGATGATGACCAATGAAGTCGTAGATAGCTTGGTCCCAGTACCAGCTCCCTACATACTTATGCAGCTCTGCATTCGTAGGATCAAAATAGATGAAGTGGGCACGGTCGAGGATTGCTGCTTGGTCTTCGGCCTGAGACGAGACGAACCTGTTGCAGATGATGCAGAACCGGCTCTTCGTTTGAAAAGAACGAGGGATACCGTCCTTTTCGAGCTGTCGGGATGCTTTTTCCCAGTAGATTGTTTTGCAGGATTTGAGTTCCGTCGCCTGCCTGATCAATCTCCGTCCTTCGAGGTTCGCCCATAGGACTTCAGCGTCATCCAGCACGATCAACTTGTTGCGGTGCTCCCACAGCGTCCTGTAGGTCTGGAATGGAGACGCATTGCCCTTGATGATTTGCAGGGATTCAGCGTCCTGCTGTTCGAAATACCACGATTTCGAACGTCCAGGATCGCCCACCACGATGAGCAACGGGAAGTAGCCTGACATGAATGCAGCGTACAGCTTGTGCATGTCCGCGAAGCTCGTGACAAGCTCGGCACCGGGTGGGATTTTTGGGGATCTCATGGATGTCGCCTATTTCGCTGGATGCTGGAGGATCAGAGGCTCTGCAGCGGTGGACCCGGCTTCCGGATTGCTGGTCACTTGCTTCCGGCGATCAGTGCCGCGGGAGTACCGCCGCTCATCCCGCTCGCACGAGACGCATCGGCGGCCAAGTTGGTACGCGGCGATCGCGGTCGTGAAAGATCCTCCACAAGGGTCCACGATCAGATCACCCGGCTTTGAAAACCACTCGGCTAGCTGTTTCGCTTCAGTCAGCGGCTGCTGCCATTCATGGGCATCTTTTTCCTTGCCACACCGTGAGAGCAGATTGCTCCATGGCCTAATTGCTGCGAATGGGCTCTTGCTCCAAACCAGGACGGGACGATAGCCAATCAGCGATTTGTGAGGGTGGTAGGGCTGGCCTTTAGATGCGTTGACCGAGACGATCATGTCCACCCACTCGAATTGCGTCTGCACCACTGCGACTGACCTCGGCAGGTGAATGCTTCCGACGTACAGGACCAAGAGCCCGCCGGGCTTGAGCCATCGTTGGGCAAGGTCGACGAGTTCCTTCAGTTGGCCAGAGTCGATAAATTTGGCGTCATAGGGAACATCGCTGAGAAGGAGGTCGACCTCTTCGGGGCCGATCCACGAGTCCTGCAACCCCTGGAAAGAGGAGTGGTGTAGCCGGACGTTTTCAGCAGTCACCGAACTCTTGGCGATGCGATCCCACTCGCTGTATTTTTCCTTACTTTGCTCCCGTTGGACTGCCCGCCTCGCCGAGCGGAAATCGAGTGTTTTTCCCGCCAGGCGGTTAGGGAGGTCCGGGAGCAGTTTGGCAGCCCTGGCAATGCTGGCCGGGCCGGAAACGGCGATGGAATGTCTCTTGGTTGGTCGCAGCTTTCCGTCCTTGCCGCGGGCTCTCTCCGGCAACTGGTCAATCCGACCACTCGCTTCCAGCTCGGCTTGGTACCTTCGGACGGTGTTGTGGCTGACATCGAAACGCCGACCGATCTCGCGTGCCGAGACGAAATCCCCTGTCTCCTCCAGCGAACAGAGATATCGCTTGATCACTTCTTCACGGGCCGCTTGGTCCAGGTGGCGACGGGCGAGATTGGACTGAATGGCGGCGAGGTACTTTTCCGCCTCTGAGCGGAACTCACGCACCTCGATTTTTGGGGCGACGCCCAGCTCTCTGCAGATCATCTCGCGATGGTGCCCGATCACCGTGACGCCCTGCTCATCCTTGATGATCGGGTCGAGCTGGCCCTCAGTCGCGATCGACCCGCGGAGGGCGTCGAGGGCCTCGCGGTCGAGGGGCGGAAAGAGGTTGTAGGGCGAGGGAGGCATGGCTGAACAAGAAATCCTCGGGAAAACTATCGGCAAACTGTCGGATGTGGTAGCATATGGCGTGACTGCTCGGGGTCAAGGGTGAGCGGGCAAAAAGTGGGAAAAGAGTCGGCAACAAATCGGAGCGGGTGTAATGGCGGCGGAATCCACCTCGGCCAATCTTTTCAGTCGCGAAGAGCGGCGAGAGATTTTTCGTGAGAATCTGGATAACTTGTTTTCCTTGGTGCTCCGGAAGAGCAAGCGGTCGGCGGCTGGAGCAATCGGGGTCGATCCCAACTGGGTGAATAAAATCTGCTCCGCCGGGCTGACGCGAATGGACCGAAAGAACGAAGAGAAGCTTCGTGCATTGGCGGGTTACTTTCGGCTGCCTGTAGAGGAACTCTGGACGCCCGGACTCCTGTACCTGATATGGGAGGGAGGCCACTTGCCCGAAGTGCGTCGCTATTTCCGCGAAGAGTTTGGTTTGGCACGCACCGTAATGCTGTCCCCTTTCTTCCAGCAGCGAGTGGCGGAACTCCGTGCTTGGGGAGCCTTCGGTGACGATTCCGAGTGGCAGTCGGAGCAGGATGGCTCCGGTAGAGCAACCAGCGAAGACACTGAGGCAATCTGCGAGAAGCTGAGGGTCCTTCTCGAAAGTGGTCACGACTACCTCGTGCCACTGATTGACTCTCTCTACACCTCGGCGAAAGGACGCTGACGGCAGCGGCGGACAAGAGCGTCAGCAAAGGCCGTTCGGGGAGGATTGGTGTTGCTCCAGTTCCTCCCGCCCCGCAGCCGCCGCTCCGCTCCAGGGAATCTGCTATCTCTGACCACAGCCATGAACAACATCCCTCCGCTTCCTCCCGATTCCCTTTGGCCATTCATCCTGAATGTCGGTGCGGTTGCTCAACTGTTCGCGGTGGTCATCCTTACCTGGGCCTACGCCTGGATGAGCGGTGAAATTCCCGATGCTGACGCGATCGCTCGTTTCGAGCGAACTGGAAACGACCCATGGGAGCACACGGCGATGACGAGGTTCGTGGGCTTCATTTTCTTTTCCGCGGCGGTCACCGCGTGTTCCGGGATCGTTGCATTTGTCACTACGCGAAACACACGGCATCGTGCATTAGCGGCTCTTTCTCTGTTGGCGTCCGTTATTGCCTTCGGCTACCACTTTTGGTTGATCGATTGATAGAACGAATGCTCGCCGCGATCCAAGGGTGCGGAGGCATTACCACACGAGCTGGCACGCGATGACTGAACCGCCCAGACATCCCTGTGAGTCGCCACGCCCTTCATCCCGGCAGTCGACCCCACGGCAGGGGAATGCAAATCAGCGGGGTTTACCAAGGTCCCAGACCGTGGTCTGAATGAAAGCCGTTGGGTGCAAAGCCGGGCATTCTCGGGTTCTTCCAAAAGACGCCCCACCCTAAGAGTGACGCTGCAAACCGATCCCATCGCATACATCGCAGACTTGGCGATATTTCTGCACGGTTAGCACCCAACCGTTCCCACGGCAAAACCTGCAATCGGGTTGGCCGATGCGGTCAGTCACAACCTGTCCGACTCCCCTGCACATGTTACACGCCCGGAATTTTGGCTTTCCGAGCCTTCCCGTGCCCCTGCAACACCGGCAGTCCATCTTTCCTACGGCAGATCTAGGCGGGCTTGGCCGGACATCCGTTCGCCAACGTCGCGTCCAAAAATCGGGATACCGCCAGGCAGCAATCCCTACTCCAAGACTTGCGAATGTCGCGACCGTCGCAGTCACGCCGATTGCCTCTCCAAGCATTGTGTCGACCCTTCACACATGAGGTTTGCAGATTGTGCCGCCGAGTGCCCCACTTTTACCCGCACCGCGTGGATTTGCTCCAGTGCCTCTGGAGCAGCAGACCCGGCGGCAGCGACCGCAGCAACTTGGTGCTTTCTTTCTTCTTGCTCTTCCAAAAGTCGTCGCCGCAAAAGGGGAATGCGAGCGGCAAAGGGATCGAAAGCAGCCCCGCCGGTGGCATTCTGGGTGCGAGCCAGCCCAAGCCTTTTAAGCGTCCACCGGCGGGGAATTAGCCGCTTAGCGAATGTCGACGCGTGACCGAACCTGTCGACCGCAGGTGCATTTTTCAACGCCCGCCCAGGAGGTTCAGCAACGCGAACAAGACGGCGACGAAATACTGAAAGAGAAGCGACTAGCGACAGCTTTCAGGATGGAGAGCCGACTGGCCAACCTGGATGACGCCGAGAAAGAGAGCCTGGATGCCGACACCTTTGATGCATCGCCCCCATGAGAAGGGGAACTCAAAAATTGAGACATCCGGAGGAGGCAACCACACACGCTCGAAGCAGGATGAACAGCCGACTGGCCAGCGTGGCCGATTGAGCGGTGGGAGCGAGCACAAAAAAACCCCAGCCGATCAAGTGACCGGTGGGGCTTTGTTTGGCAGTGCCAACTGGCTGGCAGTCCCGACCAGCCTCCCTTTTGTGTGTAAATTTGTGTGGGAGGCGGTTGTGTGTGCTTTTGTGTGTAAGCCGAATTGCCGTAAGTGCTTGGTATTTAAGGATTTAAAAGTGGGCGATACAGAACTCGAATCTGTGACCTCCACGATGTCAACGTGGCGCTCTAACCAACTGAGCTAATCGCCCTCGAGTTTGGCTGACTTTGAGTATCGGCACGTCAGTTGCAAAACTGGAGGCCGGTTTCCGTTTCAGCTTTCGGTAGTCTGGGCTGGGTTTTCTAACTCGTCAAGGCCTGCTGGTCCGCCGCCCCGTTTTTCCCGCGGCGGCCGCGGTTGGGAGCTGCCGGAGGGTGCGGGGCCGGCCGGATTTCCGGCATTCGGTTCCCTTCGCCTGGGGGTGGCTTGCTGGGCCGCCCTGGCCAAAACCGCGGTAAACTGTGTTGACTTTAGGCGTTGCAGTGGTCGATACTCTTGCGGACTGTGGGGATAGACTCGGCGCCGCATCGCGGCGAGTTTTGACACTGGCAACTGGCCGGCGGGGTGTACTCGCCGATCCCCCTCCCTTCCACGATTGGTCCGGGAATGCCACCCGGCCGAGGACGATAAATGGCACTGGCACGACGAGGCTTTCAACTCCCCGAACGCGACACCACCCGCGTCAACGGGCAAATCCGAATCTCTCCGGTCCGCGTGATTGGCCCCGAAGGGGACCAGTACGGGATCATCCCGACCGAAGAAGCACTCACGCGGGCCCGCGACGCTGGCCTCGATCTGGTCGAAGTCGCACCGAATGAGCGGCCCCCGGTTTGCCGAATCATGGATTACGGCAAATTCAAGTACGACAAGAACAAGAAGAAGAACCAGGGCAGCTCGCACACCAAGACCAAAGAAATCCGCCTCCGCCCCAAAACTGGCCAGGCCGATATCGATACGAAGGTCAAGCGGGCCGAGAAATTCCTCGAGCACAAAGACAAAGTGCAAGTGTCGGTGCTGTTTCGCGGTCGCGAGATGGCCCACATCGAAGAGGGACGCAAGGTCATGGAATCGGTGATCGCGACCCTCTCGGCCGTCGGCAAAGTGGAAACCGCGCCGCAGCAGCACGGGCGGCGGATGATCGCCATGATCGCTCCCCGCTAGCCTCGCGCAATCGGCAATTCACCAGCGATGGGTGCTCCCGAGCGGCCGCTGACCGTCGACGCCTTGGCTCAGTTCCTAGCCCAGCTCGCTCCGCTTGCGCTGGCCGAATCGTGGGATAACGTCGGCTTGCTGGTCGGTGACCGCAGCCGCCGCGTGCAACGGGCGATGACTTGCCTGACGATCACCCCGCCGGTCGTCGCCGAGGCAGTCCGCCGCCAAGCCGAGCTGGTCATCGTCCACCATCCCCTTCCCTTCCAGCCGCTGAAGCGGATCACGGCCGATTCAACGACCGGCCGCATGCTGCTGGAGCTGATCGCTGCCGGCGTCGCAGTCTACAGCGCCCACACGGCGATGGATTCAGCCGCCGGCGGGATCAACCAACAGTGGGCCGAAGCCCTGCAGCTCGAGTCGATCACCCCTCTGCAGCCGCTCGAGACGAACGCTTCGCCCAAGGCGAACGCTTCCCCCAAGGCAAACGGGCCAGACGCTGTGCTCGGTGCGGGCCGCGTGGGGATTCCGGCGGCAGGCGAAACGCTGCAAAATCTCGCTCGTCGGGCCCAGCAGGCGGTCGCCGCAGCGAGCGTCCGCGTGGTGGGTGACGCCGAGCAAAGGGTCCGCAAAGTCGCGATCGCCTGCGGCAGCGGCGGCAGCTTTTTGGGGGCCGCCGCGAGGCGTGGCTGCGATGGGCTCGTCACCGGCGAAGCCAACTTCCACGCCTGCCTCGAAGCTCGAGCCACCGGCGTCGGGCTGATCCTCCTCGGCCACTTCGCCAGCGAACGGTTTGCGATGGAGCGGCTGGCCGAGCAGCTCGCAGAGCAGTTCCCGGAGCTGGACGCGTGGGCGAGCGAAGCGGACCGCGATCCGCTGTGGACGCTCTAACGTACGTCAGCCCAACGTAGGGCAGCCTTTCCAGGGCGACCTGCCAGCTGGCGGTGTTTTAGGCTCTGCCAGAAACCCCTGAGCCGACGGCGCTAGCCGCGGGTTCTACAGCGGGACATTCAGGGTTGCGAGGCCCGAGGCTAGCGCCTACGGCTCAAGAAGGCAGGACGGGGCTGGAAAGCCCGAACGCACGGCGATTCATTGACGATCATCGAAAGACGTCTAGAATTGGTGGCCGGCCTGGAGTTTGCTCCTTAGGCGGGCATTCTCTGCTAGCGCAGCGGCGTCGGGCTGTTGAGCCTGCCCGTTGCGCGCGTCGGCTTCGCCTCGCTGACATCCGTCCGGCCTTGAAAGGTTGTCCGTTATGAATGCAAACCGCTGGCTCGCTGCTCTGCCGGTGTACAACGAAGTCGCTTACGTGGATGACGTACTGAGCGAGGTGCGGCGGTACGCGGACCATGTGCTGGTGGTCGACGATGGCTCGAACGACGGAACCTCGGAAGTCTTAGCCCGGCGGAGCGACATCACGGTGCTTCGCCACGAGCAGAACCGTGGCTACGGAGCGGCGCTGCGGACGGCGTTCGAGTACACGACCGCCGAGGGTTTTGCCGGCGTGGTGACGCTCGACTGTGACGGCCAGCACCAGCCGATGCGGATCCCCCGCTTCATCAAAGCGGCCGAGTCGGCCGACATCGTCTCGGGCAGCCGCTACGCCAAGCAATACCCCGGCGACAGCGAGCCACCGGCCCAGCGGTTGTTCATCAACCGCCGCATCACCGGCGAGCTCAACCGTCGCCTCGGCTTTCAGCTGACCGATGCCTTTTGCGGGTTCAAGGCGTACCGGACCGAGGGGCTGCGGGAGCTGCGGATCACCGACGATGGCTATGCGATGCCGCTTGAACTGTGGGTCGAAGCGGCGGCGGCGGGGCTGCGGGTGATCGAGCTTCCGGTCCCGCGGATCTATATCGATCTGAGCCGATCGTTTGGCGGCTCGCTCGATCACGCAGAGACGCGGTTGCGGTATTACAATCAGGTACTCGATGCGGCCATCGCTCGCGTGTGTGCCGATGGTCGGGAACTCCCCCGCCACCGCGATCTCTGTCAGAACGCTCACGGATGACTCCAGCCCCTCCCCTCGCTCGATTCCGCGACTTCACCGCTCCTCGGGAGCATGGGACGGCGCTAATCGATCCGCCGCTCGGCGAAGCGGGTCAGCGGCTCGCGGCCAATCGCGCTTTGGCCGACACTTGGGACGTGGAGATCGGCGAACGACCGCTGGCGGACCTCCGGCAAGCAGCCCGCGAGGAGTTGGTCCAGGCGGCGACGCGGTACACGTCGGCCTATCGCCAAGTGCCTGCCGATTTACGGTCACAGGTCGGCTCACGGGCGATCGTCATGGCCGGGCACCAGCCGGAGCTGTTTCACCCCGGGGTGTGGTTTAAGAATTTCGCCCTCTCGGCAGTCGCCGCCGAGCAGGACGCGCTGGCGGTCAACCTCATCATCGACAACGACCTGTGCGGCGGTTCGTCGGTCGTGGCACCGAGCTTCCGCGACGGCCGGCTCGTCCGAGAAGCGGTTCCGATCGACGCTCCGGCCGCGCTCTCGGTCCCTTTTGAGCAGCGATGGATCGTGGACCGGGGGGCGTTCGATTCATTCGATCGTCGGCTCGCCCAGTCGCTTCGGGGAGTCGTCGAGCACCCGGCGGTCGACCGGCTCTGGGGGCACGCCCGCCGAGCGGCCGATCGCTGCCAAAACATCGGCTGTTCGGTCGCCCAAGCCCGCCACGCCCTCGAAGGGGAGCTCGGGGTGCAGACGCTCGAGCTGCCGATGAGCGTCGCTTGCCGAACTCACAGTTTTTCTGCGTTCGTGCTGTCGTTGGTGGCTGATCTGCCGCGGCTGCACAGCTGCTACAACCAGTCGCTGATCGAATACCGGCGAGCCCACGGGATTCGCAGCAGCGCCCATCCGGTCCCCGAGCTGGCCGAGGAGGATGGCTGGTTCGAAGCACCGCTGTGGATCTACGGCGACGACGATCCGCGGCGACGCTCGGCCTGGGTGCGGCTGCATCGCGATCGGCTGGAGATCAGCGACCGCGAGGGTCGCTGCGTGGCGATCAGTGCTGCGGCCGAGTCGGCTGCGGCTGCCGAACAGCTGTTTGCCGCGGGCGGCCCGCAGTTCAAACTGCGTCCTCGGGCGCTGGTCACCACGATGTATGCCCGTTTGGTCCTGAGCGACCTGTTTTTGCATGGTATCGGCGGAGCCAAGTACGATCAGCTCGGCGACATCATCATCCAGCGTTTCTTTGGCATCCAGCCGCCCGAATACGGCGTCCTGAGCGCGACCGTGCTGCTGCCTCCGCGGGCCGCGGCGAGCTGGCCCCGCCGCGGCGAAGCCGAGCAGGCGATCCGCGATCTTCAGCAACGGCAGCGCGATGTGCAGTTCGCTCCCGAGCGGTTCGCCGACCGCATCGATCTGCCCAGCGATTTGCTCGAGCGGAAACGTTCGCTGCTCGCCTCGATTCCACCGCTCGAGGCCAAAGCCGCTTGGCATCGCGAACTCGAAGCGATCAACCACGAGCTGTCGAGCTATTTGAGCGGACTGCACCACGAGCTCGACGAGCAATTGCAAGCGGCTCGCGAAGCGGCCCGCGAAGCCCAGATCACCGCCTCCCGCGAACACTCATTCCCGGTCTATCCGCTCGAGTGGATGACAAAAGAGTTCGAGCGGTTGCTGCGGGGTTAGTCGCCTATAGTCGCCTTTCGCTCCGCGAAAGTAGCGAGCCTGCCCAACTTTCGCGGAGCGAAAGGCGACTATGGGACCGCTACTTTCGCGGAGCGAAAGGCGACTATCTTACTCGTGGCGGAGGGCTTCGATCGGGTTCATTCGGGCGGCGCGGACGGCCGGATAGAGGCCGCTGATCAGCCCCACGCCGACGGCGATCGCGATCGCCACCGGGATCGTGATCAGCACGATCGTCGGCTGAGCCTCGCGAATCGTCTCCGGCAGGGCCGCAAACTTATCGGCGGCAAAGTACTTCACGCCCCAGATCAAGCCGGAATACATCATCGGTCCAAGCAACCCGAGCAGCGTTCCGAGGACGGCTCCGGCCAAGCTGAGGACGAACGTCTCGACCAAGAACTGCCGCGTGATGTCCCTCCGCTTGGCCCCCAGAGCGCGGCGGATGCCGATCTCGCGCGTCCGTTCGGTGACGCTGGCGAGCATGATGTTCATGATCCCGATGCCGCCGACGAGCAGCGAGATGCAGGCGATCAGGATCCCGATCCCGAGGAACATCACCCGCAGGTTTTCGGCTTGCTTGAGCAGCTCCTTGGGGACCACGACCGCCACGTCGCTCATCGCTTCGTGGGCCGGCATCAGCGTGTTCTTGACCAGTTCGGCGGTCGATTCGACGTTGTCGACCGAATCGACTTTGAGCGTGATCTGATTCAGCTCCATGATCTCCATCTCGCGCGATCCGCTGCGGCGAGTGTAGATCGTGTCGCCGATCCGCTGCTGGAGCGTCTTGATCGGAATGTAGATGTCGCCGGAAAAGTCTTGCGAGTCGAGCGAGCCGCCGATCGCCGCTGAGGGATCGCGATGCTGGAGGACGCCGATCACGGTGTAGTAGTCGGTGTGCTCGGGAACGTAGACTCGCAGCCCGATCGGGTTCTCGTAGGGGAACAGCTCTTCAGCCACGCTGGCTGCCAAGACGCAGACCGTGGCCCGCTGATAGTTATGGATGTCGGTGATGAACGACATCGTATCGGGGTCGACCAGATGCAAGCGATTGACGTCGGCGTACTCCGGCGTGCAGCCCACCAAGCGACCATCGACGACGCGGTCTTTGTAGGTGAACTGGCGACGGATCTCGCGGATCGGCACCGCGTTGCGGATCGTCGGGACGGTCGAGAGCAGCTTGTCGAGCTCGGCGCGGCGGAGTCCATACTGGCTGGCCGCCGAACCCTGCATTTTTTCGCTCGGCGGTTTGACGCTCCGCACGATGATCGTGTCGGCCCCGAGCGATTCGATCTGCCTGACGACTTGGTTGCTGGCTCCCTGGCTGACCGCGGCGAGCACGATCACTGCCCAGACACCGATCATGATGCCGAGCATGGTCAGCCCGCTGCGGAGCGGATGCAGCAGCAGACTTTTGACGCCGAGCTGGACGGTGCGAAGCCAGAGCATGGCGGTTACTCGCTTTCCTCGCGGGCGATCAGCTCGAGCACGGCTTGCCGTTGACGCTCGCGGGCCACGGTCCGGTCGGCTTCGGAGTTCGTCTTGTCCGACTGCAGCAACCCGTCCTTGAGGCGGACCACGCGTTTGGCGCGAGCCGCCACTTCGTCCTCGTGGGTGACCATGATGATCGTCCGCCCCTCTTTCTCGTTCAGATCATCGAACAGCGAGAGGATCTCTTCGGTCGTTTTCGAATCGAGGTTACCGGTCGCTTCGTCGGCCAACACGAAGTAGGGATCGTTGACCAGCGAGCGGGCGATCGCGACGCGTTGCTGCTGACCACCGGAGAGCTGCGCGGGACGGTGGTCGAGCCGTTCCCCGAGTCCGACCAGCTTGGCCAGCTCGATGCACCGCTGCCGTTCATGGTTTCCCAGCCGGCCTTGGTAGTACAGCGGGACTTGGATGTTCTCGACGACCGTCAACTGCTGGATCAGATTGTACGACTGAAAGACAAACCCGATCCGGCGGCTGCGAACTTCGGCCAGCTGATCGTCGCTCATCCGCGAGACGTCGTCGTCGCCGAGCAGCAATTGGCCGCTGGAGGGTTGGTCGAGGCAACCGAGCAGGTTCAGCAACGTGCTCTTGCCGCTTCCCGACGGTCCCATGATGGCCACGAAGTCGCCTTCGGGTACGTCGAAGGAGATGCCGCGAAGCGCCCGGACCGTCTCACTCTTGAGCACGTACTCTTTGGTGAGATTGCGGATCGAAGTCGCCAGCGGTCGCTGGCCCGCGTGCGACGAAGCGTTGGCAGCCTCAGCTCCCTCGGAACCGGGCGTGTGCGGCGGCGGATAGGGCTGCAAGTTACTGGGCACCCGAGCCTCCTCCGTCGTTGCCGGAAAATCCGCCGCCGGGTTGCTGCTGGAGGCGGGCCACGAATTTGGCCGTGGCCGAGGTCAGCTCGCTGCGGCTGACCTTCCCGTCGCCGTCGCCGTCGCTGTCAGCCCCTTCGGCCCGGCGCTTCGCCCGCTCGTCCATCGCCGCGATCTCCTCGCTGCTGAGCGTCCCGTCGGCGTCGGTATCGAATTTTTCAAACGTCGTCGCCACCATCGCCGCGGCCGAGGGCGGGCCTCCCCCGCCGGGGCCCGCAGCACCGGCCCCCGCAGCACCGGCCCCCGCAGCACCGGGACTGGCAGCACCAGCCCCCGCAGCACCGGGACTGGCAGCTGGGCGGCTGCTCGCGTCGGAGGGTCCATCGGCGTCGGCCGCCTCTCCACTGCGGCGGTTTTCCAACTGGGCGGCGAGTAGCTCTTCGGGAGACTCCTCGGGGGTCGGGAGGTTCATCAGATCGAGGTGGCTGCGGAGGTTCAAGACGACCAACTCGCCGTCTTCGACTCCGCCGCGGATCGTCGCCATGCTGTCGTTGGTGGCTCCGATGTCGACTTCCCGGGTTTCGAATTTCCCTTGCGGCGTCCGCACCAGGGTGAAGGTGTCACCGAAGTGCTCGTAGATGCCTTGGATCGGCATCTGCAGGGCGTCGGGCTGCTGCTCGACGAAGATCCGCACTTCGGCGGTCATCCCGGTCCGGATGTCGTCCGGCGGATCGACGATCTCGATCGCACAGGCGTACTCCTTGATCGACGAGCTGAACCAGCTGCCCGGTTCGGCGTAGCGATTGACCTTTTTGACGCGTCCGAGCAATTCCATGCCGGCAGCCGCGTCGACGCGAATCCGAGCCGGCATGCCTTCGCGAACGAGGGTGATCCGCGACTCGTTGATTTTGGCAACGACCTGCATTTTGCTGGGGTCGGGGAGCTGGATGATGGCTTGCCGTTCGCGGACGATCGCACCGGGCTCGACCACGAACTCGGCGTTCCCACCGCGGCTGCTGTAGCGGTTGCTGTGCACGACCACGCCATCCGACGGTGCGTAGATCACGCAGGCGGTAATCTGCTGCTCGAGGTCGGCCAGCTTCTCCTGCTCTTCGAGCAAGGTGCTGCGAGCCGCTTCTTGGGCGGCTTGGGCGGCGTTGATGTCGCTGTCGAACTGGACGAGCATCTTCTCGCGGGTCAGTTCCTGGAGGACTTTGAGCCGCCCGCGAGCCGCCTCGAGCACGCTTTGGGCATTGACGACGCCGAATTGATCGCCGGTCATCTGCAGCGAGTTGACCAGCCCCTTGGCAACCATCCGCTCGGTGCTGCGGAGATTCAGCTGGGCTTTGCGAAGTTCCTGCTCGGCCACGGCGATCTCGCTCTCGATCGCCTTTTCTTCGGTCGTGTAGGTCCCTTGAAGGTATTCTTGGCGAGCGATCGTGGCTTGTTTGACCGTCGCTTCGGCGCTGCTCAAGGCGGCCTGAGCATTGCTGACGATGATCTTTTGCTGTTTCAGTTCGGTTTCGAGCTGCGAGGAGTCGAGTTCGACCAGCTTCTCCCCCTTCTCGACTCGCGAGCCTTCGTCGATCACCCACAGGATCGCCGTCCCCGCGCCGCCGCGCGACTCGACTTCGCAGATGATCTCGGTGTTACTGCTGCTCTCGATCTCCCCCTGCTCGAGCACGACGTGATCGAAGCGGCCGCGGGAGACCGGCTGTAGGATCAGCTCCGACTCGCGGACCCCTTCCTCCGCCGACCCCTGGTAATAGTAGTAGCCGCCGGCCGCCACCGATGCGACGCACAGCAGCAACAACAGTGAGAAGACGATTCCCCCACGACGTGCCGCGGGGTCCGAAATCGAAGATAGCGCCATTTGGGGGCACTCCCACGGAGGCGAGATTGGAGCGATTGGAGGGGCTGGCGCGGCAGACAGCTCCGCACCGGTGGGAATCGGTCCAAGTGGGCCCGCGACTCCTGCAGGCCTACTTAGCGACTCCTTTCAAACTACTGTAAGGTCCGCAACGAGTCACGGTTCAATTTCCCGAGTTCTTCCACTTTCGCAGCGCGGCGAAAGCCACCCCCGCAGTCCAGACCCAGTTCCCAAACCGGCAGAAGAGAGGCGGGGCTTCGGTTGAAACCCCGCGAAACGCCCGCGGTTTCGCTCGAGGGGGCGGAGGCAGAGAGGGGCTGTCAGGAAACAAGAATGACACCCTCCCCCCGGGAGGGTCGCGAGGAACGAGCGGGGAGGGTAATGCGGGACGGAGAGCCTTCGATAGGGACAGACTCAGCGGACCCTCTCCGGGCCTGAGAGCCCGACCCTCCCGGGGGGAGGGTAATAGAAGCGCTCAGCGGATTGGAGAACCGGACGCAAGAAGCGTGGCGGCTGATTTGACAGACTGTTCCATGACGGCCTGCCGCAACCCCTACCGCGGCTCTCAGCCTTGGGCCGCTTCGAAGGCGGTGATCTTGTCTTCGTGCTGAAGCGTCAGCCCGATGTCATCCAGCCCGTGCAGCAAGCATTCGCGGCGGAACGGCTCGATCTCGAACGGCCGCTCAAAACCGTGCTCGTCGCGGATCCGGCAATTCTCCAGATCGACCGTCAAGCGATACGGCAGGTGGGTCTCGGCCCGCTCGAACAGTTCGTCGATGTCCGCTTCGGTGAGGGCGATCGGCAGGACGCCGTTCTTGAAGCAGTTGTTGAAGAAGATGTCGGCGAACGAGGGAGCGATCACGCAGCGGAACCCGTAATCGGCGAGCGCCCAGACGGCGTGTTCCCGGCTGCTGCCGCTGCCGAAGTTGCGGCGGGTGACCAGGATCGACGCCTCGGACCACTCGGGCCGGTTGAGCTCGAAGGCGGGGTTCGGAGAGCCGTCGGCGGCAAATCGCCAGTCAAAAAACAGGAACTGCCCGAACCCGCTCCGCTCAATGCGTTTGAGGAACTGCTTGGGGATGATCTGGTCGGTATCGACGTTGGCGCGATCGAGCGTCGCGACGACGCCTTGGTGCACGGTGAAGGCTTGCATGGGAAAGGGGGTGTGTTGAGGGATGAGGGGAGTCCGCGGCGACGGGTGGTTTCGCGGGAGGAGCGGAGAGGACCGGCGGCCCTCCCCGGGCCTGAGAGCCCGACCCTCCCGGGGGGGAGGGTGGCGTTTTGGGTCAGCCTGGAAAGGCTGACGTACGTGGGACTGACGTATGGGTCAGTCGGCGCCGCGGTAGTTCCACTGGCGGATGTCGACGAAATGGCCTTCGATCGCGGCCGCGGCGGCCATCGCCGGGCTGACCAGGTGGGTCAGTCCGCCCTTGCCTTGGCGACCTTCGAAGTTGCGGTTGCTGGTGCTCGCACACCGTTCGCCGGGGGCCAGCTTGTCCGGGTTCATCGCCAGGCACATGCTGCACCCGGCTTCTCGCCAGTCGAATCCCGCTTCCTTGAAGATCCGGTCGAGTCCTTCGGCTTCGGCTTGCCGTTTCACCTGGCCGCTTCCCGGCACGATCATCGCGTTGACTTGGCTGCTCACCCGGTGCCCGCGAGCGACGGCCGCAGCGGCCCGCAAGTCCTCGATCCGGGCGTTGGTGCAGGACCCGATGAAAACGCGATCGACCGCCACGTCGGTCATCGAGGTGCCGGCCCGCAGCCCCATGTACTCGAGCGCCTGGGCCGCCGATTTCTGCTCGGTCGGATCGGACATCGAGGCGGGATCGGGAATCGCATCGGAGATGCTTTGGACCTGGCCCGGGTTGGTCCCCCACGTGACCTGCGGCTGGATATCTTCGCCGCGGAAGACCTGAGAGCGGTCGTAGCTCGCGCCGGGATCGGTGGGCAGTTGCCGCCATCGCTCGACCGCCGCATCGAAATCGGCCGGCGCTTTGGGACGCCCGCGGAGATATTCGAAAGTCTTCTCGTCCGGGGCGATCATCCCGGCCCGCGCGCCCGCTTCGATCGACATGTTGCAGATCGTCATCCGCTCTTCCATCGACGTGCGGCGGATGCAGTCGCCGGTGAACTCCAGCACGTAGCCGGTTCCGCCAGCGGTCCCGATCTGGCCGATCAAGTAGAGGATCAAGTCCTTGGCGGTGACCCCCCGCGGCAGCTCTCCGTCGACCCGCAGCTCGAACGTCTTCGGTTTCGCCTGCAGCAGCGTCTGGGTCGCCAGCACGTGCTCGACTTCGCTCGTGCCGATCCCGAAGGCGAGAGCCCCGAACGCGCCATGAGTGGCCGTGTGGCTGTCGCCGCAGACGATCGTCATTCCCGGCTGGGTATAGCCGTTCTCCGGCCCGATGACGTGCACGATCCCCTGGCGGACGTCGTGGATATCGAGCAACTCGACACCGAACTCGCCGCAGTTCTGGCGGAGCGTCTCAATCTGTTTGCGAGCGATTTCATCGGCGATCGGCAAGCTCCGGTCGCTGGTCGGCACGTTGTGGTCGGGCGTGGCAATCGTCCGCTCCGGCCGGCGGACGCGCCGCCCGGCGAGCCGCAAACCCTCGAACGCCTGCGGGCTGGTGACTTCGTGAACCAGATGAAGATCGATATACAGAATCGCTTGTCGGCCGGGTTCCGCATGGACAACGTGGTTGTCCCAGATCTTCTCGAACATCGTCCGCGGGAGGCCCCGGGTCGCTGAATCGCTCATTGGCGTGTGGAGTCTTAAAGCGAGTAGAGAGGTTGGAGAACCCTCTACTTTATCTCCCCGAGCCAAAACTCAGAAGGGCTAACGGGGCTCGGGGGGCTGGCAGCCCTCTTGAGCCGACGGCGCTAGCCGCGGGTGCTGCAGCGCAGATTCCGGGGTTGCGAGGCCCGAGGCTAGCGCCTACGGCTCACCCGAGGCTAGCGCCTACGGCTCAAGGGACTCAACGGGCCTTAGACCCCGTAGTACTCTCGGTACCAGCGGACGAACTGTTCGACGCCGTGCTCGATCGACGTGCGGGGGCGGAAGCCGACCGCCTGCTCGAGGGCTTCGATATCAGCGTAGGTCGCCGGGACGTCGCCGGGCTGCATCGGCAGCAGCTCTTTCTTGGCCGGTTTGCCGATCGCCCGCTCGATGGCTTGGATGAAGTCGCCGAGCTCGACCGGGTTGTTGTTGCCGATGTTGTAGATCCGGTAGGGCACGGCGCTACTGCCGGGATCGGGAGCGGCCGAGGACCATTCGGGGTTGGGGGTGGCAATTTGTTCGGCGGTCCGAAAGACCCCTTCGACGATGTCGTCGATGTAGGTGAAGTCGCGCCGCATCCGCCCTTCGTTGAAGACCTGAATCGGTTCGCCCGCGAGGATCGCTTTGGTGAACAGGAACAGCGCCATGTCCGGCCGGCCCCAGGGACCGTAGACGGTGAAGAACCGCAGCCCGGTCGTCGGCAGCCCGTACAGATGGCTGTAGGTGTGGGCCATCAGTTCGTTCGACTTCTTGGTCGCCGCGTAGAGGCTCAGCGGATGGTCCACGTTCTGGTGGACCGAGAAGGGCATCGTCGTGTTGGCCCCGTAGACGCTGCTGCTGCTGGCGTACGTCAGGTGGGGCACTTGGTGGTGCCGACAGCCCTCGAGGATGTTCAGGAATCCGACCAGATTGCTCTGGGCGTAGGCGTGGGGATTTTCCAGCGAATAGCGGACACCGGCCTGGGCGGCCAGATGCACCACGCGGTCGAACTGGTGGCGGTCGAAGATGTCGGCCACGGCCGCCGTATCGGCCAGTTCGACGCGGTAGTTCCGAAAGCCCTCGCGAGCCTCCAGCCGTGCCAGCCGGTCCTCCTTCAATTGGACGCTGTAGTAGTCATTGACCACGTCGAGCCCGACGACCCGATGGCCGCGGGCGAGAAGGTATTCGGCGAGATGAAAACCGATAAATCCGGCAGTACCCGTGACGAGATATGTACGCATCAAGAAGTCAACTTCAACGCTGATTGGGACAACACAGAGCAAGCCAACGCAGTCAGAGCGGTTCGTCGAAAACCGCATGCGGCTCTTGGCTGGGAACGATCCTCGTCACGTTCACTTTGGTCCGCCGCAACTCCTCGATCTCGCCCGCCATCCGCTGGATCAGGTTGGCGATTTCATTTCCGGCCGATTCCCCGATGTTGACCATCAGGGCTTTGCGCGAGTTGTAGCTCAGTCCAGTCGTTTTCATGGTTCATTCCTCCGAAATTACGACGCAACGATTCAGTTCACTCCACCGTGACACTCTTGGCCAAGTTGCGGGGCTTGTCGACATCGCAACCCCGCAGCAGCGCGATGTGGTAGGAGAGCAACTGCAGCGGCACGACCGAGACGATCGGCTGCAGGTACTCGGGCATCTGGGGGATCCGAATCACGTCGTCGGCGAGGCTGGCGACGCGGGGATCGTCGTGACAGGCGATCGCGATGATCGGTCCGCCGCGGGCTTTGACCTCTTCGACGTTGGCCATCACTTTTTCATACGTCGTGCCGCGGGGAATGATGAACACGCTCGGCGTGTCGGCATCGACCAGGGCGATCGGCCCATGCTTCATTTCGGCGGCCGGATAACCCTCGGCATGGATGTAGCTGATTTCCTTCAGCTTCAGTGCTCCCTCGAGCGCCGTGGGGAAGTTGTACTGACGGCCGAGATAGAGAAAGTTCGTCGCGTCTTTATATTTTTCGGCGACTTGACGGACCTGCTCATCGCACGCGAGCGCCTGCTGGACCGCTCCAGGCAGGCTCTGCAGCTCGGCAATGATCCGCTCTCCCGCCTCGAAGCTCAGATGCCGCAGCCGCCCCAAATAGAGCGCCAGCATCGCCAGCACGCAGCACTGCGAGGTGTAGGCTTTCGTGCTGGCCACTCCGATCTCGGGACCGGCATGGAGGTAGACGCCGCCATCGGCCGCTTGGGCAATCGAGCTGGCGACGACATTGCAGATCGCCAGCGTGCGGTGCCCTTTGCGTTTCATCTCCCGCAGCGCGGCGAGCGTGTCGGCCGTCTCGCCGCTCTGAGTGATCCCGAAGACGAGCGTCCCCGAATCGAGCGGCGGATTGCGGTAGCGAAGCTCGCTGGCGTACTCGACCTCGACCGGGATCCGAGCCAGCTCTTCGATCAAGTACTCCCCGACCAGCGCCGAGTGCCAGCTCGTCCCACACCCGGTGAGCACGATCCGGTCGATGCTCCGCAGCTGCTGGGGCGTGAGGTTGAGGCCGCCGAACAGCGCGGTCGCGTGCTCGGCATCCAAGCGGCCGCGCATCGCGTTGCGGATCGCCGTGGGCTGCTCGTAGATCTCCTTGAGCATGTAGTGATCAAAGCCCTCGAGCGAGACCTCGTCGGCTTCGATCTCTAGCGGCCGGACATGCAGATCGACCTTCCCCTGGTCGCGATGGATCACGCTCAGCTGATTCGCTTTGAGCACCGCCAGCTGGTGATCGGCCAAGTAGACGATCCGGTCGGTGTGCCCGACCAGCGGCGACGCGTCCGAAGCGAGGAAATGCTCCCCCCGCCCGACACCGACCACCAGCGGGCTGCCAAAGCGGGCGGCGATGATCAAATCGGGCCGGTCGCGGAAAACGACCGCGATGCCGTACGTCCCGCGGAGCTGGGCGATCGCCCGGCGAACCGCCTCGACATAGCGGCTCTCGTCGTCACCTGCCTGGCTGTCGCCGGAGGCGGTCTGTTGCAGGGCTTCGGCGATCAGATGGGCGATCGCTTCGGAGTCGGTCGCCGAATGGAACCGGTAGCCCTTGGCGAGCAGATCGTCCTTGAGCTGCTGATGGTTCTCGATCACCCCATTGTGGACCACTGCGACGAGACCATCGCCGCCGAGGTGCGGGTGAGCATTCTCTTCGGTCGCCGGCCCGTGCGTGGCCCACCGCGTGTGGCCGATTCCGATCGAACCGAGCGGCGGATTGCAGTCGAGCCGCGCTGCCAGCTCGTCGATCCGCCCCACGGCCCGCCGGACCTGCAGGCCGTTCCCGTCGAGCGTCGCGACTCCGGAACTGTCGTAGCCGCGGTACTCGAGCCGCCGCAGCCCCTGGAGCAAAAACGTCGCTGCCGAGGCTGGACCGATGTAGCCGACGATGCCGCACATTTCGGACTCACTTCCGAGAAAGAGAAGCCCCTTCGATCGAGGGGTCTCCAGATCCAATAGCGTACGATACTAAAGGGGCACTCGGCGGAACCGCCAGCCCAACCGCTATTTTCTCAGACCGGAAAGTGGCAAATGTGCAGCTTGGATGAATTTTTCGAATTAGGCAGAGTCCGTTCATCAGCCGCCGGGCGCTAGCTCGGATTAATCATCAGCCGCCGGGCGCTAGCCCCCGGTTCCCGAAAACGCCGTGAGAACCGGACGCTAGCGCGTGACGGCTGATTTCACTGATTTTGCACGCTAGGCGGCAGCACGCCGCTGCGGATCGCCCGCTTCGGCAAAGCGGGCCGCCGGCTGCACCTCGAGCGCTCCGCTGGCCTCGTTGCGGGTGAGCACGAGCGAGTCCTCGCGGACCAGTCGCGAGAGCACGTGCAGCACTGCCGGGTCGTTCAGCTCCGCCTCGGAACCGTCGAGCACCAGCAGGTCGACCGCTCCGATCGTGTGGGCGACGCGGGTCAGAGCCATCGCCAGCGAGCCGGCCAGCGGCACCGGCAGCGGCCGTGCGCCGAGCCGCCCCAGTCGGCTATGGAACTCCTTCAACCCCAGGTGCCCCGCTCCGCCAGCCTCGAACGGGTCGACCGCGGCGTAGCGGATCGTGCCTTCGGAGCCCTGCTCGCGAAGCCAACCGATCAGCCGCTCGGACCGCTCTCCCGTACCGATGCGAAGTTCCAAAACACTCTGGATCACCCGCCCCCGCACCGCCTGGTACAGCGGCCGGTCTGCGGCGGGTTTCGAGAAGTGCAGCAGTTTCAATGAGGACCAGAAGCGGGCCAGCGACATGACTCCAACTTCCTCGGCTTGCCGGTTGGTGCGAATGGGACGACTCGACCTATTTTCTCGGATCGGCCGGCGGCCCAAGTTCAATCCTTCTCGAAGGAATTCGGCGACCTATGTTTGCCCATCCGGTCGCTTCAACACCCTCCCCCCTGCTCTCCCCCGTGGAACGATGGCCTCTTGTTCGCAGCCTCCCGCCGACGATTGTGGGCGCCGACCGCCGCGCCGCTCGGCTCCGGCCATCGCGAAACCGCTTCGCCGGATTCTCGCCTTCGAACCCCGGCTGGCCCTCTCGGCCAATCCCGGAGCCGATCTGCTGCTCGATGCCCTGTCGGCCCTCCACAGCGACGATTTCAACGCCAACGATTTCAACGCCAACGCAATCGCGAACTTTTGCCAACCCTTCGACTCGCAGGCGGGCGACGTGCAGGGCACCGATCCGCAGCTGCTCTCGTCGAGCTCGGCGTCGAGCTTCGCGGAGCTTCCGCCGCTACTCGAGCAAGCGGCAGCGGTCCGCGGCAGCTATGGCTTGAGCGGCGCGGGGCAAACGGTGGCCGTGATCGACAGCGGCATCGCTTGGGACCACGTCGCCCTCGGCGGAGGCTTCGGCCCTGGCTACCGCGTCGTCGGCGGCTGGGATTTTGCCGAAGGGGACGCGGACCCGTACGACGACGCGCCGGCCGGTTTTCACGGGACCCACGTGGCCGGGCTGATCGGCGGCCAAAGCGACTCGCTCTCAGGGATTGCGCCGGGGGCGGACTTGGTCGCGCTCCGCGTCTTCGATGACGCCGGCGTGGGCTCGCTCGACTGGATCGAGTCGGCGCTGCAGTGGGTTTACGACAACCGCGACACGTTCGCTTCTCCGATCACCACCGTCAACATCTCGATCGGAACGCTGCTTCCCGACGCGCTCGCCGCCGATGTCCAAATCCAGCTGGAAGACGAACTCGCGCAGCTGCGGGAGGCCAGCATCCTGGTCGTCGCTGCCGCCGGTAATGCCTACGACTCGGCCTTTCCCGACCGTCTGACCTATCCCGCCTCGAGCCCGCACACCTGGGCCGTCGGCAGCGTCGATGCGGATGGCTCGCTGAGCTCGTTCTCGCAGCGGAGCGACGCAATGCTCACGACCGTCGGCCGCGGCGTCACCAGCTCGGTCCCCGACCACGTGCTCGGCTGGGACGGCGAGGTCAACGATTATCATGCCGCCAACGGCACCAGCATGGCCGCCCCTCAAATCGCCGCCGCCTCCGTTCTGCTCCGCGAAGCTTTTGCGGAAACCGGCCACGACGCCACCCTCGACGAGATGCTCGAGCGGCTGCAGCAAACGGCTGACGAGCGCGTCGATCCAGCGACCGGCACGCGATACTACGAAGTGAACTTGGCCGCCGCGATCGATTCGGTGCTGGGGAGCACTGGCACGCCGGGCCCGACAACGCCCGAGAGTCCCGCGCCCGGCCCCGCAGATCCAGGCGACTCGACTCCGCCGCAAACGCCCCCACTCGACCCCGCCCAACTCGACACCGATCCGATCGACTTGGGGCACGTCGAATGGTCGCGAGTCGAACTCGGCGGTGCCACGACGATTCATGCCACGACGATTCATGCCACGGCCGTTCGCAGCGGGCTGTTCTCGGTCGCCTTCGAAACCGAAGCGGATCGAGGGGCGGTGCGGATCGAGGATGCCAGCGGGAACGTGCTTTGGAATGGCGACGCTCCGGCTACGGGACAGATCGACGTTCGGGTCGTCGCTGATCAGAAGCTCTCGATCTCGATCGCTTCACCGCTCAACAGCTCGCCCGATGGGTCGGCTGCGGTCCGGCTGGCCAACGTGGTCGGCGTGCACGAGGGACGTTTGCAGCTGAGCAGCGTCGCGGGAGACCCGGAGATCGGGCTCGACGTGAGCGATGGAGTAGTCGCGCGGATCGGCAATCTCGAGTACGCCTTCGCTGCTGGAGAAGTCACCTCGGGAGTCATCGACGGAGGTTCGGGAGCCGATGCGCTGCGGATCACCAGTTCGGCGGCCGCCGCTCGACTGGTCCTCAATCCGTATGCCGATGGAACGCTCACCGCAGGCGACCGCAGCTTCGTCCTCCGCGGCTTTGAGGACGTGCGGTACGAGGGGAGCGGCGGCTCCGATCGAGCCTATCTCTATGACACCCGCGGCAACGATCGGCTCGAAGCCCGTCCCGGGCAAGCGATGCTCGAGGGGGCCGGCTTCCGCTACGAAGTCAGCAACGTGCAGCGGGTCTACGTGCATGCCACTGCCGGTGGAGCGGACATGGCGTTTTTGCACGACTCGCCGGAGGACGACCAGCTGGCGGTTCGGCCCCAGTTTGTGAGCCTCCGCGGGGGCGAGTTTTTTAACTCCGCCTACGGTTTCGAGCGGGTCTATGCCTACGCCACCGCCGGCGGCCACGACGTGGCCAACCTCTACGACTCCGCTGGCGACGACCGGATGACCGCCTCGGCCGAATCGGCCTGGATCAGCGGCCAGGGATATTACGCCCAGGCCCGCAGCTTCGACTCGGTCACCGGACATGCGACCGCCGGCGGCCACGACCGCGCGACGCTCTACGCCGACGACCACGGAGCGGGCCGCTGGCACCAAAGCCCAGGGCTGACCGAACTCCGCAACGATGCCGGACAGAGCCGAGCGGCTCGCGGCTTCGAGCAAACCGAAAGCTACTCGGCCGGGGTCGCGGTGCAGTTTCTCGGCGGGTTGACGAAGAGCGACGCCGCCAGCGAACTCACCCCCGAAGCCGAAGAGCCGGAAGCGTGGCGGGTTCGCGAGCTGCTTCATTTGGCCGGCCCGCTCGTTGGTTCGATGGCCAGCCTACCGAACTCCCCGGCGGCAATCCTCCCGCCGCCGCTGGGAAACCCCGAGGCGGAGCGGGAGCTTCTTAAGGATCTGTTCGCGGAGTTTGGAGAAGAGGAGTAGTCTCCGCGACGCTGCAAGAAAGCCGTTCGTCTTACAGCTCGAGAGCGATCGCCTGATCGCCCGCCTCGGGAATCGTAACTTCCAATCCGGATGTATCGGGATCCTCATACTTCTTCGGCAACACCGATCGCGCGGCGGGCTGGCTCATCGGCACCTCGCGGCCCGGCTCGCCCGCCAATTCTTCCATCTGCTTCACGATGTAGACGCGATAGTCTCCCGGCTGCGCTCCATCTTCGCCGACCGTCTGCAGCACAAACTTCCCCTCGGCATCGGTCACACCACCCGCCCGTGGCTCCTCGGGCGAAGTGGGCTGCAAGAAGACCTCGTAACCCTCAAGCGGCTTTCCTTGATAAGTCAACTCGCCTGCAGCGGGAACCAGATGCGGCCCCTCCGCTTCGCTTCCACAGCCCGCCAGAAATGGGAGCAGCGCTCCATTCATCACCAAAAGCAAAAGTCTCATCGGAAACCGTTATAAGAGATGCAAGAAAAACAATCGCAGCACCACCCGAGAGTGGTGCTGCGTTATGAGAAGACCGAAAAAGATTTACGCGAGGCTAAATCGGACGCGTGATTACTGCTCGACCACTTCGCCGCCGTTGGCCGTCCCGAGCGCCAACCAGACGCGGCCGTCGATCGATTCCGCACCAAAGCTCACCGAGCCGTCGCAGCGGACCGACTGCACTCCACCCGGGTGGAAGCTACGAGCAGCCAAGTGACCACCATTCAAGCTCCCGCCTTTAATGCAGTCGCGGAACCGCGAATTCGGGGTCAAGGTGTGGTTGTAGAAAGTCGCAACCACCAAGGCCCGGTAATACTGCAACCCGCGATACCGCCACGCGCTCGCTCCGGGATCATCACACGCCATCGGATAGGTCGTATCCATATCGGTGGTCCAACCGCTCAGATTCGTCGCCGTCCGAAGGTATTCTTGCGAATCTCGCGTGTAGGTCCCCAGGCTGGAACCACCGTTGTAGACGCCCTTCTTGATTTCCGAGAAGGCTACAGTGTTGCTCAAGCCGTCGGTGATTTCACCAAATTTGACCGCGCGATTGTAAGGAAAGACGGCCGTACGGTTGTCGTGAGGAGCCAAGCCGCCCATGTTCTGCATGTAAACGGCTTGACCGGCATAGCTAAAGCCGGGCGCATCATCGGGATGCGAAGGGCATTCGTAGATCGACAGCGTCTGCCGGATCGCGGGCGCGTTGACTGGGTCGCTGTTCAATCTCCTGCTGAAATCGAACAACTCATGATTGTTGCCCGCCTCGATGAAGGGCAGGATCAGCGTCTGGGTTGTTGCTTCGTTGGCAGCAATCCCACCTGGCGGCAACGTTTTGAAGGTCGATTCGTAGTTGTGCAGCGCCAACCCGATCTGCTTCAGGTTGTTCCCACACTGCATCCGTCGCGCTGCTTCGCGAGCCGACTGAACGGCAGGCAACAGCAGTCCGACCAATACCCCAATGATGGCGATAACGACCAACAACTCGACGAGCGTGAATCCCAATCTGGGACCGCGACGTACCATGCTTTTCTCCAGACATATCTAAATAACAATGACTCGAAGAGTGCATTTCACCCTTCGTTAACACACGATGCTTGCAACTGCCGACAAAGATCGAGTCGGCAAGCGCCGGCGAGGAGGGAGTCGAGTCCGACGAGCGAGGCCGGTCGCAACCGACCTCGATCGACTCCGGGGCAGCCTCTGCTGCTGCATACCGCCGTCGGGAATTAACCGGCAGCAGCAAATCTCCTTAACAACCACCGCAGCAAATTTGCGGGTGAAAGAAAGAAAAATCTGCCTGCGGAAAATCGTAGTTAAGAAAATGCAAAGATGTCTTACCCAACACAGAAAAAATGAAGGCCCAAAACGGGGGCTCTATCATGAGGGGGGGCGTCCGCCTGGAGGCAGAGCGAGTATCAGCCGCCACGCGCTAGCGTCCGGTTCTCACCGCGTTTTCGAGAACCGGGGGCTAGCGCCCGGCGGCTGATAAATAATGCGGCCGAAGGCTCCGCCGCTACCGGCGGAGCCGCATTACGCGGATCGGGTGCTCGGGGTCGTCGGCGAGCTGCACCGCGTGTTCCTCGTACCGCCAGCCCTGTCCCACGATCCACTCGCGAAACTCGTTGGCGATCAAGCGGTAGGGGTCGCTGAGCAGCACTTCACCGCCGGGGGCGAGATGCGTCTTCAAACACGCATCGAGCTCGGGCCAGAGCTGGCGAAGATAGGTCACGTCGGAACCGAGGATCAGCGGAAACGGCTCGCCCGAGAGCCGATCGATCCCGAACCGCAAGCGACGGACGTGGCACCGCCGGCCGAGTGGGGCAACGGTCAGCTGGACCAGCAGCAGCGGATCGCTGACGCCATCGGTCAGCACGACGTCGGCTCCCCGTAGCGCTGCAGCGAGTCCCGCGCGGCCCGTTCCGCAGCCCAGCTCCAGGACGCGGCGGTTCTCGAGCTCGTACGCCTCGAGAAACTGATCGAGCCCCGCGGCGGCTCGCCAAACCGTCGCCCAAAAGGGATCGATCACTCCCTGCTCCCCAGCATCCTGACGGCGGCAGGCCTCGACCAGCATCCCATCGGGATCCGAAGCGGTGGCGACCCGCCACACTCGGCCAGCGATCCGCTGCGGCGCCCAGTGCCAACGGAACCGCTGCGAAGCCCGCTGCTCCAGCCGCAACTGGCGGTGCGAAGAAGGGGGCGAGTCCTCGGCGGCGGAGCGGTTCGCTTGGTCCAACGTTTGCATTCCTGGAGGCAACACACAGCTCAACTGGCAACAGCTCGAAAGGGAGCCTTTCCCCATGGGTCTCGATCTACGCAAGCACGGTGACGCCGAAACCGCGGTCAAAGGCGAGATGGGACAAATTCACCTCGCCCGTGGCACGCACGTCGCGATGCGGATGTGGAACGAACCGGCTGGCGAGCCGGATCGCCCGCGCACCCGTTCGTACGAAACCGTCGGCTACGTGCTCGAGGGCCGCGTGGAGCTGACGATTCAGGGCGAAAAGACGAGCCTCAAAGCGGGCGATGCCTGGATCGTACCGGCCGGTGCCGAGCACGCGTACCGGGTGCTCGAACCGCTCCGTGCGATCGAAGCGACCAGCCCCCCGGCCCAGGACAACGCCCAAGACCGGCCCCCCGAGGCGGAGTGAGGTTGGTTGGGGCTGGGGGACCGCAATTTGTTCATCAGCCGCCGGGCGCTAGCCCCCGGTTTGCCAAAACACGGCTGGAACCGGACGCTAGCGCGTGGCGGCTGATGTGTGGGCAACGCGGCAGCCGGCGACATGCCAACCGCCGTCACCTCCTCAGCAACCTCGCCGCTTCGGGGGCAAAATAGCTCAGCACCCCGTCGGCTCCGGCCCGCTTGAACGCCAGCAGACTCTCGAGCAGGGCCGAGTCGCGGTCGAGCCAGCCTTGCTCGGCTGCCGCGGTGATCATCGCGTACTCGCCACTGACTTGATACGCGTAGGTCGGCACGCCGAAAGTCGCTTTGACGCGGTGGACCAAGTCGAGATAGGGCATCCCCGGCTTAATCATCACGCTGTCGGCTCCCTCGCCGAGGTCGAGCGCGACTTCGTGCAGCGCCTCGTCGCCATTGGACGGATCCTGCTGGTACGTCTTTTTATCTCCACCGCCGAGATTGGCGGCCGAGCCGACCGCATCGCGGAAGGGGCCATAGAAAGCGCTCGCGTACTTGGCGGCGTACGACATGATCTGCACGTCGAGATATCCGGCTTCGTCGAGCGCTCGGCGGATCGCTCCCACGCGGCCATCCATCATGTCACTCGGGGCCGCCACGTCGCAGCCCGCTTCGGCCTGCACGACCGCTTGGCGACAGAGCAGCTCGACCGTGCGATCGTTCGTCACGTATCCCCCTTCGACCAGCCCGTCTTGGCCATGGCTGCTGTAGGGATCGAGGGCGACGTCGCAGATCACTCCCAGCGAATCGCCCACTTCGGCTTTGATCGCGCGGACCGTTCGACAGACGAGGTTCTCGGGATTGACCGCCTCGCGAGCGTCTTCGCTTTTGAGCCGCGGATCGGTTGCCGGAAAAACTGCGATCGCCGGGATCCCCAGCTCCACCGCTTCGGCCGCCGCCCGCACCGCATCGGCGCGACCCAAGCGGTGCACCCCGGGCATGCTCGGTACCGGCTCCCGCCCCTCGGCGAAGTCGCGGACGAAAATCGGCCAGATCAGGTCGTCGACCGTGAGCCTCGTCTCGCGAACCAGGCGGCGGGACCACGGGTGCCGCCGAGAGCGGCGAAGGCGGGTCTGCGGATACGAGCCTCGGACAAAACTGAACATGCGGTTGCTCTACTTCGATCGGCCAGCGTTGCTCGGCCAGGGTCGGCGGAATTGCGCTTCCCGGGTTGCGCGAATGTTGCCCCGGGACCAGTCGGAGTTCAAAATACCGGTGCCCTGGGAAGGACAGAATACCTCCTCCACTCCCCTCGTCGCCCCGAAAGCACTCCATGCCTCGCCCCACCCTGCTGCCGACTTCACTCGCGAGACTGCTCTTCGCCCCATTCCTGATGCTGCACGCAGCGGGAATTGCCGAAGCCGGCGAGCCGCTGCGGGTGCTCCTGATCGACGGCCAGAACAACCACAAGTGGGAAGAGACGACGCCGCTGATCGTCCAGACGCTTGAGGGTGCTGAGGCAGGCGGTGCTGAGGCAGGCGGGGCTGAGGCAGGGGATGCTGAGACAGGGGAGAGGCGGCGGTTCACGGTCGACGTCGTCACCACGCCACCGGCCGGCGGCGACATGAGCGGCTTCAAGCCCGAGTTCAGCCGCTACGATGTCGTCGTCTCGAATTACAACGGCCAGCCGTGGAGCCCCGCGACGCAAGCAGCGTTTGAAGCTTACGTGTCGGGCGGTGGTGGCTTCGTCAGCGTCCATGCGGCCGACAACGCGTTTCCGGAGTGGCCCGCCTACAACCGGATGATCGGGCTCGGCGGCTGGGGAGGCCGCACCGAGAAGGACGGGCCGTACCTTCGCTGGCGAGACAACCAGATCGTCCGCGACCCGACGCCCGGGCGCGGAGGCAGCCACGGCCGACGGCACCCGTTCCTGGTCGTCGTGCGAAACGCCGAGCACCCGATCACTCGCGGGTTGCCCAGAAGTTGGATGCAGGCCGAGGACGAATTGTACGGCCAGCTCCGCGGACCGGCCGAGAACTTGGACGTCCTGGCGACCGCCTACAGCGACCCGAGCACCGGTGGCAGCGGCGAGCATGAACCGATCCTGATGGCGGTCGAGTATGGCCAGGGACGCGTCTTCCATACGACGCTCGGCCACGACACCACGGCGATGCGAGGCGTTGCTTTTCAGGTCACCTTGCAGCGCGGCACCGAATGGGCTGCGACCGGCGAAGTCACCCTCCCGGCAGTCGACCGCCAGACGCTCCCGAGCGACGCGCCGGCGGTCCGCGATCCGGCGACCCTGATCTCCGCTCCGAATCGCGGGAAAGCCTCGCAGACATCGAATGCCCCGGCAGCCACGCGGATTTCGGCCAGCGCCCCACCGGAGCCCGGGACCGCCGGCTGGATGCCCCTCTTCAACGGGCAAAACCTGCAGGGCTGGGCACAGAAGAACGGCACCGCGCGGTACACGGTCGAGGATGGCGTGATCGTCGGGCGAACCACCGTCGGCAGCCCCAATTCGTTCCTCTGCACCGAGCGGGATTATCACAACTTTGAGCTGAGCTTCGAAGTGAAACTCGACGAGGGACTGAACTCGGGAGTCCAGATCCGCTCCAAAAGCCTCTCCAGCGTCAAGAATGGACGGGTGCATGGACCCCAAGTCGAAATCGAATCGTCTCCCGGCGAAGCGGGTTATCTCTACAGCGAAGGAACCGGCCGCAACTGGCTGAGCAAATCGCACTCGATCGAGAACGCGTTCCAGAACGGCCAGTGGAATCAATACTTGGTCCGCGCCGTCGGTCCCCGCCTGCAGACCTGGGTCAACGGCCAAAAGATCGAGGACTTGAGCGACAAAGAATCGTCGCAGGAAGGGTTTCTCGGGCTGCAAGTCCACTCGATCGGCAAGGACGAAGGCCCGTTCGAAGTCCGCTGGCGGAACCTCCAGATCCGGCCCCTGCCCGACGACGCGGTGCTGGAGTGAGGTGGACGTCAGGTAACGCGGGCGTCCGGTGTGGTGATCAGCCGCCGGGCGCTAGCCCCCGGTTCCCGAATATGCCATGAGAACCGGACGCAAGAAGCGTGGCGGCTGATGCAACATCCGTGAGAACCGGACGCAAGAAGCGTGGCGGCTGATGCGCCACCCGAGGCTAGCGCCTACGGCTCATGGTCCCCCCAGCCGCCGCTGGACTGCTTCGGCGGCTCGCTCGCCGCTGCTGAGGGCTCCGGCCATCGTCCCCGCTTCGCGATGGTCGCCGCAGACGACCGGGCCGGCTTCGCCGAACGGCTCGACACTCGGGGGCGTTTCCTTGCTGCCAAAATATTCCGCCGGGGCCGCATAGGGAATGGAGTAGGTCCGCAGATGCTGCCAGGCGTCGACCACGCCGCCGAACCACGACCGCAGCTGGTCGCGGACGCCTTCCACGAGCGGTGTGCCGATCGGCAGCGAACGGCGATCGCCTTCGTCGATGGCCAAGCTGACCGAGACGAGGACGCGGCCCGGCGGGGCGTACTCCGGGGCGACGCGGCTGAGCAGAGTTACGTGATGAATGGGCGGCGCGGGGTGAATGGGGGCCGCGGGGTGAAAGGAACCTGGATCCTCCGCGCCGGCGAGCAACAGCCCGCGCTCGGCGGCCGGCCACGCTCCGAGCGCTGCCGCGTCGGCGGCAAAGTAGATTGTCAGAGCGGCGTCCCAGGGCGTGTCGAAAGGCGAGCCGCTGCTGGCGAGCCGCTGCGTGAGCCGCTGGGCCGCGGGGCTCTCGGTCGCCAGGACCACGACGCGGGCCGCGAGCGAGCGACCGTCACTCAGTTTGACACCGCCCCCGTTCACATCGTCCCCGTTCACATCGTCCCCGTTCATGCCGTTCAGCTGCAGCTGGACCACCGTGTGCTCCAGGGCGAGCGAGCCGCGGGGCAGCCGCTCGGCCAACTGCCGCGGGATGGCCGCGATTCCATCGGCCGGCACCGCTGGCTCGCCGCTGGTGAACGGCCGCAGCATCCGCGTCCAGAACCGGCAGGGGCTTGGCAGCGGTGTCCCAGCGGGGAGTTTTTGGAACCCTTGGCCGGTGCGAACCGAGAGCTGGGGATCGAACTTGCGGAGCCGCAGCTGGTCGTAATCGAGCCACGGGCCGAGGAGCGGATCGTCGGGGTCGAGGAACTGGAATCCCTGATCGAGCTGAAATCGCCCGGCTCGATGGAGACCTTCGGCGGAGTCGGTCCGCACGCGTCCGCCAACGCGGTCGCTCGCTTCGAGCAGCCGGAAGTCGATGCCCGCTTGGGCGAGCCGCGTGGCGCAGGCGAGTCCGGCGAGTCCTCCTCCGACAATCACCACTTCGGGCATCGCAGTCGCTTTCTGGTTATCCGGAGCGGCGGCTCGTTATCCGCAGCGGCCGGCCTGCGGTCGAACCGATGGTCGCGGCAAAAAATGCCGTATGCATAATCGTCCAATTCAGTAAGATAGGACGTACTTCCTCTTGCCGCCCCCCCCAAACTGCAACCGCCGCATGCATTGCTACCCCCTGACGCTCTCGTGGTTGTTCAGGTTCTCGCTGCGGCGCGGATCGGTTTCTCTGTCACGTCCACTCAGTGGCGCGAGCCGTCAAACCTGTGTGGGCTCACCTTTTAATCAGTCCGCATCGACCGCGGATTGTCTGGGATGAATACCTACAGCCTGGACTACATCGACGATCTGTACGTCAAGTACGTCAACGATCCAAACAGCGTTTCGGACAGCTGGCGCCGCTATTTTGAGCAATTCCTGGTTGCTTCCGATGGCGCGGTGCTGCGAGCCTCGCAGGAGGCTGCCGGCGGGGCCAACGGTTCGCCCCCCAGCGGCTCGCCGGCGAGCGGGACCGCGGCCAAAGGACCGGCTGCCACGGCGGTGACCGACGAAGCGCTGTGGCTGGCCCGCGTCCAGGACCGGATCGATCAACTGGTTCGCGAGTATCGGGTCCGCGGTCACCTGAACGCCCAGCTCGATCCACTCGGCTTGCCGCGGCCGACCAGCGCCGAACTGAATCCGAGCTCCTATGGGCTCAGCGAGGAAGACCTCAGCCGGCCGTTCGACTCGAGTTCGCTGGAGAACGTGACCGGGCGGACGCTCTCGGACATCCTGGAAAAGCTCCGCAACACCTACTGTCGGAGCATCGGTGCGCAGTTCATGCACATCGACAATCGCAACATCCGCGATTGGTTGCAGCGGCGGATGGAGCTGACCGAAAACCGCTTGCCGCTGGCCCATCAAGTCCAACGCCGAATCTACACGCGGTTGGCCGACGCCTCGATTTTCGAGGAGTTCGTGCGGCGGAAGTTCGTCGGCGCCAAGACCTTCTCGCTCGAGGGGGCCGAGAGCCTGATCCCGATGATCGACCTGGCGCTGGAGAAAGCGGGCCAGCACAAGGTGCAAGAAGTGGTCATGGGAATGGCCCACCGCGGACGCTTGAACGTGTTGGCGAACATCTTTAAGAAGCGGGCGTTGAACATCTTCTGGTCGTTCGAGGACCCGCGGCCGGAGCTCAGCCGCGGCGGCGGCGACGTCCGCTACCACCTGGGCTACAGCAGCGACTGGACGACGGCGACTGGCGACAAGCTGCACATCTCGCTGTGCTTCAACCCCAGCCACCTGGAATTCGTCAACCCGGTCGCGCTCGGCCGCTGCCGCAGCAAGCAGGACCGCCGCCGCGACAGCAAGCGGCAGGAAGGGCTGACGATCCTGATCCACGGTGACGCTGCCTTCGCTGGCGAAGGCGTGGCCCAGGAGACGCTCAACCTCAGCCAGTTGGCCGGCTACCACACCGGCGGCACGCTGCACATCGTGATCAACAACCAGGTCGGTTTCACCACCGAGCCGTTCCAGGGACGGAGCACGACCTACGCGACCGACGTTGCGCGGATGCTCCAGATTCCGATCTTCCACGTCAACGGCGAGGATCCCGAAGCGGTCGCCCAGGTCGTCTCCTTGGCGATGGATTTCCGCCGCGAGTTCCGCCGCGACGTCGTGATCGACCTCTACGCCTACCGCCGCTGGGGGCACAACGAAGGGGACGAACCGCGGTTCACCCAGCCGCTGATCTACCAAGCCATCGACAGCCGCAAGAGCGTCCGCGAAAGCTATCTGCAGCGGCTGCTCGAGCTCGGCGAGATGACGCAGGAAGAGGCCGATGAAATTCACCGGCTGCGGCAGGAAAAGCTCGAGACCGAGTTCGAAGCCAGCCACACCCAGGAGTTCGTCCCCGACCTGCAGACGCTCGGCGGCTGTTGGCAGCAGTACTACGGCGGCCCCGAGCCGGTCGGCGTCGAGACGCAAACGGGCGTCCCGGCCGAGACGCTCTCGCCGCTGCTCGAAAAACTGACCCAGGTCCCCGTCGGGTTCAAGCTGCACAAAAAGCTCAAGCGACCGATCCAGCAGCGTCGCGAGATGGCTGCCGGCAACCTGCCGCTCGACTGGGCTTCGGCCGAAGCGGCCGCGTTCGCGTCGCTGCTGAGCGAAGGCCACCGAATCCGGTTGACCGGTCAGGACAGCGAGCGGGGGACCTTCAGCCAGCGCCACGCTGTATGGCACGATTCGAGCGACGGCCAGACCTACATGCCGCTGGCCAATCTCTCGCCCGACCAGGCGCCGGTCGAAATCATCAACAGCCCGCTCAGCGAAGTCGGCGTGCTCGGCTTCGAGTACGGCTACTCGCTCGACTGCCCCGAAGGGCTCGTGGCCTGGGAAGCTCAGTTCGGCGACTTCTGGAACGTGGCGCAAGTCATCGTCGACCAGTTCATCGCCAGCGGTGAAGACAAGTGGAAGCGGCTCAGCGGCCTCGTGATGCTGCTGCCCCACGGGTTCGAAGGGCAAGGGCCGGAGCACTGCAGCGCTCGGCTCGAGCGGTTCCTGGCGATGGCGGCCGAACACAACATCCAGGTCTGCCAACCGACGACTCCCGCTCAGTACTTCCATCTGCTGCGGCGGCAAGTGCTGCAGCGGTGGCGAAAGCCGCTGATCGCGCTGACCCCCAAAAGTCTGCTGCGGCACCCGCACTGCGTTTCTGACCTGAGCGAGTTGACCGGCGGCTCGTTCCGCAAGATCCTGCCCGACCCGAACGTGCTCCCCGAGGACGCCCGGCGAGTGCTGCTGTGCACCGGCAAGATCTACTACGACCTGCTCGAAGCGCGTCAGCAACGCGAGATCGAGGACGTGGCGATCATGCGGATCGAACAGCTCTACCCGCTCTCCTCGAGCCAGCTGCTCAAGTCACTCGAAGGCGTGCCGACCGGCAGCGATCTGATCTGGGTCCAGGAAGAACCGGCCAACATGGGGGCTTGGCCCTACATGAAGCTGAACTTCGGGGACGAGCTGAGCGAGCGGTTCCAGTTCCGCCGCGTCAGCCGCAACCCTTCGGCCAGCCCCAGCACCGGCAGCCTCAACGCCCACAAGCTGGAGCAGGCCGAATTGCTCGACGCCGCTTTCGCCGGACTCCTCAGCCCCTCGACCAGCGAGGCGTAGGGGGCGAGGAACAGGAGGAACGGCGTCCAAAATTCACCCTCCCCCCGGGAGGGTCGGGCTCTTAGGCCCGGGGAGGGCTCGCTGAATCCGCTCCGCGATTAGGCTCTACGCCGCGGATCGCCCTCCCCGCTCGTTCCTCGCGACCCTCCCGGGGGGAGGGTGTCGTTCACGCCTCAGTTCTGCTGGGCTTGGGCGACGGCGTGGGTCAGGACCGGGAGGATTAGCTGCTCGACCGCCGTGCGGACGGCGTTGGTCGATCCCGGCATGGCGAACACCACCGTCCTGCCGCGCCTCCCGGCGACGGCTCGGCTGAGCATCGCGGCGGGACCGATGGCCGCGAAGGAGACCGCGCGAAACAGCTCCCCAAACCCCGGCAGCTGAACCTCGAGCAGCGGCTCGAGCACCTCGGGAGTCTGATCCCGCGGCGCGATCCCGGTTCCTCCGGTGATCAGCACGGCGTCGATTCGGGGGTCAGCCGAGGCGGTGAGCACGGCTTGGCGCAGTTGCTCGCTGGCGTCGGGCACGATGCGCCGGTCGACCACCCGATGGCCCGCTTCGAGCAGCAACCGCTCGATCTCCGCGCCGCTACGGTCGTCCGCTCGGGTCCGCGTATCGCTGACCGTGATCACACCGCAGCCCACCCGAGGCCGGTCGTCCGTATGGTGACGATTATCCGCTTGATCGGACGCTGGGGAGACTGCATCCTTGCTGCTGGATTCGTTGAATTCCATTTGGCCCCCGAGCCGGTTGACTACAGTTGACTACAATCGTGGAGCGAATCCATGTTAATTTCGTTTGAGCCAGAAAGAGAGTTTTCTGCATGAAGATCGCGATGATTGGCACCGGCTACGTCGGACTGGTGACCGGAACTTGCTTTGCCGACAGCGGCAATGATGTCGTCTGCGTCGACATCGACGAAGCCAAGATCGCCGCTCTCCGCAATGGCAAGATTCCTATCTACGAGCCAGGGCTGTCCGAGCTCGTGCTCCGCAACGCCGAGTCGGGGCGGCTGAGCTTCACGACCGATTTGGCCGAGGCGGTGAGCGCTTCGAAACTGGTCTACTTGGCCGTCGGCACGCCGCCGGCGGACGATGGATCGGCCGACCTCTCGGCGCTTCGCAGCGTGGTCGACGCAATCGCTCCGCACCTCCGCGAGAACGCGATCGTGGTCACCAAGAGCACGGTTCCGGTCGGCACGAACCAGTGGATTTTCGAGCGTCTGCGGGCGATCCTCGGCCGCGACGTCGACGTGGCCAGCAACCCTGAATTTCTTAAGGAAGGGGCCGCGATCGAGGACTTCATGAAGCCCGACCGGGTCGTCGTCGGCGTCCGCAGCGAAAAGGTCGCCCAAACGCTGCATGAACTCTACCGTCCGTTCCTGCGAACCGATCGGCCGTTCCTGTCGATGAGCCCCCAATCGGCCGAGTTGACCAAGTACGTCGCCAACGCCCTGCTGAGCACCAAGATCTCGTTCATCAACGAGATGGCCAACCTCTGCGAACGGATGGGGGGCGACATCAACGACGTGCGGCGAGGGATCGGCCACGACCAGCGGATCGGCTTCGCCTTCCTGTTTCCCGGCGTCGGGTACGGCGGCAGCTGCTTTCCCAAAGACGTGCGGGCGCTAGCGAGCATGGCCCGCGACCACGGCCTCGAACCGCGGATCATGGACGCGGTCGACCTGGTGAACCGCGAGCAGAAGAAAGTGCTGGTCGAGAAATTCGAATCGCACTTTGGCGACGAGATCGTGGGCAAACGGATCGCCGTCTGGGGCTTGGCTTTCAAGCCGCGGACCGACGACATCCGCGAAGCTCCCGCACTGACCCTCCTCGACTATCTGCTCCAGCGGGGAGCGGTGCCGCAGGTGCACGATCCGGAAGCGACCGAGAATATTCGCCAAATCTACGGCAGCCAGCTGATCTACTGTGAAGGGGCGATGGACGCGCTCAACGGTGCCGACGCGCTGGCGATCAACACCGAGTGGAAGGCGTATCACAACCCCGACTTTGCTGAGATGCGGACCCGCATGAACGGGCACGTGATCTTCGACGGCCGCAATCTCTACGAGCCGGCGCGGATGGTCGAGCACGGCTTCACCTACCACAGCATCGGCCGCCCCCTGGCCAGCGTCAGCGAAGAACCGCAAGCGGTCTGAGTGCGCCAGGGTTTCGCGGCAAAAAATCAGCCGCCATGCGCTAGCATCCGGTTCCCTGGGATTAGGGAAAACCGGACGCTAGCGCGTGGCGGCTGGTCGGCGTCGCCAGCGAGCGTCAGCCTGGAAAGGCTGAGGTACTGGAGGCTATAGCCCGCATTTCCGGTCCGGGGATTTCCGGGCCGGTGTGGGTGATCCGATTGGCGTGGTCGACGAAGATCAGCCGCGGCCGATGGCTGCGGATCGAATCGGCGGGGACGAACGTGTATGCCGCGAGGATCACGCGGTCGCCGGGAAAGATCAGGTGGGCCGCGGCGCCGTTGGCGCACACGTCGCTCGATCCCGGCCGGCCTTCGATCGCGTACGTCTCGAGCCGCGTGCCGCGGGTGACGTTCCACACGTGCAGCGACTCGTAGGGCACGATATCGGCAGCCGCCAGCAATTCTGGCGGGACCGTCAAACTGCCTTCGTAATCCGGGTCGGCGGCGGTGACCGTCGCTCGGTGGATTTTGGCGTGCAGCAATTTACGAAACGTCATGGGAGCGTCAGCCAAGGATCGGCTCGAGCAGCGCGTGGGTTTGGGGATCGGACAGGGCCAGCTTACCAAACCCCGCAACGGCGCCGACCGCAACTGCCGCCTGCTGGTGTTCTTCGTAATTGGTCACCAGCATCACCGGGACATCGCTCAGCTGGTCATCCGACTTGATCTGCCGGATGACGTCGAGCCCATCGCTGTAATCGCGATCGAGCTTGCGGTTGACGAGGACCAGATCGACGCCTCCTTTGCGAAGCCGCGCGAGCGTTTCGGCGCCGTCGTGCGTCTGCTCAACGACGGCATCGAAGTGGCTTTGGATCATATTCCGAATGGCGCTATGATCCGGCGCGCAGTTGCCGCAATCAATCACTCGCTTTGGCATCTCACTGGTCCTCGATTGCAAACAGCTTGTCCTTGGTGCTGATATAGAGCACTCCGTTGGCGGCGACCGGCGTGCTGTAGACGCTCGACCCCATAAAGATCTCTTCGATCGGCTCCGTGTTCTCGGGACCGAACTCGAACACCGCCACTTCGCCATCTTCATCGCCGATGTAGACCTTGTTATCGGCGATCAGGCAGCTGCCCCATGACTGGGCCAGCATGTCGTAGGTGAAATGGACTTTGGGGCTGCCATCTTCGTTCCCTTTGGCGTCGAGGCAGTGCAGCATCCCCGAGAAGTCGGCCAAGTACAGGACGTCGTCCTTGATCGCCACGGTGCCGATGCTGCGGTGCAGCTCTTCCTCGAAGTCGATCTCGCCGTCGTCGTTTTGGTCGGCGACCGAGTAGTGCCACACGGCGGCCGAGTTGGGATTATCGATCGCCGCTTCACCCTGCTCCGGCTCCACCGCCTGAATCCGCTTGTGCGGGATCGGCTTCCGCTGGTCGTCGCCGATCTTAACCGCCAACTGAGGGCTCACATCACCGCGCTTCGTCGGATCGATGCACCACAAGTGGCCTTCCCCTTCGCCGTGCTCAGGGTCCTGGCCGACGGCGATGTAGACGTAGCCATCGTAGACGACCGGCGTGGCGATCAAGTTATTCCGCGTTCCCGCACCACCGAGAATCCACTCGGACTCCTTCGGATTGCAGTCGAACTTCCACAGCATTTCGGGAGCGCCGTTCTGGCCGCGGTCGGCTTTGTAGCTGTAAAGCCAACCGTCGCCACCGGCGAACAGCACCTGCGGCACGCCGCCGAGCACTGCGACCGCCGGGCTCGACCACTGGCCGTGCAGGATGTTGTCGCCCGGGGCCCGGTCGGTCCACAGCACCTCGCCGGTGTTCTTATCCATGCAGATGAAGCTGGGGGCCTCGGGCGCAGGCAGGTTGAGGTGCGACTCGCCGACGCCGTTGCTGGTGTTGACGAACAGCAGATCGCCGTAGCTGGTGACGCTGCAGGAAGCCATGTTGTGCTGGCTGACGCCGAGATCCTTCATCATGTCGACGACCCAAATCACGTCGGCTTCGTGCTTGTCTTGGGGCGAGAGGGTTTTGAAGAAAGTCAGCCGCGGACCAGCGACCTTGGCCGAAATTTCCCGCGAGCCGCCGTCGGACTCGACCGTCATCTTCCACTGTTTGCCGGCGGTCTCGGTTTCGACCTGCGGCTCACCCTCGACCGTCAAACCGGCCTCGGCCAATCGCTTGCGGACCGCCTCGGTCAGCTTGCCTTCGTCGAGCTGGGCAACCGCCTCGCTGTAGTCGGGTGAAGCGGCTTCGACGTCCAGGAGGCGAACGACTTCCCCCTTGACCGGGCCGTCATCCTCGCCGTCGTAGAACCCTTCGGTGTCCAGGCAGCGGACTTCGCCGCGGCTGGTCACGAACCACAACCGCTTCCCCTCGACCAACGGGGCGGCACAGATGCCCTGCAGCGGCCAGTCGTGGACGCGGCCGGTGATCAATTTTTCGCTGCTGTGCTGCCAGAGGAACTCGCCGGTCTCTTCATCGAAGCAAACCAAAGCGCCCAAGTCGACTTCGTTGGGATACCGCGGCAGATAGCCGGCACCGTTGTTCGTCCCCACGTAGACGCGGCCATCGGCGACGACCGGGTTGCCGTACGTCTGGCTGCCGAGGTTCGCGACCCACTTGATGTTCTCCGCACTCGAGCTATCCCATTCGCCGGTCCGCCGATCGAACTCGCCGATGTTCCAGCTCTCCGGCAAGCCGCTGACGTTGGGGACGTTGTTGCGAAGCCGCGTGCCGCCCCACTGCGGCCAATCGCCACCGGCCTCGAGCACCGCCTGAGGATCGTCGGGCTCGGCGACTGCCGCGGCCGATTCACCCGCCGGCTCCGCTTTCTCCGCGTCACTCGCCCCTTCGCTCGCCTGGTCAGCAGGCTCCGCTACGGGCTTCGCTTCGGGCTCGAGCTTCGCTTCGGGCTCGGGCTTCGCTTCGGGCTCGGGCTTCGCTTCGGGCTCGGGCGTCGCTTCAGCTTCCGGCTCGGGCGTCGCTTCAGCTTCCGGCTCGGGCGTCGCTTCAGCTTCCGGCTCGGGCGTCGCTTCCGGCTGGGGCTCGGCTTCGAGCGGGGCTTCCGCGGGGGCGACGACTGGGACGACCGGCTCGGCCGCCTCGGCGTCAGTCCGCTCGGCCACCGGTGCGGGTTGGCAGCCACCAATCGCCGTCGCCGAGATGGTTCCCAGGACCACCGACGAGGAGAGCATTAAGTAGATCGAGAGTTCTTTCTTCATGGGACGCCTTGGATCTTTCCGCGGAGAGAATATTTTCTTTGGAGATTGCGAACGAACGACAGTCCTGCCGCGGCCTCCCAGCGGGTGGTGGGAGGGAGGCCACGGCGGGCGAACTACTCGCTTTCGTTGGGAGTGACTTCCAGGTTGTCCACGTACAGCTCGGTGACTTGGGCGTTTCCGAACAGCCCGGGGCTACCGGCGAGCTGCGGAGATTCGTCGCGAGCGGTGACGGTCCATTCGGCCGGCTCCTCGGCGTCACGGGGCCACACTTTGCCACGCAGGACGGCGACCTTGCCGCCCGGCACCGACGCGTCTTCCTCGGTGGAGGCTTGGAACTTGATCCGGTACCACTTGTTGGGCTCCCAGGCGAACGGGACCGTCTGGGCCATCCGCAGCTGAGGGGTCCAGGTGCGGATCTGCAGCACCTGGGCGTTGCCTTGGAGGTCCAAGGTGTAGCCCTGGGCGATCACCCCGATGTCGGGCATCTGCCCTTCGCTGGTCGTGCCCTGGATGTCCGCCGAGACCGTGTAGTTGGAGAGGTCGCTCGGCCCCATCCACGATTGGCTGCGGGCACCCTTGGGGATCGTGGTGACTTTGACGAGCGCCGGTGAACCATCGACCGGCCGAATCGTGTGGCGATAACGGACGCCGACCCAGGTTTCCGGCGCGTCGTCCGCTTCATCGAAATTGAACTTCCAGGGGAGCGGCGGAATCACCCGCACGCGGGTCACTCCGGTCAGCTCGCCGATCCGGCCGGTGATCGTCGCCGCCAGGTGCTCCGAGCCGCTCGGTGCGGTGTAGGTATTGCCCGAGACGCTCCCGGCTCCTTCGACCTCGTAGCTGATCCCTTCGGTCGAAGCCTCCAGCGGTTGCCCGAGGGCGTTGAACAGCCGCGGCTGGAGCTCGACCGTCTGGCCAGGTTCGATCAGCGATTCGGCGGGCACGATCTGCAGCCACGCCGGTTCGGGGTTTTTCGAAACCGGAGCTTCCGCGGCGCTCTCGCGGCTCGTCGCGGCGGCGACGGCTTCGGACGACTTGGCTGCAGCGGACGCCTGGGACGGCTCGGGGAAGCCGACGCAGTACAGCGCCGAGGTGCCCTGGAAGTACAGTCGGCCGTCGACGGCGACCGGCGAGCCATGGAAGGCTTCCTCGCGGAGCCGACCTTTGTCGAGGAATTCGACTCCCTCGTCGGTTGGCTTGAGCACCGCCCAGCGGCCGTTTTCAGTGAGCACGTAGATTTTGCCGTCGGCATACAGCAGGCTCGCCCACTGTTTGCGGTCGCCGATCGTGATCCGCTCGGCGATCATCTCGCCCGTCTCGGCATCGATGATCCACAGCTTGCAGCGGTCGTCGACGACGTACAGCCGTCCGTCGAGCAGGATCGGGCTGCTGCGACCGACGACCAGCTCTTCGATTTTCCAGAGCTCTTCGGCGGTGGTGTTCTCACCGGTGCCGGAAATTTTCAGTGCTGCGATGGCCCCCATCGTGGCCCCGTTGATGTTCTCTTCGCTATGGCTGGCGAAAACGCGGTCGCCGATGACCAGGGGCGTCGCGAACAGGCCGCGGCGGGAGAGGTCGTAGTGCCACAGCGGGCGACCGGTGCGGGGCTGGAAACCCCACACCGCTCCGTCACCGAGCCCGAGAATGATTTGCTTTTGGCCGTCGATCGTGACGACGCTCGGAGCCGAGTAGGTCGTGTCGTCGGGCAGATCGCGGGAGCCCTGGAACCACACCAGCTCGCCCGATCGCTTGTCAAACCCCAGCAAACGATGGTTCGGTCGCGCCCGGTCGCCCCAGTTGATGATGATTCCGCTGATGATCACCAGCTCGTCGCTGATCACCGGGAAATTGGTCCGCCCGCCGTAGGTGCTGAGCATCCCGTACTGTTCGTGCAGCGGCACATCCCAAACGGTTTCCCCGGTCTCGCCGTCGATGCAGGCAAAGTAGTCGCAGACGCCGAGCACATAGACGTACCCGGTTTCAGGATCGGCCACGACGCTCGACCAACCGACCCGTTCAGCCGGGACGTCCGAGAGCCAGACGTTGAACCGATTCTCCCAGAGCAGCTCGCCGCTGGCCGCATCGAGGCACACGACCCGCTCCCCTTCGCGGCGGGTGCCCGGCTCCGAGCGAAGCACCGTGTACAGCCGGCCGTTCATCACCACCGGCGTGCTGCGGCCCCCGAGGTCCTCTCGCTTCCAGAGCAGATTGCTTCCTTCGCCTCCCTCGGAATCCCAGGTTTCAGGCAACCCGGTCGCCGGCGAGATGCCGTCGAAATTCGGTCCCCGCCAGTACGTCCAGTCGCCCTCGCGGGCGGTCGCCTTTGCAGCCCCGCCAGACTCAGCCGCCCCGCCGGATTCAGCAGCCTCAAGCGGCTCAGCAGCTTCGAGCGGGGGGGCGGAAGGGAGGAGCGTCGCCCACAGCAAAGTGAGGATCACCAAAGCAGAGGAAGATCGGTGCATGGGTGCTCAGTGGTTGATGGAGGGAAGGCGGGGCCAGGAGACGGGCGCCGCGGTTGGAGGCCAGCGGCGCCCGGTTTTTGGGGAGGGGGATTGGGGCGACCGTTTGCGGCCCTCGTCGAGGGGACCACCCCACTTGGCAGAGCCCCACTTGGCAAAGGGGCGATCGGCAAAGGAGTCGGGTCAGTCGAAGTGCTCGTCGGAGGGGTCGAATTTGGGGAGACAGAAAATGATCACTTTCATTTCTCCGACCGCTCGATGTCGCACCCCCGGCGGAATCAGCACCGCGACTCCCGGTTGAACCGGACGGGGTACCCCGTCCAGCTCGATCGCCGCCCCCGGTCCGCACTCGAGCACCACGTAGGTCTCGGTCGAGTGGCGGTGGTAGTGCGTGCGGGCGGCGGTGCTGATTTCGGTCAGATGAACCGTGGCGGGAAAATCGCTTCGCTCGGCGAACGCTCGCCGGGCGACTCCACAGGGGCAGGCGACGCCAGGCAAGCTGGCCAAATCGACCACCTCGGGCGGCGGGGAGTGGGTCGAGAGGTCCTCTCGGATCGACGGTTGCATACTCACGCTACGCACCGAGCAGGTCGCTGGGGTCGGAAGAATTCTCGCGGCGGGAGCGGATCCCGCACTTGCAGAGTTTATACCGGCCGCGAGCAAACTTCCATTGCTCGGGTCCCACCCCCCCGGGCGCGACCGCTGCGGACGGCCGCGAGTGCAATCTCCACCCAGTCGTAACTCTTTACCAACCGCCCAAAATCCCAGGGCGAGACTCATCCGTTGCGGGACTCGCGCCGATATTGTGTGTGTCGCTTGTTCGGCACCTCCGGCTCACCCTCGAGACGGTTGCCCGCAGGACCCGCGGCAGAGTTTGCGATCCGGACCATCGGATGGAACGGACATTTGCAGCACGGCCCACAGAATACACGGAAACGGCGGCGGCTCCCCCTCTCGAGGAGCCTCACCGTCCGGACATGGCAAGCAGAACGAAGTCGATCGGCGAGCGGCTCGCGATGCGAGCGGCTCGTCCGAGAGTGCTCGCCGGCTAGGCAGGGCTCGATCGGCGGCGACTTCGTCCACCGATCGCGTCCGCGGCCATCCGGAAGAAGTGGAATCAACTGTGGCAACGTGCCGACCCAGTGAAAAAGCGTAGGAGACGTGGCTCCATGAAACGGACAATTCTCGTCGGCGTCATGGTTCTCGGAACTAGCATCTGTTCCCAGAGCTTTGGCTTTGACCTGCTCGATCGTATGCTCGGACTCAAAGGCAGCGGCTGCGACAGCACCTGCTGCGACACGGCTGTCGGCGGACACGGGCTGTTCGGCGGACACGGCGGATGCCTCGAGCCGGCTTGCGGCTTGGAAGCTCCCTGCGGTGGCTGCAACGAGTGCCTCGAGCCGGCTTGCGGGTTGGAAGCTCCCTGCGGTGGCTGCCTCGAACCGGCTTGCGGTTTGGAAGCTCCCTGCGGTGACTGCTTCGAACCGGCTTGCGGCCTCGAAGCTCCCTGCGGTGGCTGCGATGCCGGCCACTGCGGTGGCAAGAAACACCACCTGCTCGGCAAGCTGTTCGGCAAGCTGAAGCGGGGACACCACGGCTGCGATAGCTGCGAACCGGCTTGTGGGCTGGAAGCGTCGGCTTGCGGCTGTGGCAGCTGCGAACCGGCCTGCGGGCTGGAAGTCGTTTCCGATTGTGGCGGCTGTGACACCGCGTCGTGCTGCGGCAAAGGTCACGGCGGGCTGCTGAAGAAACTCTTCGGACACCTCCGCCACAAGAACAGCGACTGCTGCGAAATCGGCTGCGAAGCGGGCCCCGCCTGCACCAGCTGCATGAGCACCCCGGTCGGTGTTCCCACCCAGGCCCCGGCGATCGAAGCCGACCCGGCCCAGGAAGTCTCGCCGATGCCCCCGGCACCGGTCGTCGACCCCAGTGCTTACCTGCACAGCAAGCGTCGCGTCATTCAGGCCAGCACCCACTACACCCGCTAATTTAGCGAGTGGGGTACTGATCCCTTAAGATGCGAACTCGAAAGCGGCCCCGAGGGTGCAAACCCCCGGGGCCGCTTTTTTTCGTTTTCCAGTCTCCGATTTCCTTTCGTACTCGTACTCAGCGCAGCGGTACTCGTACTCGTACTCGACTCCCTTGAGCCGAGCAGTCACCGCACTCGATTCGCCCCCGAGTACCGCTTCGCTGAGTACGAGTACCGCTTCGCTGAGTACGAGTTGAAGCCGCTCTCAATCGTGCAGCCCGAATTCGGTCGCTAGCTCGAGCAGCTCGGCGACTTTCTCCCGCTCGACCCGCCGGGCCAGCTCAAAGCCCCGCTTGGTGAGCGAGAAGTCGCGGTGCAGGTGATGCAGCACGAGCCCTCCGCGGCACAGCTCACAAAACCCTTCGAAAAACCGCAGCGTGACTTCGGGCCGCTCGCGGTCGCGAAACGCGATCGTTCGCTGCGGGTCTTCCTCGACGTAGATCGCCAGCATCCGGGCGGGCGCTTCGAACGCGGTGCTCACCCCCCGCACCTCGATCACCCCCCGCTCGCCAGCGGCAAACAGGATCGCCTGGGCTTCGCCGCTGAGCTCCTCGAGCGCCACCGGGGCCGGCGGATGCACCACCGCCCGGGCACAGACCCCGGCAAGCGCGGCAAGCGTCGGAGCGCCCTCGCCGAGCGCTTCCCAGCTGCCAGCCATCTGCCCATGAAAATCCGACTCTGGCCAATCCATCCCCGTTTGTTCCCCCACCGGGCGGTGTTCGCGTTGTCTGCTCTTGGTCCAGGATAACGACTCTGGGGCTCCTGGCGGATCGGGTTTCTCTTGACCCGCTTTCCCGCCGGCTGCTAATTACGGTCGCCGAGCAACCCGGATCCCCCATTGGGCAAACCGCACGATGACCAAAACGATCTTCTTCTCGGCGGGTGAACCGAGCGGTGACCAACACACCGCGCGGTTGATCGAAGCCTTGGCGGACCGCCATCCCAAATTCCGCTTCCGCGGCTTTGGCGGCCCTGAAATGCGCCGTGCCGGCTGCAAGCTCGATTACGAGCTGACGCAGATGGCGGTGATGGGCATCGTCGAGGTTCTGCCTCAGCTCCGCAAGTTCTTCTCGATCGCCGACCTGGCAACCGACGCGTTTGCCAGCGGCCAAGTCGATGCGGTCGTGCTGGTCGACTTCCCGGGCTTCAATTGGCACATCGCCAAGCGGGCCAAAAAGTTTGGGATTCCGGTCTACTACTACCTCCCGCCCCAACTCTGGGCTTGGGGCCGGTGGCGGATTCGCAAGATGCGGCGGTACGTCGACCACGTCCTCTCGGTGCTGCCGTTCGAACACCAGTGGTACTCGGACCAAGGACTCAACACCCAATTCGTCGGCCATCCCTTCTTCGACGCGGTGGCCGAGCGGCCCTTGGATCCAACGGTCCTCCGCCGCTTCGAGGAACACCGCAGCCGCGGGCGTCGCTTGGTGGCCGTGCTCCCCGGCTCGCGACAGCACGAAGTGCACCGCAACTGGCCGGTGATGCTCGAAGCGATCCGCCGCCTGGCGGCCCAGCACCGCGACGTCCACTTCCTGGTCGCCGCCTTCCGCGATTCCCACTGCCTGTGGTGTCGCGATCAGATGAACCCGGCCGACGCTTCGCTGCCGATCGACTTCTTCGTCGGCAAGACGAGCGAAGCGATCGAGGCCGCCGAATGCGCGATGATGGTCTCCGGCTCGGTCAGCCTGGAGCTGATGGCGCGGAACACCCCCGCCGCGGTCATCTACCGAGCCGGCCGGGTGCTCTACGCCACCGGACGGGCGCTGGTCCGCGTGCCCAGCATCACGCTGCCGAATCTGATCGCTGGCAAGACGGTGTTTCCGGAATTCGCCAGCGTCGGAAATCCTGAACCGGCTGTCCGCTTCCTCCGCGATTCGGTCGGCCGGATGCTCACCGATCACTCCTATCGCCAACAGCTCGGCACTCAGCTCCAGGAACTGCGGCTCCGCTACGGCCGCCCCGGAGCGACCGGACGGACCGCCGACGTGCTCAGCCAGTCGCTGGGGATCCTGCCGACCGCCTGCGGCGAAGCAGCGAACTGCGAGACCGAACGAGCGGCGGCCTGAGCAGCAGCAAGTGGCGAGGCTCTGCCGGAAACGCACAACGACACCCTCCCCCCGGGAGGGTCGCGAGGAACGAGCGGGGAGGGCCGTCTGCGATTTTGGGCAGTGAACGCGGCTAGACTCAGCTGACCCTCCCCGGGCCTGAGAGCCCGACCCTCCCGGGGGAGGGTGTCGGTGACGGACGCGAGAAAAAATTCAGCCACTCGCGGTGCGGCACTGCCGAGCCAAAGCACTTAAGATAGTGGCGATCTGGATTTCAGCCCCTCGCTTCTCGCCGCTCACCACGCGCCGCTCTCCCGATGGACTCCCTTCCCGCTCGCCCTGTCTTCTCCGACAGCTCGCTCGGTCCCGAAGAACCGCAGCGTCCGTTTCGCGTCAGCGGTCTGCTGTCGCTGCTGTTCGGGCTGATCAGCGTCGGGGTGCTGGCGAGCACCGTGCTGCTGTTTCTCCCGCTGATCGCGATCCTGTTCGCGCTGTTCGCCTTCCGCCCCTCGCGCGACCCGAGCGTCGTCCCCGCCGGTCGCATGTTGGCCGTCGCCGGGGCGTCGCTGGCCATCTTCTTCGGCGGCTGGGCGCTGGCCCAGCGGATGGTCCAGACGCGTTACATGAGCGACGACGGTGAGACGTTTGCACGCAACTGGCTGGCCGTTCTCGAAGCGGGCCAGCGCGAGTTGGCCTTCGAATTGACCCTCCCGCCGAACGAGCGGCAGCTCGAGTCGATGTCGCTCGTCGAGTTCTACCAGACCGACACCCCGGCGCTCGAGAACTTCAAGGGCTTTACCGCGCAGGACGTCGTTCAAGCGATCCTCGCCGCCGACGCGCCGCTCGAGTGGGAATTGGTCGATCGCAGCGGTCCAGTGCGGTACGAGGAGGCGGAGATGATCATCCTCCAGTTCCGCGACCGCAGCGAACAAGTGCCGCAGGCCATCAACGTGGCCCTGCTCCGCATCCCGCCGCTGCCGCAAGATGAAGCCACCCGCGGCTTTTACGAGGAGGACGACCCGGCCACGGCGGACCTCGTGCAGTGGCACGTGTTCAACATCCGGTACGCCGACTGAATCAGCCGCGGGCGAGAGGGCTAAGCTGTCTTAGAAAACCGCTTTTCCCATCACCCTCTCCCCGGGAGGGTCGCGAGGAACGAGCGGGGAGCGTGACTGGTCAGTGGAAGTCGCGGGACCGGATCACCAGCCCCTCGACGCGGGAGGAGAGATCCTCGACGCGACCGGCGACCACGTGGATCACGCCTCGCCGGTTCTCCAGTTGGCCCTCGACCAACCAAGCATTGCTCGCCCGCGTGACCGACGAGAAACGCTGCCAGACCGCGGGGTAGAGCACCAGATTGACCGTCCCCGTTTCGTCTTCGAGCGTCACGAAAGTGATTCCTTTGGCCGTCCCGGGACGCTGCCGGAGCAACACCAAACCCGCAACGCGGACCCGCCGACCGTGCCGCTTCGCAGGCAACTCCGCGGCGCTCACACACCGCATCTCCCGTAATTGCTCGCGGCAAAATTGCAGCGGGTGCCCGCGAAGACTCAGCCCCGTCGTGTGATAGTCCGCATACACCTCCTCCAGCGGCGACATCGCCGGTAACCCCTGCCACGGGCCTTCCCCCGTGGCTGGCACCGCGGCTCCCCAGTCGCCCCCCTCCCCCGCATCGAGCCCCTCCAGCCCCTCAGCTCCCTCAAGTCCCTCCCCCGCATCGAGTCCCTCGAGCAGCGGCATCTCGCGCGGTCGCCGCTCCTGGGCCAGCGTCTCCCAAAGCGCCGCGCGGCGATCGGCGGCCAGCGAACCGAGCGCGTCGGCATCGGCCAAGCGAGCGAGCGTGGCTTGGCCGAGCCGGGTCCGGCGAGCCAGCTCCGCCAGACTCTCAAAGCGGCCGGCCCCTCTCTTCCCGCTGCGTTGGGCGCTCCCCTCGACACTTTCCTCGGCAGCGCAACCAGCTTGCCCGCGCGCCTCCAGGATCCGCTCGGCATCGCCTTGGGCCAGCCCGCGAATCATCCGCAGCCCCAAGCGGATCGCGGGACTTGCCCGTCCGCTCTCCTCGAGCGTGCAATCCCAATCGCTGGCGTTCACGTCGGGCGGACGAACCTCGACCCCCTGCCGCCGCGCGTCGCCGATCAATTGAGCCGGCGCATAAAAACCCATCGGCTGACTGTTCAGCAGCGCCGCGCAAAAGGCGGCCGGATAATGCCGCTTGAGATACGCCGACGCGTATACCAACAAAGCAAAGCTGGCGGCATGCGACTCCGGAAAACCGTACTCGCCAAACCCGCGGATCTGATGAAAGACCTGCTCGGCAAATGCTTCGCTTAAGCCGCCCGCCCGCATCCCCTCGAGCAGCTTAATCCGAAAGCGATCGATCACGCCGGGCCGTCTCCAAGCAGCCATGGCGCGCCGCAACTGGTCTGCCTCTCCGGGAGTAAACCCGGCCGCGACCACGGCCAACCGCATCGCTTGCTCTTGAAAGATCGGCACCCCCAGCGTTTTTTCCAAGACCTGGCGAATTTCGGGACTGGGATATTCGACCGCGGCAGGATTTTCACGGGCGCGAAGAAACGGGTGCACCATCTGACCTTGGATCGGACCGGGCCGCACGATGGCGATCTCGATGACCAGATCGTAGTAGCAGCGAGGCTGGAGCCGCGGCAACATACTCATCTGCGCCCGACTCTCAATTTGGAAAACCCCCATCGTGTCGGCGCGGCAAATCATCTCATACGTTGGCTTGTCATCCTGAGGGATGGTCGCCAAGGAAAGGCTGCGGTGGTGGTGTTTTTCTACCAAATCAAATGTTCGGTGGATCGCCGACAGCATCCCCAGCGACAGGCAATCGACCTTCAAAATCCCCAGCTCTTCCAGATCGTCCTTATCCCACTGGATCACGGTGCGGCCTTCCATCGCCGCGTTCTCAATCGGACACAGCTCACACAGCGGGCCAGCCGTCATGACCATCCCGCCAACGTGCTGTGATAAATGCCGCGGGAAACCGACCAAGTTTTCAATCAAGTACAGCCATCGGCGGCTCAGTTCCGATTCGGGATCGATGCCTGCTTCCACGCAGCGTTCTCGCAGATCGATCTGTCGGCTGTAGCTCTCCGAGATTTTCGCTAAACGATCGATAGCATCGGGCGACGCCCCCAAGGCCTTGCCCGCTTCGCGGACGGCGCTCTTGGCCCGATACGTGGTCACCGTGGCGGTCATCCCGGCTCGGGAACGCCCATATTTCTCATACAGATATTGCAACACCTCCTCGCGACGCTCGTGCTCAAAGTCGACATCGATGTCGGGAGCCTCGTCGCGCTCGCGGCTGATAAATCGCTCGAACAATAAATCCGTACTGCTGGGATCCACACTGGTCACCCCCAAGCAATAACAGACGACGGAGTTCGCTGCCGAACCGCGGCCTTGGCATAAGATATTGCGTGACCGAGCAAACCGGACCATGTCCCATACGGTTAGAAAATAAGCCTCATACCGCAGCGCCTCGATCAACTCGAATTCATGCCGCAGCGCCTCGATGATTTTCTCAGGCACCTCTTCCGGCCACCGCTGGCGGGCTCCCTCCCAAGCGAGCCGCTTGAGATGCTCGATCGGCGTTTTTCCCTCCGGCACCAATTCTTCGGGATACTCATACCGCAGCTCGTCCAAGCGAAACGTGCAGCGGTCGGCAATCTCTACAGTGCGGGCGATCAGGTCCGTCGCCTCGCGATAGATGTGGGCGATCTGCGGCAACGTCCGCAGATGCCGCTGGCTGTTGGCAAACCGCTCCCGATGCACGCGGTCGATGGTCGTGCCGTTGCGAATCGCCGTGACGCAGTCGTGCATCAGCATCCGCTCGCTACGGTGGTAATGCACATCGCCCGCCGCGACCAACGGCACGGCCGTCCGCAGCGACAACTCCCGCATCCGCTGGAGTTGCCCCGCATCGTCCACGCCCCGGAGTAGCTCGCAGAGCAGATAGCCGCGGTCGCCAAACGTGTCGCGGAACTTCCCCAGCTGAGTCGCCGTCAGCTCCACTGCGGCCTGGCTCCCCGTGGCTCCGCCGCTTCCCCCCGCTCCGCCGGTTCCGCCTGCACCGCTGCAGACTCCGGCGAGCAGCCCTGCTCCGAGTTCGGCGATGTCGTCCCAGCGGATTTCGGCCGCACCTTTTTCACACCGCAGCCGCCCCCGAGAAATGAGCCGACAGAGCCGACCGTAGCTGCCCCGATCGGTCGCCCAGAGGACCAGCGGGGGACCGTCGAGCGGGGCCAGCTCGGTGCCAATGATCAGCTTCAGCGCGTGCTCTTTCGCCGGTCCCCACGCCCGCACGACGCCAGCCAGCGAAGCCTGATCGGTGATCGCCAGCCCCGCATAGCCAAGCTGGGCCGCCCGCTCGACCAGTTCGTCGGGATGGCTGGCGCCCTGGAGAAAGGTGAAGTTCGTTTTGCAGTGCAGCTCGACGTAGCGCATCAAAAGCCCCGTGGCTGGACCCGTAGTCGCATGTTTACCTAGACAAACGAACATACAGAAGAAGCCGAGTGTCGAGCAACGGGAAGCTATAGTCGCCTTTCGCTCCGCGAAAGTTGCGGAGGTCCATAGTCGCCTTTCGCTCCGCGAAAGTTGCGGAGGTCCATAGTCGCCTTTCGCTCCGCGAAAGTTGCGAGAGAGTCTGCGCTACTTTCGCGGAGCGAAAGGCGACTATGGACGATGTGCTTTAGAATCCACGCACCGACCCGCCTCACTCTTGCTCAGGAAACTGCCGTGTCCTCGCCCGATTCCGCCCTACCCCCTCAAAAACCGGGGGCACCCGAGAAACCGGCTCCCCCTCAGGCCCACCCCTCGATGGCGGCTCGCCCCGCGGGCGTGACGGATCCTTCCCGGCAAGCCGAACCGACTCATCCGGCGCTCATCGGTTACATCTTCTGGATCCTCGGATTCACCGGAGCCCACCGCTTTTATTTTGGCCGACCGCTGACCGGGATCCTGTGGTTTTTCACTGGCGGGCTGCTGCTGATCGGCTGGATCGTCGACCTGTTCCTGATTCCCTCGATGGCCGACGTCGCCTCCCGTCGCTATGCCCCGGGACGTTATGACTACTCGGTGGCTTGGTTGCTGCAGGTCTTCTTGGGGATTTTTGGGATCCACCGCTTCTACTTGGGCAAAATCATCAGCGGCGTCGTCTGGCTGCTGACCGGCGGGTTGTTCGGGCTGGGCTACATCTACGACATGCTGACTCTGAACGAGCAGATCGAAGAAGCCAACACGGCACCCTAGAAGTCGTACCACAAGCCGACGCCGATTTGCCGTTCCGATTCGTCGTAGAACTCGGCTTGGTGGCTTTTCCCCGCCTGCACGAACAGTCCGGTCCGCAGCATTCGGCCGACGCGGGCTTCGCGCCACGCCCATCCGGCGTGCATCGTGACAGTCCCGCCGAAATCGACCTCCTCGCGGAGCAAGCCGTTGATGGCAAAGAAGGGTACGCCGAGGATGCCGGTGGGCCGCGTCGGAGCCGACTCGACGCCGAACTGCAAGTGCCACGGATCGCTGATCTCGCGATAGAACGCCCAGCTCGCTTCGCCGTACACCCGCAGCCGCTCGGTCAGATAGCGGGAGTAGCCAAAGACGAGGGCGTCGCGGACATAGTTCAGCCGCTCGAACGTCGGGTTCTTGAGCAGGAATTCGTCGCCGATGTGGGCGCTCAAGTGGTAGTAGCCGAACTTGAACCGGTGGGCTCCCCAGGCCATCGTCAGCGGCACTCCGGCGCGGTAGTCGACGCTGGTCAAGTCGATGTTCTCTTCCGGATCGAGCCGCAGGATCGCGGCCCCTTCGGCATCGAGCTGCCAGACCGCCCGCTCCCAACCGATCGCCCCCGGAAAGCCTCCCCAGCGAAACAGGCCGGCTCGCCCGCCGAGGGTCGAATCCCACAGCGCCCCGTCGTCGGCCTCGGAAAAGTACTGCGTCCCCAAACGAGATTCCGTCGGCCCGGCTAAGTAGGCCGAGTAGAGCGTCTCGGGAGGCAAGAACTGCAGCCCCGAGTGGGCCGCGTGCGGCGTGAAAATCAGCGGCTCGTGGCCATGGGCGAACGCCGATGCCATCGGCAACTGCAACGGAAATTGCGGTGGCGTCGCAGGCGGGACGTATTCGGGAAAGGGCGGCATCGCCAGCCCCGGCGGCTGAGCCCACGCCGCCGCTCCGCTTCCCAGCGCCCCTCCGAACGGCGCAGCCCAAGCGGTGGCGATCAGCCCCCAGCACAAGACCTTGGAGACCGCTCGGAGCAGAGGGATGCACGACTCCAGGCGGGCGCAGGACCCCAGAGGGGCGGGAGACCTCGTCGGCTCGGTCGTCGCGAAGCCATCCATGGCGGTCAGCGGATTCCAGCGGTTACCACGGGGAGCGGGAGAGACTCAGAGACGCTGCGGCGGGAACGGGATTCGCTCCGACCGCGCAGGCTATCAGAAAAGCTGGCTCGGTCGTGAGAGCGATTTACTCAAGTCCGCGGCCGCGGCAGCCGAGAGGGCGTGTTGCTCCAGCCACACCGTTCACGGTCAACACGATTTGCCATAGTCGCCTTTCGCTCCGCGAAAGTAGCGCCAACCTGCATCTTTCGCGGATTGCCATAGTCGCCTTTCGCTCCGCGAAAGTAGCGCCGACCTGCATCTTTCGCGGAGCGAAAGGCAACTATGGGCGCCAACCTGCATCTTTCGCGGAGCGAAAGGCGACTCTTCCGTCCCTCGCGGCACGTCGCTACCGTGAACGGTCCCCGCTTCCGATTCCTTGCCCCGCGTTCCTTGCTTCATGACCGATCGTCTGGCCCCCAGCGAGCTGCACCCATCGGATTTGCGTCCGCCGCGCGCGGAGACTTATCTTCCGGAGTCGCGCCGCTCGCTCGGCCACGTCGCGGTGCCGACGGGCGATCGGCTCGTGCCCGACGGGACCGCCGGAGGATTGGAGGCGGAACCGGTCTCGCCGCCTCCGTCGGCCCTGGCAGCGGCCTGGCATCCGCTGCGGATCCCGATGTATCGGGCGTTTTGGATGGCTTCGCTGATGTCGAATCTGGGGACGTGGATCCATGAGGTCGGCGCCTCGTGGTTGATGACCCAGCTCGATCCATCCCCGGTGATGGTTTCCTCGGTCCGTGCGGCGATGGCGCTGCCGATGTTGCTGCTGGCCCTGCCGGCCGGGGTGCTGGCCGACCGGATCGACCGCCGCCGGCTGCTGATCGGCACGCAGTGGTGGATGCTGCTCACCGCGGTGCTGCTCGCGACGCTCGCCTTCCAGGGCTGGGTCACGCCGTGGGTGCTGCTGATGCTGACCGCCGCCACGGGGCTGGGGATGGTGCTCCACGGGCCGACGTGGCAAGCGTCGATCCCGGAGCTGGTTCCCCGCCATTCGCTCGCCTCGGCCATCGCGCTCGGTTCGATCAGCTTCAACCTGGCCCGCTCGGCCGGGCCGGCGCTCGGCGGGCTGATGGTCGCCTGGCTCGGCTCGTGGTCGGCGTTTGCGATCAACGCCGGCTCGTTCGCGGGCGTGATCGGCGTTTTGATGTGCTGGAAGCGGAGCGAGACCGAATCGGCCGAGGGGCGTTCCTTCCTGGGGTCGCTCGGCGACGGGCTGCGGTTTGCCTCCGGGGATCGGACGATGCGACACGTGCTGGTCCGCGTCGGATTGTACGTCCTGCCGGCCGGCGCCCTGTGGTCGCTGCTTCCGCTGGTCGCCCACGACATGCTGCAGTGGAACGCCTTGGGCTATGGCGTGCTGGTCGGCGGAATCGGTTTGGGAGCAGTGCTTGCGGCGATCGTCCTTCCGCTGGTCCGTGGTCGCTGGGGAGCGGACCGCACGCTCGTCGTCTCTCACTTGGCGACGGCCGCGGCTCTGGCCCTGACCGCCTTGAGCCCCAGCCGCACGGGGACGGCGCTACTGATGCTGCTCGCCGGCGGCGGCTGGATGATGACCCTGACGACGCTCAACTCGACCGCGCAGATGACGCTTCCGCGGAAGTTGCGGGCCCGGGGAATGGGCAGCTACTTAACCGCCTTTGCCGCGGCGATGAGCGGCGGAGCGCTCCTCTGGGGCGGGGTCGCCCGAGCCTGCGGCCTGTCGACCGCCCTGGCGACAGCCTCGCTCGTGCTGCTCGCTTCGATCGCCGCCGGCCGAATGCTGCCGCTGGGCGACAGCGACACCGGCCACTGACGCCGACAGGTGCCGCAAGAAAACGGCAGGAACCGGTCCGACTTCAGATTGCACCCTCCCCCCGGGAGGGTCGGGCTCTCAGGCCCGGGGAGGGCCAATGGCATCCTACGAAGACAGCTTCTCCGTGAACTGAGTCGCGGATGCCCTCCCCGCTCGTTCCTCGCGACCCTCCCACAAGCGGGAGGATGCCTTTCGGCTAACCCTGTTCGGTGCTGGGGGGCCCTTGGCGGTGGGCGCGGAGGAACAGCACGACCAGCGTCAGGCAGGTGATGGGGATCACGAAGTACAGCATCGCCGTGCCATAGGTCGAGAGCTGCTCGTGTTCCTGGGCGTCCAGCACCAAATAGATCGTGTAGGCGAAGTAATAGGCGAACAAAATCCCACCTTCCCAGCGGGTGATCACTCCGCCGGTGAAGAAGATCGGCATGCACACGAACGCCACGGCCAGCATCACGGGCATGTCGAAAGAGAGCATCGCAGGGGGAATGGCGATCGAGGCGGGAGAGACGAGTGAGGCGATCCCGAGCACCGACAGAATATTGAAGAGATTGCTGCCGACGATGTTGCCGACGGCGATGTCCCGCTCTCCGCGAAGACTCGCCACCACCGAGGTGACCGCCTCGGGCATCGACGTCCCAGCCGCCACGATCGTCAGCCCGATGACTGCCTCGCTGAACTCCAGGTACCGCGCCAGCGAGACCGCTCCGTCGACCAACCACCGGGCGCCGAAGACCAGCATCGCAAAGCCGCCGACGAGGTAGACGATTCGCCGGAAAAACAACGCGGCCTGCCCTCCTTTCTCGGGCTCGTCGTCCAAAATCCCTTCCAGCTCGCCGTCGCCTTGGCGGCCGAGCACGACCTGCAATCCGGTGTAGAGGATCAAGCCGATCGTCAGCACCACTCCGTCGAGCCGACTCAGCTCCCCGTCCCACATCAAGAGGTAGAGCAGACAGGAGACCCCGATCATGAACGGAACGTCGATCCGGATCAGCTGCTTGGAAACGATCAAAGGCGTGACCAGCGCCGAGAGCCCGAGGATGAAGAGGACGTTGCAGATGTTGCTGCCGACGACGTTGCCCAAGGCGATGTCGGCCTCGCCGGCAAGCGCCGATTGGATGCTGACGGCCAGCTCCGGGGCGCTGGTGCCAAAGGCGACGACTGTCAGCCCGATGATCAGCGAGGGAACTCCCAACGCGGCGGCTAACTGGGAAGCTCCGCGGACCAAGAATTCGGCCCCGACGACCAGAAATGCCAAGCCGCCGAGCATCATTAAGAACATCATCGCGTGCGTCACCCCAGGAATTCAGTTGCGGGCGAAATGCGGCTCGAGCCGTCCCCCGGGCCCGATCGCCAACGGCTCGCACTGCGGGCTCGATCGTAGCGGCTGCCAGCGTCAGTCCAAGGTGGGGTGCAAATCGCGGAGCGACTCGGCGGCCAACCGCACCGCGCCGTCGACCGGATGGGCGACCTGCTGGCAGTGCTCGATTCGGATTCCCGCGTCGCCGGTCCGGCGCAGCACAGCCTCGCGAAGCGTCTCGTTGTGAAGGATCAACCCCCCGGCCAACGCCAAGTCGATCGGTTCGTTGGGGAAACAGCGGTGAGCGAGCGTCACCAGCATCAACGACAGCTGCTCGGCGCACTGCTCGAGCAGCCGGCGAGCGACCGTGTCCCCCGACTCGGCCAACCGGCTCACGATCCGTGCCGCCGAAGCGATCGCGTGCGACTCGAGCGTCCGGAGCTTGACGAGCCACTGCTCGGGACGCCCGCACTCGAGCCACTCCGAGAGGGCGGCGACGAGCTGGGTGGGTGTCCCCCGACCGTCGAGCGCTTGGCTCGCCGCGCGAAAAGCCGCCAACGCCAACCAGTAGGAGCTCCCCTCGTCGCCGAACAAACTGCCCCAGCCCCCACATCGCGATTGATGCCCGGCCGCATTGCGCGCATACGCCAGCGAGCCGGTCCCGGCGATCAGCGCCACGCCCACCCCCCGCCGCGTCCCGGCGGCAATCAGGCACCGGGCGTCGTGGGTGACCTGAATCTGCGGCGCCAGCCGTTCGGCGTGAGCCCAACCCTCGAACCTCTGGCGGAGCGTCTCATTTCCGGCCCCCGCCATACAGAAACAAATCGCCTGGACCCGTCGCCGCCATTCCGGATGATCGGCGAACAGCCCCTCGACCGCACCCCGAACCTCGTTGGCAATCGCGTCGAACGAAGCCAGCTGCAGATTGCTCGGTCCGGTGGTGCAGCGGTGCAGCACGCGGAGCCCCCCATCGGCTTCCACGCCAGCAAGCACCGCCTCGGTCTTCGTCCCCCCACCATCGACCCCGATCACCAGAGGACGATTCTCAGCGTCGGCCGGTTGCACGTCGGTCGGTTGCAAAGCAGTTATTCCTAGCAATGGGTTAGTCGCCGGATGCTGACCCTCGGTTTCCGAAACCGCTCGCAGAAAATCGTTTAACGGCAAGCCGCAGGCGACTGAGTTTCGACTAAGCAGTCGCCTGCGGCTTGCCGTTAAACGACGGTGCCACTCACCGCTGGGCACTGTGGGTTTCGCTATCCGCTTAGCCGATGACGCGGCGGAGGTGGCCTCCGGCCTCGGCGAGCAGCGCCCGGGCCTGCTCCGCATCGACCTGGCGGCGGTGCATGACGATCGCCGTCTTCACTTCGCCGTCGCAGTCGCCCAGCAACCGTTCGGCTTCCGCTTCCTCGAGCTCGGTCAGCCGGGCGACGATCCGCTTGGCCCGGGCGACCAGCTTGGTGTTGGTCGAGCGTAGATCGACCATATAGTTGCCATAGGTTTTCCCGAGCCGGACCATCGCTCCGGTGGTCAACATGTTGAGCACCATCTTGGTCGCCGTCCCGGCTTTCATCCGCGTCGAGCCGTTGATCACCTCCGGGCCGACGACCGGTGCGATCACCACGTCCGAGACCGACGCCAGCTCCGAAGCCGCGTTGCAGGTCAGCCCAATCGCCGGAGCACCGATCTGCTGCGCGTAACGCAACGCCCCGATTACGTAGGGGGTGCGGCCGCTGGTGGCGATCCCAACCAGCACGTCGCGGGAGGAGAACTGCAGCTTCCGCAGATCCTCGACGCCCTGCTCCGGCGAATCCTCAGCCCCTTCGATCGCCGAAGTCAGCGCGGTCGGTCCGCCGGCGATCACTCCCACCACTTGCCAAGGCTCGGAATTGAACGTCGGTGGGCATTCGCTCGCGTCGAGCACTCCCAGCCGTCCACTGGTACCTGCCCCAATGTAGACCAACCGCCCCCCCTGCCGCAGCGCCTCGGTGATCAGCTCGATCGCCGCGGCAATCGGCTCAGCCTCCTGGCCGACCGCCGCTGCCACGCCCGCGTCCTCGGCATTGATCAGCCGCACGATTTCCAGCGCCGACAGACTATCGATCTCTGCGGAGGCCGGATTGACGCTTTCGGTAGTAAGATGGTGTAACATAATTCCGCGTTCGCTGATGTCGCCCAACGGGCCCCTTCTCCAAGAGAATCAAAAACCCCCGCTCGGCGGGACCATCGCAGCCCCCACTCACCGGGAACTTAGGATCGCCGGGAGCTGAGTGAATGGCTCGATGAACTACTGATGGGCCTGCTTGCATTAAAATATAACGTCTCTCCATGCAACCACCAGAGACTGCATGTCTTTGAATCTCAATATCTCAAGCGTCGATGCCGCAATCGTACTACTGTATGTCGCGGCGACGTTGGCGATGGGAGTCTGGATCGGCCGGAGCTCAAATACTCTCAGCGGATTTTTAGTGGGCGGACGGAGCCTCCCCTGGCTCGCTGTCCTCGGATCGATCATCGCCACCGAGACGAGCGCCGTCACCTTTCTTAGCGTTCCCGGAATCACCTTCGCCGAGGATGGGAACTTCGGTTTTCTACAGCTCGCCCTCGGCTTCATCCTCGGTCGCTTCATCGTGATCGGCTGGCTGCTGCCGAGTTACTTCAAGGGCGAAATCTTTACCGCCTACGACGTGCTGCACCAGCGGTTCGGCGGCCTGACCCAGCGGACGGCTTCGCTGATCTTCCTGATCACGCGAACCGTCGCGGATGGTTTGCGTTTGTACCTCACCGGGCTGGTATTAGAAAAAGTCACGGGAATTGACACTTCGATCTGCATCGCGGCCATCGGCGCCGCAACGATCGTCTACGCCACGCTCGGGGGCATCAAGAGCGTCGTCTGGAATGACTGCATTCAGCTGATCGTCTATCTCGCCGGCGCCGTGGCCGCGATCTGGGTAATCGCCAGCGGGCTCCCCGGGGGCCTTCAAGAAATCGTCGACAGTGGCCGAGCGAGTGAAAAATTCCAGTGGATCCGGGGGAGCTTTTCGCTCGCTTCGGCGAATCTCTGGGCAGGCGTCATCGGCGGCAGCTTCATCTCGTTGGCCAGCCACGGAACCGACCAGATGATGGTCCAGCGGTTGTTGTGTGCTCGCAATCGCCGCGGCGCGGCACTCGCGCTCGGCGGCAGCGGGCCGCTGGTGTTCCTCCAGTTCGCACTGTTCCTGTTCGTGGGCGTTGCCCTTGCCGCCCATTATCAGCACCTGGGGACCGAGGTGACGCTCGAGAAAGACGAAGTGTTTGCTCGCTTCATCGTCGATGTAATGCCGATGGGGCTGTGCGGATTGACGCTCGCCGCCGTGTTCAGCGTCGCCATGTCGACCCTCTCCAGCTCCCTCAGCAGCAGTGCTTCGGCAGTCGTCAACGATTTCCTCAAACCGCGCTACGAGCGACAGCGACCTTCCTCCCACCTGGTCGACCGCGACTCGGTCGAAGGCAATACCTGGCTCGACCGGCGGCTCACCCGAGCCAGCCGCCTCTGGACCGCGATCTTCGGCGGCTGCCAAATCCTGGTGGGGGTGATCGTCGTCAACAGCCCCAGCCTGGCCTCCAAATCGGTCGTCAACCAAGTGATCACGGTCGCCGCCCTGACCTCGGGATTGGTGCTCGGCGTCTTCATTCTCGGGCATGCCCGGCGGCGATTCGCCGAGCGCTCGATCCTGATCGCGATGCTCTCCGGCTTTTTTGTCACCGTCCTTTGCATCATGCCCCCTCCCGAAGCCGCCTGGGCAGTCCATGGCTGGTGGGCCGCGGTGATCGCCAGCGGTACGACCTTCGTCGTCGCCTGGGCGGTCGACCTCGCCTTTCCAGCCCCAGCCCCCTCGCCCGAGCCGTAGGCGCTAGCCTCGGGCCGTCTTTTGAGCCGCAGGCGCTAGCCTCGGGCCGTCTTTTGAGCCGTAGGCGCTAGCCTCGGGCCGTCTCTTGAGCCGTAGGCGCTAGCCTCGGGCCTCGCAGCCCCGGGATTTCCGCTGCAGCGCCCGCGGCTAGCGCCGTCGGCTCAGGGATTTCTGACAGAGCCTAGCTCGGGCCGTCTCTTGAGCCGTAGGCGCTAGCCTCGGGCCTCGCAGCCCCGGGATTTCCGCTGCAGCACCCGCGGCTAGCGCCGTCGGCTCAGGGTTTTCTGACAGAGCCTGGAATCCACCCTAGACTTCGAATCCGCGTCTCGACCGACTAACATCAGGGTCCGTCTGCATCCACCATCTCTGCGCAAGCATTAGAATAATGAATAGCTACTTCCGTATTTTTCTTCTCAGTTCCCTCTCTCTTTTCCTAGCAGCCGAGAGCTCCGCTGCGGAACCAGCGTCCCCGCAAGCAGCGGCGAGCTCGAAACCGACCAAGCTACCGGTGGCTACCGACGCCAAGGGTATCGATACCACTTCGCTTGAAGCGATCGACGGACTCGTCGAACAAGCCCTCGAAGAGGAAAAGATGCCGGGAGCGGTGGTCATGATCGGCCACGCCGGAGAGATCGTCTTTCACCGAGCCTATGGACACCGCCAGCTCCAACCGGAACGGCTGCCGATGAAGCCGGATACGGTGTTCGACATGGCATCGATCACCAAACCGGTCGCCACGGCAACGAGCGTGATGATCCTTCGCGACCGGGGAGAGATCTGCTTGCATGATAAGGTCAGCAAACACCTTCCCGAGTTTGCTGCCAATGAGAAACAAGACATCACCATCGAACAACTGCTTCTACATGTCGGTGGCATGATCCCGGATAACTCACTCTCGGAATACAAGGAAGGTCGAGACAAGGCGGTCGAGAACCTCTTGAATATTGGTTTGAATTATGAACCTGGAAAGCGTTTTCGTTATTCCGATGTCGGCTTTCAGATTCTGGGTGAACTCGTCCATCGCGTGACGGGGAAAACCGTGCATGAGTTTTCCCAAGAGGCAATCTTTCAACCGTTAGGAATGCAAGAAACCGGCTACCTCCCGCCGGAAAAATTGCAGGAGCGGGCGGCGACGACCGAGCAGCGTGAGGGGCGATGGATGCGGGGCGAAGTCCACGACCCGCGGGCTTACGCCATGGACGGTATCGCTGGTCACGCCGGCCTGTTCAGCACCGCGACTGACCTGGCGGTTTACGCGCAGATGATGATCAACCAGGGAGCGTACGGCGGAGTCTCGATCCTCAGTCCAGCTACCGTGCGGACGATGACCGCCGGCTACAGCGTGCCCCAGGGCCAGCGCGGCCTGGGATGGGACAAACGTTCGGGCTACTCGTCCAATCGCGGGGCCACGATGAGTCCCTCGGCGTTTGGCCACGGCGGTTTTACCGGCACCGCAATGTGGATCGATCCCGAGCTCGAGCTGTTCGTGATTTTCCTCAGCAATCGCGTGCATCCCAACGGCAAGGGAAGCGTCAATCCGCTGGCCGGAGCGATTGGCACGATCGCCGCTGACGCCGTGCTGGCTGCTGGCGACGAAGACGCCCAAGCCGTGAAGCCCGTGAAGCCCGAGAACAAGACTGGCAAGCCCGACACCGAGCCGGTGCTGTGCGGCGTCGATGTGCTCGAGCGTGATGGCGCCGAGCTGCTCCGCGGGCGCAAGATCGGTCTGATCACCAACCACACCGGCGTGACCCGCAGCGGCAAGACCACTGGCGAGTTCCTGGCCAAAGCCCCTGCGGTCAACCTGGTCGCACTCTTTAGCCCCGAACACGGCTTTGCCGGCAAGCTCGACCAATCCGATATCGGCGACACGATCGATCCGGTCACTGGAGTGAAAGTCTTCAGCCTTTACGGAGCCTCGCGGAAACCCACTGACGAGTCGCTCGAGGGAATCGATACCCTGGTCTTCGATATTCAAGATATCGGAACCCGCTTTTACACCTATATCTCCACGATGGGCGGTGCCATGGAAGTCGCCGCGGAAAAGGGGATTCGGTTCGTCGTCCTCGATCGCCCCAACCCGATCAACGGCGTCGACATCGCCGGCCCGGTCCTCGACGAAGGCGAGCAGACTTTCGTCGGTTACCACACCCTGCCGGTGCGGCATGGGATGACCACCGGCGAACTGGCCAAGATGCTCAAGAGCGAAAAGTATCCCGAGCTGGACCTGCAAGTCATCGAGTGTGAGGGCTGGCAGCGCGACGAATATTTCGATGCGACGGGGCTCTACTGGATCAATCCCTCGCCCAATATGCGGAACTTGAATCAGGCGATTCTCTATCCCGGCATCGGCCTGCTCGAATACACCAATCTCTCGGTCGGTCGGGGCACCGATACCCCGTTCGAGCACATCGGCGCCCCCTGGATCGATGCGGGAAAACTGGCCAGCGACTTAAATGCGCTCGACCTGCCGGGCGTCACCTTCATTCCGGAACGGTTCACGCCGGAGAGCAGCAAGTATGAGGGAGAGGTGTGTGAGGGGATTCAAATCCTGATCACCGACCGGGAGCAGATCGAACCGTTGCAAGTCGGATTCGCCATCGCGCTCGCCCTGCACCGGGATTACCCTGAAGACTGGGACATGAAGCCGTATGCAAGGCTTTTGAACTCGTCGAAAACCTACCAAGCGATCGACGAACTCCAATCGCTCGAGCAAGTCCGAGAAGTCGCCGCCCAAGGCATGAAAGAATTCAAACAGCGTCGAGACAAGCACTTGCTCTACTAAGCCGCGCCTCACCCGCAGCCCGAAGGGCGGAAACAGACCAGCCCAGGGCAAAGCAACGCGGCGAAGCCGCAGAGCGCCGCGTTTGGATTTGCTGCATCAAGCTCCGCCTCGCCTGCAGCCTTGAACAGCTAATCAAGCTACTAAAAAGCAATCGCGAGGCTACTGTGCCAGCGAAAGGTGGAGTTGGAATGCTCCTCAAATCCTGATCCAGCGGTTATGAAAGTCTGAAGCCAGTTCCGGCTGGAGGATTTTCACTTGAGCAAGAAACCAAGACGGCACACGCCCGAGCGGATCGTCAAGAAGCTGCGGGACGCCGATACGATGCTGGCCGCCGGCAAGAGTGTCGGCGAGGCTCGCCAGCAACGGAATGGAAAACGAAGTCGAAAAAGCAAAACGCCCGCGGCCGATCACCAGTAACGTCGCCACCCCCGCACCGGAAGCAGAAGATGTGCATGACGCTGTTTTCGAGTTCAAGACCGACGAGGCACGAGGGAAGCAGAGCTCACTTGTGTACCCTACTTGGCTCGGAGGCGGTGGACTTACGCTGAACTACTTTCTAACAATTGACTCCATTCAGTCGCCCCGCGCTATTCATTTCGCAGCCCCTTATCTATGCCACCGGACGTTCCAATCAGACTTTCGACATCGCTGACGAGATTATTGCCGGTCACTTGCTTGTAGCGTTTCTGAAAGTCTACGTCGCCGAACACTTCCACCGCGACAGCAGGGAAGATGCTGAGACTCACTTTCTCGTTAGGCCTAGTTTCGATCAACGTGACCATATGGTTCATCGCCTGATCTTTTTTGTCGTTCAAATAAGCCTCGATGAATGCGGCCGTGTGCGAGCGTCCCGCCAAACTTTTGCCCTCGCCTTGCACAAACGCATCGAACACTCGCCGAGATTCCTCCATTTTCCCAAGTTGCCTTAGGGCACTGCATTCATTGACGAAAATGGAATAATCACTGCCACTTTCGTCACTCTCTGCAATTTTTGTTCGGTAGAACTCGCCAATAAAGGCGCCTAGATCGTATTCGCGGTTATAAATTAGATCCTTCTGTAGCGTCGCGAGCGTGAATGTCGCCTGGCCACTATCCGCTCCCTCGCCGGGCAGAAATTTGCGCCAGACCAATTGCGTTAGTACGACCCCAAGTTGCACTATGGCCCGCTGCGCTTCCCTGAGGTAACTGCTGTCGCAAGGAATGATTTCGCCGGTTTTCATGCCATGCGTAGACATTCCGCGTGCTTTTCGCTGCTCCAAATGCGCAGGCGACACCAGACCGTTGTGGTGGACAAACCTATTCCTGCGGTCGTTTACCTCCAAATATACCTTAAAACATGGCATCTCCTCAATCGCCACGTTTAGGTGGCGAGTGAACCAACGAATATCAGCTTCAGGACCCCCTGAGGTGCGCTTGCGAACGAAGCGCTCAATCTGGTCGTTCTTCGCCTCCTCGATGGAAGCGTAACTCAACAATTGCTCGAAAGTGATCTCTCCCCTGCGGTCTTCCCTCACGAGATCAGGCTTTACCTTAAGCATCCAACCTATCAGCGTGCCCTGCAGGCATTCCATTTGACTGACGAGCGCAACCAGCAGCGTCCGCGGCAGTGCGTCTACTGCGCCATAGTAAGTTGCGATACGTTGGGTCGCGGAATAGGCCTCGTGGTGTGCCGCACTTACGACAAATTCATCCGCTCCCTTGCTCATCAACTCGGTCAGTGTCTTGTATGCGTGTCCGGCTTGCTCCTGTGACGATCGCCCAAGGTCGTCCAATGCATTTAGTATGTCATCTACAGGCCTAACGACTGCGTCTACTGACCAGTAGAAATCGAAGCTTAGCCGGCTCATCTCATTGCAAAAACTGCTGGAACTCGCCTTCATAGTCTTATGCAATACCTCTCGTATCTGATCGTATTTCATAACTAGCACGCCGTCGCGATTTCAGCGAAGTAAACAACAAGACCATGTGAATGACAAAGAGGAAACGTCACCACATGGAACAGGGAAGAAAGCAAGAAGCCGTTGCGGCAGTCGCCTGGGAGGACGCACCCCACACATCCCCTCCGGTTACCGCAGCAGGAGCTACAGAGCTGGAAACATAGAGAGAGACGGGGGATTTGGAGCTATGACACGCAATCGGGTCACCGACCCCTCACCCTCTGATTGTCCCGGCACAGCCTGCATCGGGCAACCCGGTAGAGGGAGATGTGGAAAATGAGCCTACACCCACACCCAGCCGGTTTGGCCCGGCGTATCTCGGAGCCTTTCTGGCTCGAACACTGTGGAGCACCAACGACAGGCCATTTTCTGCGATCGTCGTAGACACCTCGCATAGGATGAGACTGCCGTAGCGTCAGTTGGAATGCACTTCGGAGGTGGGTAGTGCTTGGGATATCATTTCGACACGAATGAGATCTCCGCAGAACCCTCCCCGGGCCTGGGCTGATGAAAATGCCCAGTTCTGGGCGAAGTGGAGAGGGTACAGGGTTAGAAACTGCTACGGCTGGCGACAGCGAGGCATTCTGCTCAAGTCTTCCCGCCCCGCAGGGGCCCAAACAATCCAGCCCAGGGCACAGCGCCGCGGCAACGCCGCAGAGCGACGCCCTGGGTCACGCGTGTCCCGCACACCCACAACAGCCCTGAAAGGGCGAAACACACCTCCACGCAACGCGTCCGAGCCTGTGTCGCCCCTTCAGGGCTTCACGCACTGGTGCGCTCCGATACCCAGGGCGGCGCTCTGCGGCTTCGCCGCGACGCTGTGCCCTGGGCTGTTCTGTTTGAGCCCTTCGGGCTGAGGGTAAAGTGCCGCGCAGAATCATCTAGCTTCCCAAACATTTTCATCAGCCCTCCCCGGGCCTGAGAGCCCGACTTTCCCGCAGGCGGGAGGGTGATGGAAACTTCTACGTCCAGATGTTGGCGTCGAGGCTGCGGTAGTTGATCGCTTCGTTGAGGTGGACGAGGGAGATTTCGTCGGCGCCGTCGATGTCGGCGATCGTGCGGGCGACGCGGAGGATTTTGTCGTGCGCCCGGGCCGAAAGCCCCCGCTCCTCGACGCTGTCGCGAAGCTGGTTTTTTGACGCGTCGTCGAGCGGGCAGTAGCGACGGACTTCGCGCGATGACATCTGCGCGTTGTAGCTGGTCAGCTGCTCGGCAAACCGTTTCGACTGGGCGACGCGAGCCCGCAGCACGTCGTCGCGCATCTTTTGACTGTCGGTTCCGGTTCCCGTTCCCGCCAGCTCCTCGAACGGCACCGCCGGAACTTCGATATGGATGTCGATCCGATCGAGCAGCGGCCCCGAAATCTTATTGACGTACTTTTCGATCTGCGGCAGCGTGCAGTTGCAGGTCCTGCGGGCGTCTCCCCGATACCCGCAGGGGCAGGGATTGGCGGCGGCGATCAGCATGAAATCGGCGGGAAAGGTCGTGCTCCGAAGGGCGCGGGAGATCGTGACCACGCCATCCTCGAGCGGCTGTCGCATGACTTCGAGCGTCTTGCGATTGAACTCGGGAAGTTCGTCGAGAAACAGGATCCCGTGGTGGGCTTTGGAGATTTCGCCAGGCCCGGGCGGGCTGCCGCCACCGACCAGCCCCGCGTCGCTGATCGTATGGTGGGGGCTGCGAAAAGGACGCGTCGCCAGCAGCGGTTGGCCGGGGGTGAGCTGCCCGAGCGCGCTGTAGATCCGCGTCGTCTCGAGCGACTCGGCCGCCGTCAGCTCCGGCAGGATCGTCGGCAGCCGTTTGGCCAACATCGTCTTCCCGCTCCCCGGCGGACCGATCATCAGCAGGTTGTGCATCCCGGCGGCGGCGAGGGTCAGGGCGCGCTTGGCCATCTCTTGCCCGCGGACGTCTCCGAAGTCGAGCTCATAAGTGCTCAGCTCCGCAAACCATTCTTCGAGTCGGCTCGGAGCGGGGTCGATGTGCAGCGATCCGGAGAAGAACCCGACCGCCTGGGCGAGCGTCTCGACGGGAATCACATCGAGCCCTTCGACGACCGCCGCCTCCTGAGCACTCGCTGCCGGGACGACGATCCCCCGCAGCCCCTCCTGAGCCGCCGCGGCCATCGCCATCGAGAGAGCACCTTTGACCGGCCGCGTGTAACCCTCGAGCGCGAGCTCACCGACGACCGCATAATGCTCGAGCCGATCGGAAGCGAATTGACCGCTGCCGGCGAGCACCCCCAGGGCCACCGGCAGATCGAACGACGGAGCCTGCTTGGGAAGATCGCCCGGAGCGAGGTTGATCACCACGCGGTCCTGCGGACGGACGAAGCCGCTGTTGACGATCGCCCGCTCGACCCGATGGGTGCTCTCGCGAACCGCCGCTTCGGGAAGTCCGACCAGGATCGTCTTGGGAAGAGCCGCGGGCGAAAGATCGACTTCGACCTCCACCGGCAGCGCGTCGATCCCCAGCAGCGTGTATGTTCTCAGGCGAGCGAGCATAACCAAGACCCCTGCGTGGAACGTGGTCCAGCAAAGCGTCTGAACCACTGAACAGCCAGGGGACTATAGATCGCCCGCAAGAGGGAGCGTTAGCCGCGGCCGCGGGTATCCACCAACCGGTGAACGCTTCGCAGCAGCTCGGTCATCGCCGCGTTCGTCTCTGGGCGAAGTTCGCGGATCGTCGCTTCGTCGCCAGCCCGGGTGGCGTCGACGAGATCTTGCAGGAGCTGGCCGGCGCGGGAATCGTCAAAGGTCACGACGAGACCTTTCAACTTGTGGGCCGTGAACGACATTTCCTCCCAGTCCCCGCCGCGATCCCACTGGGCATTGAGCTGGGCGATCAGAGGGGGAGCATCGGCCAAAAAGTACTGCGCCATCTCGCGAAGCAGTTCCACGTCACCGTCAAGACGCTCCAGGGCGCCAGAGAAGTTCGCGACGGCCGAATTCGGCGGGTAGGGCGTCGGTGACATGTAAGATCCGTCGGTCATAAAAGTACTCATCACGTGAGTCCCTGCTGCGAGCGGGTCGGGTGAACCCAGCGGCCTCACCAATCGGCGGCCTCACCAATCAGCGGGACTGATCGAGGCGCTGCGGCCCCAGCGGCAAAGCGAAGGGGGGCTCGCGGTCGGCTCGATCAGCTGAGTGACACTTTGCGGTCGATCTGGATGTCGTACGCAGCGATCCGGTCGCGGATCTTGCCGCGAGTGATCCCCAAGATCTCAGCCGCCTGCGACTGGTTGCCTTCGGTTTCACCGAGCACTCGAGAAAGCAAATAGCGTTCCACGTACTCGATCGTCTCGGCATACATGTTCGTCGAGCCGCTGCGAAACCGCTCGTCGATGAACCGCGAAAGGTCGGATTCGTGGTCCAATTCGGGCGTTTTAGGGGCTTTCGGCTTCTTTTCCAGATGCTGAATTTCTTCCGGCAGCGCTTCGGGCAGAATCGCGGGTCCGGTCGTGTTGAGCGTTGCCCGGCGAATCACCGCCTGCAGCTGCCGGACGTTTCCCGGCCAGTCGAAGGCGCACAACAACTCAGTCGCTTCGGCCGAAATTCCTTCGAGCTCCGGCTTTTTAAGGTCGATTTTGGCTCGCTTGAGGAAGTAGTGCAGCAAATCGGGGATGTCACCGACGCGATCGCGAAGCGGCGGCAGATTGATCGTGACCCCGTTCAATCGGTACAGCAGGTCTTCGCGGAACTCCCCTTCCTCGACCATCGTCTCCAGGTCGCGGTTGGTGGCGGTGATCAGCCGCACGTCGGTCTTCAGCAGCTTGGTGCCGCCGACCCGCTCGAAGTGCTGTTCCTGCAGGACCCGCAGCACCTTGGCCTGGACCGTCGGCGACATGTCGCCGATCTCGTCCAACAGCAGCGTCCCTCCGTTGCACTGCTCGAACTTCCCGATCCGGCGGTTCTCGGCCCCGGTGAAGGCTCCCTTTTCGTGCCCAAACAGTTCGCTTTCGAGCAGGTTTTCCGGAAGCGCAGCGCAGTTGACCGCCAAAAAAGGAGCATCCGAGCGGTCGCCGTACTGGACCAGCGCCCGAGCGACCAATTCCTTGCCCGTGCCACTCTCGCCCCGCACCAGCACCGTCACGTTCTGCTTGGCGACGCGGCCGATCGCTTTGAAAACTTCCAGCATCTGCGGGCTGCGGCCCACAAACAACTCGCCCTTTGAGGAGGGTCCCGTTTCGTCGGCGGCGATTGCCACCGGCGTGCTGACCATCCGCCGCGTGGTGATCGCTCGATTGACCAGCTCCACCAGCGCCTGCACCCGCAACGGCTTGCCCACGTAGTCGTAGGCTCCGAGCTGCATCGCTTCGATCGCCGTTTCACTGCCGGCATCGACGGTGATGAAAATCACCGGCAACCGGTTGTCCAATTCGTGGATCTGGCAAAACAGCGCTAGTCCGTTGGTGTCGGGCAGCTGGATGTCGAGCAGCACCACGTCGGGCGATTTCTCGGCTACCAGGCGAAGCCCCTCCTGGGCTGTCGTCGCCGAGAGCACCTCCGCGATGTCCGCAAGTGACTTTTGCACCAACAAATGCACCGATCGATCGTCGTCGACGACGAGGATCTTCGCGAGCTGTGTGTGTTCCATCGGGATCCGAAAAGGGAGGTAGCGATCACAGAGCGGAGGACGGAGCCGGACGGCTGGCTTCGGTACAGAAAATGATAACAGCTGGAAGGGCTGAAAAAACAGGCATGATGGCCATCAGCGGGGTTTCGACGCGGCCCCATGAGCGGCCACAGCGGTCCAGCCGATCCGATCCAGTGATCCCACAGCGTCCCCTTCTCCCAGAGAAAGTTCTCCCCCACTACGCCTCCCGCGGCTTCGAAGATCGGCTCGGAGCCCAAAAAAAACCGCCAATCCACGACCCGTTGCGGTGGGAGGTGGATTGGCGGTGTCGTTAACTTTCGCTGCTGAGCAATTTCAGCAACTTACTTGCGAGTACTGTCGCGGAGGTCGCGAATCCGATCGTGGATTTTCTTGACCGCCGCGTACTGCCGCTGAAGCACGTCGTTGACGGCGCTTCCGGCGGTCCGCTTGAGCACGTCTTCGTAGGCTGCCTTGATGTGATCCTCGCCTCGTTCGGCTTCGGCCAACACGGCGTGCACGTCGTCGCTTGAGATCGAGTCGCGGATCGCGATCCAGCTGCGGTGCACGGCTGCGGCGAGCGACCCCTTGCGCTGCGGGTCTTGATCATTGAGCGACACGTAATGCTGCAGCTCGGCCGCTTGCCGGGCCCGCTCCTCTGCCGCCTCGCGGAACATCGTCGCGATCGGCGAATCCTTGAGTTGCTCCGCCGAATAGCGCAGCCCGTCGCGGCTGTCGATATTCATCTGCGTCAGTTCCTGAAGCGCGTCGACCGTCTCGGGTGCCAGCGTATGTGCAGTTTCCAGCGACATCGGATTGTCCTCTCGGGGAAGTTGGTTCGATAAATCAGCCCAGGTGCCTTACGGGTTGCAAGTGATGTGCCGGGTCCCCGTCATCTCCCCCAAGCCGCCATCGCCGATCCCCAGAGCCTGCAGGCAAAGGGGCACCACGTCGACAGAAGCGACGCGCTCGGGAATCGTCTGCGGCAGCCCGAGCACGAGCAGCGCCGCGTCGGAGTCCTCCCAGTTGAGCCCTCCGTGGCTGCCGCCGGGATGGGTACTCGTTTCAGAAGTCTTGAATTCACACCCCAGCCGGGCCGTGGCCCAGACCGGCGAAGAGCCGGCCGGAAAGCAGTGGGCGATCCGCTCCAAGGCGTTTGGGTAATTGCCACAGGCCAGCTGCCGCTCCTGGCCGCTCGCCCCCGCGGCGGCGGCACCTGAGGCCGAGCCCTCCCCTCCCGAGTCCCCCCCTCCCGAGTCGCTGTCGGCGAGCGATAAATCGAGCGCCCGCCAGTCCCCTTCGACCCGCCAGCGGTTTCCCCGCTCGTCCCGGACTACCTCGCCCCGTCCCGCGGCTGCTCCTGATTCGGCTGCTGAATGGGCCTCGGCCCGGGCGAAGCGGAACTGGCCGCGGTCCGCCGTCTTAACGCAGTACCACCGCGGGCCATCCGCACTGCTCCCCGCACTGCTCCCCGCACTGCTCCCCGCACTGCTCCCCGCACTGCCGTCCGCAGCCGGGCGATCGTGGCTGGCGAGCTCTTCCCAAAGCACTTGATCGACCCGTTTGTCGGCGAGCAATCGGGTGACGATCTCCTTCCTCAGCTGGACGTCCTCGGGCTCTCGCTGGTAGACCGCCGCGGCCCGCATGTTGGGACAGATATAGATCCGCTCCCCCTCCTGCCAATTTCCCGCCGCGTCGGCGATGCCCAGTCCATCGAGGAGTTCCTCGAGCTCCACTCCCCGCTCGAGCGGATCGTCGGCCGTGCGGCTCTGGGCGTGATCGCCGACGATCAGGAGCGAGTACGCTTCGCGGAATTTCTTCCAGCCTCCCAGGCACCGCACGAAGCGGCCGAGAAATTCGTCGAAGGGGCGGATTGCGGTCTCCAGGGCGCGGCGGGGCCCTTTCCCGTGGCTTTCGTAGTCGTTGTTGGGAAAGTACGCCAAGGTGAAGTCGGGGAGGCAGTCCTGCTTGGCCATCTCCATCAACCGCCCCATCGTGGTGGCGTCGTCAAACCCATAGCGATGCCACAATCCCCAGCGGTTCCAGCGCGGCGGACGCATCGACCGCGGCCAGGTGGTGACGAAATCGCCGAGCAACAAGACCTCGGGGCCGCGGGTCGAACCCGAGAGCCGCCCGGCCAGAGCCCGCAAGCTCCAGGGAGTCGCTCGGTGGTGCAGATGGTCGCCGTGGAACCACATGTAATTGACGCAGCCCGAACTCAAACCTTCCGCTTCGACGCGTTCGAAAATCGTTGGGGCGTCGAGACGCTGGGCATTCAGACGCTCGCCAAAGTCGACCAAGTAGCGGTGCAGCCCGCGTTTGCGGACCAGCTCGAAATCGTCCCCGAAATAGGCCATTTCTCCGCTCGATTGATCGATCCAGTAGGCCCCTTCGACGCGGTGCTCCTGCGGATAGGCCCCGGTGGCCAGCGTGCAGGTGGCAGCGGGCGTGATCGACGGAAAAATGGAGGTGCAGCGGACCAGCTGCCCTCCCTCCTCAAGCAACTCGGCCAAGTGCGGCAAGCGAGCGTCCGCGATCGCCTCGCGGATGTAGGCCTCGGCCAGCGCGTCGACCACGAACAACAGGCACCGCCGTCGAGGTTTTCCCGCGGCAGCTTTCCCGTCCGCCTGGAGCTCGCGGGCGACCTCGTGATCGGACCCATCGCGGGCAGAACCGTTCGAGGCGGAACCGTTCGAGTGGGAGACCGTGGAGCTCGTCATGCAGGCTTTCTCCTATTCGCAGTCCGAGTGGCAAGTTGAGCTGATGCGTTGAGCCGATGAGACGTACAGCCCCAGCCAACGAACCAGCATTTGGTACGCCAGTTGCGAAGTTTTTCTTCCGGCAGAGGCGAGCCAAGACTTTTGCTAAGGCTTCACGGGGACTCCCCTGAGCCTTCGCTAAGCCTTTACTGAAGGCTTTCGCACTCGCCCGTCTGCCGCCGAACGTGGCACCACCGGTTGCGAAGACGCACCGGCTGCCCCTCAGAAAGAACTCGTAAGCAGGGTCGTTGCGATGACATCGCTCAAGGAATCAGGCCGCGGCGCGGAGTATGAAAACGTGAAACCCGAATCCGCTGCAGGGCGGGAAGGAGCGCTTCGTCGCGGCTCGGACGGAGTCGGCAACGAGCCTGCGGAGAAGCACGGCATGGCCGAGACAGTCCAGGAGTCGGCGGTCTCGCATGATAAGCCGATGGAGCGGAAAGCGCCGCAGGCTCCGTTCGCCTTGGTGGGCCTCGCCTACCTCGCCGTGCTCGCCGTGATCGGCTTGCTGATCGGCATCGTGCTGTTCGCCCTCAGCTGAGCGGCGATCGGGATTGACGCTTTCCGTGCGAATCCGATATGCGCCCCACGCGAGTTATTTTCCGGCGCGGGGTAGTGCTTTCGGATTCGACTCACCGCAACGCGAATTTGCCGAGCATGGGCAGAGTTTCGCAACTGCGGTTGAGTGGGAAAAACGGGGAAACTATTCTAGGGCCGCCTCTATCGCTTCCGGGACCTTTGGAACCGTCGCCGCCCATGCGTTTCTCCCAGCTCGATTCCATTACTGAACTGCAGCCTGGTCGACGGATCGTCGCCCGTCGCACCCTGCGGGCCGAGGAGGAATACCTCCGCGACCACTTCCCCCATTTTCCGGTGATGCCCGGAGTGATGATGCTGGAAGCGGCCTATCAGGCGGCGATGTGGATGGTCCGCACGGGCGACGATTTCGCTCACCCGCTGGTCATGATGCGGGAGGCCAAGAGCGTCAAATTCGCCGATTTTCTTGCCCCCGGCGAAACGCTCGAGATCGTTGCCGAACTGGTCCGCGAAGCGGGCCCGCTGGTGACCGTCAAGACGCTCGCACGCAAGGGAGAGCGGACGACGGTTTCGGCCAGGCTCGTGCTCGAGCGGGGCGAACTGCCGAGCGATCCGCGGCTGAAGCGGAACGAGGATGTCCGCAGCCGAGTGCGAAAACAATTTACTGAGCTTTTCGGCGAAGTCCCCGCCACTGTACCTTTGGCATAAGCCGCAGCGGGCTGGGCTTACCGCGCAGCTTGGGCTCGCCGCAACACCGAGGCAGCTTGGGCACCCTGGGATGACTGGGTAGAGCAGCAGGCGAGGTCGGCCCCTGAGCGGAACTTGTGCAGGACCCCAGCGGCGGGCAAAACCCCAGCGGCGGGACCGCAGCGGCCGATTGCCGTCAAAGTCACCGCCCCGATGGCGACGATACGTTTGAAATCAAGTTACTCCATTGCCTTTTAGAAGGAACCGGATGATGGCGCATACCAGCGAGGAAGTTTTCGAGAAGGTCCAGGAAGCGCTCGTCGACGCTCTGGGTGTCGATGATGAAGAAGTCACTCCGGAAGCGACCTTGGTCGGCGACCTCGGCGCCGAATCGATCGACTTCCTGGACATCGTCTTCAAGCTCGAAAAAGCCTTCAACATCCAGATTCCCCGCGAAGAACTGTCGCCCGAAGACATCCTGACCAACAGCCAGTATGTCCAGGACGGCAAGGTCACCCCGGAAGGGCTGACCGAACTGAAGCGGCGGATGCCGTGGGCCGACCTGAGCAAGTTCGAAGAGAACCCCCGCGTCCAGGATTTCGGCGACCTGCTGACCGTTCAGGACATGTGCCGCTACGTCGAATCGAAAATCGGCAGCTAGCGTTTTCCCACCGACCGCTTTCTCCCCGAGCGACCCCTGCTATGCGTTGGTTTTGGATCGATCGCTTTGAAACTTTTCACAGCGGCAGCGAGGCCACGGCGGTGAAAAACGTCGCGCTCGACGAGGAAGCGCTCGATCGCTACTGCCCGGGATACCCTTACCTGCCCAGCACTTTGATTATCGAAGGGCTGGCGCAGCTGGGGGGGATTCTGGTGTCGGAGCACCTCGATTTTCGCAAGCGCGTCGTGCTGGCCAAAGTTGCCAAAGCCGAGTTCTATCTTCCAGCGACCCCCGGCGACCAGCTCCGCTACCACGCCCGCTTGGAGACGGTCCAAGAGGATGGGGCGATGGTGAGCTGCACGAGCCATCTGAGCGAGGGTCCCTTGAGTGGGGGCCGCCCCCAAGCGGACGTCCAACTGATGTTTGCGTTCCTCGACGATGAACGGTTTGGAGAGCACACGCTGTTCCCGCCCGATGAGCTGCAAACGATGCTGCAGCTGATGAATTTCTTTGAAGTCGCCGTGGATGCCTCCGGGCAACCGCTGCCGGTGACGGTCGAGCGGTAAGAGCCCCCACAAAGGGCTCTGGCCGCTACGGATTGTTTCCTCATTTTTTACGAAGCCTGGACCTCCCATGTCCCGCCGCCGCGTTGTCGTCACTGGAATTGGCCTGATTAACCCAATGGGACATGATGCCCAGACGGTCTGGAACGGGCTCCGCGAGGGGCACAGCGGGGTGGGCTACACCACGCTCTTCGACGCCAGTGGCTTTCCCACGAAGATCTCCGCCGAAGTCAAAAACTGGGACATCACCGACTCCGGTGAAGACCCGGAAGTCTGGAAGCTCCGCGGTCGCCACACCCGCTTCGCGGCCGGCGCGGCCAAGCAGGCGGTGACCGACAGCGGGATCCTCGAAACCTCGATCGATCCGGTGCGGTTTGGGATCTACCTCGGCAGCGGCGAAGGGAACCAGGACTTTCTGACGTTCACGCGGATGATGGCCGCGGCTCTCGAAAAGGGAGAATACGACGTCGCCAAGTTCATCGCCCGCGGACTGGAACTGCTCAATCCGTCGGCCGAACTCGAGCAGGAGCCGAACATGCCGGCCGCCCACCTGGCGGGCATGTTCAATGCCCAAGGCCCCAACTACAACTGCTTGACCGCGTGCGCCGCGAGCAGCCAAGCCGTCGGGGAAGCGAGCGAGATCATCCGCCGGGGCGACGCCGATGCGATGCTCGCTGGCGGCACCCACAGCATGATCCACCCGTTCGGCGTGACCGGCTTCAATCTCCTCACCGCCCTCTCGACGCGGAACGACGAGCCGACCAAAGCGAGCCGGCCGTTCGACAAAACCCGCGACGGGTTCGTGCTCGGTGAAGGCGCCGGGATGGTGATTCTCGAAGAGTACGAGCAGGCCCGCCGCCGCGGAGCGACGATCTACGGCGAAGTGGTCGGCTACGGGACCACGGCCGACGCCTACCGAATCACCGATATTCCCCCCGATGGGCACGGCGCGATCGCAGCGATGCGGATGGCGATCGCCGATGCCGGACTCAACCCGGGCGACATCGGGTACGTCAACGCCCACGGCACGAGCACCACGGTCAACGATAAAGTCGAAACCCAGGCCTGCAAGGAAGTTTTTGGCGAGGCGGCCGCTCAAGTTCCGGTCAGCAGCACCAAGAGCATGATGGGGCACCTGATCGCCGCGGCCGGCGTGACCGAGATGATCGTCTGCTTGCTGGCGATGCGGGATTCGGTCCTGCCGCCGACGATCAACTACGAAAACCCTGATCCGGCATGCGATTTGGACTACGTGCCGAATGAGGCGCGCGACGCGGAAATCGCCTACGCGCTGAACAACTCGTTCGGCTTCGGCGGCCAAAACGTCACGCTCTGCCTGGCTCGGGACGTGTAAAGGGCTCGCCATGTTCACCGATTCTCAGCTCCGCGGCTTCCTCGACGAGGTCCTGCCGCCCGACCAGATGGCGGAGATCGAGCTGCGACTGCGGGATGACGAGGAACTCCATCACCGCTTGGCGACGATTCGCGGGCAGGTCGATGCGGGGATGCACTCGATCGGGGCGATCTGGCGGCGGCATCGACTCTCCTGCCCCGACCGCGAACAGCTCAGCCAGTATCTGCTGGGCGTGATGGATCCCGCGGCCGAGGGCTACGTTCGGTTTCATCTGGAGCGGATCGGCTGCCGCTTCTGCACCGCCAACCTGACCGACCTGGAGCGCGAGCGGGAAGCGGCCAAGCGGGAGGAAACCTCCGAGCACCGCGAGACGCGCCGCCGGCGGTATTTTGAAACCAGCGCGGGCTACCTTTCCCGCCGGCAGGCCGAGGACCGGCAGTAAACATCCTTCCGATTTCACCCTCTCGCTTGCGGGAGGGTCGGGCTGGGATGGTGAAAAGCCCGGAAGAAAAGGTCGCCAGAAGTAGAAACGGCGAGTCCAAAACATCACCCTCCCGCATGCGGGAGGGTCGGGCTCTTAGGCCCGGGGAGGGCAATGGGTTTCAGCACGAACTCTCGACTGAGCCGTTAGAAAAGACGCCAATTCGTTGAGGAAAAAGGGTCACACGCACTCATCGCGCGAGCGTCTACCGGCCCCTCCCCGCTCGTTCCTCGCGACCCTCCCGGGGGGAGGGTGACATCGGGTGCCGCCCCGAACCATGCCTCCGAACCGCGGAGCCCCCTACTCTTTGCCGCCGAACAGGCGTTCGAGGCGATCGAGGGCGATCATCAGCTGGTTCCACTCGGTCACGACGTCGAACGTCGGCAGCTCTTCGGCGTCCTCGCGGTCATAGCCCTGTTCGCTCAGCCGGATCGTATCGCCGAGGACCAGCATTCCTTCGATCATCGCCGAGTCGCTTTTCTGCTCGGGAGTCAGATCGGGATCGTCGTAGACCGGGACGATCTGCTGCATCGCCTGGTGGACGGCCCACAGCGCGGCGCGGCGAGAATCTTCGGCGGCAAGCGTTGCTCGCATCGTTCCCGATTGAATGTAGAACTTGGCCATTCTTCCGTTCCTTTGAATCTGTGCTGGAGGGACGTGTTCCGAAGCCGTCGAGCAAAGCAGGGAGGGTTTTCACCTGCGTCCCGGGGACAGGAGAAGTTATCGCCAGGGCTCCGGACACGTTTGGTCATGCTGCCGGAAAAAAGTTGCTAGAAGTTACGGCAGTCTAGCTCGCAGGATGGGCCGCAGCTCGGCGGCCAGGAAGAAGGAGCCACAAATCACGACGCGGCCCTCTCGGCCGGCGGCGTGGCGGGCGATCTCGAGAGCCTCGCTGGGTCGCTCTTGAATCATTGTCGGTGTATCTCGCGCGAAACCCGCCAGTACCGTCGGATCGAACCAACGCGGGTTGGACCAGTATCGGGTCAGGACCAGGATGTCGGCGGCTTCGCAAAGCAATGCCAGCATCTCCTGGGCATCTTTATCGGCGCTGGTGCCGAAGACCACGACCGTCTTCCCCGAGACCGGACGATTCAGCAGAACCGCTCGCAGCGCCCGAATCGAATCGACGTTGTGGGCCGCATCGAGGATTATTTCAGGAGTTCCCCCAAACCGCTCGACCCGCGCGCTGCAGCGGACCGCCGCCAGCGCCGCGCGCTGCCGCTCCAGCGGAACCCCCAGCCCCAGCGGCTCGAGCGCGTCGAGCACCGCCAGGGCCAGGGCCGCGTTGTCCACCTGATGGGCTCCTTCAAGCCCCACCCGCCAATTCTCCCGCAGCCGCAGCCCCTCCGCAGCAGGCCCCTTTGCAGCGGGCCCCTCCGCCTCGGGTTGACCCGGCTCCAACTGCCCCGCGCCGGAGCGATGCGACTGGGGGCGGAAATCGAAGCGCTCTCCCGGCTCGCTCGAGCCCCCCCACTCGCTCGAGCCCCCCGGCTCGCTGGAGCCCCCCGGCTCGCTGGAGCCCCCCGGCTCGCTGGGATGCAGTTCGAGGCGGAAGTCGCGGCCGAGCGCCCACAGCGGCGCTCCTCGCTCCTCGGCCGTGCGGCGGATCACCTCAAACGCCCCGCCTCCCGTGGGCACTCCGCCTCCCGTCGAATCCCGCACGCCGGTGATCACCGGCACGCCCGGTTTAATGATCCCCGCTTTCTCGACCGCAATTTTCTCCACCGTGTCGCCCAGCAGATGCTGGTGGTCGAGCCCCACGGTGGTCACGACCGTGACGACCGGATCGCAGACGTTGGTGCTGTCGAGCCTCCCGCCGAGACCGACTTCGATAACCGAGATCTCGCACTCGCGGCGGCGAAAGTGCTCCAGCGCCATCGCCGTCGTCAGCTCGAAGAAGGTGGCGGGCCCTTCGCCGCGGGCTTCGATCGCGTCGGCCGCCGCGGCGACCACGGCGACCAGCTCGACCAACTCCTGTTCGCTGCAAGGCTCGCCGTCGACGCTGAACCGCTCCTCCAACCGCTCCAGATGGGGCGAGGTGTACAACCCGACCCGCCGCCCGCCGCCGGTGAGCATCGCCGCGATCATGCTCGACGTGCTCCCTTTGCCCTTGGTCCCGCCGACGTGCACGATCTGGGTCGCCCGTTCGGGATGGCCGAGCTCGGCCAGCAAGTGCCGCATCCGCCGGAGACGAAAAGCGCCTTGCTGGGTGGGAGGCGCGATCCGCTCGTAATTCAAGCGGCCGAACAGATACTCGAGCGCCGCGGCCCGCTCCCCGCTCGCCTGCCCAGTGGCGCTCGCCTGCCCGGTGGCGCTCGCCTGCCCGGTGGCGCTCGCCTGCCCGGTGGCGCTTGCGGGTTCCGCGGCGGTCGGTTGCTGGCCGGGCAGCGGATTTTTACGATCCTCTCTCGATGCATCTCCCGCGTCTGCTGGGGCTGTCGCCGGTGTGGTCATCGCGGATGTACTTTTCCTATGGCGAACGATCGGACAATTAAGCTCAGAAGAATGATTCCGGCGGCCCCCTTTTGCGTCGGGACGATTAGACTGTGAGCGGTTCGAACCGTCGTTGGCGGTCCACCGTAACACCATCGCTCCGTTCTCTTTGTACCCCTTAACCCCCGCTTCCCCGAGGGTTCCGTTGGAAACCGATCCAGTCGCCGTCGCCGAGCGGCCCGCTCCCACCTCGCCCGACGCCACCGCGTCGCAGGTGGTCATCGAGACTCGCAACCTCAGCAAGATATATCGCGACTTTTGGGGCCGGAAGAAGGTCCAAGCCCTTAACTCGCTCGACATCGAGATTCGGCAAGGCGAGATTTTTGGGTTGCTCGGACCGAACGGCAGCGGCAAGTCGACGACCATCAAGCTCATTCTCGGGCTGCTGTTTCCAACCAGCGGACGGGTGCTGGTGTTCGACAAAGACGCCTCGGAAACGTCCAAGAACGAGCGGGTCGGCTATCTGCCCGAAGAGTCGTACCTCTACAAGTTCCTGACGGCCGAAGAGACGCTCGACTTCTATGGGCGGCTGTTCAACATGTCGGCGGCCGATCGCCAGCGGCGGGTCGACGAGCTGATCAAGATGGTCGGGCTCGAGCGGGCCCGCTATCGCCAGCTCCGCGAGTTCTCCAAAGGGATGACGCGGCGGGTCGGTTTGGCGCAGGCCCTGATCAATGATCCCGATCTGATCCTGCTCGACGAACCGACGACTGGCCTCGACCCGATCGGAACCCGCGAGATGAAGGATCTGATCCTCAGCCTCCGCGACGCCGGCAAAACGATCCTGCTCTGCAGCCACCAGCTGGCCGACGTCCAGGATGTCTGCGACCGAGTCGCGATCCTCCACCAGGGCGAGCTGAAAGAGCTGGGCCGAGTCGAGGATCTGCTCAAAGTCCAAGACGTGACCGAAGTCCACGCCCGCGGGCTGAGCGAGCAGGCCAAAGCCGAGATCGCCGACGTGATCCGCCGCCATGGCGGGCAGCTGCAGTCGATGGACAACCCGACGACGACGATGGAAGACCTGTTCCTGAACATCGTCCGCGAAAGCGAAGAGCGGCCCGGTCACCGCCGCGCCGCCGCCCTGCCCCCCGATGCCAGTGGCAATCCGCCCGCCAGTGGCAATCCGCCCGCCAATCCCGCTGCCCTTCCGCCGTCGGCCGAGAGCCCCGCGGACCGCTCGTCGAAGTCCAGCGGAGATGCCCCATCATGACGCTTCAGCCGGAAGATTTTTGGTCCTTTTCCGAGTGGTTGCTCCGCCCGGGTGCGTTTCTCGAAAGCGCCTTGCTGCAGGGCGTTGCGCTGCTGATTTTGGCGGTTCTGCTCGGGCTGGTGATCGGGTACATCGTGTCGGCCGTGCGGTACGGACCGGGCGAAGCGTTCTACGCGGTCGCCGGAGTGCTTCGCGACCTGTTCACCCGCGACCTCCCCGGCACCGCTCCGCGGCGGGTGTATGCGCTGGCCCGGCTAGCGTTCAAAGAGGCGATTCGCCGCCGGATCCTGTTCGTGATCGGGCTGTTCGCCGTCGGCTTGCTGTTGGCCGGCTGGTACCTCGATCCGACCAGCGATGATCCGGCGCGGCTGTATATCAGTTTTGTGCTGACGGCGACGAACTATTTGATTTTGATGCTCGCGCTGTTCATCAGCTGCTTCAGCCTGCCGGCCGATATCAAAAGTCGCACGATTTATACGATCGTCACCAAACCGGTCCGCGCGACCGAGATCGTGCTCGGCCGGATCTTCGGCTTCACCGCTGTCGGCACGCTGCTGTTGGTCCCGATGGGATTGCTCAGCTATCTGTTCGTGACCCGCGGCTTGGACCACACCCATACGGTCGCTTCGATCGAAGAGCTCGGCGACGGCCGGTTCGTCGGCGAAACCTCCTACGACCGCTTCCACCGCCACGAGTTCACGATCGACGCCGAGGGGAATGGCTTGGCCGAGAGTGAACGGGGCCACCGCCACGTCGTCACCAAAGTGGGAGACGAGTTCATCGTCGGCGATCCCGAAGGAGCGCTCCGCGCGCGGGTGCCCCAGTACGGCGGACTGCAGTTCCTCAACCGCCAAGGGCTGCCCGACACCCAAGGCATCGACGTCGGATACGAACACATCCGCGGTGGCTACGGCAGTGGCGGACTCAGTCGCTTCATCGGCCGCACGATCGGCCCCCGGCGAATCGAACACGGCTACATCGAAGGGGGAACGCTGTGCGCAGCGATCTTCACGTTTGATGAGATCACTCCCGACAAATACCCCGACGGACTGCCGCTGGAGATGAAGCTCCGCGTCTTCCGGACTTATAAGGGGGATATCGTGACCGGGGTCCGCGGCACGGTCACCGTTCGCAATCCTCAAAACCAGGCGATCGAATCGGAACCCTTCCCATTCGTTGCCCAGGAATACCAGGTCGACGAAACCGAGCTGCCGATCGAATTTGATGGCACCGCGGGCGGCGAGTCGCGAACCTTGAATCTGTTCGAGGATTTGGTCGACGAGAACGGCCACGTCGAGATCGTCGTGCGATGCTCCGACCCCGGCCAGTATCTCGGTCTGACTCAAGGGGACGTCTACCTGCGGCCCCGCGAATCGACCTTCGGCTGGAACATGACAAAAGCCTACTTCAGCATCTGGTTGCAGATGGTGATGGTGATCGCCTTTGGTGTGATGTTCAGCACGACCCTGAGCGGCCCGGTCGCCATGATCGCGACGTTTGTTCTGGTGTTGCTCGGATTTTCCGCCGAATCGGTCTACGACACGCGGTACTACATCGACCGTGGCCAGACGATGGGCGGCGGTCCGATTGAATCGCTGATTCGCACTTTCCGCCAAGACGCGATGACGGTCGAGCTGGACATTCAATCGACGCCGCTAAAAATTATTCAAGGCATCGATAGCGTCGCGGTATATACGCTCGACGCCGTCGTCACTTCGCTCCCCAACCTGCCCAAAATGCTTGGCACGGCCGAGTACGTGGCCAGCGGGTTTGATGTGTTTGGGGCGCTCTTGCTCCGGCATACAGTGACGACGTTAGGGTATTTCATTCTCGCCTGTTTTATTGGCTACTTCTTCTTGAAAACCCGAGAGATCGCGGCATGAACCGATCCAGTGGCTTACGGAATAAATTGATTTACTTGGCAGTCATCATCGTGATGTTGCTGCCGTTGTATTTGCTCGGCCAACCGGCGACTGGCCAGAGCGGCGACACGCCCGGCAAACTCAACCAGCTGCGGAACGATTTCGATATCTCCGAAGCCGATCTTGGCGAAATCGACCCGGCTAGCGAGAGCATGAAATTGGCCTCGCTCGGTTTGCGAGGCGTGGCTGCGACGCTGCTCTGGAAAAAGTCCGAAGATTACAAGCGGCACCACGAGTGGGACCGGCTGAGCGCGACGCTGAACCAGATCGCAAAATTGCAACCGCATTATGAGGCGGTCTGGGAGCACCAAGCCCATAACCTTTCTTACAATGTCTCGGCCGAGTTCGACGACTACACCCAGCGCTACGACTGGGTCAAGAAAGGGATGAGCTTTCTCTCCGAAGGCGTCCGCAAGAATCGCAACGCGCCGCGGTTGATCTGGTACACCGGCTGGTTCTACGGCCAGAAGCTGGGACTCAGCGACGAGAAGCGGCAGTTCCGCGAATTGTTCCGCGAGGACGATCCGCTGCACGCCGAGTTGCTCGAGGAAGGGATCGCCGTCGACAGTCCCGAAGCCCGCGGTCCCGACGGACGGCCCGACAACTGGCTGGTCGGCCGGCTGTGGCTCAATCGCGGCTATGACCTGGTCGACAGCGGCGTGCGGCTGGTGAACAAGACGCCGTTGACGTTCTTTGAGATCGGACCCAAGTGGCGAATCCTGCACGCCGTGGCGATCGAGGAGGAAGGGACGCTCGACGACCGCGCCAAGGATGCCTGGCAGCGAGCCGGCGACGACTGGTATCGCTACGGCACCCGCTCGATTCAAACGACCTCGCCCTTCACCATCCAGCTAGCCGGGCTGGAAGATTTGCGGCGGCGGCGGGCTGGGCTCGTCGAACGCTTTGAAGAAGCCGCCGGCGAGACGCTGGAGAAGATGCGTCAGGAGCGACGCGACGCGCTGAGCGACGCGCAGCTGCGAGCCATCGAAACCCCGGCCGCCGAGCGGACTGCCGAACAAGTGGCTCTGGCCGCCCAGGCCGAGCCGACGCTTGAGCCGCCCTACTTCCTGGTCGCCAAGGCGAGCCCCGAAAACGTCCAGCTCAAAGCCCTGCAGTTGGCCGTCGAGATCGATGACGTCGACCAGCGGATTCAGAAGACCGAAAGCTATCGCGGTCAAATGAACTACGAGTACTGGGAGACCCGCACCCGGGCCGAGCAGGAGGACGTGATGATCGAGGCTCGGCGATTAGTCTACGAAGCCGAACAGCTCAACGACCGCGCCGATCTCGACGGAGCGATCGCGGCCTACGACAAAGCCTGGGTCAAATGGGCCGAAGTTTTCGACCGCTACCCGGTGTTGATCGAAGACGCCGCGAGCGACGATCTGCTCGACTCGATCAACCGTTACCGCGTGGCCACCGACCAGAGCGAATTGCCGGATGATTTTCCGCTCAAGACGTTCTACGAAATGCGGACGATGGACGAGGCCGATTCGGAAGAGTACGCGCGGATTCGCCAGGAGGAGACCGACACCACGCCCGACGCTCCCTCGTTCGACCTCGCCCGCCCCTACCAAGGCACCGCGAACGCGGCTGCGGAAAGCACCGAAGCCGCAACTCCGGAGATGAGTGAAGCGGAGCCGCAGGAAGAGCCGAACGCCGAAGAGGCGACGGACGAGCCGGCGGATTCCGAAGCCGAATCGGAGGACGCAGAGTCGGAGGCACCCGCGGACGAAACCGAAGAGGAGTAGGTTCGTCCGCCCCGCAGGGGGCCGTAACAGACCAGCCCAGGGCAGAGCGCCGCGGCGAAGCCGCACAGCGACGCCCTGGGTTACGCGCCCGCGAATTACCCCCCTGGGCCCCAACGGGGCGCCACAATCGCCCGCTCCCGGACCTGTTTCGCCCCTGCAGGGCTTGGCGTCAAATCTGCGCCCTAACCCAGGGCGGCGCTTCCGCGGCTTCGCCGCTCCGCTCTGCCCTGGGCTGGTCTGTTTCAACCCTTCGGGCTGACGAACCCGCGGCTAAAACGCGAACCAGAGGTAGATCCCGAGCACGATCGCCGCCAGCACGATTCCTGCTGGCTTGGCGTACGGCCAGGGGGTCATGTCGAGCGGCGGTGGTGTCGCCGGCGCCCGCTCGGATGCTCGCGAGCGATCCGCACCGAGCCCACGCTCGCCCTCAAGCGGCTCAAGCGGCTCGGGCGTGCGGTAGGGATTGCTCGAAGCCTCGGGTGCCCGCCCGGCCACGGCGGGCCGATCCTCTTGGAGTTCCCGCGTCGAGCGACTCGCGCCCTCCGCGCTCGGTGCCGGTGCGACGAGGGCGACTGCTCCCATCAGCGCGATCAGGCTGACGAACACCAGTCCCAGGAAATGGAACTCGTGCATCGTCGCAGCCAGCCACCCGGCCGGTCCGGGAACAAAATAGCCGACGGCGATCGCGACGACGCCGACGATCAGCGCGACATTGGCGGCAAGCGCGGGGGTCCGGCGGGTAAACATTCCCATCAGCACGACCGCGAAGATGGGGATGAAGTACAACCCGTTCATCTTTTGCAGATAGCCGAAGATGCTCTCTTGGCCGGCCAACATCGGTGCAGTCAGCATCGCGCCGATGGCGATTGCGGTGCCGAACCAGCGCCCAGCCCGCACCGTCTGATGGTCGCTCGCCCCGGGATGCAGATGCGTGCGGTAGACGCCCAAGCTGAACAGCGTGGCGGTGGCGTTGAGCGCGGAATTGAACGAGCTGAGGATCGCTCCGACCATGACGGCCGCAAAGAATCCGGTGAACGCATCGGGGAGGACGAGTTTCACCAGCCGTCCGTACGCCTCGTCGGGCCGCGTCGCGGTTTGCTCCGCCACGGCCGCCCCCTCCACCACGGCTACCGTCTCCGGAGAGGTGACGAAGAGGTGGAAGGCGATGATTCCGGGGAGCACCAGAATCAGCGGCGAGAGGATCTTGAAGCACGCCGCGAGCAGCACTCCCCGCTGGCCGTGGGCGAGCGTTTTGGCGGCGAACGTCCGCTGAATGATCTGCTGGTTGGTCGTCCAGTAAAACAGATTCAGCAGCAGCACACCGCTGAACAGCGTCGGCCAGGGCACCGAGGAGCCGTGGTCGCCGAGCGAGCGGAACTTTTCGGGATTCGCCGTCCGCAGCGTCTCGAGCCCTGCCCACATGCTGCCGTCACCGATCAGCCGCAGCCCGAGGTAGCTGATCATCGTGCCGCCGACGAGCAGCCCAAATCCGTTCAGCGTGTCGGAGATGGCGACCGACCGCAGACCGCCGAAGATCGCGTAGATCGAACCGATCACGCCGATCACCCACACGGTCAGCCAGAGCAGCGCGGCGTCGGACTCAATCCCCGTCAGCGCCGACAGGTCGAGGATCTCCTTCAGCCCCATCGCTCCGGAATAGAGGATGATCGGCAGCAGGATCAGCATGTAGGCGAGGATGAAGATCGCATTGGTGATCGCCTGCGTCGTAGGATCAAAGCGCCCGGCCAGAAATTCGGGGATCGTGGTGATCCCGCGCGCCAGGTACCGCGGCAGGAAGAAGATCGCCATCACGACCAGCGAGAGCCCTGCGATCACCTCCCAGGCCATCACGCTCAGCCCATCCTGGAACGCCGAGCCGTTGAGTCCGACGAGCTGTTCGGTCGAGAGGTTGGTCAGCAGCAGCGAGCCGGCGATCACGCCAGCCCCGAGGCTCCGGCCGGCAAGAAAGTAACCGTCGGCCGTGTCGAGTTCCCGGTGCCGCGTCATCAGCCAGGTCAACAGCCCGACCAGCCCGGTGAACAGCAAAAAGGTGATGAAGGTGAACATGCTCAGGGCTCCACCGCCGCGCCAGACTCCACCGCCCCACCGAGTTCGACCGCCGCACCATCCTGCTGGGCGCTTCGCAGGCAAGCGTCCATCACCTGCTGGGTGCGGAGGGCAATTTCCGGCCAGTAGGGATCGGGGGAGCCGCTGCGGACCAGTTCGGCAAACCGCTGGACCATCGTCACTTCTTGGGCACCGGGGGCCCCGTGGGAGTATTCGGCAATCGCTTCGCGGCGGGCATGGCGGTTCATGTTGAAGCGAGCTTCCTCGGTGTCAAACACGTGCTGGCAGGTCTCCCAGGCAAGCTCGGGACCCATCCAGGGGAGCACGAAATCGTCGACGCGGACGTAGCCCCGCTCACCGCTGATGACCGCCCACTGCTGGTTTTCGGCCAGGAACGAGCAGTAAAATGAAGCCGAGACACCATCGGCGAAGAACAATTCACCGCTGAACTCGGCCGGCACCGGGCCGTCGCTCTCACCGCCGCAAAGTTCGCTGAGGATCCGCCCACTCGCGCGCTGCGGCAGCGCTCCGTTCATGATCCACAGCGTCAGCCGCAGATTGTACCAACCGAGATCGCCCAAGCAGCCGAACGGCTCGAGCTGGCGGCAGGTGCGGATATTCGAGCGGCGGAAGGCCTCGTCGCCACAGAACGAGAACTGAGAAGCGATCCGCCGCAGGCTGCCCATCCGCTCGGCGTCGTCGATGCTCCGCCGCAGCCCCTCGAGTCGGCCGCTGTGCATGAACATCACCCCATCCATGAACTGGACGCCATGCTCGGCACAGGCAGCGATCATCTCGCGGGCCGCGGTTTCGGAGACCGCGATCGGTTTCTCGCACAACACATGCTTGCCGGCCTCCGCCGCGCGGATCACCCACTCGTGGCGCATCGCCGTCGGCAGTGGGATGTAGACTGCGTCGATGTCCTCGCGGTCGATGAGCGCCGCGTAGTCGCCCACGGCGATCGCCGGCTCGGGCTGCGGGGAGTGCCCTTGGCAGGAGGCGATGAAACGCTCCGCGGCACCGAAATCGCGACTGGCCACCGCAGCGACCCGACCGTTGCCGCTGAGGGCGATCGCCCGCCAGTTTTTCCGCGCGATCGCCGCGGTTCCCAAGATTCCCCATCGGCATAACGACTGACTCATCGGATCTTCCACTCTCGCTTCGAAACTATTTCCTGATCCGCATCCCATGAAACCGAACGCGGTAATCTTCGATCTCGACGGCACGTTGCTCGATACCCTATCGGACATCGCGGAGGCCTCGAACCGGTCGCTGACCGAGTTCGGCTTTCCGATCCACCCGCTGAAGGACTACCGCACGCTGGTCGGTGACGGTGTTTTTATCCTCTTTCGCCGCGCTCTGCCTGCGGCCGTCGCCGACGATTCGGTGGTCGTCGACCAGTGCGTCGTCGCCTTCCATCGCCACTACGACCAGCTGTGGAGCGCCACCAGCCGTCCCTACGACGGCATCCCCGAGCTGCTCGAGGAACTCGTCGACCGCGGGCTGCGGCTGGGGGTGCTGAGCAACAAACCGCACGAGTTCACCGTCGAGTGCGTGCGGCACTTTTTTCCGCAGATCCCTTTCGGAGCCGTGTTTGGACACCGGGCCGACGTGCCCCGCAAGCCCGATACGACGGGCGTCGAAGAGATCCTCCGCAAACTCGATTCGACCGCCGAGTCGTGCCTCTACCTGGGCGACACCAATACCGACATGCAAACCGCCCGCAACGCCAAGTGTACGGCCGTCGGCGTCAGCTGGGGGTTTCGCTCGGTCGAAGAACTCATCGCCAACGGAGCCGAGCACCTGATCGACGCCCCCGAGCAACTGTTGCGGTTGCTATAAGGCGATGGTCCGGGGTTTGCAGATCGGTGGCCCGCCATTTGCGAGAATTGCTTCTCACGAGAATGAAGAACTTGAGCATGGCTGGCGTTACCGAACCCGCAGAAGGGATTTTCCGATGAGCTACAAGTCTGTCGAATTCGTGCTCGGCGAACTGCTCGCTTGCCAGCGGCTGTTTTGCCGCTGGGCCAAACAACACAAATCGAGCTGCACCACCCCAGCCTGCGAGATGCTGTTCAAAAAGATCGCAGCCGACGCGTGCGTCCGCGAGGAGGCGTTGCGGGATGCGATTCGCCGCTCCCCCAAAGACGCCCTGACGACCCAGCTGCAGTACGAATCGGTCAGCGACGTGAAAGAGGCGATTTCGAATCTTCCCGAGTCGGTTCCCGACGAACCGGCCGCAATCTTCGAACCGGTTGCCGACTACTACTCGGCGGTCACCGCGACGCTCCGCCAAGCGGCGCGGGAAACGAGCGTCCCGGCGGCCGAGGATCTGATGGGCCGGCTGGCCGACGAGACCGCGGCAGTGATCGCCAACGAGGCCTGGACGGCCCGCGAAGAGTAGCGACGCAGCGGGCAAACGTGGCCTGTCATCACCCGCCCTCCGGGAGGGTCGAGCGTCAGCGAGGGGAGGGAGAGTGATCCCTAACGATAGCCCCAAGTGAAACTCACCGTTGCGGATGCCCTCCCCGCTCGTTCCTCGCGACCCTCCCGGGGGGAGGGTGATGCCAATTGCAAAGAATCCCTCTCGCCACTCGCCCCTCACCTCTCTCCAGACGTCTGCCCCTGTTCGCAGGCGGCGTCTATGATTGGGGAAGGTTCTCCGCAAATCCGCTGTGAGAATGCTTCGGAGTAAAACTGCTTCGGAGCGGCCGCAGTTGACTCGAGTCTGGTGAAGGTGAAGTTCGATGGCGTTTCGCTTGCCCGTCGTGGCGGCTCCGGAAATGCCCGCTGGCGCGGCGCTCAGCGGCAGTGGCCGATTACCCGGGTGGCTCAAGCGACCAATTCCCAAGAGCAACGTCAACCATTTTACCGCCGGGCTGTTGGAGGAATTGCGGCTGGAGACGGTTTGCGACAATGCAAAATGCCCCAACCGCATGGAGTGCTACAGCCAGCTGACCGCGACGTTCATGATTCTCGGGGCCGTCTGCACCCGGCCGTGTGGATTCTGTGCGGTGCACCGGGGGCGTCCGCCGGCGGAGCCTGAACAGGACGAACCGGAGCGATTGGCCGAAGCCTCCGCGCGGCTCGGTCTCAAGCACGTGGTGATCACCAGCGTCACGCGGGACGATTTGCCCGATGGAGGCGCCGAGCATTACCGCCGCTGCGTCGTGGCGGTCCGGGAGCGCACCGGAGCGACCGTCGAAGTCCTGACGCCCGATTTCGTCGAGTGCAAAGAGGCGCTCGAAGTGGTGATGCAGTCGCGGCCCGAGGTGTTCAATCACAACATGGAAACCGTTCCCCGGCTGTACCGCCGCGTGCGGGGACCGAAGAGCGATTACCGCTGGACGCTGGAATTGCTCCGCCGCGTCAAAGAGTTCGTCCCGACGACGCTGACCAAAAGCGGACTGATGCTCGGGCTGGGCGAGACGCGGGAGGAGCTGCTCGAAGCTCTGGCCGACCTCCGCAGCTCCGACGTCGACTTCCTCACCCTCGGCCAGTACTTGCAGCCAGGCGAAAAATACTTGCCAGTGGTCCGCTACGTTCCACCGGAAGAGTTCGACGAGTTGGCCGAGATCGCGCGGCAGATGGGCTTTCGCGAAGTCGCCGCGGGCCCGTTCGTCCGCAGCAGCTACCACGCTCGAGAGATGGTGGAGAAATAGCGGGTGAGTCAGTTCCTGCTGTATTACCAGCGACCCGAGCCGACAACCTGGGTCTATCTGTCGTCGTTCCTGACGATCGGACTCTATTTCGTCTTCCATCGTTTTTGGAGCGTGCGGAACCTCGACATCCTGCTGCTGATCCTGCTGGCTCCCGGCGTGCTGATGGTCAACGAAGGCCGCAAGCGTCAGTTGGCTGATCGTGGCGTCGCTCCCCCCGTCACGCTTGCGTCGGCGACCCTCGCGGATGCTCCAGCCACTGCGGCCGGTGAGACGGCCCACCGCACGCTGGACGCGCCCCCTGCGGCAGGGGACCCTGCCGCAGGAGCCGCTGGCGAAGGGGACGCGATAGCCGGCGACGGCGGCTCCCGCCGGTTGCCTCCCGAGGCGATCGAGCGGCGTGGATTCCTGTGGCTGTTCGCGATCGAGCTGCTGATCCTGATCCGCTTGCTGCTCGACCCGATGATGGTCCGCCGCCCGTTGCTCGACCCGAACCTGACGACCGGCGGGTTGGCGTTTATCGGCGTCTCGATGCTGATCTTCTTGATGGCCAACGTCGTCACCAGCACGCCGCAGATGCAGCGCGAGCAGGGTCCGCAACTCGGGCCCGGCTATCCGGTGCTGAACATGCTGCCGGCGATCCCGACGACCCCCGATAGCCAGCCTGGCGCAGGGGGGCTCGCTGGCGCAGGGGGACTCGCTGGCGCAGGGGGGTTTGTTGGTGCTGGGGGGTTTGCTGGTGCTGGGGGGCTCGCTGGTGTGGAGGGGGTCGCTGAGAGGAGCGGGATCGACCGCGAGCCGCCGCCTCCGGTGGCCTACGCCGCGCTGGCTCGGACGCTCGCGATCCTGGCCCATGTCGCCGTCGTGGTCGGGATCACGATGATCGGCTACCGCCACTTCAGCAATTTCAAAGCCGGGGCGGGATGTGCGACGCTGTACTTGATGCTCCCCTACACCGCGCAGATGACCGGCCGCGTCGATCACGTGCTGCCCGCCGCCCTGCTGGTCTGGGCGGTGCTGATGTACCGTCGCCCGTTGGTCGCCGGGATCTGCCTCGGCTCGGCCGCGGGCGTCGTCTACTATCCGCTGTTCCTGCTTCCGCTGTGGATCAGTTTCTATCGCAAGCGGGGTCTCGCCCGGTTCGTCGGCGGATTCGCGATCACGCTGCTCGTGCTGACCGTGCTGCTCAGCCTCGGTGGCGGCGAGCAATTATTCGACCGGCTGCGGCAAATGTTTGGGCTCTGGGTTCCCTGGCGATGGACCGAGGAGAACCTGCAAGGCTTGTGGGGGCTCGGCTGGTCTCCGATCTGGAGGCTGCCGGTGTTGGTCGCCTTCGTTCTGCTCTCGGGGCTGTACGCGGTTTGGCCGGGACAGAAGAATCTGGGGACCTTGATGAGCTGCTCGGCGGCCCTGATGGTGGCCGCCCAATTTTGGCATGGCTTCGGCGGCGGGCTGTACATCGCGTGGTTTCTGCCGCTGATGCTGCTGACCGTCTTCCGCCCGAACCTCGAGGACCGCGTCGCCCTGAAAGTGCTTGGCAGCAGCGGTTCGGTGCGGCGTCCCCTCGCCGCCGGTCTCGGTACCGACGCGGCGTAGATAGTGGGTCGGCTGCCAGTTCGTTTAACGGCAAGCCGAAGGCGTCGGTGTTTCGGAAAAGCAGTCGCCTGCGGCTTGCCGTTAAACGACTTACTTGGCTTGGAGAGAATTGGTGGAGTCGAAGGCCTGGTACGCGGAACAGACCGCGGCGGTGCAAGCCGAGCGAGACCGGTTGCGGGGAACCGAGCGGACGTTGAATGGGCTTCGCGTGGGGCTGTTTTTCGGCGGCATCCTGCTGCTCGTTCTCGGCTGGGCCGCGGACGCCTCGGCTCCGGCCGGGGCCGAGCTGCTGTGGTGGGGAGGCTGGCTTGCGCTGGCGGGCTTTCTAGCGGTCGTCACGATCCACGAGGGGCGGCGGGAGCAGATCGAGCGGCTGCGGAACCGCCGGAACGTGCTGCGGAGGCTCGCCGCTCGGCTGGATCGCAACTGGGACCGGTTGCCGGTGTGGGCACCGCCGCCGGGGGTTGCCTTCAAGGGGGCCCTCGAGGGAGGCGGGGTCGCCGACGATCTCGATCTGTTCGGCCGCGGCTCGCTGATGCAGCTGGTCTCGATGGCCTACACCGGGCCGGGGCTCCGCGCCCTGGCGGAATGGTTGACCCAAGCGGCGCTGCCCGAGCAGGGCTCGGCCCGGGCGACGGCGGCTCGCGCGCTGGCCGCCGATCGAGCCGGGCGGCTGCGGTTTTATGAACTCGCTCGGCAATCGGCTGCCTCGGCCGCCGAGCCCGATGCGTTCACCGCCTGGGCCGCCGGTCCCCGCTGGCTGGCGCGGCGGCATTGGCTGGTGGTTTGGGCTTGGATCGCGCCGGTGTTGACGCTGCTCGGGTTCGTGCTCGGTGGCTGGCTATTGCCGGGGCTCCTGTCTCGAGAGTACGAGTGGTTCGACTTGGCCACCGCTTTTCTCACCGCCGCCGTTCCGCTGGTGATCAATCTGCTCCTGACGGTGTGGATGAGTGGCCCGGTGCATGCAATTTTTGCGAGGGCCGTGAGCCGCCGCGGGGACATCGAAGGTTATGCGGAGATGTTTGCCGCCGCCGGTTCGCTCCCGGAGTCTCCGGAGATGATCGCCACGCTCCGCGAGAAGCTGGTCGGAGGGCGTTCGGGAAGCGCCACCGAAGGGATGCAGCGGCTCGGTCGGCTCGCAAATCTCGTCTCGGCCCGCCGCGGCGGGGCCGGCTATCTGCTGTTCACGATTTTGCAGATCCTGGTCCTTTGGGACGTCCACCTCCTCAGCCGGCTGGAGCGGTGGCAGGCGCAGTACGGCACCGCTGCGGAGGAGTGGTTCGCCGCGCTCGGCCAGCTCGAGGCGCTCGAGTCGTTGGCGGCCCTGCACGACGATTACCCCGAGTGGGCGGTCGCTGAGTGGACGCCGAGCGGGCCGGAAGCGCGGCTCACCGCCGTCGGCCTCGCCCATCCGCTGCTGCCCGATGGGGTTCGGGTGGCGAACGACGTCCGGATCGGACCGGCCGGGACGCTGCTGCTGGTCACCGGCTCGAACATGTCGGGCAAAAGCACCCTGCTCCGCTCGGTCGGCTTGAACGTTGTTCTGGCGGGCGCCGGCGGCCCGGTGTGCGCGACCTCGATGCAGCTTCCCCCGGTCGAGCTGACGACCAGCATCCGGGTGCGCGACAGCGTCCGCGAAGGGGTCTCGTTCTACATGGCCGAACTGCACCGGCTGCGCGATTGTGTCGAACATGCGCGGCGTTTGCAGCACCAGAGCGACCGCTGCGTGCTGTATCTGCTCGACGAGATTCTGCAGGGCACCAACAGCCGCGAGCGGGCGATCGCCGTCGTCCGAGTGCTTCGCCACTTGATTGGCTCCGGGGCGATCGGAGCGGTCAGCACGCACGATTTGGAGCTCGCCGAAGATCCGCAGCTCGAGCACCTCGCCCACGTCGTCCACTTCCGCGAAACGATCGAGCGGGACGCTCAAGGGGCCGAGACGATGCGGTTCGACTATCGGATGCGGGAAGGGGTCACCCCGACGACCAACGCCCTGCGGTTGCTCGAATGGGTCGGGCTCGGCGACGCATCGCCTGAGCCGTAGGCGGTTTTTCTCGCCCTACCCCCGTGCTGAATCCCGCAAGCTCGATAAGATACAGCGGACAGGGTGCCTGCGAGGCGATCGCCGGGCTGATTCAATCGACACCATCGTCCAAAACTCTGAGCTGCTGCGATTTTCCGATGACCACTGCCATCCTCATCGTGTTCGTCATCGGCTATTTGGCGATCGCACTGGAACACCCGCTGCGAATCGACAAAGCCTCGGCAGCTCTCGCCACCGGCGTCCTTTGCTGGACCATCTATGCCCTGTGGGGGGGCCGCGAGCACGCATCGGAGCAGCTCGCCGAGTCCTTTGGAGAGATCTCCGGGATCCTCTTCTTCTTGATGGGGGCGATGACGATCGTCGAGCTGGTCGACGCCTTTGAAGGGTTTTCGCCGATCACGTCGCGGGTGCGGATGACCAGCCGACTGCAGCTGATGTGGGCGGTCTCGATCCTCACCTTTTTTCTCTCCGCGGCCCTCGACAACCTGACGACCACGATCGTCGTCGTCTCGCTGCTGAAGAAACTGGTCGCCGACCGCAAGGACCGGCTGAGGCTCGCCGGGCTGGTGATTTTGGCAGCGAACTCCGGCGGTGCCTGGACGGTGATCGGGGACGTGACGACGACGCTGCTCTGGATTCAGGGGCGGATCGACCCGGTCAACGTGATGATCGACCTGTTCGTTCCCAGCCTGGTCTGCATGGTCACGCCCCTGTTGATCCTGACCCCCTTCACCCGCGGGCACGTCACCCGGCCGGTGCTCAAGGCCGCCGACGGGGGAGACGGAGCCGCCGCTCACCACGGCCCGGAGATCCCGGTCAGTCGCCAGATCGCCATTCTGCTTTTGGGACTGGCCGGTCTGTTAGCCGTCCCCGCATTCAAGACCTTCACGCACCTGCCCCCGTTCATGGGCATGATGCTGTCGCTCAGCGTGCTCTGGCTCGGCGCCGAGATCTTGAACCACGGGCTTCCGCCCCACGTTCGCAGCGGAACGCAGGTGGTCAAGATTCTGCGGCGGATCGACTTGGCCAGCGTGCTGTTCTTTCTCGGCGTGCTGCTGGCCGTCGCCTGTTTGGGGGCGAACGGCATGCTCGACGTCGCCGCGGAGACGTTGAACCGAGCCATCGGCAACCAGGACGCGATCGCCCTGCTGATCGGGCTGCTCTCGTCGGTGGTCGACAACGTTCCCCTGGTGGCTGCTGGGATCGAGATGTACGACTACCCGGTGGGCCACCCGTTCTGGACGATGCTAGCCTACTGTGCCGGCACCGGGGGCTCGTTCTTGATCATCGGTTCGGCCGCGGGAGTCGCCGCGATGGGCTTGGAAAAGATCGACTTCCTGTGGTACGTCCGCAACATCAGTCTGCTGGCTCTCATCGGCTACTTGGCCGGAGCGGCAGCGGCGATCGCCCAGCATCACTTCATCGGGTTCAACTGAATCAGGGCAGATCGGTCAGCCGCGCAATATGCACTCCGGCTTCCTGCATCCGCTCGACCGCCCGTTGGCTGTCCCCCGGCGTGCGGTCGATCCCCCGCACGCCTTCGAGGATGACCGTGGTATCGAAACCGAGCTGGACCGCATCGAGGGCCGTGAAGAGGACGCAGTAGTCGGTGGCTAAGCCGACGATATCCACCGCGTCGATCCCTTGGCTCCGCAAGTAGCTCTCCAGCCCCGTCGCCGTGCGGTGATCGTTGTCGAAAAAACCGCTGTAGCTGTCGAGCTCGGGGTCGGTGCCTTTTTGGATGATTTTGTCGATCGCTTCGAATTCCAAGCCGGCGGCAAGCGCCGCCCCTTCGCCTCCCTGGACGCAGTGGTCGGGCCACAGCACCTGCTGGCGACCGCCCGATTCGATCACATCCCCCACTTTCCGCCCCGGATGCTGGCTGGCGAACGAGTGATGGTTGGGAGGATGCCAATCCTGAGTCGCCACCACCTCCGCGTAACGGGGCATGAGTCGATTGGCGACCGGGATCACGGAGTATCCATCCTCGACCCCCAAGGGGCCGCCGGGCAGAAAATCATTCTGGATGTCGATCAGCAGCAGTGCCTTCATCGGAGCTCCTTCGCGAGGCGTGGTGCGCGTCGATTAAGCGGGCTCGCAGCTCGTGCAGCCCCACGTCGATCCCGACCGGATATCCGTGAGGATTCAAAAACCGCCGCGTCCCGGGATGCAGCCGAGACAATTCACGTTTGGCGCGGGCTCGGCTCTCGGTGAGTGGTACCGGGGGAGCAACCCGCGAGCCATTGCGGAAAACAGCTTCCAACAAATCCCGTCCCTCGCTCTGCGGATCGATCGCGCGGCGCCGCAACGGGTTTTGCGGATCGACGATCGTCCGCCGCGGATCGACCCCCTGCTGCGCCTCATAAATCATGTCGGCGATGAACCCGTCGCTCCCTTCGAATCGCCGGACTTGCAAGATTCCCGGAATGCTCGTTTTGATCAGCTGCTCGGAGATCTTGATCCGCGGAGTCCACTTGCCAGGGCCGTGGCGGACGGCGGTCAATTTATAGACGCCCCCGAGTGCTGGCTGATCGTTGCCCGTTACCAAGCGCGTTCCAATTCCCCAGACACCGACGGTCGCCCCTTGATGCTTGAGACTCTCGATCGTCCACTCATCGAGGTCGTTTGAGGCGACGATCGTGGCATCCGCGAATCCCGCCTCGTCGAGCATTCGCCGCGCTTCGATGCTGAGGTAGGCCAGATCGCCCGAGTCGAGCCGAATTCCCACCATCGCGTGCCCCGACTCCCGCAATTGCTGCCCCACGCGAATCGCATTTCGCACGCCTTCGAGGGTGTCATAAGTGTCGACCAAGAACACGCAATTGTTGGGCATCGTGCGGGCATAGGTTTCGAACGATTCGAGCTCGGTATCGAACGACATCACCCAGCTGTGAGCATGCGTTCCCCGCACCGGGATCCCGTACAGCTTGCCGGCGAGCACATTCGACGTCGCCGCGCAGCCGCCGAGATAAGCCGCTCGAGAAGCCGACAGCCCACCGTCGATTCCCTGAGCGCGGCGAAGTCCGAACTCGAGCACCGGATCGCTGCCGGCCGCTTGGCAGATGCGGGCCGCCTTGGTGGCGATGAGCGTCTGAAAGTTGATGATATTGAGCAGGATCGTTTCCAGAATCTGGCATTCCAGAATCGGTCCGCTGACCCGCAGCAACGGTTCGTGAGCGAAGACGAGCGTTCCCTCGGGAACCGCATCGATCTCGCAGCTCAATCTCAATCTTCCCAGCGTCTCGATGAATTCCGATTCGAACAGCGGAGCTCCATCGTTGCCGCGAATCGAACTCAAATAGTCGAGGTCGCTCGCCTCGAAGCGAAATCTTTCGAGAACTTGCAGTGCCGTCTCCAGCCCCGCGGCGACGGCATATCCGCCCGCGAACGGCAGGCGACGAAAGAACAGATGAAAGCTGGCCTCGCCCGCCGCCTCAGCTTGCCGCCAGTAACCGTAGGCCATGGTTAACTGATACAGATCGGTCAGCAGGGCAAGCGAACCGCGGTAGAGTTCGTCGAGGGCATTCATTCCTCCTCCCAAACGCTGCGGTAGGCTCCGATCGATTCGAAGTAGGCGAGCAGCGCATTGTAGAACTCGTGTCCGGCGAGCGTGGCGCTATCGCCGATCAGGATCAGTTTGCGGCGGGCTCGCGTCATCGCCACGTTCATCCGGCGGATATCGCCGAGGAATCCGATTTCGCCGGTGAAGTTCGAGCGGACCAGCGAGATCACGACCGCTTCCTTTTCGCGGCCTTGAAAACCGTCGACCGTGTCGATCTCCAGCTCGTCCAATTCGCAGCGATCGCGCAGCCAGCGGACTTGAGCCGCGTAGGGAGCGATGACGGCGATGTCTTTGGCTGGCAACCCGCAATCGCACAGCTCGCCGACTTTGCGAAGCACGAACTCTCCTTCGCCGGGGTTGAACTTGCTCTCCCCCTCCTCTTCCAGCTCTTCCTCCCAGCCCTTGCCCGCGGTGTCGATAAACGTCACCGGCTCGCGGGTCAGCGGCTCGTCGAGCATCTCGGGCAGATCGACCAGCCGATGGTCGCGGACCGAAGCGTCGGCGACCAACTCGCCATCGTAAAACCGGTCGGAGGAGAACCGCATGATCTGCTCATGCATCCGGTACTGGACGGTCAATCGCCGGTTGATCGTCTTGCCGTAGGCCTCGACCATCCGCTCGAGCAGACTCGTCTCAAACCCTTCGGCGGCCGCCGGTTTGGAGAGGACCGTCGGCGGCAATTGGAGATGATCACCGGCGAGCACGACGCGGCCAGCCCGCAGGAGCGGAATCCAGCAGCCCGGCTCGGTGCTCTGGGCCGCTTCGTCGATCACAACCAAATCGAACGAGTCGCCTCCGATCAGCGCGTCGTCGAAAGTCGTCGTCGCACAGATCACGTCGGCGTCGTCGAGGATCAGATCGAGGACCTGCTGCTCGAGGGCCCGGGCTTCGCGGCGGAGGTCGCGGGCATCCTCCCGCTGTTGGCGGCGAGCGGCCGTCGCCGGCGTGGCCCGTGAATACCGCTCCGATTTTCGCCGCAGCTCATCCGCTTCGCGGTACATGCTCTTGGCCATCCGCATCAGCTCGTGATCCTCGACCAGCGCATCGAGCGTGTAGGGCCGCAGCTCCTCGGCGACGCGGGCCGGGTGCCCGATGCGGACCGCGCTGGCTCCGGCGGCGACCAACCGCTGGAGCATGTTGTCGACCGCCGTGTTGCTCGGGGCGCAGGCGAGCACCCGTTCGCCCCTCGCCACCGCCTGCTGGATCAGCTCCACAACCGTCGTCGTCTTGCCCGTTCCCGGCGGCCCATGGATCACCGCCAAGTCCTTGGCCGACATCGCGAACCGCACCGCTTCCCGCTGCGACGGATTCAAGTTGGCCTGGATGCACAGCTCGACCGGCTCGGAAAACTGCGGCTCCCGCTCGAGCAGGATGATCGACCGCAGCTGGGCGATTCGGCCGCGAACCTGCTGCGCCTCGCGCATCGCCGCGAGCTGACGTTTGCGAGTGATCTCATCGGGGCGAAGGTCCAGCCGCAGCCGGTCGGCCGCGGGCCAACCGTTGACGGCGACTTGGATCGAGCGGCGGTTGCGAGCGCTGACGACCCCATGCAGCGGCTGGGTGAAGTGCTTTTCATCGGCCGTCACGATCACCGGAGAGCCGACCCGCAGCCGATTCCAGGGGAGCCCCAAGCTGCGGTTGCGTTTGACCAGCGTCAGCAACAACCGCCCGCCGAGTCCCCCTTCGTGATCATCGACGACCAAGTCGAGCAACGTGTCACCCGAACGCTCGGCATACTCGGCCGATTGCCGCTGCCGCCGCAGAGCCAGTCGCTCGATCTCGGCTTCGGCTTCCAAATCCAACCAGCGAGCGAGCCGCTCAAAATATTCCTCCGCGTCCATCCTGCCCTTAATTTCAAGCCCGCGCGAACCGCCCCCAGCCGAGGCCACCAATCGATACGCCCCCCAGTGTACCACCGGAACCCAAGTCAGCATCCGCCACCGCCACCGCCGCAGGAGTTGAAAGGAACAGGAGGAAGCGGAGGCCACGGAGATGAGGCTTCTCTGTTGACTCTCTTGCCTCCTGTTCAAGGTCCGTTTTTTCAGGCGCCCTCTCCGCGCATCCATTCGTGCGATTCGTGTCATTCGTGGTTGTTTCCCTGCCAGTTCCGTATGCCGATTCCATCGGAGTCAGCAGATCTCAGCTGGGAAATTCCGGAACCGCGGTTACATGAAAAATTTCGCCTGATCGGCTCTCTCGGTGTAGAATTCGCGAACCGTTTTGGGGCTGCGGGGGTTTCAGATTGGGACGGCGGGATGGCTCCGCCTCTCGCCGCTTCGCTCAAGACGCTCCCGCCTTTCGCTGAATTTCTTCCCGGCGTACCGATCCCCCCTGCGTATGAACTCTCCCCTCTCGCGGCTCCACCGGTTGCGGGTCGCCCCGTCCCGCAGCTCGGCCGTCATCTTCGCTCTCAGCTTGCTCGCGATCACGGGCTCCCCCGCTAGCGGTCAGAATCCGCCCCAAGCGACTCTCGATTTCCTCGCCGCCGCGTGCCTCGACTGCCATTCGGGGAGCGGAGCCGAGGGGGGACTCGACCTCGAGTCGCTCGGCGCCGATTTGAGTGACGTCGCGGCGGCCGCCCGCTGGGTGCGGATCCACGATCGCGTCCGCAGCGGCGAAATGCCACCGCCCGATGAGTCCGATCAGTCCGATGAGTCCGCCAATCGTTCCGCCGCTCAAGACGAAGCCGCACTGGATGCGGAGACGCAAACGTTTCTCCGCGTCACGGGCGACTGGATCCGCGCTGCCCAGCAGGCCGAGCACGAACAGCTCGGTCGCGTCCGCGGCCGGCGGCTGACCAGTCTGCAGACTGCACGCACGCTTCAGGACCTGCTCGGGATCGACATTCCGCTGGCCAACCGGCTCCCGGAGGATCTGCCCAGCGGAGGCTTTACGACGGTCGCCGAAGGGCAATCGATCTCGCACTTCCACTTGGAACAGTACCTGACGGTCGTCGATGCGGCGCTCGAAGAAGCCTGGCGACGAGCCCTCGAGGGAGACGATCCGTGGACTAAGGAACTCTCCGCCAAACGGTTGTCGCGGACGCGGACGCGAACCCGCGAGCCGGAGTTGATCGACGGGGAAGCGGTGGTCTGGTCGTCGCGGCTGTCGTTCTACGGCCGGATCCCGGCGACCCAGGCCCGCGAACCGGGCTGGTATCGCTTTACGATCCGCGCGCGCTCGCTCAAGCCGCCGGTGGAAGAAGAACAGGAACGGGGCGTGTGGTGCACCGTGCAGAGCGGCCCCTGCGTCTCGAGCGCTCCGCTGATGCAGCCGATCGGCATCTTCGAGGCCCGTCGGGAGACGAACTCGTGGGTCTACGAGACGTGGCTCCCCAAGGGACACATGCTGGAGGTTCGCCCCGGCGACAGCACGCTCAAGATGGCTCGCTTCCAGGGAGGCCAAGCGGCCAACGGCGAAGGGGGCGCCCAGGACGTTCCGGGGATCGCGATCGAGTCGATTCGGATGGAGCGGATCTACCGCGGTCCGCGCAGCGACGAGATCCGGCGACTCCTGTTCGACGATCTCGAATTGCACACCAAAAACGGGCGGCCACGGCTGATCAGCGAGGATCCCGAGCGCGACGCGCGGCGGTTGCTCCAGCGGTTTGCCAGCCGCGCTTTCCGCCGCCCGGTCAGCGATCGGGAACTGGAACCTTACGTCGCGGCGGCCCAAAACGTGTTGGCCGGCGAGTCACCTGAGCAAGGGCTGCTCGAAGCCCTCCGCGTCGGCTATCGCGCCCTGCTCTGCTCTCCCCGCTTTCTCTATTTCCACGAGGAGCCGGGGCCGCTCGACGATTATGCAATCGCCAGCCGGTTGAGCTACCTGCTCTGGAACCGGATGCCCGACGAGCCGCTGATGGCCGAGGCCGCTGCCGGACGGCTCCGCGATCCGCTCGTTCTCCGCGCCCAGGTCGAGCGGATGCTGGACGACCCGCGGGGCGCCGATTTCATCCGCGACTTTGCCGCCCAGTGGCTCGACCTGAATCAGATCGACGCGACCGTCCCGGACCGCCGCTTGCATCCCGACTTTGACTCCATCGTCCAGCAATCGATGTTGGACGAGACGCATGCCTTTCTCAGCACGATGCTCCGCGAGGACTTGAGCGTCACCCACTTGATCGATTCAAAGTTCACTTATTTGAACAGCCGCCTGGCTCGGTTCTATAAGATTCCCCGGTTTTATGAGATTGCTGCCGAGGGAGAGAATCGCAACGAGGAATGGGAAGCGGAGCATCTGCAGCGCGTCGCGCTGCGGCCGGAGGATCACCGCGGCGGCGTGCTGACCCAGGGAGCGATTCTGAAAGTCACCGCCAACGGCACGACGACTTCGCCAGTGATCCGCGGAGTGTGGGTCGCGGAGCGATTGCTCGGCGAGCATGTTCCGCCGCCCCCGGAGAGCGTCCCGGCGATCGAGCCCGACACCCGCGGAGCGACCACGATTCGCGAGATGCTGGCCAAGCATCTGGCCGACGCGAGCTGCGCCTCATGCCATGTAAAAATGGACCCCCCGGGGATCGCTTTGGAGAACTACGATCCCGCGGGGCGGTGGCGGACGCACTACGGCGATCCTCGCAAAGGCCGCAAGAACCGCGGCCCGGCGATCGATACCAGCTTTACGATGGCCGATGGGCGTCCCTTTGAAGACCTCGCCGGCTTCCGCCGCCTGGTGCTCAGCGATCCGCGTCGCTTGGCTCGCAACGTGACCGAAAAGCTAGTCACCTACGGTACCGGTGCTGCACCTCGATTTGTCGACAACGCGATGATCTCCGAGATCGTCGACGCATCGGCCGAGTCCGATTATGGATTCCGGTCGCTCGTTCACGCTGTCGTTGCCAGCCCGATCTTTTTGTCCAAGTAACAGGAATCGGAAGCGTGAAGAACCGCATCCACTTCAATTTTCGTCGCCGCCTCGACCGTCGCACGGTGCTCCGAGGGACCGGCGTTGCGCTGGGGATTCCGTGGCTGAGCGCAATGCAGGAGTCGTTCGCCGCTCCCACCGCGGAGCACGCTCGGCCGCGGCGGTTCGTCGCCATGACGATGGGGCTCGGTCTGCACGCCGAGAATCTCTACCCCGAAGCGGCCGGGCGAAATTACCAGCCGAGCCGGTACCTCCGCGAGCTCGAGGATCTCCGCGAATCGCTGACCGTCATCTCCGGAACTTCTCACCCGGGCGTCAGCGGCGGGCACCGCGCCGAAGCGAGCCTGCTGACCGCCAATCCCGGCGGAGCCTCGGGGCGATCGAAAAACACGATCTCGCTCGATCAGCTCTTGGCCAAACACCTCGGCGACCGGACGCGATTCCCCTCGCTGGTCGCCAGCATCAACGGCAGCAACAGCCCCTGCTACACCGAGAATGGAGCGATGATTCCGGCGGAAGATTCTCCGTCGCGGATTTTCACCCGCTTGTTCGTCGACGACAGCCCCGCCGAGCGGGCGCGGCAAGCGGAGCGGGTTCGCGAGGGGCGAAGCATCATGGATCTGGTCGGCGAAGACGCCCGCCGGCTGTCTCGGGAACTCGGCTCCGGCGACCGCGATCGGCTGGACAACTACTTCACCAGCGTTCGCGAATTCGAGCAGCGGATGGCCGAGTCGGAGAAATGGGCTCACCTGCCCAAACCCAAAGTCGACGCCCGCCGGCCAGTCGACATCGGCAACGCTAATGATTTCGTCGGTCGCCAGCGGTTGATGAGCGACGTGATCCGTCTGGCCCTGGCGACCGACTCGACGCGGTTCATCACCTTCCACATGGGAGGCAGCGGAGGCGTGCTGCCGATCGAAGGAGTCGAAGAAGGCTACCACGCGCTCAGCCACCACGGCCGTGACGAAGAGAAGCTGGTCCAACTGGCGCTAGTCGAAGCGGCGATCCTCCGCGCCTGGGGCGACTTCCTCCGCTCGCTGCGCGAGACCGATGACGAGGGGGGCAGCCTGCTCGACCACACCGCAGTGCTGCTGACCAGCAACCTCGGCAACGCTTCGAACCACGACAACCGCAACATGCCTGTGCTGCTCGCTGGCGGCGGTTTCCGCCACGGCCAACACCTCGCCTTCGACCGCTCCAAGAACCATCCGCTGCCCAACCTGTACGTCTCGCTGCTGCAGCGGATGGGGCTCGAGCAAGACCGTTTTGCCACCAGCACCGGCACCCTCACCGGGCTGGAAATCATTGCATAAAGGGAGCCCGGCGGCGGGACTGTTTATCAGCCGCCGGGCGCTAGCCCCCGGTTCCCGATCACCTGAGAACCTCTGTCAGAGCACCCTGAGCCGACGGCGCTAGCCGCGGGCCCAATCCGGTCCGCACCGCGGGAAAAGGTCTCGTTGGAGCGCCATCCCGTCCCAAAGTTGGACCATTCGGCAGCGCGACGGAACCCGCGGCTAGCGCCGTCGGCTCAAGTCCTAAAGCAAACCGAGCAACAGCATCAGAATCAGCGTTCCGATGATCGAGACGGCGATCGATCCGAGGCAGCCGAGCCGGCTGGAGAAGAAGGCAAACATCCGTCGTTGAACTCCGTGCTGGGAATCTCGATCTGCGAATCTCAGGTGCGGGCGGCGGACCAAGCCCGCGCAATGAATCGTGCCCGCGGACCGGGCTCGCCCAATCGCCTCGGACCGTTCGCAGGTTCAACGCAAACCCTGTGCCCGCCTCACCGTGACCCTCAACTTGTTCCACGAGTGCTCCTCATGCGCATGCTGTTCGCCGCTTCGCTGCTGAGCCTGTTGCTCGCAGCTCCTCTCTCCGCCCGTGCCGCGATTCATTTGGCTCAAGGGACGATGAGCGGCGAAGTGACCGCATCGTCGGTGCTGCTGCAAACGCGGCTGACCGCCAGCGACCGCTTGGATGCGTCCGGCGATCTGCCGGGTGCCCCCGGCGTGGCCTGCTTTGAGTGGAGCACGAGCGGCGAGTTTGCGGACGCCCAGCGGACTCCCTGGAGCCGAGCGACAGCCGAGTCCGACTTCATCGTCCGGGCCGCGCTCCGCGATCTCCGCCCCGGCACGACCTACTACTACCGAGCCATCTACGGCGGGGATGCGGAGCACGCCGAGCCGGGACCCGTGTGCGAGTTCCGCACCCTGCCGGTAAGCGATTCCCACGCAGCGGTCTCCTTCGTGATGGGCAGCTGCATGAATTACACCTCGTTCATGCTGGGAAAAAAATCCAGAGCGAGCGGCCCGATCACGGCGACCGAAGAAGATCGACAGCTCGGTTACCCAGCGTTCGCGGCAATCGATGCCCTCGCTCCCCATTTCTTTATCGGAACCGGCGACATCGTCTACTACGACCACCTCAATCCGGCCCCGGCTCAAACACTCGAAGAGCTACGGAAGTGCTGGCACGAGCAGTTTCGCTTCCCGCGGATGATCGACCTCTTTCGCCACACCCCGGCCTACTGGTCTAAAGACGACCACGATTTCCGTTTTAATGATTCCGACTTGGTGGGCGACAAGCTCCCCTTGCCCGAAACCGGCATCGATCTGTTTCGCGAACAAATGCCGATTCTCGCGGCGGGCGATCGCAGCACCCCCACCTATCGGACACATCGCATCAATCGCGATCTGCAACTTTGGTTCACCGAAGGCCGCGACTATCGCTCACCCAATCGGATGCCCGATGGTCCGGAGAAATCGCTATGGGGAAGCGAACAGCGGGAGTGGCTCAAGCGAACGCTGAAAGAGAGCGACGCCACTTGGAAGATCCTGATCACACCGACTCCAATGGTCGGTCCCGATGACGCATACAAGAAAGACAACCACACCAATCTTGAAGGTTTTCGCCACGAAGCCGAGCAGTTTTTTGCGTGGCTGAAGGAAAACGAGGTCAATAATTTACTCACCTTCTGTGGCGATCGTCACTGGCAATACCACAGCATCCATCCCTCTGGAGTGGAGGAGTTTAGCTGCGGGGCGCTGAATGATGAAAACTCCCGCCGCGGAGTCGCCCCGGGATCGAAGCGGGGCACCGATCCCGATGCCTTGATCGACCAGCCTTATACCTACGACCAACCGACCGGCGGATTCCTGCAGGTCACCAGCGAACCCCAAGGTTCTGCTGAGGGCGCAAACAAGTCGCGGCTGGTGATCGAGTTTCGCGATGACACCGGCCGCGTCTTGCACAGGGTCGTCAAACACCCCTCGCAGAACTGAGTCGTAGAACGCGGCTTACTGCTGGTTCATCTGCTGCATCTCTGCGGACTCGACCTCCGCGTCCTCGGCTGCGATTTCAGCTTGCACCGAATCGGTCAGCTGCGGTGCCGGCTCGAGTTCCGAGCCACAGCCGAGCGTCACGGCTGCGGTCAGGCAGAGAGCCGAGGAGAGGATAAACTCGTGAGCGTAGCGTTTCATGGGTGTTAGGTTTTGGGTGGAAGTTGAGATATGCCAAGTGGCTATAAGCAGCTTGAAAATTGTCACCCTCCCCCCGGGAGGGTCGGGCTCTCAGGCCCGGGGAGGGCCGGCGTAATCCACGCACCAGAGCCGCAATGGATGATGGGTCGTGGAAGGTGATGGCGGCGGTTTGCTGGCTTCGAGCTGGACGCCTGCTCCAGACCGCAATGCCCTCCCCGCTCGTTCCTCGCGACCCTCCCGGGGGGAGGGTGACGTATCAGGACCGAGCGGTGTCAGTGGCTTGACTACAGCGCACTCGTGTCGAGCGGCATGCGGTCTTTGGCCTGGCTGGCCCGGCGGAAGACTTCCACGTCGACCGTATAGCTGATCGAGCGGACCGCACCGTCCGCCATGCAAGCGTTGAAGGCTCCGGCGTGGGACGAGCCGAAGTTCGGGTACCACTTGGTGCCACCAACCGGCGAAGGCGCGTCGTTGTCGAACAGCGGCGGGACGCCGACCAGATTGCCCGAGGAATCCTTGACCGAGCCGAATCGGATCACGCACTGGTCCCAGCCGGCGTTGTTCCAGCGTTCGTTGTCGCCGCCGTCGGTGCCATGCGCGTCGGGGTGGAGCGCCTTTTCACCGAACATGATCGTGTTCGACGAGCCATCGCGGATCTGCTCGATCGTGATCGTCCCGGCATCGGTTTTCATGATCACGCCATCGAGACCATCGGTGTTGTAGATCCCACCGTTGCCCACATAGTCGGTGCGATAGAACTTTCCACTTCCATACGCTTTGGGCGCTCGCCGCGTGGGGCAGTAGTAACCTGGAATGCCCTGCTGGGCAACTATATTTTGCGTTCCCACTGGATCATCCTCATCGCCCAGTTCATAGACGTTGTTTTGCTCCATGAAGGGGAGGATGTGGTAGGCCCAACTCCAACCGTGGCGGCTAAGCGAATTGCAGCAACTATTGAGCGGATCTCCTACATCGCCGTCGCGAGCACCGTTGGGAAGCTGTCCAAACGTGTCTTGGAAGTTGTGAGCGGCTAAGCCGATCTGTTTTAGATTGTTGCTGCACTGCATCCGCCGAGCCGATTCGCGAGCCGCTTGGACGGCCGGCAGCAAGAGCCCGACCAGTACGCCGATGATGGCGATCACCACCAGCAGTTCGACCAGCGTGAAGCCGTGGGGTCGGTTGGCTCTCGGCCGACGCCCACGGTGGCTCGAAGAGCTCGCAAACGCGAAGGAACCGAAAAACGATCGTGACGACGAAGACACTTCAATGATCTCCAGTTGAGAACTGCGGCGGAGGGACCCTTCACCGCCGAGATGAACGCGTCCGCTTCCGTTGGAGGCGGATGCTATCGCGCGCGTATGAGGAGCCAGCAAGAAGTAAATGAAGAGCCGATGAAGTTGAGTCGCGACGAGAATGGTCGCCGCGGTGGGAAGGAATCGACCGGACCTCGGCCGGCCGCGGGGCCCTGCGGATACTTTTTTTCACGATCGCAGGATAAAAAGTTGACTCGGGTCCTCGTCCCCCTACAATAGCGGTCATTGTCCGCCGCCCGCGGGGGCCGGGGGTCTAGACCCCCCTGCGCGATCGCGTGTTCTTCTCTTCGCACCTTCCACGTTCTTTCTTACGGAGGCATGACATGTCCCATGTCAGAAATGCCCGCTCCCCCAAGCGTGGGTTCACGCTCGTTGAATTGTTGGTGGTGATTGCGATCATCGGCGTTCTGGTCGGATTGTTGCTGCCGGCCGTTCAAGCGGCTCGCGAAGCCGCACGCCGGATGCAGTGCACCAACAACATGAAGCAGTTCGGACTTGCGCTGCACAACTTTCACGGCGTGTACAACGCATTTCCGCTGGGCGACGCACCTCGTGCCGCCGGAGATGGATATATGTATGTCCGGTCTCATGCGACGATCGCCCTGCTGCCATACATGGAACAGTCGACCTTGCAGGACGCGCCGAGCGTGACTACAGACTGGTACGAGGCCGCAGCCGATACGGATGTCGATCTGGCTGTGCTCCCGCCCGCGGTTTGCCCCTCCGCGACGAATGGCCCCACAAACCCGGTCGACCTGTGGGGACCGATGGGCGATGAGATTCACAGCCCCAGCGTCGGGGTGCCGGAGTTTGGGGCGATGCACTACGCCTTTTGCAAAGGCATCAACGATTCCTGGGCCGTCGACTGGGATCGCGCCGATCAGAGTGCACCTGGATTTATTCTACCGGACAACGGCCGTCCTCAGCGAGGTTCGAAGAAGGGGTATTTGAACGGCCCCATTCCCGCTTCGGAAAAGGGGATGTTCAATCGCGCTCTCAAGGTACGGATTGCCGAGATCACCGATGGAACAACCAACACCTTCGCAATGGGCGAAGCGGCGGGAGGTACCCAATGGCCGTTGTGCCGAGGCGTGAACTGCACCGATCCGGTCTTCAATGGGCGACGCTTTCCTGCGAACACCGGATGGCTGATCGGCCAGCCCGGTGATGAGGATCAACCGAGCGTGCTCGGCACCAATGCCTTTGGATGTACGATGGAACGGCTCAACAAGTGGCCGGTTACCGACAGCTATATGGCGTTGGGAGGTGACCGCCGTGCGCAGCAACGCGACACGCGGAGCAGCGCCAACGGAGGCCTCAATAGCACTTCCAATTTCCGCAGCCAGCATCCGAGCGGCGGGATGTTCCTGATGGCCGATGGCTCGGTGCACTTCGTCAGCGAAACGATCGATATGACGATCTATCGCAATACATCAACAATCGGTGGCGGCGAGCCTGCTGCCGTGTTCTAAGCGTACCGAACCAAGACCTCGACTCCCCTGTGCGAGCGCCAGTATGCGGACTGGCGAGTGCCCGCGATAGGGTTTGCCGGTCGGTCCGGGAATGCATGGACCGCTCGGCACCAGGCCATCGCGGCCGCGATATTGCCGCCGCGATATTGCCGCCGCGATATCGCTGGCGATCCTACGACCACTGGAGACCTCTCGATGATGCGAAGCGTTCTTTGGGCCTGCATGTGGGCTGTATTTATGGTATTGCCAGGTTGCGGTGGCGATCCGGTACCGACAGCGACCGAACCGCAAGCGCCCGGCCAAATGGCGAAGACCGACGAACAGAAAATGGATTACCTCATCCAAATGCTGCATCGAGAGAACAGCCTCAAGAAAAATGCTCAAGCGGCGCGAGAGCTCGGTCGCATGGGAGCGATCGCGGCGCCGGCAATCGCCGAACTGCGCAAAGCGATGGAAGGCACTTCCGACGCCCAGGTGCGGTCCGATGCCGAAGCGGCAATCAAGGAGATTGAATCAGCCCTCGCGACCGCACCGTAACGCTCGCTTCGGTTCAACCACGGGTCCACGGAACGCGCATCCATGTCGGCCTCTTTCGATTCCTCTTCGGCGGTCGCAGAAAAGACCGTTGGCGGCACCCGAATCCTGTCGCTTGATCAGTTCCGTGGCTACACGGTTGCCGGCATGTTGCTGGTGAATTTCCTTGCCAGCTTTTCCATCTCGCCAACGGCTCTAAAACACCACCACGATTATTGCAGTTTTGCCGACACGATCATGCCGCAATTTCTGTTTGCGGTTGGATTCGCTTTCCGGCTCACCTTCGGCCGCCGGGTGAAGCGTGACGGTGCGACCGCTGCCAATTTACGAATGGTGAGGCGTCTTTTGGGCCTCATGCTGGTATCGGTGGTGATCTACAATATCTCACCGCCGGCAACCACGTGGGCTGGATTGACGGCGTTGGGGCCGAGTGGGATTCTTCCCGAACTGGTGAAACGGGTCTGGTTCCAAACGCTGATGCATATCGCGGTGACTTCGCTGTGGTTGTTGCCGGTGATCACCGCCAGCGCCAAGGTTCGACTAGCCTGGATGACTGGCAGCGCAGTATTGCATGTTTTGCTTTCCTATGGGTTCAACTACGAATGGGTGAACACCAGTCCCAATGGGATCGATGGGGGACCGTTGGGCTTTTTGGCTTGGTCGGTACCGGCGATGATGGGCACCTTCACGTGCGATGCGATTATGGCCGCCCCCGGAGGAGCATTGCGGATGCGACTTGCGAGTTGGGGACTGTGCCTGATGATGTTGGGCTATTTGATGTCTTGCGGGACGCGGTTCTACGATGTCCCACACCCGTCGTACGCGGCAGCGAGCGATTCGAAGTTAGCCAGCGACCCCGTGCTCCCTTCGTCGCAGCGAGTTCAACTTTGGTTGCAAGCCGGCCACTGGAGTGAGTGGCTGGCCGAGCCGCCTTTTGTCGCACCGCCCAATCAGGAAAGTCGCAAGTGGAACTATTGGATGATGAGTCAGCGGGGCAGCACGCTTTCGTATACGACGTTCTGTGCCGGACTGTCGGTGTTACTGTATCTGCTGTTTTACATCGCTTGCGACCAGTTCCGCTTCCATTCTTCGTTCCTCGCGACGTTTGGCACCAACGCACTGGCCGCGTACGTATTGCATGAGATGGTCGGGATGGCGGTAAAACCGTTCATTCCAAAAGACTCCCCCGGCTGGTACGTCGCATCGGGATTGCTCGTGTTCTTCGTGATTACATGGGCGTTCGTCCGGAGTCTGGAGAAACAAAAAATATTCATTCGGTTGTGACCCGATCGCGGGTTTCTCTTCTCAGGGATGCGGCATGTTACTGTCAACCGCTCGAGCTTCATCGTCGCGATCGCGATGCTCGCTATCGCGAACGTCGCGAGTGGTTTCGATGGATCAATTTCGCGGGTTCGCCGTCACCGGGATGTTCGTTGTGAATTTTCTCGGCGGACTTGCGGTCACGCATCAGGTACTCAAGCACAACAACACGCACTTCAGCTGGGCCGACTCGATCATGCCCGGGTTTCTGTTTGCTTGCGGGTTTTCGTATCGGCTCTCGATCCTGCGGAAAATTCCTGAGCTGGGCCGTCGGGCAACCTGGCTGGGTGTGGTGCGTCGATCGCTCGGTTTGGTGCTGTTGTCCTTGGTGTTATATGGGGCAGGGAACAGCTTCGATTCTTGGCAATCGATTGATGCACTCGCCGTGCAATCGTTCGCCGCTCAGATGCTCAAAGCCGACCTTTGGGAAGTTTTAGCGATCATCGGGGTTGTCCAGCTGCTGCTATTACCGGTGATCGAAGCGTCGCCGCGTCTGCGGCTGGCGATTGCGGTCGGTCTTTCGCTCGGCCACGTGGCTCTATCGGGGTGGTTTAACTATTGGTTCGTGTACGGCCAAGCCAATGCGTTGGATACGTTTCTGGGGACGACCGGCCGCCGCGCTTGGGACGGGGGTTTCTTTGGCACCATCAGCTGGAGCGTCGTGATGCTGGCCGGCACCCTCACCTACGACCTGATGTCGGCTCGAACCGCCCGCCACGCCGCATCGACACTGGTTCTCTGGAGCCTCGTGTTGATGGGAGTCGGTTATGCCGCCTCCTGCCTGACGAGGCTTTATGATGTCCGTGAGGAGAATCCGTTTCCAATCACCGGTAAAACCGACAGCCCCTTTGCCCAGTCTCCGGTGAGTCCTCCGTGGGCGAACGCCGCAGGTCGGCCTTGGAGTTCGCTGTTGTCGGAACCCCCGTTTGTCGAGCCGCCGGGCACTGCGGAGCGGAAACTGAACTATTGGATGATGGATAAGCGGGTGGTCACTCAGAGCTTCGTTTGGTTTTCGACCGGTTTTACTTGCTTGACCTACGCGGTCTTTGTCGTGCTCTGTGACCTGGCATCGATGCGCGTGCGTCTGTTTACGTTGTTTGGACAGAATGCCTTGATCGCATATGCCGTTCATCACCCGGTTGCCGAATTGGTCTTGCAGGTCGTACCTGAGGATTCACCGGTATGGTGGGCGACGATTGGGCTGATCGTCTTTTTTCTGATCACCTGGTTCTGTGTGGTTGCCGTCGTAAAAATGCTCGCGCGTCCTGCGGCGAGCAACTCGAGCAACCCGCAGCCGCCAAGCAGGGCAGCCCTCAGCTATTGAACAACGTGCTGCGGACCTCTTCGTCGATCGTCGCCCGCTCGGCCATCGCCCGGTGGAAGGCTGCTTTGTCGAGCGAAAACAGGACGACGTCGGTGTCGGCCTCGACGTGGGCATTCCGCGGTTGACCGGTCAGTAGCGCCGCTTCGCCAAAAAAGTCGTCGGGGCCGAGCCGCGCGAGCGGGTTTGCTTCGCCCTCACGGCGGACCGTCAGCTGGCCGTTGCGCACGACGTAGAATCGGTCGCCGGGTTCACCCTGGCGGATGATCCGCGTGCCAGCCGGGAAGAGTTCGGCGTGCATCGCTTCGGCCAATTCGGTCAGCGTCCGCACGGTCACGCCGCGAAAGACTTCGCAGCTGGACAGCATTTCGCCGATCCGCGCCGCTTCGCCCACGCGGGCATCGCGGGTGATCCTGCCGAAATCCATCTTCACGATCCGGTCGGCCACATCGAGGATCCGGTTGTCGTGCGTGACGATCACGATCGCCACGCGATGCTCGCGAGCGAGCCGCTGAAACAACGACACCACCTGCCGCCCCGACTCCTCATCGAGCGCCGCGGTCGGCTCGTCGGCGAGCAGCACCTCGGGCTGGTGGACCAGACCGCGGGCGACGGCGATTCGCTGCTTCTGTCCTCCCGAGAGGGAAGACGGTTTGGCATGCACGCGGTCCCCGAGTCCCACCGCTTCGAGCATCTCGCGGCAACGCCGATTTTGAGCTCGCCGCGAGCCGCGATCCGGTTGCAGTTCGAGCGCCATCCGCACGTTTTCGAGCGCCGTCAGGGAGGAAAACAGATTATGGGCCTGAAAAATAAATCCAATCCGGCGGCGAAGTTGCACTAGGTCGCGGTCGCTCGCCTGGTGCAGCGGACAATCGAGCACCGTCAGCTTCCCTTCCTGGACGCGACGGAGCGTGCCGACGAGTGTCAGGAGCGTCGTTTTCCCCGAGCCGCTCTGCCCGGTCATGATCACGATTTCGCCCGGGCGGACCGCCAGGCGATTGTCGAACAAAACTTGCTTGCGAGCCTCTCCCGTGCCGTAATGATGCGACACCTCGTCGACCGCGATAGCCGGAGCAAGATGGGCGAAAGCCGGATCGTATTGAGTGGCGAGCATCAAGGAAGAAGCCGATCGAGTGGTAAGCCAGCAACGTTAATCTACATCGCGATACAATCCGCCGCATGAGTACCCGTCCCTCGCCATTCGCCGGCTTCGGTTCATCACCCTCCCGTAAGGAGGGCGTACGCCTTTCCGGTCCCCTCTCCCCCAAATGGCTCGCGCGGGAAAGCTCCACTGGAATCCGAGACTCGACCGCGAGCCGTTTGGGGGAGAGGGTTAGGGTGAGGGGGCTTGGCACTCAGCGGACGGCAACCGGTGAGCCGGCCGCTATTGAAGACCCCCTCACCCCGTCCCTCTCCCCCAGAGAGCCGGCGATATCGTCGGTAGGTGTCTCTGCGTTTTTGGGACGCCGGCTCTCCGGGGGAGAGGGGGCAAGAAAACGCCTGACTCAGCCCCTCCTCCCCTGCCTCGCGTTACTCCTGGCTTCACTTCCGTTGGCCGGCTGCGATCGCGAGCGCCCGGCAGCCGCCGTGGAGGAGCCGCAGCGGCTACCGGTGATCGCGGCCCTCGACGCTCCGCCCGGTGAAGCGATCTTGGCGCAGGGCCAGCTCGAACCAGCCGGGGGAGTGCTTGCAATCGTCGCACCGCCAGGAGATCGGATCGAAGCGATCACGGTCGCTGCGGGCGATGCGGTCCGCGAGGGAATGGTCGTCGTTCGCCTGGCCGGTCGCGCCGCTCGCGAGGCGGAATTGGCGGTCGCCGAGGCGCGGCTGGCCGAGGCGCGGCAAACGGTCGAAGCGGAAACGGCAACCGCTCAGGCCCGGTTGCAGGTCGCTCAGGTGGGAGTCACGCAAAACCAGAACCAGCTCCGCCGGGCCGAAAACTACCTCGCCCAGGCGAGAGCCGAAGGAGGCGAGCTCGAATTGCTGGAGCGGACCGCCCGCTTGGCCGAAGAAAAACTCGCCCAGCTGCGGCAGGCAGCCGCCGAGCCCGCTTCGCGGCGGCTGGTCAGCGAAACCTCGGTTCGCCAACAGGCGCTCGCGGCCGAGGCGGCTCGAGCCGAGCTGGAAGCGGCCGAGCGGGAAGCTGAGGCGGCCGTCGAGTCGGCGGCGCTGGCGCTCGAAGCGGCCGAAAAGGAGCTGCAGGCAAGCCGCTTGGCGATTCAAGCCGCCACGGCCACCGCGCCGCTCGCCTCGCTGCAAAAGCAGATCGAGTTGCTCCAATTGCAAGTCGCAAACAGCGATCTGATCAGCCCGATCGACGGCGTCGTGCTGGCCGTCGACGCCTCGTCGGGCGCAGCGACCAGCGGGGCGGCCGTGCTCCGCGTCGCCGACACCTCGCGGATGGTCTGCCGAGCCGAAGTTCCGATCGCCGAGCTGACGCGGGTCGCGCTCGGAGCCGAAGCGAAGATGGACGGGGGCGGCTTGCCCCAACCGCTCAGCGGCCGCGTCGCCTCGATCAGCCGCGTGATCGGCGCCCCACGTCTGCCGAGCCCCAATCCGATGGCCCAGGTCGATTGGCGGGCGGTCGACGTCGTGATCGAGATCGATCCGGCCGACGCCGAGGCCGCCGCCCGCGTCGTGCATGCCCGCGTCGACGTCGCGATTCGGGCAGTCGACGCGGGGCCAGCCGACGCGGGGGCAGTCGAGGCGGGGGCAGTCGAGGCGGGGGCGAGCGGGGCAGACGGGCGGTGAGCATGCGCCGGACTCCGCTCGCGATCCGCAACCTGACCCACCAGGCCTCCCGCTCGCTCGTCTCGATCGGCGGGCTGACGCTGGCGATCACGTTGATGTTCATGCAGCTCGGTTTTTTGGGAGCGGTGGGAGACACTGCGACGGTCGTCTACCAGCGGCTGCCGATGGACGTGCTGGTCCGCTCGCCGGACTACCTGCACCTGTTCGAGCCCGACTCGATCGACGAGGGGGCGGTCTATGCGCTGGCCGCGATGCCGGAGGTCGCCGAGGTCCGCGCGCTCGATGCGGTCCTCGCTCCTTGGCAAAATCCGGAAACGTTTGAGACGCGGGCGATCGCCGCGATCGGCCTCGACCCGCCCCGCCCCGGCGTGGTCTTGCCGGAGCTGAGCGAGAAGCTCCGGCGGCTCTCGAGTCCCGAATTCGTGCTCGTCGACCGCGCCAGCCGCGAGGAGTTCGGGCCGGCGAGCGGGGTGCGGTTTGGCGTCGACGATGTGGGGCGAACGGCGGAAGTGAGTGGTCGCCGCGTGCGGATCGTGGGAACCTTTGAGATGGGCACCGGGCTGGCGGCAGCCGGAGCGATGGTGCTCAACCGCGAAGGCTTTCGCCGCATTTCGCCGCTGCCGCACGAAGACCGCGCCTCGCTGCTGCTGGTCCGCCTGCAGCCGGGGATCGATGCGGACCGCGGACGCGACGCGGTTGCCGAGGCGCTCGCCCGCAGCGACTACCGAGGGCTGGAGGTTTTGACCGCCAGCGAGGCGATGTGGCTCGAGCGGATGCGGTGGTACACCGAGACCCCGATCGGTTTGATCTTTGCGATGGGAGTGGGTTTGGCGGTCGTCGTCGGTGGCGTGATCTGCTACATGGTCCTCTCGGCCGACGTGCTGGCGAAGCTGCCCGAGTACGCGACGCTCAAAGCGATCGGTTACTCCAATGCCTTTCTCAACCGCACGCTGCTCTGGCAATCGCTCCTGATGGCCGCCGCGGCCTTTCTTCCCGCTTTGGGAATCTCGCTCGGGCTCTACTCTTTGACGAGCGAACTGGCCGCGGTGCCGATTCGGATGACGCCCGAGCGGATCGTGCTGGTCGCCGCGATGAGCGTGGCGATGTGCATGGCGGCGGGTCTGATCGCGCTGCGGAAGTTGTCGCGGGCCGAACCGGCCAGCTTGTTTTAAAATCGTTCCGCTGGTGAGATCTTGCGATGCGGACGGCGTTGGCTTGGAAAAATCTGACGGGCGAATGGCGGCGGTTGCTGACCGGCACCGCGGGCGTGTGCTTTGCCGCGGTCTTGATGTTCATGCAAAACGGATTTCGCAACGCGCTGCTCGACAGCCCTGTCCAGCTGGTCGAAGCGGTCCGCGGCGACTTGGTCGCGACCAGCGTGATCCGCTATGCGATGACCGCCGAGCAGCGGTTCCCCCGCGATCTGCTGAGCCGAGCCGGCAGCGACCCGGACGTCGCTTGGGTCGCCCCGGTGATGATCGAGCGAGCGAGTGCCCGGATCCGGGTTGAGGATCAGCCTCGGCGTTCGATTCGCGTGATCGCCGCGCCGCTCGAGGAGCACCTTTTTGACGACGCCGAGATCCGGCGGCAGCTGCCCGCCCTGCGTCCCCTCGGCAACGCGCTGGTCGACCGTCAGAGCAAGCGGCAGTATGGGTTCGCGCGGCGGGATCCCGAGCGACTTGCCGCTCAGCGGATCGAGCTGCTCGACCGCCGCGTGCGGGTGGTGGGGACGTTTGAGATCGGCACCGACTTTGCCAACGACGGCAATCTGCTGCTCAGCCCCGAGAGTCTGGCGCACTACTTCCCTTTCCGTGGCAACGGCGATCCGCTCTCGGTCGTCGATTTTGGCCTGATCCGGTTGCGGCCGGGAGCCGATCCCGAAGTCGTCGCCGCCCGGCTCTCGGCGCTAGCGCCGCAGCAGTGGCGAGTGGTTCCCCGCTCCGAAATCGTCGCCCGCGAGATCGCTTTTTGGGACGCTCAGACGCCGATCGGGATGATCTTTTTCATCGGCACGGTGATGGGTTTCGCCGTCGGTGTGATCATCTGTTATCAGATCCTCTACACCAACATCCACGACTCGCTTCCGGAACTCGCGACACTCAAGGCGATGGGTTACGCGAATGGTTTTTTCATGGGCGTCGTGGTCCGCCAGTCGATCTATCTGTCGGTGCTGGGGTTCGTCCCGGCGCTGCTGGTCAGCTGGGGTCTCTTTCAGCTCCTCCAGGAGCTGGCCGGGTTGCCGATGCTGATGACGCCGGAGCGCGTCGCGGTAGTATTCCTGCTGACCCTGGCGATGTGCGTGGTCAGCGGTCTGCTCGCCCTGCGAAAGCTCGTCCGCGCCGACCCGGCAAATTTGTTTTGAGGCATTCGACACCCTCCCGGGGGGAGGGTCGCGAGGAACGAGCGGGGAGGGCGAGCCGCGAGGTAAAGATCGAAGCGAGGCGGAATTCAGCGGACCCACCCCGGGCCTGAGAGCCCGACCCTCCCGGGGGGAGGGTGATGGGGGGAGCGGTTTGCTTCATCAGCCGCCGGGCGCTAGCCCGGATTATTCATCAGCCGCCGGGCGCTAGCCCCCGGTTTCCGAAAACGCGGTGAGAACCGGACGCTAGCGCGTGGCGGCTGATGAAGCGGCGGATGACGCGGCGATGCCTTGCACTTTCCGCAGTTGGACCCGGGCTTCGGCGATGGCGAGCTGTTTTTCGACGAGCTCTCCCCGCCGCTCCAGGACTTTCAGCTCGGCGGTCGTCTCGCTCCCAGGCGGTTGTTGATCGAGCTCGGTCGCTCGAGCGGCTCGGCTGGCTGCTTCTTGGGCCAGCGCCAAACGGCGGCGGGCGACATCGGCCCGGGCGGTGGCCGCTTCGATCTCGAGCACCGCATCGCGGACCTCAAAGCGAATCTGTTCGCGGCGCCGCTCGACCAGCTCGCGACACTGCGTGCGGCGACACGCAAGATCGGCTGGCGAAGGCCGTGGAGCGTGCAGCACCGCGAGCAGCCGGCCGCCACTCGGTGCGGCTGCGAGGGCCAGTCCCACGCCTGGGCTGAGGGTTCCCAGCAACTCGCGAGCGGCCGGCAACGATTCGGCGGTCGTGCAGCGGCACAGCGTTTCGAGCGCCTCGAGGTCGCTGCGGTTGGCCAGGGCCACGGCGATCTCGCGCTCCACGTCCCACGGCGAGGTCTCGTCGGCCGCCGGCAGGAAATCGCTGAGCGGGTCGCTGAGCGTCGCGGTTCGGGCGCGGGTCGGGCTCGTGCCGAGAAGCGCCGCCAGCTGATTGCGGAGTCGCTGGCGGGCAAAGTCGGCTTCGAACCAGCGGTCCTCGAGCTCGAGCCGCCGCTCGGCCAGCCCGTCGCGGTCTTCCCCGCGAGCTCCCTCACGAACTCCACTGGGCAGCTCCAACCGCTCGGCCGTCTCGGCCAACTCCTCGAGCGAGTCGAGCAGCGGCGCGGCCTGATCGAGCGTCTGCAGTTGGCGATTGACGGCGACGATTTGCCAGTAAGCGGTCAGCGCTTCGGCTGCTGCATTGTTCCGCTCGTGGGCGGCGAGCGAAGCATAGATCGACTGGACGAGCGCGACTTGGGCACACACCGCCGGATCGTCGCGGTCGATTCCACAGGCGATCGCCCGCCGCTCGGACTCAAACACGCGAGCGGCCGGCGCATGCGCGCTGGCCATCTGCCCCACCTGGTCGGCGCTCCAGTGCTCCGCCACGGTCGCCTCTCCAGCAGTGGAGGGAGACGCAGCGAAGATCGCGAGCAGCAGAGCTGCGGCATGGCTCATGGAGAAACCGCGAAGCGAGTTTGGCGAGGGGGGCCGAAGTGGCGAACGTAACCGGAGCGGCCGGAGAGTCCCCGCCGAACAACCTTCGCACTGCTGCGGCGTTCAGACGACGCGGGCCTTCCGTGGCGCTGTCTGAACGTATCGAACTTTCTGGCGACCCAGTTGAAACGAAGATCGCCAGAATCGGGTTGCGCGGGTTGGGTCCACTCGCCTAGCTCACAGCGAATCGATGCCTGGACCTAGTCAGGTAAACAACCACGAATGACACGAATCAAACGAATGGGTGCGCAGAGGGGGAAGGACCACAGATAGCACGGAGAACGCAGATGAAAGGAAAGTTCAAGCACCAAGAATCGGTGTTATCTGTGCTATCCGCGATTCAGCTCCCCCGCCTTCGTGCTCTTCGTGCTCTTCGTGTCCTTCGTGTCCTTCGTGTCCTTCGTGGTTCCCCCGTCCTCATGGGATCCCGTCTCCTGGGATCCCGTCTCCTGGGACTAAGTCAGCTCATATGCCCGTTCGGTGCTCTGCTGGGTGCGGAGCCCATCGACCTGCAGCTGATACAGCTCCTGGCCGCAGGGGGTTGGGTAGCGGCCGGTGACGCAGGCTTGGCAGAGCCGGTTGGCCGGCAGATCGATCGCCCGCGAGAGGGCCTCGACCGGCAGATACCGCAGCGTGTCGGCTCCCAGATCGTCGGCCAATCGCTGCTGGTCTTCGGCCGTCAATTTTCCGTCGCGGAAGTACTTGGGGGCGATCAGCTGGTCGATGTCGCTCATGTCGATCCCGTAGAAACAGGGAGCGATGATCGGCGGACAGGCGACGCGGACGTGGATTTCCCGAGCCCGTCCCTGCTCGCGGATTCGATCGAGCAGCACGTTCATCGTCGTGCTGCGGACGATCGAGTCTTCGACCAGGATCACGCGGCGTCCCTCGAGGACTTCGCGGAGCGGCGTGTACTTGGTCGACGCTTTCGCCTTCCGCCCGACGCCCCCTTCGATGAAGGTCCGGCCCGCGTAGCGATTGCGGATCAGCCCTTCGCGGCTGGGGATCTTCAGGTAGTAGGCCATCGCGTCGGCGGCCGCTTTACTGGTGTCCGGCACTGGGACGACGATCGTGTCTTCGGGGTCGAGCGGCACGCGGCCGTCGGCCAATTCGGCTCGCGCCAGTTCCTCGCCGAGCCGCGTGCGGCTGAGGTAGACGCTCCGCTGGTCGAGCGTGCTGGCGACGTTGGCGAAGTAGGCCCACTCGAAGAAGCAGTGGGCGCTGCCGTCTTGCTCGGAGCACGTCTTGCGGGCCCCGTTCTCGTTCGCACCCGACTCATTCGCGTCCGACTCGCTCGCTTCGGCTTCCACCGCTTCGGATTCGCCCGCGTCCAGTTCGCCGTTCGCCGCGGCGGCAGCCCCCAGCGAGGCGGCAACTCCGACCGAGGTCGTCGTGACGACGGGGCGGGCGAAGCGGGCCACCCGCACGCCTCCCTCGGGGCGGATGTGGATCAGGTGACCGGGGGCGAGCGAGTGGATTTGCTCGGGTTCGAAGCCGAGGTTCAGCAGCGCCACGCTCTCGCTGGCCGAGGCGAACAGCGGGCCTTCCTGCACGTAGCAGATCGGTTTGATGCCCAGCGGGTCGCGGGCGACGATCATTTCGCCTTGAGCGGTCAGGAGGGCCAACGAGTAGGCGCCATCGAAATCGGCTGTGGCTCGCGAGATCAGCTCGACCCAGTTCGGTTGTTCCTTGAGTTCGCTGAGCAGCCGACCGAGTTCGTGGAGGATGATTTCGGTGTCGGTGTTCCGCGACAGGTGGTGGTCCCCTTCGGCCAGCAACCGTTTGCGGAGAAACGTGTAATTGGCGAGCTGGCCGTTGAAGCAGAACGAGAACCACTTCCGCTTGTGGATGTGTTCGCGTTCGAACGGTTGGGCGTAGGAGCGATCGTCCTTGCCGCAGGTGGCGTAGCGAACGTGTCCGATCGCCGCGTTGCCGGTGTGGGCCTTCATCAGATTTTCTGCTTTGGCCCGATGGTTCAGCCGAAACACTTCGCTGACCGTGCCGACGTCCTTGAGCGTGCGGAGGATCTCGGAGCGATCGGCGTCGTAGGCGGTCATCCCGGCGGCGAGCTGGCCGCGGTTCTGGATGTCCAGCAGCATCCGCGGGAGCAGCCGCGAGATTTGCCCGGGGCCTTGGGACGGACAGAGCGGACTGACCTCATGGCCGAGCAGATGGTAAACGGCGGCAACGCCGCATTCGTGGTGCAGTTGGCTCACGAAACCGAAGGGGGTGAGGGGCGGCGACCTGAGAGAACGGCGCGAATCGGGAGACTCGGTTTAAGTCTACACCTGGCCACGAGTCGGTCGAGGGCAAAGCGGACCGGCCGCGGCAAAGCGGGCGAGGCCGGCAAGGCTGGAAAACGACGGTTTTCCCAGCCGAATGGGGGACTTTCCGCGCATCGTTGGTTCCGCAATCTGTCCGCTTCCCTCATGATGTTACTGATCGGGCTTCACGGCCCGGTGCGCTAAATGAGATTATTGGAGATTGGAAACGACGTGGAGCGTCGTCTTTTTTACGTCCCCGGAGGGAAAGAACTTTGGCGGATCTTCGCAAGCGGGCGATCAACTCGGCACGAGCCGTGGTGGTCAAAGTCGGCACCCAAGTGCTGACCGATAAGGATGGCAAACTGGATCGGCGACGGATCGATATTTTAGCTTCCCAGCTCTGTCTGCTGGCCGAGAGCGGAAGACAAACGGTGCTGGTCAGCAGCGGCGCGGTGGGAGCCGGAGTCGCCAAATTGGGGCTCGCCGAACGCCCCCAGCTACTCTCCAAACTGCAAGCGGTCGCGGCGATCGGACAGGCCGATCTGATTCAGGCGTACGAGCGAGCCTTCGCTCCCTCCAGCCGGCATGCGGCCCAAGTCCTGTTGACCGCCGGCGACTTGCGACGCCGCAGCGGCTACTTGAATGTCCGCAATACGCTTCGCCAGATTCACAACCTGGGAGCGATTGCCGTGGTCAACGAGAACGATTCGGTCGGCGTCGCCGAGTTGCGGACGACGTTTGGGGACAACGATCGCTTGGCGGCCGCCGTCGCCAGCCTGTTCCCCGAGGCGCTGCTGGTGATTCTCTCGGACATCGACGGGCTCTACGACGGCCCCCCCGGAGCCGAAGGGAGCAAGGTGATCGACACCGTCCGCCGCGTCGATAAATCGATCCTCGAGCTGGCGGTCGACAAGGAGAGCGGAGTCAGCCGCGGAGGGATGATCAGCAAACTGCGGGCGGCCCGGTTGGCGACTTCGCACGGACACCACACGATCATCGCCGCCGGCTCGGACGACCACGTGCTGGAAAAAATTCTCCGCGGCAAGAAAGTCGGCACCCTGTTCGTGCCCGGCAAACGCTCGGTCCGCGGCCGCCGCCGCTGGATCGGTTCGACCGCCGAAATCTCCGGCACCCTGTTCGTCGACAAGGGAGCCTGCGAGGCGATCCTCAGCGGCGGGGCGAGCCTGCTGGCGGTCGGGATCCGCAAGGTCAAAGGGAATTTCCCGCGGGGAGCGGTCGTCTCCATCTGCTCGCTCGACGGTGCCGAGATCGCCCGCGGATTGACGCACTACCGCAGCGAAGAGATTCGCTCGATCCGCGGGGTGGCCAGCGAGGACATCGCCAAGATGCTCGGCAACTGCCCCTACGAATCGGTCGTCCACCGCGACAACATGGCGATCAACGAAGCGTCCAGACGACCGGTATGACGATCATCGCGACCAGGAACACGAGCAAGTTCAGCGGGATTCCAAACCGCAGAAAGTCGCTGAACCGGTAGCCTCCGGGTCCAAACACCATCAGGTTGGTCTGATAACCGAAGGGCGTGGAAAACCCGCCCGAAGCGGCGATCATCACGGCGACCGAAAAGGCGATCGGGTTGGCCCCGAGCGACTCGGCCGCTTCCCAGCCGATCGGGAACATCAAAATCGCCGCGGCGTTGTTGGTGATCATCTCGGTGCAGAGCATCGTCGCCAGGTAGACCGCGGCCAGAGCCATCAGCGGATTGGTCCCGGCGACGTTCAGCAGTCCATGGGCGATCGCTTCGGCCGCCCCGCTGCGGTCGAGCGCCGCGCCGATCCCCAAGGCTGCACCGATCACCAGCAGGATCGACCAGTCGACGCTTCGCCGCGCTTCGATCATCGTGCAGCAACGGAAGAGGATCATCGCCAGGGCGGCAGCCAAGGCGGCCGACAGAATGTCGAGCGTGCCGGTTGCCGCCAGCGTGACCATCGCCAGCAGGATTCCCAGACTGATCCAGACCCGCTCCGGCCGCCGGACCGCCGCGTTGTGGATCGTGCTGACCAAAAAGAAGTCGCGGCTTTCACGGCGGTTCTGCATGAACTGCGGCGAGGCTTCCAGGAGCAGCACATCGCCCGGCTCGAGCACCACGTCGCCAATCTTTCCCGCCACCCGCTGATTGCCGCGGGCGACCGCGATCACCGCCGCCCCATAGTGCGTGCGGAAGCGACCGGCGCGAATCGATTTGCCGACCAGCGGGCAGCGGCTCGAAACCACCGCCTCGACCATCTTGCGGCTCCACGCCGGGACGTTCAGCTTGCGGGCCTGGTCGGTCCCGGTGCTCAGCCCCCGCATCTTTTGCAAATCGACCACCGAGTCGAGCATCCCCACGAACAGCAGCAGGTCGCCCGCCATCAGCCGCTCGGTCGGAGCAACCGCCGGCAAACTATCGCCGTCCCGCTGAATCTCCGCCAAGTACAACCCGGGCAGGTGCCGCAGCCCGGCGTCCTCGATCGTCTGCCCGACCAGCGGTCCCCCGGTCACCACGGTCGCCTCCACCGTGTACTGGCGAGGGTCATCGTGCGGGCTGAGCGCCGGTCGACGGTCGGGCAACAGCCGCCGGCTGGCGACGAACATATACACCAGACCGACTAGCGTCGCTGGCAGGCCGACCCAACCGGGACCAAAAAAGCCGAGCGGCACCCCCCCCTGCTCCACGATCTTGCTGTTGACCAACAGATTCGTGCTGGTCCCGATCGTCGTGCACATCCCTCCCAGAATCGCCGCGTAGGAGAGCGGCAGAAAGAACCGGCTGTTGGGCAGCCCGGTGCGTTTGCCCAAATCGGTCACGACCGGAAGCATCGCCGCCACGATCGGCGTGTTGTTCAAAAATGCCGACAGCCCCGCCACCGGAGCGAGCAAGCGGAGCTGGGCGTCGAACAGATTCCGCGGCCGTCTGAGCAGCCAAGAGGTCGCCAGATCCGTGCCGCCGGTCAGCTCCAACCCGGCGACGACCGCGAACAGTAATCCCACGGTCACCAGCGCGGGATTGCCAAAGCCAGCGACCAACTCCCCCAATCCCGGCAGCAACGGCGAGCCGCTCAGGTCGGCGACCACCGCCAGAAGGGCCAAGCTGAACATCGCCAACAAGTCGGTCGAAGCGATCCGCAGGGCCAGTCCCAACAACAAGAACAGGGCGATCGAGAGTGAAAACCAAGCTTCCCAGGGGAGCACGATGCAGTCCGACGGAGTGAAGTAAAGGAAGAGCCGCTTGGCCCCCCGAGCGTATATCAGCTTCGAGCGTATATAAAAATAATCGCTCCACGGCTAGGCACCGTGAGAAAACCCGCAGCCAGCGGCGCTAGCCTAATGCTATCTACTTTGGACCATCAGCCGCCACGCGCTAGCGTCCGGTTATCACGGCGTTTTCGGGAACCGGGGGCTAGCGCCCGGCGGCTGATGAATAATCCGGGCTAGCGTCCGGTTGTCACGGCGTTTTTTAGAAACCGGGGGTTAGCCTCCGGTTCTTTGCATTTCCCCAGGAACCGGACGCTAGCGCGTTGCGGCTGATAACAAAAATCCGCGAAAGTAGATGGCATTCAGAAGACATCACCAGAGAACAGCAGGTTCACGACTCGTCGCCCCCGCAGCAGTTGCCATTGTGGGTTTTCTCCCCGCTCCGCGTTACACTTGCCGCTGTTGCTCGTGCCGACCCGAACCGCGGATGTCCAAGTCAAAGCGATGGCAGAGATGCACGCCTCCCCGCCCGATCCGTACCAGAGCCCCGCAGCCGAGCGTCAGCGAACGCCGCAAAAGACTGGCTCCAAGGGGACTGCGTCGCGACGAGGTGGGCCGCTGCTGATCGGGGTGCTGGTCGTCGTCCTGTTGGTGCTTCACCAGGACTACTGGTTTTGGCGGAACGACACGCTCGTCTTCGGCTGGATCCCGCTGGGGCTGTTCTACCACGTCTGCCTTTCGATCCTGGCTTCGCTCGTCTGGATCCTGGCGACGAAGATCGCTTGGCCGGCCGAGACGATTCGCGCCGCCCAATTGGCCACTCCCACTCCAGCGTCGAGTCCCACTCCGGCGGCGAACCCCCTTCACTCGACAGGACCTCGGGAGGAGAGCGAGCGGTGAATCATCCCGGCCTTCCCCAGCTGATCATCATCCTGGTTTACCTCTCGGCGCTGCTCGTCCTGGGGCTGTTTTCCAGCCGGCTGTTTCGGGGAACGCTGGCCGATTACCAGGTGGCGAGTCACTCGATCGGACCGTTCATGCTGCTGATGAGCATGTTCGGGACGACGATGACGGCGTTTGCGCTGGTCGGGAGCAGCGCCGAAGCGTTTCGCGAAGGGATCGGCGTCTACGGGATGCTGGCCAGCAGCAGTGGAATCGTCCATTCGCTGTGCTTCTTCTTGATCGGCGTCAAAGTTTGGTCGGTCGCTCGAACCCATGGCTACACGACGCAGATCCAGTTTTTCCGCCAGCGGCTCGACAGCGATCTGATCGGGCTGTTGCTGTTCCCGATCCTGGTCGGGCTGGTGATCCCCTACTTGCTGATCGGCGTGATCGGCGGCGGCGGGGTCATTCAAGCGCTGACCGCCGGACTGGCGCCCGAGATGTTTCCGGTGCTCACCGACGACGGCACCCCGGACCTCGCCCTGCACGGCGGAGTTCCCGCTTGGCTCGGCTCGCTGGTGATTTGCGGTGTGGTTCTGGTCTACGTGTTCTTCGGCGGCATGCGGGGAACGACCTGGGCGAACACTTTTCAGACGCTGATCTTCATGATCCTCGGCGTGGTCACGTTCGTCGTGATTGCCAGCCGCCTCGGAGGCCAGGACGGGCTGTATGCGAATCTGGTCGCCCTCGGAGAATCGCTTCCGTACGAGAAGGCGACGCGGGTCGAGATGAGCCGGTCGCTGTTCTTCTGCTATCTGCTGATCCCGCTCTCGGTGGGCATGTTTCCCCACGTCTTCCAGCACTGGATGACAGCCCGCAGCGCGGCGACCTTCAAGCTGCCGGTCGTCTTCCACCCGCTGTTCATCATGATCGTCTGGTTTCCCTGCGTGCTCATCGGCGCCTGGGCCACCGGGTCGCTGATGCCCTCGGAGCCGCCGCTGCCGATGACCGCTGGCGGGACGGTCGACTCCAACAAGATTCTGCCGTTCCTGGTCAATACGCAGACCGGCGTGATCCTCAGCGGCTTCCTCGCGGCCGGGCTGCTGGCAGCGATCATGAGCAGCCTCGATAGCCAGTTCTTGTGCATCGGGACGATCTTCAGCAACGACATCGTGACCCATTACGTGGGCAAAGAGCGGATCAGCGACAGCCGCCAAGTGCTGCTCACGCGGATCTTCATCATTGCGATCGTCGCCGTCACCTACCTGCTCAGCCTCGGGAACGTGCGGAGCGTCTTCGCCCTCGGGGTGTGGTGCTTCAGCGGTTTTACGGCCCTGTTCCCGATCATCGTCGCGGCGCTCTACTGGCGAGGACTCTCAGCCGCCGGAGCGATCAGCGGCATCTGTGCGGCGATCATCAGCTGGTCGGTGCTGTTCTATCACGGGCTGCAGGTGCCGATCGAGCAAGGCGGACTCGGAGGATTTCACCTCCACTGGAAGCTGGGGAGCGAGTCGATCGAGCTGATGCCGGTCGTCGTGATGCTGCTCAGCTCGAGCCTCACCACCGTCGCCGTCTCGCTGGTAACCCCCAAACCGAAACCCGAGACGCTGGCCAAATTCTTCCCATAGTCGCCTTTCGCTCCGCGAAAGTTGCGTGAAAGAACGCTACTTTCGCGGAGCGAAAGGCGACTCTGGCGGAGCGAAAGGGGGCGGAGCGGGCCGCTTACTTCCCTGCCGGAAGCTCCTCGGGGTGGGCTCGCTTCCAGCGTTCGATGGCCGGCTTCACCTTGGCCATCCGCACCCAATGCCCACGCGTCTTGTGGGCGCTCTGCACGAGCGTGTCGGGGAGGATCTCCCCCCGATCGATCCGCTCCAAGAAGTCGTGCTCGTCGATCGGGCCGATCTTCTTGCCTTTGTGAAACCAGTTGTAGAACCAGCCGTGGCGAAGGAAAAACCAATCTGCGCTCATCTCTCGGACCTCCCCTCGGGGTGAATCACCTAGATTCGCGAAATCGCCGAAACCCTCCATTACTCCGGTTTGTCGCAACAAAACGATCGATTGCGGGTGAAGCGTATTTTTCGGCTCCTAGTTAAAAATACCGTCGCGCTCTCCCCAAAAGCCAGAGAAATTGGCTCTGCCGCCCTCTTTTTTTCGTCGGCATCTCGTTGCGGATTGCTTCCACGACAGCGGTTTGCTAGGGTCGGCTCAAACTCAGCGATCGCTTCGAGGGTCAGGGAAGACCAGACATGAGAGAATTTGGACGCGTGCTGCGGATGGTCGCACGTCGGCGGTGGACGCTCGGCGGCTGTCTCCTCTCTTCGCTGCTCGTGGCGCTGCTGTGGGGCTTCAACATCTCCACGCTGTATCCGATGGTCGAGGTAATTTTCGGCGGGCGGGGGGCTGCGGTCTACGTCAGCGAGCAGGCGGAGCAGAGCGAGCAGCTGGCGTGCGTCCGATCGGCCGAGGCGGGAGACTATCGCCGCCAGCTTGCCGCGACCACCGACCCGGCGGCCCGCCGCGCGCTGATCCTGCAGATCGAATCGGCCGAGACGCTCAGCGAGGGTTATCGCCGCAGCGGCGAGTGGTTGCGGTGGATCGAGCCGGCGGCCGAGCGGTATTTGCCTGCGGGGCCCTACGAGACCCTGTTGCTCGTGATCGGCGTGTTCGTGCTGGCGACGCTCGTCAAGCTGCTCGCCTTGATCGCCAATTTGATGCTGGTCCAGGAGCTATCTCAGCGGGTCGCGATGCAGATTCGCGAGCTCTTCTTTCGCCGCGCCCTCCGCCAGGACCTGGAGCATTTTGGCGAGACCGGCTCGTCGCAGCTGACCAGCCGGTTGACCGGAGACATCAACGATCTGGCGATGGGCGTCAGCGTGATGCTCGGGCGGATGGTCCGCGAACCGCTGAAGATGATCGTCTGCCTGATCGGAGCCGGCGTGGTTTGTTGGCGGTTGCTGTTGGTCACGTTCATCATCTCCCCGATCGTGGGGCTGGCGATCGGTTCGCTCAGCCGCAGCATCCGTCGCTCGAGCCGCCGCGTGATGGAAGAGATGACCCAGCTGTATGGGATGCTCAGCGAATCTTTTGCCGGGATTCGCATCGTGCGGGCCTATCACACCGAAGCCTTCCAGCGCTCGCGGTTTCGGATCGGAGCGAGGAAGTATTACCGCAAATCGATGAAGGTCGCCTTCTACAACGCGGCCACCCGCTTCACCAGCGAGCTGCTCGGCACGACCGTGCTCTGCATCGGATTGCTCGCCGGCGGCTACCTGGTGTTGAATCAGGAAACGCATCTGCTCGGAGTGCGGCTGACGACGATGCCGTTGAGCGTCGGTGAGATGATTCTGTTCTTTGGGTTTTTGATCGGGGCCTCCGATCCGGCTCGCAAACTGACCGACGTGTGGAGCAACCTGCAGCGAGGCATCGCGGCTTCGGAACGCTTGATCGAAGTCATCGACGCACCGGTCCGCGTGACCGAACCGGAGCATCCGCAGACAGTCGCTTTGCCCCATCACCGGATCACGCTGCGGGACGTCGCCTTCCGTTATCCGAGCGGTCCCGAAGTGCTCCGCGACTTCAACCTCGAGATTCCGCACGGCGAGTCGCTGGCGGTGGTCGGCCCGAACGGTTCGGGGAAGAGCACGCTGGTCGGGCTGATGTGCCGCTTCGACGATCCCTCGCGCGGCGAGATCTGTCTCGACGACGTGCCGCTGCGAGAGATGCGGACCCGCGACCTGCGGCGGCGGATCGGTCTGGTCACCCAGCGGACGGTGATCTTCGAAGACACGATCCTGAACAACATTCGCTACGGTTCACCGCGAGCGAGCGACGCCGAGGTCAAGCGCGCGGCCGAGCGGGCGCACGCCGACGAATTCATCCGCACCAAAACCGCCCACGGCTACGACTCGATCCTCGGGCACGACGGGGCGCAGTTGTCCGGCGGCCAAATGCAGCGGATCGCCCTGGCTCGGGCCTTCCTCCGCGATCCCGAGATCCTGATCCTCGACGAGGCGACCAGCCAAATCGACCTGGAAAGCGAGCAGCTGATCCACGAAGCGCTGGCCGAGTTCCTCGTCGGCCGCACCGGGATCATGATCACGCACCGCCCGACCACGCTCGCCCTCGCCGATCGCGTCGCCGTGATCGAAGCGGGCCAAGTCAGCGACTGTGGCTCGCACGCGGAACTGCTCGCACGCAATCCCTTCTACCGCAGCCTCTGCGGATCGCCGCTGCGGAAATCGGCCTGAGCCGACGGCGCTAGCCGCGGGTTCTGCAGCGGAAAAACCGGGAGAGGCGAGGCCCGAGGCGAGGCTCTGTCAGAAAACCGAATCGACACCCTCCCCCTGGGTGGGTCGCTAGGAACGAGCGGGGAGGGCAAGCCGGGACGTCAACGTCGAAGCACCGGGATTTAGCTGGCCCTCCCCGGGCCTGAGAGCCCGACCCTCCCGCAAGCGGGTGGGTGATAGGAAAGGGCGGTTTTCTGACAGCGTCTACTGGAGGATGGGGAGCTTGCCCTCGGGTTTCGACTGCGGGTCGGGATCCCGGTAGCGGGACGCGTCGAAGTGCCGGCCGTAGGTTCCAAAGTCGTTGAAGGCGTACTTCTTGGCCCAGCGATAGACCAGGCTCCGCTCGGGAATTTCGTCTCCCGGTTGGTACTGGCTGCGGCGCGGCGTCACCGCCCGCAGCTCGTCGATCACCGCTTTCCGCGCGGTCGTATCGCGGGCCCCGTGCTTTTCGGCCAACTCGAGCAGCAAGTCCGGACGCTCCATGATCACGCAGCCCCGCGTGTGCTGGGCGGTCAGCTCGCGGAACTCTTTCAAAAACACCGACTGGTTGAAGGTCTCGGCGAGCGGCCGCGAGTCGTGGATCGAGTCGGTCGCCAGCTGGATCACCGGACACGGCTCGATGTCCCCCCAGGGACCGACGTGGTGCGTGAAGCCGGTCGCCGCCGGGCAGAGCGCATTGCCGGCATCGTCGTGGTAGGCGTCGATCACGATGATCGGTTTGGTGGCCCGCGTGTCGACGACGAACTGCCGCACCCGCCGTTGCTGCGCGCTGCTCAGCGCAAGGGCGGGATTCGGCTCGGGGCCGACCGGCCGGTAGATGTGGAACCAGCAGTACATCACGCCCATCTCGATCAACCGCTCGACCCAAGCGTCGTTGACCAGATCATCGATGTTCGTCTGGCAAACGCTCGTGCAGACCCCCACCATCAGCTTGTGCCGCAGGGCCGCCTCGAGCCCTTGCATCGTGGCGTTGTAGACGCCGTCGCGGCCCCGCCGCTGGTCGCTGATGATCTCCGTCCCCTCGACCGAAATCAGCGGCGTCACGTTGCCGAGCCGCCGCAGCTCCGCGGCCACGTCGTCGGTGATGAAGTGCCCGTTGGTAAAGACCTGGAAATAGACGTCGCGATTGGCGGCAAAGATCTTCAGCAGATCGCGGTGCATGAACGGCTCGCCGCCGAGGATCCCGAAAAAGCTGTTCCCCATCGCCTTGGCCTCGGCGATCGTGCGATTCGCCGCCTCGACCTCGATCCGGTGCTGCTTCGACGCCACGTCGACCCAGCACCCTTGGCAACGCAGATTGCAGCTGTTGATCACCGAGAGATACAAAAACGGCGGAAAGAACTCGCCCCGCTTGAGCCGTCGCTTGTGCTGGTGGACGCTCCGCAGCCCTTTGACGCCCAGCGTCCAAGCCGCTTTCCAGAGCAAGCGTTTGTCGGTCTCGGTCAGCAGCCGTTTGGCCATCCGCAAATACATGGCGGGCTCAAAAAAAGGTCGGTGGTCAGAACTTGTCCCCGGCAGCGCTCGGTTTCGGGGGTCGTCGCTTTCTCTTTCGCTTTCTCTTTCTCCTACTCCTACTCGTACTCGTACTCGTACTCGAAAAACCGGCTGCGGGTTATCGCCGCGGGTCGGGCGTCAGTGCGGGAGTCGAGTACGAGTACCGCTGCGCTGAGTACGAGTACGAGTACCGCTGCGCTGAGTACGAGTGGGAGTACGAGGGTGGGTCCATTATGACCAGGAATCGGCGGCAAACGCGACCGCCGCTTCGTGTTCCCTGCTCCGGCGAGTACGATTGAGGGGGCCCTGTGCTCCCGCCGCCGCGAACAATCGGACTCTCCCCCGTTCCCCGAAGCGATGCAGCAATTCCTTTCTGGTATTTCCGTCACCTGTTTCGTCGGCAGCTATTTGGTCGCCCTCGCGCTGGAGCTCACCCGCCCGCTGTTCCGCGTTCCGGTCCGCGGCGTGGTGACCGTCGGCTTCATTGTCGCCGGGCTGCTGTCCCATCTGGTCTACCTGGTGATGTTGGCCGATCCGTCGGCCACCGCGGCGGAGATTGGGCTGCTGGCCGGTTGGTACAGTTGGTCGCTGCTGCTCGCCTGGGCGGTGGCCGCTTGCTATCTGGTCCTCTTCCTGCGGCGGCCGGATACGACGATCGGCTACTTCCTGCTTCCGCCGGTCCTTGGCCTGATCGTGCTGGCGATGCTCGTCCAGGACTGGGAACCGTTCACGCGGCAGCGGGCGGCCGGGTTTTGGCGTTCGATGCACGGATTTTCGATGCTGCTCGGAGCGGCTGCGGTGCTGCTCGGATTCGTCGCCGGGGTGATGTTCTTGGTCCAGTCGGTGCGGCTCAAACAGAAGCGGCCGGGATCGCGGGGGCTGCGGCTGCCAACGCTCGAATGGCTTCAGAAGCTCAACCGGGGCTGTCTGGTCTTCAGCACCGGAGCGGTTGGCCTGGGGACGCTGGCCGGGGTGATCATGAGTTTGAACGAATCGGGGAGCGTGGCCTGGACCAGCCGCGGGATCGTGCTCTCGTTCGTCTTGCTCATCTGGCTGCTCGCGGCCGTGGGGATCGAGTTCTTCTACAAGCCGGCTCGCCAAGGGCGGAAAGTCGCCTACCTGACCCTGGCCAGCTTCGGCTTTCTGGTGCTGGCGATGGGAGGCGTGTTGGAGAGCAACCACGGCACCAAGGCTGGAGCACAACTGTCCACTGGCGGTAAAAATCTTCCCGAAGCGACGCCGGGCACGGTCGGAAGCGCGGAGCGGACCGCCGCGCGCGGGGAGGCGGCCCGGTGAAATTGCAAATGATTGGCTGCAGCCATAAGGATGCGGCGGTCGAATTTCGTGAGCAACTCTCCTTCACCGAATCGCAAGCGGTCGAGGCGTTGGAGGAGTTTCGGCAGCGGTTTCCCTCGGCCGAAATCGTCCTCCTGAGCACCTGTAACCGCGTTGAGCTGTACACCGCGGCGGTCGAGGAAGATGCCTGTCCCGAATACGCCGAAGTGGTCGGCTTTCTCGCCGCCCAGCGGAAGCTGCCGCCCGACCAGCTGCTCGAGCGGTTGAACCATCGCAGCGGCGCCGAAGCGGTCGAGCATCTCTTCACCGTCGCCGCGGCGCTCGACAGCATGGTGGTCGGCGAAGCCCAGATCCTTTCGCAAGTCAAGCAAGCCTACGAGCGGGCCACCGCGACCGGCTCGACCGGGGCCCTGACGCACGCGATCTTCCAAACGGCCAGCCGGGTTGCCAAGCGAGTCCAGGCCGAGACGGCGATCCACCGCCGCCGGGTCAGTGTCCCGAGCGTGGCGGTCGGCGAAGTCGCCCCAGAATTTTTCGAGACGCTCGCCGACAAGCGAATTCTGCTGGTCGGTGCCGGCGAGATGGGGGCCGAGACGCTGCGATACCTCCGCGACGGTGGAGCCCGCGACATCACCGTCATCAACCGCTCGGCCGAGCGGGCCACCCGCCTGGCCGCGGACCTCGCCGCCCAGACCGCACCCTGGGAATCGCTCGACGAGCACTTGGCCGCCGCCGATCTCGTCGTCAGTACCACCGGATCGACCGAGCCGATCGTGACGCTCGAGCGGTTCCGAGCGATCCAAGCCGCGCGGTACGAGCGGCTGCTGCTGGTGCTCGATCTGGCGGTCCCCCGCGATTTCGATCCCGCGATCGGCGACCTCTCGAATGTCTACCTCTTCTCGGTCGACGACCTGCAAGCCTCCTGCGATCGCAACCGGCGGGAGCGCGAGCGGGAGTGGCCCAAGGCGCGGGCGATCATCGCTGAAGAGACCGAGCAGTTCTTAGCTTCGCTGCAGCAGCGGGCGGCCGGGCCGGTGATCCGGCAACTCCGCGAACGGGCCGAAGCGGTCAAGCGGGAAGAGCTCGACCGGCTGCTCAAACGCCTCGAACGGCTCGAGATGGTCGCTCCTCAGGTGAGCAGCGACGCGGGACGAGCCGAGATCACGCAGGCGTTCGACCGCGTGGTCAACAAACTGCTGCACCCACCGCTCGCCTCGCTGCGGGACGACGCGGCCGACGGTCACCGACAGGGGCTGCTCGACGCCCTCCGTCGGCTCTTTCAGCTCGGCGACTAGTTCCTCAGTCCCACTCCTCTTCGTCTTCGTCCTCGTCTTCTCCCTCTCCCTCTTCCTCGTCCCACTCGTCTTCGTCGGCGTCCTCGTCCTCATCCTCGTCGACCCATTCGTCGTCGACTTCTTCCCAGTCGGAGTCGGCGTCGACGTCTTCTTCGTCGGCGTCTTCATCCTCCTCCTCGTCGTCATCCTCGTCCCACTCATCATCTTCGTCGTCGAAGTCGTCGAGGTCGCGATCGTCCTCGTCTTCCTCGTCGTCGAGATCGTCGATGTCGTCTTCCGGATCGTCATCGATCGCGGCGACCGCGAGTTGCGAAGGCGCGAGTTGCGAAGGGTGGAGCGAGGGCTCGCCCATCCCGCCGAGCTGCGGGTCGTCGCTTACGGGGTACTCGAGGCCCACTTCGGCCACAGCGGTGCTCACGTCAGATTCCTCCTCGGGGACGCCTAAAACAGGTTGTTGCTCAAGATTCGGATCGGATGACGCGGGGGTGTCACTCCAATCCGACAGTTCGGAAATTTCCACCGCGGGCAGCGCTTCGGCGGCCCCAAGACCGAAGAGTTGTAAAAAACGCTTTGTCGTCGAGTAAAGGTAGGGTCGCCCCAATTCCTCGCTGCGACCGCTGATGCGCACCAAGTCGCGCTCCATCAGCTGCCGCAGGATCTCCCCGCAGGCCACGCCACGGATCGCCTCGATGTCCGCTCGCAGCACCGGTTGGCGGTAAGCGACGATCGCCAGCGTCTCCATCGCCGGCGGCGTCAACTGGACCGACTTGGGAATGTGTCCGAGCCGCCGCAACCAAGGTGCCAATTGCGGCCGGGTGAGCAGTTGAAATCCCCCGGCGACTTCCTCCGCCCGAAAGGCTCGCCCCCACTCGGCATAGCTTTGATTTAATTGTCGGACAAGCGTACGCGCCTCGGTCGCGTCCGCCAAGCCAGCCAACTGCGAGAGCTTGCGCGCCGTCAGCGGTGTGCGGCTGAGCAACAACACCGCCTCGACCCGCTGACGGCGGACCAGCGAATCCTCCTCATCCGCCCCACCCGGCCCAGCCCCATCCGGTCCAGCCCCATCCGGTCCAGCCCCATCCGGCTCGGGCCCATCCGGCTGCGACTCGCCCACTCCCGGCCCACCGACGGACCATCCCGCGGCCTCGCCCAGCGGCACCAGCCCCGGAGAGAGGACTGCGTACGCCGCCGCCTCCCGCACGCCGCTGCTTCCCCAGCCGCCGCCCCCCCAGCCGCTGCCGGCTGCACGACCTCCGGCTGCACGACCTCCGGCTGCGCGACCGCCTGTCGCGGACTTCCGCCAGCCAAATCTCTCCATGCTCCCAGTCGCCGTCTGCTCGGGGCTCGAAAAAACCAAAAACTCTGACCAGCCGTTGCTACACGAACCGCCCGCCCGCGTAAACTACTTCCTCTCCGGTTCATTCTTCGCTGCTTGCTTCCCGATCGCTATGGCTCGCATCCGCTCCCGACGTCGCCGAGCGATCCTCGTCGGTCTTCTCTCGGCCCTGCTTCTGGGAGGGCTCGTCTCGCTGGTCACGTTGCTCGTTGGCAAAGTCCAGGGGACCGAGTTCGCTCCGACCCACTTCACCGCTCGGACCTTCTCGTTCTGGGAACTGCCGATCCTGCATCTGCAGGTCTCGCCGATCCGCCGCAACGCGGAGACGATTTCCGTGACGAATTATCTCCGCAGCCAGAACTTGGTGAGCGTCCCCAAGCAGGCACCTGGAGCTGGGCAGTGGCATCTGGTCGAGCTGCGCCGCGGCATCAACAGCCCGGCTCCCGCCGACGCCGAAATCCTGATCAGCTATTTGAAGCTGGAGGATCCGGACGGACCGATCTGGGAGCAGTGGAGCAGCGACAACCCCGCGGCGGCTCGCGTCTTGTGGCCCGTCGTCCAGCGGCTTTCGGAGCGGGAATTGTACATCCTGCTCCCCGAACTGTTCGAGCTGGCCAGCCACCACACGAATCCCACGCAGCTCGCGAGCGAAATCGACCGCTACCTCCGCGATGCCTACGCCGAATTGGCGATCGACCTCCGTGCGGCCGACCATCGCGAGCTGGCCGCGGCCGTATTGGCCGATGCGGCCCAAGACTTCCCCGACGATCCGCGGATCGACGAGCTGCGGAAGAGCGTCGCCGAAACCTCACGGCCGTGAACTTTTTCCCTGGCGCTGAGCTCGAGCATGATTTATCTCGACAACAATGCCACCACGGCGATCGACCCGGAGGTGGTAGAGGCGATCTGCGAGATCTGGGCCCTCGGACCCCAAAACCCTTCGAGCCAGCACGCGGCCGGACGCCGCGCCCGGACTTGGCTCGACGAAGCGACCGCGGGAATCGCTCGCCGGCTGGGAGCCGACATCGTCCGCACCGGCGGGGCACGCTTGCTGCTGACCAGCGGTGGGACCGAGTCGAACCACTGGGCGCTGACCTCGCTGGCGCCACCCGAGACGCCTCTCTGGATCAGCGCGATCGAACACCCAAGCGTGCTGGCGACCGCCGAAGTCGCCACTCAGCAGGGCCGCTCGGTGCGGGTCATCCCGGTCGACTCCAGCGGCCGCGTGCGGCTCGACGCGCTGGCCGATTCGCTGCGCCAAACGCTCGCTCCGCCGAGTGCAGCGCCCGCACCCGCACCCGCGGTGCGGGGTCTCGTCAGCGTGATGACGGCCAACAACGAGACGGGAGTTCTGCAGCCGATTGCGGAGATCGCCGAGCTGTGCCGCGAGTATCGGGTTCGCTGTCACACCGACGCGACGCAGGCCGTCGGGCGGATCCCCTTCGACTTCACGGCCCTCGGGCTCGATGCGGTGAGCTTTGCCGCTCACAAGTTCCATGGCCCGGCGGGGGTCGGCGGCTTGCTGCTCGCTCCCGGGATCGAACTCGCTCCGCTGATGCATGGCGGCGAGCAGCAGTTGGGAGCTCGCCCGGGGACCGAACCGGTGGCCCTGGTCGTCGGCATGGAGCGGGCCCTGCGGTTGGCCGTTGAATCGTTGACTGCGACGGCAAGCCGGATCGCGGCGCTCCGCGAGCTCCTCGAGTCGCGGCTCCGGGAAGCGATTCCCGAATGCGTCATCCACGGGGCCGACGCTCCCCGGCTGCCGGGGACCACCTGCGTCTCGTTCCCGGGGGTCGATCGCCAGACGCTGCTGATGCGGCTCGACATGGCCGGGGTGGCGTGCAGTAGCGGATCGGCCTGCAGCAGCGGGAGCAGCGAGCCGAGCCACGTGCTGCGAGCGATGGGGGTCGAGACCGAGTTGGTCGAGGCCGCCCTGCGGTTTGGGCTGTCGAGGTTTTCCACAACCGAAGAAGTGATTTCCGCATCCGACCGCATCATCAGTTGCTACAGCAAGTTACGATTCCGCTGAGCTGTGGAAAAAGTTGCCCAAAGCAGTACCACTTGGGCCGATAACGAACTAGATTAATGAACGTACGAATCGGTTCGTTTTCCACCTTTCGGATTGCCTGGCGTGAACAGGTCGGTTGTACGCATCGAGTTGAAAGCCCCGGCCACGGGTCAGCGGCGTCGGCAGCCGGTCGCCGATCGCCCCTTGCTGCCCTACTTTTTCGCGGGCCCGGAGAACCGGTTGGCCGCGTTCGTCTGTGGCGGCCGTGAATCGATCGTCGGCCGCGGCAATCCGCTGCTGTTGATCGGACCATCGGGGAGCGGCAAATCGGCACTCGCCGCGACGCTCGCGGCGGCCGAGGCTGAGCATCTCTCAGCGGGCGGCGAGGACGACTCAGCGGGCACCGAACCGAGCCGAGGGGGCAGCCAGCCCAAGCGAAGCGGCAACGTCCTTTGGATGCCGGCGATCGATTTCGCCCGCCGGTACGCCGAAGCGGTCGACGGCGACGACATCGAGCATTTTCGGCAGCCGCTCCGCCAAGCCGAGATCTTGCTGCTCGACGACGTGCATCTGATCGCTGACAAGGGAGCGGCCCAGGAAGAGCTGGCCTCGCGATTGGCCGAGCGGCTCGACGCTGGCCGAGTCACGATCCTGACCTGCCGCCGGCTCCCCACGGAGATCCGCGGCTTTCGCCCGTTGCTCGCCAGCCGGATGCTTCCGGGGCTGGCGATCTCGGTCGCTCTGCCGGGAGCCGAAACCCGCCCCCTGCTGCTCCGGGCTCTGGCCGATGAAGCGGGACTGGTGCTCGACGATGCTCTGCTGGAGCTGCTCGCCGCGGGACTCCCGGCCGGTTTGTCCGCCCCGCGGCTGGCCGCCTCGATCCAGCACCTTCGCCTGTGGTGTCGCAACGCCGAGGGGCCACTGACGAGCGAAGCGATCCAAGGAGCGATCGACGCCGCCGCGAACCAGAATGAACCGACGATCCCCGCGATCGCCGGGGCGGTCGCTCGGCGGTTCAAACTCCGCACCTCCGACCTCAAAGGTCCCACGCGGCGGCAGCAAGTCGTCCGCGCACGGGCGCTGGCGATGTTCCTCGGTCGCAAACTGACCGACCGCTCTTTGCAGCAGATCGGCGACTACTTTGGCGGCCGCGACCACACGACCGTGCTGCATGCCTGCCGCAAAACCGAATCGCTGCTGGGCGAAAACCCCGAACTCTCTCGGGCGGCCGACGAAGTCACCGAAACCTTACGGGTGAGTGCGTAGGAACTTGCGGCACGTCGCTCTCCAGCCCGAAGGGCGGAAACAGATCAGCCCAGGGCAGAGCAACGCGGCGAAGCCGCAGAGCGCCGCCCTGGGTTCCGAACGCACCCCGAATGTACAGCCCTGAAGGGGCGTCACAGGGTCTGCCGGTCGCGGAGGTTTGTTACGCCCCGATGGGGCTCGGGATGGGTTTTGTGGAAATCCGTAACCCAGGGCGTCGCTCTGCGGCTCCGCCGCGGCGCTGTGCCCTGGGCTAATTTGTTCGGGCCCCTGCGGGGCGGAAGAGGTCGATGCGGCGGGTGCTTCGAAAATAATTTTCTCGGTGCATAACTCGTCACTTCCCTGTCAGCTTTGCGTCGCCCGTTTTGTTCGCATTTCGGGGGCTCGGCCGAGGACGTTGGAAACCCACCTCACGCTCGACAGTTTCCGTCACTCGATCGACACCCGCTCGACCGCTTATCCACCGCCGAGCGATTTTCTCAAAGCCTGCGGCCGCCTCGGCTTAGCGGCCACCAGCGGGCGGTTTTCGACGCTTCGGCCGCCCGCATTCTTTCGACGACGATTTTTAAAAGAGTAAGAAGAAGAGCCAGAGGCGGAGCGAGCCCTCGACTCCTCTCGGCTGCTGGGGCGGTGAAGCCTCGAGTGCCACTGGAACAGAACACCGCGGTAGGGGTAAAAAATGGCCCTGGCTGTCTCCCGCTTCCCCGCCGCCCTCTGAAGAGTCTGCTTCGATGAAAATCACCTGCGACCGCGACGTTCTGGCTGCCGCCTTTCAATTGGCTGCCGGTGTCGCACCGTCGCGATCGCCGAAGGAGATCCTGCAAAACGTCAAACTGACCGTCACCGGCGACACCGCTACGCTCACGGCCACCGACATGGAAGTCGGCATTCGGCTGGCGATCCAAGAGGGATTGAAGGTCGAGCAAGAGGGAGCGGCGTTGCTGCCGGTTTCGCGGACCGGGGCAATTCTGCGGGAGAGCAGCGACGAAGCGTTGGTCCTGGAGACCGACGAGGCGGGGATCAAAATCTCCGGCAGCCGCAGCCGTTTTCGGCTCCCCAGCTCCAACCCGGACGAATTCCCCCGCGTCGTCGGCTTCGAGGAAGAGGCCTACCACACGATCCCCGCCAAACTGTTCCGCGAGCTGGTTCGCCGCACCGTGTTCGCGACCGATGCCGAGAGCAGCCGGTATGCCCTCGGCGGTGTGCTGCTCGAGCTGGAGGAGGAGCGGGTGACGGCGGTCGGGACCGACGGGCGGCGGTTGGCTCGGATGGAAGGCAAAGGGACGGCGGTCGGCGGGCATCACACGACCGGAACCAACACGATCGTACCGACGCGGGCGATCCAGTTGATGGAGCGGGCGGCCGGGGATGAGACGGTGGATATTGCCGCCCGCAGCAACGATCTGCTGCTCCGCACACCCCGCTGCACGATCTACTCGCGGCTGGTCGAGGGGCGGTACCCGAACTGGCGGCAGGTGCTTCCCACCCGGGAAAATGCGGCGCGGATCGATATGACCGTCGGCCCGCTGTTCACCGCTCTCCGGCAAGCGGCGATCGTCACCGACCAGGAGAGCCGCGGCATCGACCTGACGTTCGCCGACGGCACGCTGCGGCTCGACGCGAGCACCGCGGAAGTGGGCCAGTCGCACGTCGAGCTGCCGATCGCCTACGACGGTGACTCGGTGACCCTGACGCTCGACCACCGGTTCATCGCCGATTTCTGCAAGGTGCTCGAAGCCGAGAGCAGCTTTGTGCTGGAGATCGATTCGGGTCAGTCCCCTGCCTTGTTGACGACCGACGACGGCTATGCTTACGTGATCATGCCGATGGCCCGCGATCGGTGAACTGGCGATTCCCATGAATGCTCCCCGCCGCATCGGCTCGATTCTCAACCAGCTGATGGCCCGTCGCGGCTATGCTCAGGTGGAATCGGCCGAAGGTCTGCAGCGTTCGGTGGCTGCGGCGGTCGGACCGCTGCTCGCCAGCGGGGTGCGTGCCGGCAACGTCCGCCGCGGCGTGCTGCAGCTGTTCGCCAGCGATTCCCCGTCGCTCCAGGAACTCACGTTCAAGAAGCGTCAGATCCTCAAGCAGCTGCAGCAGGACCATCCCGAAGCCGGGATCACCGACGTCCGCATGAAGATCGGCTGTTAGCGTCGGAAAACGAGAACTACATGGCCAAAAACAGCAAGAAATCGAGCGGCAAGAAGAAGAAGTCGTCGGAGCCAGCCTTCCAGATTATTTCGGAGAATCGCAAAGCGAAGTTTCGCTATGAGATTCTCGACTCGGTCGAGTGCGGGATGATGCTGCAAGGGAGCGAGGTGAAATCGCTCCGCGACGGCAAGCTCTCGCTCGATGAAGCCTACATTCGCGTGAAGAGCGACGAGCTGTGGCTGGTCGGTGCCGACATCGCCCACTACCACAACGCCGGGTTCTGGAACCACGATCCCCGCCGCCCGCGAAAGCTGCTGGTGCACCAGGCGGAGTTTCGCAAGTTCGCCGGCCGGGCCCACGAGCGGGGGCTGACGCTGGTGCCGCTGCGGGTCTACTTCAATAGCCGCGGGCTGGCCAAGTGCGTGATGGGGCTGGTCAAAGGCAAGAAGCTGCACGACAAACGAGAAACGATCAAGAAACGCGACACCGAAAGAGGCCTGCAGCGGGCCATGCGAGGCCGATAATGCTGAACCTGAAAAATGTCCTCAAGACCTTTCCGCAGCCGGGCGGCGGACGGCTGACGGTGCTCGACATCCCCGAGTTGCAGGTCGCCGCCGGCGAGCAAGTCGTCCTGGTCGGCCGTTCGGGCGGGGGCAAGACGACGCTTCTGCACACGATCGCCGGGATCACCCTGCCCGATGCCGGGTCGGTCGTCGTCGACGGGATCGACATCGCCGCACTGAGCGAATCGGGGCGAGATCGCTTTCGGGCTGCCCGCATCGGGTATGTGTTTCAGACGTTCAATCTGCTTGCCGGCTTCACCGCCCTGGAGAACGTGCGGCTGGGCATGACGTTTGGTCATGGGCGGCACGATTCGCAGCGGGCCCGGATGCTGCTCGAGCGGGTGGGGCTCGGCGATCGGCTCGATTACCGGCCGAGCCAACTGTCGGTCGGCCAGCAGCAGCGGGTGGCGATCGCCCGGGCCATGGCCGGACGGCCCAAGTTGCTCCTGGCCGACGAACCGACCGCCAACGTCGATCCGGCGAGCCAGCAGGCGGTGATCGATCTGATCCGCGGGACCTGCACCGAGGAGGGCATCACGCTGCTGATGGTCACCCACTCCAGCGAGGTCTCCGAGCAATTCGAACGGGTCGAATCGCTCGAGTCGCTCAACCGCATCTTCCAAACCACCTGATCGTTTTCCGATGAGCCTGATTCAAATCGCTTGGCGAAACATGCGGCAGCGAGGATTGTCCTCCGCCCTGACGCTCCTGTCGCTCGCCCTCGGGATCGCCCTGACCGTGCTGGTGCTCGGCATCTACGGGATCATCGAGGATGCGTTCCGCCGCAATTCCTCGGTCGGCTACAACTTGATCGTCGGTGCCAAGGGGAGCCCGCTGCAGCTGACCCTGAACACCGTCTACTACCTGAGCCAGCCGATCGAGACGATCCCCTACGACGAGTACCTCGAGTATTTGCCGCAGAGCGAGCGGCAGCGGCAAGCGGAACTGTTCAACGGAATCGGCGACGTCGATACCGATCGCGACGGCCGCTACGCCCCGTACATGATGGGCGGGTTCGCGATCCCCGTCGGCTTGGGAGACTATTTTGGTCCCTTCCGCGTTGTGGCGACGACTCCCGATTTTTTTGAGCTGTTGCGACACGGACCGAATCTGGACCAGGAATTCCGCTTCGCCGAAGGACGCAACTTCCGCCTCGATGATCCCGAGCATGGGCCCTTCGAAGCGGTCATCGGGTCGCGGGTCGCTGCCGACATGGGAGTCGGAGTCGGCGACACGATCGATCCTTCGCACGGCGACCCGGACGGGCACGGGCACGATGTCCATTTCGCGATCGTCGGCATTCTTGAGCCGACCGGGACGCCGAACGATCGGGCGGCATTCGTGAACCTCGAAGGGTTTTACCTGATGGAAGGCCACGCCCGGGTGATCGATCCGGAGGCCGCCCCGGGGGATGGCGAGTCTGAGGAAGAGGAGTCTGCGGAGGAAGTCGCATCAGGCGAGCCGCAAGAACCATCGCCGGGACCGGAAGCCGCCGGCACGCTGAGCTACGAACCGCTGCCGATCGACCGCCGCGATTTGACCGCCGTGTTGCTGCGGGCGGACGGAATCTTTGCGGCCAAGATGCAGAAGACGATCAACAAGAGTCTGCGGACGCAGGCCGCCGCGCCGGTCGGCGAGATCACGGGATTGCTGACCGTGATCGTCGGACCGCTCCTCTCGGCGTTGCTGCTGATCACCGTCCTGACCTGCGTGGTCGCCGCGGTCGGGATCTTGGTCAGCATCTACAACTCGATGAACGACCGCAAACGGGATATCGCGGTGATGCGAGCTCTGGGCGCTCGCCGCGATACGGTGCTGGCGATTATCTTGCTCGAGAGTCTCTTGATCGCCGTCGGTGGGGCGTTGATCGGCTGGGTGCTGGCGCACGTGGCGATGTACGCGGCGGGCGGATTCATTGAGGAGCGGACGGGGGTCCAAGTCGGGTTGCTGACCGTTTCGCGAGCCGAACTGATGGTCGTCCCGCTGGTGTTGGTGCTGGCGGCGCTAGCCGGCCTGCTGCCTGCTCTGGTCGGCTATCGCACCGACGTCTCAAAGAATCTCAACCCGTAAGCACCCGCCGCCGGGGGCTAGCCTCCGGCTAGCGCCGTCGGCTCAGGGTTTTCAGTCTTTTGAGCCGTAGGCGCTAGCCTCGGGCCTGGCAGCCCCAGAATTTTCGCTGCAACACCCGCGGCTAGCGCCGTCGGCTCAGGGTTTTCAGTCTTTTGAGCCGTAGGCGCTAGCCTCGG
>NZ_WRPR01000041.1 GCF_010367455.1 Candidatus Laterigemmans baculatus | reverse complement strand
TCCGCGTTCTCTGCGCTATCCGCGGTCCCTCTCCTTTCCGTGCTTTTCCGTGTCCTTCCGTGGCCACCATTCGTGCTATTCGTGTTATTCGTGGTTGTTCCCCCTTTCCGCTCTTCCCCCGTGACCCACGCTCTCTGCGCTATCCGCGGTCTTCCCCCGCCCCTGCATTCCTTCGTGTTCTTCGTGTCCCTCGAGCGCCCAATAGGGGTCAGAGCCTTGCGGGTGCGAGGGCTGGTGGTTGGTGGGGGCGGCAGGTTCGTCTTGCTGGCGGGGATGGGTACAATGGGCGAGACGCTTGTTCCCGCTCCCCGTGACGGTTAACCCTATGCGCAGTGCTCGAGTCCTTTGGCTGTTTTCGCTGGTCCGGCGATGTTCTCTTGCCTGGCTGCTCGTTGTCCCGGTGGCCCACGCCCAAACGGCGACCGCTCCGGCCGCGACTTCCGCCGCGGAGGATCTCACCGAGAGCGATCCCCAAGCGGCTGCCGCTCGCGAAGCCGAATGGCTGAGCGGGACCCGTCAGTTGACCTTCGAGGGTCGCCGCGCCGGCGAAGGCTACTTCAGTAGCGACGGCTCGAAGATGGTCTTTCAGAGCGAGCGTGAACCGGGGAACCCGTTCTATCAAATCTATCTGATGGATCTGGAAACGGGCGACCTCGAGCGTGTCTCGCCCGGCTGGGGGAAAACCACTTGCGGCTGGATCCACCCCGAGGGCGACCGCGTGTTGTTCGCGAGCACGCAGGAAGATCCGCAGGCCCGCGAGAAGCAAGCCCGCGAACTCGAGCTCCGCCGCACCGGAAACCAGTCTCGCTACGCCTGGGACTATGACCCAGCTTACGAGCTGTTCGCGTGGGACGCCGAGACGGGCAAGTACTCGCAGTTGACCGACGCACAAGGCTATGACGCTGAAGGCTCGTACAGTCCCGACGGCAAACAGATCGTGTTCGCCTCGAATCGCGACGCCTACGCCCGCGAGCTGAGCGAGCGCGAGGCCACGCTCTTCGAGCAAGATCCGGCCTCGATGATCGATCTGTACATCATGGACAGCGACGGCTCGAACCTCCGCCGCCTGACCCACACGGCCGGCTACGACGGCGGCCCCTTCTTTTCTCCCGACGGAAAGCGGATCTGCTGGCGGCGGTTTGCCGAGAACGGTGCCACCGCGGAGATCTTTACGATGCGGACCGACGGGAGCGACGTCCAGCGGCTGACGAGTCTGGACGCGATGAGTTGGGCTCCGTTTTTCCATCCCTCGGGTGACTATCTCGTCTTCACGACCAACCGCCACGGCTTCGGCAACTTCGAACTCTACCTGGTCCGCGCCGACGGTCAGGGCGAGCCGGTGCGCGTCACCTTCACGCCAGGCTTCGACGGGCTGCCGGTCTTCACCCCCGACGGTGAGCAGCTGTCATGGACCAGCAACCGAACCGCGGCGAAGCAATCCCAAATCTTCATGGCTGAGTGGAACGACGCACTCGCCCGCGAGCGACTCGGCCTAGCCGAGGCGGCTTCATCCGGGGCGGAGGATCGCCGCGCGGCGGTCGAAACCGCGGCCGCCACCGAAGCGGGTTTCTCGCCAGCCGATGTGGGGCGCCACGTCGACTACCTGACCCGTCCGGAACTCGGCGGACGGATGACCGGAACCGAAGGAGAGCGGCGAGCGACGGCTTATGTGGCTGCCTACCTCGAGAGTCTCGGCTTTGAACCGGCAGGCGAGAATGGAACGTTTTTCCACTCGTTCGAGTTCCCCGCCGGGGCAGTGCTGAGCGACGAAAACCAGCTTACCAGCGGCGAACAGACCTACGAGCTCGACGAGGACTGGCGGCCCCTCTCGTTCTCCGAGAGAGGCAGTTTCGAGCCCCGGGGGATCGTCTTTGCTGGCTATGGCATGTCGGTTCCCGAAAGCGAAGACTTCGAGGGCTACGACAGCTACGTGCACCTCGACGTCAGCGGCAAATGGGTGCTGATGTTCCGCGACTTGCCGCAGGAAATTCCCTCGGAGCTCCGCCAGAAGATGGCTCGCTACTCCTCGGCACGGCGGAAAGCGATGGTTGCCCGGGACCATGGAGCCCATGGCGTCATCCTGGTCGCCGGACCGACGAGCCAGGTCAAGCAGGAGCTGATTCGTTTCGAGAGCGACGCGTCGGCGGGCGGAACGAGCATCCCCGTGATCTCGGTCAGCAACGCGGTCGCCGCGAAGTGGCTCTCCGCAGCCGACGAGAACCTCGAGCAACTGCAGAAGGGGCTCGACGACGGCAGCCTGGCAATGGGTTTCGAAATTGAAGGAGTCTCGTTAGCCGCGACCGTGGGAATCGAGCGGCGGACCGGAACGGGCCGCAACGTGATCGCTCGCTTGCCCGCCACCGCGGGTCCCGCGAACCAAGACTCCGGTAGTAAGCAGGACTCCGGCAGTAAGAAGGACGACCAACCAACCGAGGCCGCCCGCCAGGCCGTCCTGATCGGGGCTCATATCGACCACCTCGGCACCGGCGTCAGCAGCAGCAGTCTGGCTCGCGAAGACGAACGCGAGCAGATTCACGCCGGCGCCGATGACAACGCCAGCGGTGTCGCCGCGATGCTCGAGATTGCCCAGTACATGGCGGCTCAGCGGCGTGAAGGAAAACTCGAGATGCAGCGTGATCTGCTGGTCGCCGCGTGGTCGGGCGAAGAACTCGGGCTGTTCGGCTCGCAGGCCTTTGCGGAAGATTTCGACAAGCTCTTTCCCAACGCGGCCCGCGGCTCTCAAGCCTCCCCCGACGCGAACCACCCCGCTCCGCACTCCGCCGCAGTCGGCCACGGAAGTGCTTCCGACGCCGAGCCGCTTTATCCGGCGATCGCTGCCTACCTCAACCTGGATATGGTAGGCCGCCTGCGGGAAGAGTTGATCGTGCAGGGAATCGGATCGTCGCCGCAGTGGGAGGCGCTCGTCCAGCGCCGCAACGTGCCGGTCGGTCTCGCGCTGCAACTCGACCGCACCAGCACGCGGCTCCCGACCGACGCTGCGGTCTTCGTGGCTCGAGGCGTTCCCAGCCTGGCTGCTTTTACCGGAGCCCACGAGGATTACCACACGCCCCGCGACACCGCGGACAAACTGAATTACGAGGGGACGACGCAGATCGCCCGCTTGCTGGCCCTGATCGCCCGAGGTCTGGTCAGCGACGAGGAGCCGCTGCGGTTCGAATTGGCCGAAGGGGAAGCCGCCGAGCAGGAAGTCCCGCGGGCCCAGCTGACAGCCTACCTCGGGACGATCCCCGATTACGCTGGTGCGGACGTCAAAGGAGTCAAGCTCTCCGGAGTTGGCAAAGACGGGCCGGCCGAAAAAGCAGGCCTTCAGGGAGGCGACGTGATCGTGGAATTGGCCGGTCGCAAGATCGAGAACATCTACGACTACACCTATGCCATCGAAGGGCTCAAGATCGGTGAGCCAGTCAAAGTCGTCGTCCTCCGCGACGAGCAACGGGTGACCAAGGAAATCACCCCGGGATCGCGGGAGTAGGAGGCCGTACCTCAGGCACTGGTAGAGCAATCAACCGAAACCCTCCCCCCGGGAGGGTCGCGAGGAACGAGCGGGGAGGGGCCGGTAGACGCTCGCGTGATGAGTGCGTGTGACTCTCTTTCCTCGACGAATTGGCTTGTTTTCTAACGGCTCAATCGAGAGTTCGTGTCGAAACCCATTGCCCTCCCCGGGACCGGGCCTAAGAGCCCGACCCTCCCGCAAGCGGGAGGGTGATGTATTGACGTGCCGTTTCTACTTCTGGCGACCCTTTCCTCCGGGCTTTTCACCATCCCAGCCTGACCCTCCCGGGGGGAGGGTGTTGGCTGTGCTTTATCTAGCCCTTGGACTTGTGTAGAGACCAATGCCCCGGGGAGGGGATCGAGCTTAGCCGTTCCAGCCTGCCGTACTTGTTACCGCTGGACGGTGGGAGCGGGCTGGGGTTCGGGCTGCTGCTCGGCAACCGCCGCTTCGCTGGTGGCTTCCGGCGGCCCGCTGCTCGCGGGTCCGAGCACGGGCTTGCCGTCCTTGAATCGGACCTGGGCGTTGTAGTTGACTTCCGGGCGTTGGTAGTCGAGCGGCGGCGAGGCGCCATTGTCGACCTCTGCACCGAATTCCAAGTCGCTCCCGACGAGCCGCGTCCGATTGCGGATCGAGCCGGTCTGCAGCGGCCCAATGCCGAGAATCCAGACGTCGCGGGCGGTCGTCGTCGAACGGGCGGTTCCCGATTGCCAGAGCGGCTGGCGAGTCACCCGGTCGTAGGCGAAGGCGGCGACTTTGGCTGCCCCTTCGCTGGTTTCCCGGCGGGCGAGCGACAGTTCGGGCATCGTCGGGACCTGCGGTGCACCGGGGATCAGCGACGCGGCACTGGAGACGAGCGAATTCGGCGGCATGCCGTAGGTGATTTGGAAGCCATCGGCTCCAAGGGCTCCGAGCCGGGCTTCGATGATGATGTCCGCCTCGCCTTCCGCACTCTGGATCAAACATCCGGCGCTGGTGATCTGCTGGCGAAGAGCGCTAATGACGTAATCGGCACTGATGATCGTCGGCGTTTTGACCGCTTTGAGATAGGTCGTGTCAAAATACACTTTCTGCCCGCTGAGCGGCCGGAAATCGATCGCTGCCACGCTGTTATCGACCGCTTCGCTGAGCAGCAACTGCTGGGTCGCATCGAACGATTTGGTCGTGCCACATCCGCCGCTCGCCAAACCACCGACAAGCACGACCACGGCGGCGATCGCCGAGCAGCGACGTGCCGGAGTCCGAACAACGAGAGGAGGGGCAAGCGGGGACATCAAATCGAAATCGACCGGGGAAGCGAGGCTGCCGGCTCATGGTGGCTGGGGCAGGATCAAACGCCTCGGAAGGTAAACCGGTTCGAACCGGTGACCAAGAGCAATTCCCGGTTGACTTGCGGGCAACGGACGTAAAGCTGTTTAGGGTTTCGACTTCGGCGCGTCCCCGTGCCGCGATTCCCGTTCCGCCCCCGTGAGCCGCCCCCCTCTGACGAATCGCCGAGTATGTCTCTAGGAACTGCTTTTCGCGCCTTTTTCGCCGCACTCCGCGACCCGGATCAGAGCACTGCCATTCGCGAGCTGCTCGACGCCGGACCGCCGCAGGAGCGAAAGTTCCCGCCCCCGACCCCAGCGGCTCCAGCTGCCGCAACGGCCCCACCCGCACCAGCGAAGCAGCCCGCTCCAGCTAAGCCGGCCGCACCTCCGGAGCCGAAGCGCAGCGAAGCGTTGACGTTGCTGGCGACGCTGCAGCGCGAAGCCCGCTTGATCGACCTGATCGAAGAACCGCTCGACCAGTTCAGCGATGCCCAGATCGGCGCCGCCGCCCGTCCCTGTTTGAAGCAATGCCGATCCGCCCTGCAGCGGATGTTCAGTCTGCAGCCGCTGGTCGAGGTCGGGGAAGGGGAGTCGCTGACGCTGCCGGAGAACCCTTCGCCAATCCGCTACCAGTGGGTCGGCGAATCCGGTTCAGGCGGCACCCGTGCTGGCGGCACCCGTGCTGGCGGGGCCGAGGGGGGCAAGCGAAGCGGACGCGTGGTGCACCCGGGATGGCGTGCCGAGCGCTGTGAGTTAGCTCAGTGGACTGGCGGCAATGATGACGCATTCGTCGTCGCCGCCGCACAGCTGGAACCCTAAGCCCGCCGCCCTTTCGTTCTCGCCGCCCGCTCTCGCCGCCCGTTTTCGCCGCCCGTTTTCGCCGTCCGCATTCGTTACGAGCGTCCTTCCACCCTTGTTGCTGACCTCCGCATGACCGCCCGCTACTCGATTGGCATCGACCTCGGCACGACCAACTCCGTCGTCGCGTACACTCCGCTCGAGGGGGATGCCCCTGAGCTGCACCTGCTGCCGATCCCGCAGATCGTCGGTCCTGGGGAAGTCGAGTCGCATCATTCGCTGCCGTCGTTTTTGTACTTGCTCGAGGAAGGCGAGGCCGCGTCGGCTGCTCTGCCGTGGGATACTGAGACGCCGCGGTACGTCGTCGGCGAGTGGGCACGGACGAAGTCGGCGCAAGTGCCGCAGCGGGTGGTCGCGGCCGCCAAGAGCTGGTTGTGCCACAGCCGCGTCGACCGCCGCGACGCGATTCTGCCTTGGCAAGCGCCGCCGGAAGTCCCCAAGATTTCCCCGATCGCGGTCACCGAAGCCTACTTGCGGCACTTGGCGGCAGCCTGGAACCAGGCGATGGACGACGCCCCGCTCGCGGACCAGACGGTCGTGCTGACCGTCCCCGCCTCGTTCGATCCGGCCGCCCGGGAATTGACTCGCGAAGCAGCGATCTCCGCGGGCTTTCCCGCCGATTTCGTATTGCTCGAGGAACCGCAAGCGGCCGTCTATCGCTGGCTGGAGGGGCGGGGCGACCAGTGGCGGCGCGAGCTCAAGGCGGGCGATTCGCTGCTGGTGGTCGACGTGGGCGGGGGGACAACCGACCTGACCATGGTGCGGCTGGTCGACCACGGCGGGAACGTGGAACTCGAGCGGCAGGCGGTCGGCAATCACTTGCTGGTCGGTGGCGACAACATGGACTTGGCGCTAGCCCACATGGTCGCTGGCAAGCTGGCCGAGGAAGGGCACAACCTCGATCCCTGGCAGAACATTGCGCTCTGGCACAGTTGCCGAGCGGCCAAAGAGCGACTGTTGGCGCCCGAGGGGGCACCGCAGCAAACGATCTCGGTGCTCGGCCGCGGGAGCCGGCTGATCGGCGGGACGATCACGACGGAGCTGGATCGCGAGGCCGTCGCCGGGCTGCTGCTCGGCGGTTTCTTCCCCCGGTGCTCCCTCGATGCCCGCCCCGAGCGGCAGAGCGTTTCGGGTTTCCAGGACATCGGACTCCCCTACGAATCGGATCCGGCGGTCACCCGTCACATCGCCGCTTTCCTCTCGAGCCATCGCCGCGACGGATCCGCGTTGCCGACGCATTTGCTTTTCAATGGCGGCGTGTTTCGCTCGCCAGCCCTCCGCGAGTCAGTGGTGGGAACCTTTGCCGAGTGGGCCGGCGATGCGCCTCCGACGATGCTCGGCGGACCCGAGGATTTGGATCATGCGGTGGCCCTCGGAGCGGCCTACTATGGATGGTCGAAGCTCCGCGGCGGGCTGCGGATCCACGGCGGTACGGCTCGGAGTTACTACATTGGGATCGAGACGGCGGGACTCGCGATTCCTGGAGCGCCCCGGCCGCTCCGGGCACTCTGCGTGGCCCCGCTCGGGATGGAGGAAGGGACCGAAGTGGACGTGCCGAGCCAAGAAGTGGGCGTCGTCATCGGCCGCCCGGCGCGGTTCCGCTTCTTCTCGTCAACCGTCCGCCGCGACGATTCTCCGGGTGATCGGCTGGACCGCTGGGATCCGAGCGAGCTGGTCGAGAGCGACACGATCGAAGCGACGCTCGACTCGGGCTCAGCTGGCGACGATCCGTTTCTGCCCGTCCGGTTCCAGAGCCGTGTGACGGAGCTGGGGATGTTCGAGCTGTACTGCCACAGCACCCGGAGCGACGATCGCTGGAAGATGGAGTTCAACGCTCGCGAGGAAGGGGCAGCGTGAGCACCGAGAGAGGCGCAACATCTGCGGAGGAGACCGCACCGCGGTACGTCGTCGGGATCGACTTGGGGACGACCAACTGCGCGGCCGCCTACGTCGATTGCACCGCAGAGCCGTGGCGGGTCGAGACGCTGGCGATCCCGCAGTGGGTCGACTGGGGGCAGGTCGAACGCCGCCAGACGCTTCCCTCCTTCCATTATGAATGGGAGCAGGGGGCGCGGGAGAGCCTCCGCGGCGGATTGCCCTGGGAGCAGGAGCCGCCGGAATACGTGGTCGGCGTGCTGGCTCGGGATGCGGGGATGCGGAATCCGGGGCGGCGAATCGCCTCGGCCAAAAGCTGGCTGTCGCACGACGGAGTCGACCGTTCGGCGGAGCTGCTCCCCTGGCAAGGCGACGCCGACGTGACGCGGCTTTCGCCGGTCGACGTTTCCGCCCGGTATCTGGCTCACATTCGCGCCGCCTGGGACGAAGCCCATCCGGAGTACCCCCTGGCCGAGCAGGACGTGGTGATCACGCTGCCGGCCTCGTTCGACGAGGTGGCTCGGGAGTTGACCGTGGCCGCTGCCCGCCGCGCGGGGCTGCCGCGGGTGTATTTGATCGAAGAGCCACAAGCTGCGTTTTACGCTTGGATCGACCGCCACCGCGACGATTGGCACACCCGCGTCGGCGCCGGGCAAATGATCCTAGTCTGTGACATCGGCGGCGGCACCAGCGACTTTACGCTGATTCGCGTCCGTCCGGCCGGTGATGACGAGTCGCAGGTCCAGTTCCACCGCGTGGCGGTCGGTCGGCATCTGATTCTCGGCGGCGACAATCTCGATTTGGCGCTGGCCAAGTACACCGAGAGCCGGCTCAGCCCCGACGCGCCGCTGCCGCCCCGCGACTGGGACCGCTTGATCCAGGCTTGCCGCGGCATCAAGGAGACGATGCTGTCGAGCGACCGCCCGGACGAAGCCACGCTGAGTTTGACCAGCGAAGGCTCGCGGCTGATCGCCGGAGCGCGAACGCTTGCACTCTCGGCCGAGGAAGTCGATCGGGTGTTGGTCGATGGTTTTTTTCCGGAGGTTCCCCGCGAAGCTCGGCCGACCAGCGGGGCCAGCGGCTTTCGCGAATTCGGCTTGCCCTACGCCGACGATCCGGCGGTCACGCGCCACTTGGCCGAGTTTCTCGCCGAGCACGCCCGCGCCGGGCTCAGCGAGGACGAACACGATCAAGCCGTGCGGCCCGAGCTGGTGCTGTTCAACGGCGGAGTGATGGCCGCCGCGCGGATCCGCGATCGGATCGTCGACTCGGTGGGGCGTTGGTTCGGCGACGGCAGCGACTGGAAGCCGACGACGCTCGACGCCGATCGGCTCGACCTGGCCGTCGCTCACGGGGCTGCCTACTACGGGATGGTCCGCCGCGGCCGTGGCGTGCGGATCGCTGCGAACCTGGGCCGCTCGTACTACATCGAAGTCGACGACGCGCCGCCCGAGACGATGTGCTTGATCCCGGGAAGCGCCGAACCAGGCCAGACCTTCGCTCCGCCGCACCGCTTGCGGCTGGAGGTCGGCGTGCCGGTGCAGTTTCCGCTGTGGGTCAGCAGCACGCGGCTGGCCGATGCCGCGGGGGATTTGGTGGCGATCGACCGTCAGGCACTGACCCCCTTGCCGCCGATCCGCACCGTGCTGGTCCGCGGCCGCCGTCGCGAGCAGCAAACCACCGAAGTCACGATCGAGACGCAGCTGTCGGAGATCGGGACGCTCGGACTGTACTGCGTCGATACCGAATCGTCGCATCGCTGGCGATTGGAGTTCGACATTCGGGCGACGCTCGAGACCGACCGCGAAGTCCACACCGGCAGCGGCGAAGCAGCGGGGATCGTCGATGCCGAAACGGTCGCCGCTTGCAGCCGCGTGATCCGAGAGGCGTTTACCGAGAAGACACCCGGCCCCGACGGCATCGCCAAGCGTCTCCGCCGGGCCGCCGATCTCGATCGCTCGCAGTGGCCTCCGTCGCTGCTCCGCGAAATGTGGCAGACGTTGATGGACGTCGCGGACGGCCGCCGGCGGAGTGCCAAGCACGAAGCCCGCTGGTTGAACCTGGTCGGCTACTGCTTGCGGCCCGGCTACGGGATGGCCGTCGACGATTGGCGAGTCGGTGAGGTTTGGCGGAGCATCCACGGCAAGCTCGCGTTCCCCTCGCCCGCGTCGCGAACCGAATCGCTGATCCTCTGGCGGCGGATCGCCGGGGGACTCTCGGCCGGTCAACAGCAGCAGCTGACGACGCCGCTCGCCGCGATGCTCTCGGGCAAAGGGCTCAAGCCCGAGCCGCATGAGGCAGCCGAACTGTGGCGGATGGTTGGCTCGCTGGAATGGCTTTCGGCCGAAGCGAAGTTGAAGTGGGCCGAAGCGGCGCTGGAGGCCGCCGCAGCACGTCGCTCCGAGCCGTACCGCGACGCACTGCTCTGGGCCGTCGGCCGGCTCACCAGCCGTCAACCGATCTACGGGCCGCTCAACACGGTCGTTCCCGCCGCGGCGGCAGCAGAGATTCTGAAACGGCTCATCCAGAGCGAGAGCACGCTGGGACCGCGGCAACTGGCCGTGATGCAGATCGCTCATCGCGTCGAGGACCGCTACCGAGACCTGCCCGAGGCGGCGCGAGACAAGGCCGCCGCCTGGCTCACGCGGACGGCGGCTCCAGAACACTACGCCCAGCTAGTGCTTGAAGGCGGGGCGGTCCGCGGAGACGAAGAAGCGGCCCTGTTCGGAGAGTCGCTGCCGCTGGGGATCAAGCTCCTGCGGTCGGTGCGGTAGGCCGTGAGGTTCCTCGCGACCCTCCCGGGGGGAGGGTATTGGCTGTGCCTTTCGTAGCCCTTGGACTTGTGTAAAGACCAATGCCCGGCGGGAACCGGACGCTAGCGCGTGGCGGCTGATTTCATGCCGCAGCGGGGGTACGACCCGAGTACCTCCAGCCGCTCGGCTTTTTTCCCCAGCGTGGCGATCGCGTGAGCCACCGGCGGATCCGACTCGTGCCCTTCGAGCTCGATGAAGAACAGGTATTCGCTGTTCGCTCCGGGGACTGGAAACGACTCGATCCACGTCAGGTTGAGCCCGTCGCGTTTGAACAGCGTCATCGCGTCGGCCAGGGCCCCGGGGCGATGATGGACCTGGAAGAGGAGGGCGGTTTTGTCGTGGCCGGTCCGCTCGGTCGGTTCGGTGCCGAGGAGTGCGAAGCGGGTGACATTGTTGGGGTTGTCTTCGATCGCCGCGTCGATCACATCCAATCCATACTGTCGCCCCGCTTCGACGCTGGCGATCGCCGCGGCGCCGGGGCGATCGGCCGCCAGCTGGGCCGCCGCTGCCGTGCTGCTCATCTCGACGAGCCGCGCCAGGGGCAGATTGTGGGCGAGCCAATCGCGGCACTGCGAGAGCGCCTGCGGCTTGCTGTAGACCTCGACGATCTCCTGTCGCGGCGTGCGGCTCAGCAAGTAGTGGTGGATCGGCAGCAGCAATTCGCCGCAGATCCGCACCCGGTGTTTTAGGAACATCCCCAGCGTATCGACGACCCGCCCGTCGGTGCTGTTCTCGATCGGCACGACCCCCGCCTGGGCGTCGTGCCGAATGATCGACTCGAAGACCGCTCCAATCGAAGCGACCGGAATCAAGCCGGCCGCGTCCCCAAAACATTTGACCGCCGCCAAGTGGCTGTAGCTGTACTGCGGCCCCAGGTAGGCGATCCGCGGCGGTCGCGTGGTCGAGAGGCACACACTGGCGATGTGCCTCATCAGCTCACCGACAGCCGCTTTGGAAAGCCCCGGGACGTCGGCCGCACCCGCGACGAACTCCTGCATCTTCCGTTGCTCCTCGGCCAACGTGCGAGCCGTCACCGGCTCCGCGGCCGCGGGGGTCGCTGCATTCGCCCCCAGCTCGACTCCGCGGTGGCTGGCCACCAGCTGGACCCGGCGGGCGAGGAGTTCGATCAGCTGGCGGTCGAGTTTCTCCAGTTCACTCCCCCCCGCGGACGACTTCCCGGTTTCCACCTTCCCGGACGAAGCGCGGTGGCTGCGACTCCGGCTGCCGGAATTCGAGGCGGGCGACGAGGGTGGGGTGGGGGGGCTCTTCTTGGCCACAGTCGAATCTCCCTGGGGGCAAGCAGCGGGGGTGGGGGCAGTCAGGAGCAAAGTGCAGCGAAAGGGGGACGGAAGGGTATTGGACTGGTTGCTGTCAATTTGACAAGCGGTTCGGCGACCGCCCCGCTTCCCCCTTTCGAAATTGGCAGTCTCGGGGGGGAAGATTCGGCCGCGGATCGTGGCCCAAATTTTTCGTCGTTTCGCAAACCATTGACAGACAATCAGTTACGACACCAAAACCCGCCCACGAAAGCTCCTGGCACGGTCTTTGCCGAAAGGAAGAACAGCATGGCGGGTCAGCCGGGCTCTCTGCGGAGATGCCGAGCGGCTGGGAAACACGCAGCAGAATCAGTGATTGGCTTTTTGAACTGCAGGCACGACGGTTGCGGATGCTGCGCAAGCGCCCCCTCTACCGATCGCTTGTGGCTGCATGGTGACTATAGGCGAATTCGCGCCGTTCGATTGAGCAGGAGATAGCGTGATGGCACAAGGCGAAAAGATCATTGGAATCGACCTGGGCACGACCAACAGCGTGGTCGCCATTATGGAAGGGAGCGAGCCCAAGGTGATTCCCAACCCCGAGGGGAATCGGCTGACGCCGAGCGTGGTGGCCTTCAACGACAAAGGCGAGACGATCGTCGGCGAGCCGGCCCGCCGCCAGGCGGTGACCAACCCCAAACGGACGGTTTACTCAGCCAAGCGGTTCATCGGGCGGCGGCACAACGAAGTCCAGTCGGAAGAGAAGATGGTCCCCTACGGTGTGACCGGGGCGGCCACCGAATACGTCAAGATCCAGGTCGGGGACAATCAGTACACCCCGCAGGAAATCTCGGCCAAAGTGCTTCGCAAGCTGAAGGAGTCGGCCGAGAGCTACTTGGGGCACAAGGTCAACAAGGCGGTGATCACCGTCCCGGCGTACTTCAACGACGCTCAGCGACAAGCGACCAAGGACGCCGGACAAATCGCTGGCTTGGAAGTCGCCCGAATCATCAACGAGCCGACCGCCGCGGCGCTCGCTTACGGGCTCGACAAGAAGAAGGACGAGAAGATCGTCGTCTTCGACCTCGGTGGGGGAACGTTCGACGTCTCGGTCTTGGAAGTCGCCGACAGCGGTGACGACGAGAGCGAGAGCCGGGTCTTCCAGGTGATCAGCACCAGCGGCGACACGCACCTCGGTGGTGACGACTTCGACGAAGCGCTGATCAACTACGTGGCGGACGAGTTCAAACGCGACAACGGCATCGATCTGCGGAACGATCCGATGGCCCTGCAGCGTTTGCAGGAAGCGTGCGAGAAAGCCAAGAAAGAACTCTCGTCGCTCCCGCAAACCGACTTGAATTTACCGTTCATCACGATGGACCAGTCGGGCCCGAAGCACCTGACGATGACGATCACGCGGGCCAAGTTCGAAGAGCTAGTCGATGATCTGGTCAAGCGCTGCAAAGGCCCGGTCCTGCAGGCGCTGCAGGATGCGAACATGAAGCCGAGCGACATCGACGAGATCGTGTTGGTCGGTGGGAGCACTCGCGTGCCCAAGGTCCGGGCGTTGGTCAAGGACATTTTTGGCAAAGAGCCGCACCAAGGGGTCAACCCGGACGAAGTCGTCGCCGTCGGGGCCGCGATTCAGGGAAGTGTGCTCGCCGGTGAACGGACCGACGTGCTGCTCCTCGACGTGACCCCGCTGACGCTCGGCATCGAGACCGAAGGGGGTGTGCTCACGGCACTGGTCGAACGCAACACCACGATTCCGGTGGAAAAGAAGAACGTCTTCAGCACTGCGGCCGACGGTCAATCGGCGGTCACCGTGCGGGTCTTCCAGGGCGAGCGAAAAATGGCGACCCACAACCGGCTGCTCGGCGAATTCAACCTCGAAGGCATTCCGCCGCAGCCCCGCGGCGTCCCGCAGATCGAAGTCAAATTCGACATCGACCAGAACGGCATCCTCAGCGTCTCGGCGAAGGAACTCGGCACCGGCAAAGAAGCCTCGGTGACGATCAAGGAAGCCGGCGCGCTCGATGAAGCCGAGATCGAGCGGATGCGGAAAGATGCCGAGGTGAACGCCGAGGAAGACCGTCGCCAGTTCGAATTGGCCGAGGCCCGCAACAAGGCCAGCCAGCTGACGTATCAGCTGGAAAAGACCATGAAGGAGAACGACGAGAAACTGACCGAAACCGACAAGGAACCGATGCAGAAGGCGATCGACAAGGTCAACGAGGCGCTTAAGGGCGACGACCTGTCGGCGATCCGTTCGGCAACCGATGAACTGGAAGCCGCTTCGCAAGCCTTCAGCAAAGTCCTGTACGAAAAGGCCGGTGCCTCGGCCGCTGGCGGTCCGAGCCCCACGGACCAACCCAGCAGCGAATCGGCCGACGAAGACGCAATCGACGCGGAGTTCGAGGTGAAGGACAAGTAAACCCGTCCCGCTCTTCCCACTCGCAGAACCACATTGAAACTCCCGGGGGGCGGTGCGCCGTGCACCACCTCCGGACCTCAGTGTGGTTTTTCCTTGCGCGGTTCCTAACAGCTCTCTCCACGGCGGCCGCACTTTGCATTCAACCGGAGGAATCTTTCGATGGCATTTCGATTCGACAAATTGACGATCAAAGCCCAGGAAGCGGTTGCCGAGGCCCAGGCCCAAGCTGCCACGGCGGGAAATCCCGAGATCGACCCACTGCACCTGCTCGCGGCCCTGCAGGCCGAGCCGGAAGGAATCACGACGGCACTGCTCCAAAAAATCGGTGCCACGGGCGACAAGCTCCGCTCGATCGTGCTCAGCGAACTGGGCAAACTTCCGAGCGTCTCCGGGGGCCGCCAGCCGCAAATCAGCCCTCAACTGCAAAAGGTTTTTGACTCCGCCGCGGCGACCGCCGAGCGGATGAAAGACGAGTTCGTCAGCAGCGAACACCTGCTGCTGGCGCTCGCCGAAGTCGACAGCAAAGCCAAGAACCTGCTGCAGTTGGTCGGCGTCCGCACCGAGGATCTCAAGGCGGCTCTCAAGGAAGTTCGTGGCTCGGCCCGCGTGACCGACCCGAACGCCGAGGACAAATATCAAGCGCTGCAAAAGTACGGCGTCGACTTGGTCGCATTGGCCAGTTCCGGAAAGCTCGACCCGGTGATCGGCCGCGACACGGAAATTCGCCGCGTCGTGCAGGTCCTCTCCCGTCGCACCAAGAACAATCCAGTGCTGATCGGCCAACCCGGCGTGGGCAAAACGGCGATCGCCGAGGGATTGGCGCTGCGAATCTTCGAAGGGGACGTCCCGCAGAGTCTGAAGAACAAGCGCGTGATCGCCCTCGACATGGGAGCGCTCGTTGCCGGCGCCAAGTTCCGCGGCGATTTCGAGGAGCGACTCAAAGCCGTGCTCCGCGAGGTCAAGGACAGCAACGGCGAGGTGATTCTCTTCATCGACGAGCTGCACTTGGTCGTCGGGGCTGGCAAAGCTGAAGGTTCGCCCGACGCGGCGAACCTGCTCAAACCCGAACTGGCCCGCGGCTCGCTCCGCTGCATCGGGGCGACGACGCTCGACGAGTATCGCCAGCACATCGAAAAAGACGCGGCGCTCGAGCGGCGCTTCCAGCCGGTCTATGTGGGCGAGCCGACGGTCGAGGACACGATCGCGATCCTCCGCGGACTGAAACCGCGGTACGAGTCACATCACGGGGTGCGGATCACCGACAGCGCGATCGTCGCCGCGGCGAAACTCTCCCATCGCTACATCGCCGACCGCTTCCTTCCCGACAAGGCAATCGACCTCGTCGACGAAGCGGCTAGCCGCTTGGCAATGGAGAAGGAGAGTGTCCCGGAACCGATCGACCAGCTGCAGCGGCGGCTGCGACAGCTCGAGCTGGCTCACCGCCAACTGAGCGAAGAGAAGGAAGCGTCGGCGGTGGAGCGGCGGACCGAGATCGAGCAAGAGATGGAACGGCTCAAGCGGGAACTAGCCTCGCTCCGCGAACAGTGGGAAGCGGAGAAGATCGGTCTCGATGACAGTCAGACGATCCGCCGCGAACTGGATGCGGCCGAGCACGGCTTCCGCACGCTCGAAGCGGAGATCCGACAGCTGCAGTCGTCGGGCCAGCCAGTCGCCGAAGGTGATTTCCAGCGACTCTATGAGCTCGACCAGCAGCGGCGGCAACTGACCAAGCGGCTCGAAGCTCGCGAAGCCGAAGCCCAGCAGCAACAGCCGGCCGAGAGCGACGGAGAACTCGAGGAGACGCACGAAGGACGTCGCCTGCTCCGCCAGGACGTGACCGAAGAAGAGATCGCGGAAGTCGTCAGCACTTGGACCGGCGTTCCGGTCAGCCGGATGATGGAGACCGAACGGGCCAAGCTGCTGGTCATGGAAGAGCGACTGCACCGCCGCGTGGTCGGCCAGGAGGAAGCGGTCGCGGCGGTCGCCAACGCCGTCCGCCGCAGCCGCAGCGGTCTGCAGGATCCGAATCGCCCGATCGGCTCGTTCCTGTTCCTTGGCCCCACCGGAGTCGGTAAGACCGAACTCTGCAAAGCGCTCGCGCAGATCATGTTCGATGACGAGCAGGCGATGGTCCGCGTCGACATGAGCGAGTTCATGGAGCGGCACAGCGTCGCTCGCTTGATCGGCGCCCCTCCCGGCTACGTCGGCTACGAAGAGGGAGGCAAGCTGACCGAAGCGGTCCGCCGCCGCCCCTATTCGGTGCTCTTGCTCGACGAGATGGAAAAAGCCCACCCCGACGTGTTCAACATCCTGCTCCAGGTGCTCGACGACGGGCGGCTGACCGACGGCCATGGACGGAAGGTCGACTTCACCAACACCGTCGTGGTGATGACCAGCAACGTCGGCAGCCAGATGATCCAGAAGATCACCGCCGAAGGGGGCAGCGAAGAGGAGCTGCAGGAGGCGGTCAACGAAGCGCTCAAGACGCGTTTCCTCCCCGAATTCCTCAACCGCATCGACGACGTGATCCTCTTCAAACCGCTCCGCCGCGAGCAAATCCGTCGGATCGTCGAGCTGCAGTTGGATGTGCTGTCCGAGCGTCTCGAGGCGAGCGGGTTGCGAATCGAGCTGACCGAGGCGGCGATCGATCAAATCGCGGCCGAGGGCTACGACCCCCAATTCGGCGCCCGACCGCTGCGTCGCGTCATCCAGCGGGAGATCCAAAACCCGCTGGCGACCGAACTGCTCAAGTCGACCTACCCGGAGGGAACGACGATCCGCATCGATGCGGTCGACGGCGAGTTCAGCTTCTCGGCGGTGGAGACTCCAGCCGGTGAATCCCGCGGCCCGGTCGCGGTGTAGAGAACAGAGCGAGAGCAACGAACTCGGCACCCTCCCCCCGGGAGGGCGCCTTCTTCGCCTAGACGACGGTTCGCGTTGCGAATTTCCGTGGTTCGGGTACGCTGAACGCTCCAGCGGCCCCGAGCCCCACGCTTTCGTGGTGCCGCCTCAGCCTTCGACCCGCTCCTTTCTTGCCGACCTCGACCAGACCTCTCTCGGGGTCGTTGGACCATTCTTCCGATGCAACTGCCCATCGTCAGTGACCTTCCCACGCTCGCTCCCTCGGCCGAGAGCGGTTCGTCCGCCGAATCCGCCGCCCGGGGGCGATACGCTGTGATCAGTCTCGGCTGCCCGAAAAATTTGGTCGACACCGAGCAAATGCTTGGGCGACTGCAGCACGACGGCTACGCGCTGACGGCCGATCCCGAGGGAGCGGACTTCGTGGTCATCAATACTTGCGGGTTCATCGATGCCGCTCGTGCCGAGTCGTTCGGGGCGATCGACGAGATGTTGCAGATGAAGCGGGAGGGGCGGATTCGGGGCGTGATTGTCAGCGGCTGTTTGGCCGAACGTCAGCGGGATGCGTTGCTCGAGGAGCGTCCGGAGATCGATGCGCTGATCGGTGTGTTCGGCCGCGACGAAATCGTCGCCGTCGCCGATCGGCTCGTCGGCAGCCCCCATGGTGCTGCCGTTCACGGGAGCGAGGTCGATGGAATCGAGGAGCAGCGGACGATTTTTCGGCCGGCTCCGGTGCGAGCGCTGCCGGACAATTTCCGCTTGGCCGCGACCCCTCAGCACTTCGCCTATCTGAAGATCTCCGAAGGCTGCGACCGGCTCTGCACGTTCTGTGCGATTCCAAAGATGCGGGGCAAACATGCCAGCAAGCCGCTCGAGCAGGTCGTCGCCGAGGCCCGGCAACTGGCCGCTTCGGGAGTCCGCGAGATCGTCGTCGTCGCCCAGGACACGACTTACTATGGGATCGACCTCTACGGGCGGCCGCGACTCGCGGAGCTGCTTCGCGAGCTCGATGCGGTCGAAGGGCTCGACTGGATTCGCTTGATGTACTTCTATCCGATGTACATCGATGATCATTTGATCGACACGATCGCCGGAGCCGAGCGGATCGTTCCCTACATCGATATCCCGCTCCAGCACGCCAGCGACGCGATGCTCAAGCGGATGTCGCGACGGGTCAATCGAGCCGACACCGAGCGGTTGCTCGACCAGATGCGAGCGAAGATCGACAATTTGATCCTCCGCACCACCTTCATCACCGGTTTCCCCGGGGAGACCGACGCCGACTTTGCCGAGCTAGTCGACTTCGTTAATCGCCAGCAGTTCGAGCGGCTCGGAGTCTTCACCTACTCGTTCGAGCCCGATACGCCGGCGGCCCGGCTACCGAATCACGTGGACGAAGCGGTCAAGGAGGAGCGGCGGGAGGCGTTGATGCACGTCCAGCAGAAAATTGCCTTTGACCGCAATGCTTCGCTGGTCGGCCAGACGCTTGACTTCATCATCGACGCTCCGCTCGAGGAGCAGCCGGGGGTCTGGTTGGGCCGCTCGTTTGCCGATGCCCCGGATGTCGACGGGGTCTCGTTCATCTCGGAAACTGGAGAGCATGCTTTGGCGGCCGGGCAAATGGTCGGCTGCGAAGTGGTTGCGTCCCAAGGCTATGATTTAGTCGCGGTGCCGGTGGCGGAACCTCGGTAGCGGAAAGCTTCTGCCGCCTTGGCGCACTCCCCTGGGCTTCGCGCACTCCCCTGGGCTTCGCGCACTCCCCTGGGCTTCGCGCACTCCCCTGGCCTTTGCGGGCACCATGCCTGAGCTCGCCAGCGACGCGCCGTTGCGGTACGCTCGGCTAGCTGGGAGCCAGCTCAGGACGCCCCTTCCGAGAGACACCGATGATTTCCGTACCGAGTTCGACGACCGTTTCGCCCTGGAACGTCCCCAATCTGCTGACGGCCAGTCGTTTTGTCCTCTCGATCGCCGTCTTCGCCCTGATCGGCTACGAGATGTTCCTGACGGCCCTGATCCTGTTCCTGATCGCCGCCGGCACCGACTGGGTCGACGGCTACTGGGCGCGGCGGTACGGCCAGGTGACCAAGCTGGGGCGGATCTTCGATCCGTTCGTCGACAAAATCATCATCTGCGGAACGTTCATCGTGCTCGTTGCGGTTCCCGCTTCGGGAATTGCTGCGTGGATGGCGATCGTCGTCGTTGGCCGCGAGCTGTTGGTGACTTCGCTCCGCGGGCTGATCGAAGGGGCAGGAGGGGACTTCTCGGCCAGCCAGTGGGGCAAATGGAAGATGGTCCTGCAGTGCGCGGCAGTCGTGTTGGCGCTTGCCTGCCTGATCCAGTCGCCCGTGGCCGCCTGGCTCGATATCACCCGGCACGTCATGATTTGGGGGGCGATTCTGCTGACGCTGTACTCGGGTCTCGATTACGTGCTGGCTGCCTCGCGACTGATGCGCACTCCCGCAGACCACGGCTGATCGATGGAAACTTGGCTCCTGTCACTGCTCACCGCTGCCCTCCTGCTGTGGCTGTTCACGTCGCTCGGGCTCTGGATTTGGGCGCTGCGACGAGCCGCAATGGGGCGAGCGGTACTCGAACCCGAACCGCGGGCATCCTACCCGGGCGGACTGGCCGAAGTGCTGATTTGCGTCGGCGTGTACTTTCTGGTCGGGGCCGCGCTGGCGCCGCGGATTCTCCCGGATGCCCCGGCGGAGGTCCCGCTCGACGCGGCCGCTCAATCGGCCCGCATGATTCCGATGATCGTGCTCAACAGCGCCGCCACGCTGTCGGCCGTCGCCGCCGCGCTCGCCTGGATGGGACTGCAGGGACTCAGCCCGCGGAAACTGGGGCTGCTTCCCCGGGGGATCGATTTCGTGATCGGCGGCGTGGCAGCCGTGATGCTGCTCCCCCCCGTGTTCGCCCTGCAGGGAATTCTCGCCTCGCTCATCGAGTACCACCATCCGCTGCTCGATGTGCTCCAACTGCCCCAGTCCGCCGCAGTGCTGGCGGCGATGGCGATCAGCTCGACGCTGATCGCTCCGTTGGCCGAGGAATTCTTTTTCCGCGGGCTGCTGCAAGGCTGGCTCAGTGGACTCGCCGGAATCGGGCGACAATCGGCTGAGCCGCAGCCCGACTTGGATGAGCCTTCCTCGGTCCAGGAAATGGAACCGGCGTTCGAGGCCGAACCTCGCGATCCGCAGCAGCCCTACGCCCCTTCCCACGTCGAACACCTCCCCCAGCCGCAATCGCGTCCTTGGTGGCCGACGGTCGTCACCAGCTTGGCGTTTGCGGTGGTCCACCTCGGGCAGGGGCCCGCACCGATCACGCTGTTCTTTCTCGCCCTCGGCCTCGGCTATCTGTACCGTCAGACCGGCCGCATCTGGGCACCGATCGTCGTCCACATGGCGCTCAACGGGCTGACCACCGCGGCGACGATCCTCAGCACCGCCGCTGGCGTGGGGCAGTAGGGGGGCCGCTAGCGGACCGGGTTGCTAATCAGCCGACGGGCGCTAGCCCGGATTATTCATCAGCCGCCGGGCGCTAGCCCACGGTTCCCGAAAACGCCGTGAGAACCGGACGCTAGCGCGTTGCGGCTGATAGAGCGCCGGCCTTCAGGCCAGCTTCGACGTGGTTTCGCTGCGGACCATGCGGTGGAAGGCTTTCATCAGCCGCTCGGTGATCGGACCGGGTTTGCCGTCTCCGATGCTTCGGCCGTCGAGCCGGACGACTGGGATGACCTCGGCGGCGCTGCCGGTCAAAAAGCATTCGTCGGCGACGATCACATCGTGCCGCGTCATCGTGACTTCGGCCACCGGAATGTTTTCGGCTTCGGCTAACGCGATCACGGCATTGCGGGTGATCCCTTCCAAAATTCCCGCGTCGACCGGAGGGGTCAGCAGTCGCCCACGGCGGACGATGAAGATGTTATCGCCGGTGCATTCGGCGACTTCCCCGTTGTGGTTCAGCATCAACGCTTCCACACATCCGGCCCGCAACCCTTCGAGCTTGGCCATGATGTTGTTGAGGTAGTTCAGCGACTTGATCCGCGGGCTCAGTGCCCCCGGGTGGTTGCGGATCGTCGAAGCGGTGACCAGATCGAGCCCGTCGCGATAAAACTCTTCGGGGTAAAGGGCGATCTTGTCGGCGATGATGATGACCTGCGGATTCGAGCACCGCGTCGGATCGAGTCCGAGCGTCCCGCTGCCACGGGTGATCACCAGCCGGACATAGCCGTCGCTGAGGTTGTTCGCTTGGAGGGTCTCCATCACGGCTCGGCCGAGTTCCTCCTTGGTCGTCGGAATCTCCAGAGCGATCGCCCGCGCCGACTCCCACAGCCGATCGAGGTGGGCATCGAGTTGAAAGACCGTCCCGGAGTAGCTCCGCATGCCCTCGAAAACGCCGTCGCCGTAGAGAAGACCATGATCGTAAACGCTGACGGTCGCTTCCGCTTTGGGAACCAAACGACCGTTAATATTGACCTGCAACGACATCGTGGAATGCGTGGTGCTGGGAGGTGCGGAGGACGAACAAAACCAGGGGGCGAAGCGCCCTCATTGGTATCCGAAACGAGGAGCCGAGGAAACTGCCCCAGCGAAAGGAGTGGGGATCGTCGAGGCGGGTTCGGCACGGCCCGCACCCGGCCAGCCGGGGAATCGTGCATGCTGGCCCGGGAGGCGCGAAGCTAGACCGGCACGGCGATCATCTCGATCAATTCGCCCAACTGGTGTTCGACGCTCATCCGGTTCGCTGCCTGAAAGACGCCTTCGGGGATCATTCGGTGCGCAAGCGCCGGGACCGCCATCTGCTTGATGTCATCGGGAGTGACGTAATCGCGTCCCGCCGAGATCGCCTGCGCCTGACAGCCTCGGTAGAAGCTGAGCGCCCCGCGGGTGCTCGCTCCCACGCGAAACGATTCGGTCGAGCGGGTGGCGCGGACGATGTCCAGCAAGTAATCGACGAGCGAACTGTCGAAGCGAACGTCGCGGACGGTTTGCTGAGTCGCCAGAATCTCCTCGGGCGTCACCACCGGGCCGAGCGTTTCGACCGGCTCGCCGCTGCGATGGCTACTGAGCACGTCGCGTTCGACGCTCCGCAGCGGATAACCGATGCTGGTCCGCAGCAGAAAGCGATCCATCTGGCTCTCGGGCAACGCGTAGGTGCCTTCGAACTCGAACGGGTTCTGCGTCGCGATCACGATGAACGGCTCGGGCAGCCGATAGGTCGCGCCGTCGACCGAGACCTGCTTTTCGCTCATCGCCTCAAGCAGCGCGCTCTGGGTTCGCGGCGGGGCGCGGTTGATCTCGTCGGCGAGCAACACGTTGGCGAACACCGGGCCGCGACTGAATTCAAACTCCTGCCGGTCGGAGCGGTAGAGACTGCTGCCGACGATGTCGCTCGGCAGCAAATCGGGCGTGAACTGCAAGCGGTGAAACACCCCTTCGATGCTGCGTGCCAGCGCCTTGGCCGCCAGCGTCTTGCCAACTCCAGGCACGTCTTCGAGCAGGATGTGCTCCGCGGCCAACAGGGTCACGACCAGCGATCGCACGACGTCCGGCTTGCCGAGCACGACGCGTTCGATGTTCTGCTGGAGCCGGTTGGCAATTTCGAACGCGGATGCAGCCATCAGAGAAGACTTTCGCAACGACCAAAGGAAGAGGAAGCGAGGCGGATCCTAAAGTGCGGAATCTTAAGGTGCGGAATCCTAAGATTCTGGGGTCGAATCGCCAACGGGGATTACGATCGGCCGAAAGGGCACCCCACGGACAGCCGCTCCGGGATTGAAGAACTGCGTGCCGCGATACCACTGCCCGTCGCAGAGCCGATGGGTGTGGCCGAAGACGACGCGGCGAATGCCCTCGGCTGGCCCACAGAGCTGATGAGAAAGATAGCGGATCAGTCGCAGCTGTGTGCGGCGGCGGCGATGGGCCAGCGCGGCGGCTAACCGATGGGCCCGCACCGTGACGGCGGCGTCGTAAACCCGCGACTGGACGTCGCTGGCCCGCGGCTTATCGGCCCACCGCAAGCGATAGGCGTCGAGATCGCGGCCGTCGTTCTTGCCCTCGATCACGTCGCCATGCAGAAACGCCGTGTCCCCAACGCGGAGCAGGTCGCCAGCGATCTCGAAATCACTTCGCGAATCTTGCCACTCGGCCAAGCGGCGACGGAGCAGGGGATCGCCGTCGTGATTGCCAAACAGATAAACGAACTGCCGCCCGCGAGCCGAGTCGGCGAAATCGGCGAGCCAGTCGATCGCGGCCGCGGCGGTCCGTTCGGCGTCGGCTAAGCGACTCCAGCGGAAGTCAAAAAGATCGCCGCCGAAAACCACCAGGTCGGCGGTTTCGGCGGCTTCACGCATCGCGGTGATGTGCTCGTCCGCCGTCGTGCGTGTGCTGAAGAGATGCAGATCGGAGATGAACGCGATCCGCTCGGGCAGCGAATCCTCAGGCCAGCAAAGCATACGGAAGGGCTACTCTTACGATTGCGGTGGGGGCATTGTCGGCGACCACGCGACACGGCGGCCGCCGCCATTCTATCCGGCTGCGGCCGCCGCGGTGTCCACCACATCGGCAGCCCGGAGTCCCACTACCGAAATCGCGCTCTGCGTCTCGGGGAGCATCGCGGCGAGCGCCGGGTACCTTCCCCCGCTAGGCCTGCCGCTGCGGCGGCGACGCGACTCGAGCAGCCGCCGCCCAAAGGCCGCATAGCCGGTGCGCGAGAGCTGCCAACGACGATCGGCCGCCGCCTGCTGCGTCTCGCGGCTCAGCTCGGCCCACGATTCGGGATCGACCAGGATCGGACCGCAACGGTCGCCGAGATCCTCAGGCAGATCCTCCGCTGCTCCCGGCGCCACCGGCACGACCGGAACCCCGAGATCGCTCGAGAGCAGTTCCAGGGCAAGGCTCGCCGAATCGGCATCCCCCGCCCATCCGTCTCCCGCGGCGTCCTCGGCCATCACCAGCACACCACGCCGGTCGCGGGCGACGCGGAGCAGCTCGACCAGCTCCTCGCGTGGCTCCCGCGGGGCAAGCAGGGCCGCGTTTCCATACAGATCGTAGCGATCGATCGCCAACAGCAGCGATTTGCGTCCTGCCTCGAGTGCGGCGACCGCCTCCTCCGAGAGGTTGATTTTCTCGCCCGCCGAGTCAGATCCCGACGGCGAGCCGACAGGAGCGTCGACGACGAGCACCAAATCAGCCGCCGCGCGAAGGGGCGACGAGGTCCCATAGGCGGCGATCGCCCGCCGCAGCAGATCGCTCTCAGCCGATTCGGCGACAACGACGATCAGGGGCTTGCGGGGGTCGCGGAGATGTCGCTTCAGCTGGCAGCAAACGCGATAGTAGACGGCATCGTTTCGCGGCGGGGCAGTAACCGTCGAGAGCCACTGCAGCGAGCCCGCTGAGTCTAGAGAGCCCGCTGAGTCCAACGAGCCTGACGAGTCGTCGGCTGGCCAGCGTAGCGAGCGGTCCTCCGCCGGAGTGACCGGGGCGTAGATAGCTCGGGCGCCGGAGGCGAGCGGGCTCATTTGGCGAGACTGCCGCTGCCGAGCTACTGCGGGAGGCTCTGGAGGCTCAGCTACCAACGCGGTCACTGAACGCCCACCGCGGACGGCGACCGGGATCGCTGAAACCGAGGAAGTGGCGTCGGCTTCAGCACCTGCGTCGCGTCGATGAACTTTCATTCCTATTGCAGCTCCCACCCTTCCACGCTCCGATGTCTTGCAGGCCTTCACCTCTTGGCCCGCACACTTCGCAACGGATGTTGATTCATGAACGAAAGCAGCAATTTCGGGAGTCCGTCCGAAAAACCGCCGCTCGCTGACCCGCCCATGCAAGGGACGGGCCAACCGGCCCGCTCGGAAAAATTTTGGGGTTTTTATCTCGCTGGACTCTTGATTTTACTGATGTTGCTAGTCCAGTGGGTCTCGGTGCGGACCGATCATCAGATGGCCAACCTGCTCTCAGCCTCGCTGCTGCTGGCCGCCACGATCGCGTTCCTCGTCGCTTGGATGCGGCGGTTTCGCACAGCCCGCTGGCTGCGGTTCGCTCCGCTTTTGCTGCTCGCCGGAGCTCTGCTCGGTGCGGCCGCGACGCTGGAGGTGACGGGCGTCAGTGGCGAGCTGATTCCCCAGTTCGCGTTTCGCTTTCGCTCGCAGCCGGCGCCACCGCCAGCGGAGGATGTTCGGATCGCGAAGCTGACGATCGGACCGGCCGATTTCCCCGGCTTTTTGGGAGCTGAGCGTGACGCGACCGTGGCCGAACGCCAGTTCACCCTCGACTGGGAACAGCACCCGCCGCGGCTGCGTTGGAAGCAGTCGATCGGGGAGGGGTGGTCGGGTTTCGCGATTGCCGGAAGTGCCGAGGCGGCCGAGGAGGGTCGCGGTCCATATGGCTTCACGCTCGAGCAACGCGACGCGCGGGAGTGGGTCAGCTGTTACGATTTGTCCGACGGGCGGCTCGTCTGGCATCACGCCGACCGCGGCCAGCACTACCACGCGCTCGGCGGCCTCGGCCCCCGAAGCACCCCCACGCTCTCGCCCGACGGCCGCGTCTATGTCCAAGGGGCCACCGGGATCGTTCGCTGCCTGGACAGCCGCGACGGAACGCTGCTCTGGCGCGTCGATCTGACACGCTTGGCCGGAATCAACCAAACGATTTCTGAAGTCGGCGTCACCTGGGGCCGCGCCGCTTCGCCGCTGCTGGTCGACGACCTGGTCGTGCTCCCGCTGGGCGGCAGCGAGGATCATCCGGAGGGCGTTCGCAGTCTGATCGCGCTCGACGCCGAGAGCGGCGAGACGCGGTGGATCGGCGGCGAGCATCAGATCAGTTACGCCTCGCCGGTGCTGGCCACGCTGGCCGGGTTGCGCCAAATCCTGACGGTCGATGAAGACGCCGCCGCCGGTCACTCGCCCGATGATGGCCGCGTCCTCTGGACCCACCCCTGGCCGGGATCAAGCAACACCAACGCCAGCTGCAGCAATCCCACGCCGGTCGGTGATGACGCGGTGCTGCTCAGCAAAGGCTACGGCGGCGGGGCGATGCTGCTCCGCCTCAAGAAGTCGCCGGCCGCTTCACCGACCACCTCGCTTGCCGAATCAGAACTGGTCGCCGAGCCGGTCTGGACGAACTCGCGCGTCCTGAAGACGAAGTTCACCAACGTCTGCGTCGCCGGCGACTATGCCTACGCCCTCAGCGATGGCTCGCTGGAGTGCGTTCACCTTCTCGATGGGCGGAGTCAGTGGAAGCAACCGCGGCGTGGTCGCTACGGACACGGTCACGTGCTGATCGTCGAGGACGTGCTGCTCGTCCTCTCCGAAGAGGGCGAATTGGCGACCGTCGCGCTCGATCCGAGCAGCTATCGCGAGCTGGGGAGATTTCAAGCGATCGAAGGCAAGACGTGGAATCCGCCAGCGGTCGTCGGAAACTTGTTGGTCGTCCGCAATGCGCTCGAGGCGGCGGTCTGGGAAGTGGCTCAGATCAGTGCCCCGAAGGACGTCATCGCCACCGGTTCGCGCGCCGCGTACGGTTCGCCGTAGCGCCGGTTGATCAAGCGTCCCCAGTAGGCTGCGTCGTCGCGAAAGCGATCGATCAACGTCGGCGGCTCGGTCGGCCGGCCGGTGATGAACTGGCTCTCGAAGCAGCGGATCGACTCGAGCTTCGTTTCCCACTGATCGCTGATGTCGAGGATGAAGTCGGGCGTGATCGCCGCTCGCAAGTGGATGCAGTAGTAGTGGAAGATCCGCTCCGGATGATGCGGCTCGCCGGGCAGATCGGTGTTGGAGAGCTTGGCCCAGAAGCGTGCTGCCTCGACGATCTGCGTCGCCGCCAAATGATCCGGGTGGGCGTCTTCCCAGTAGGGGGCGAACAACCACCGCGGTCGAGTTTGCCGGATGATGCCGGCAACCAGCCCACGAGCCTCGAGCGTCGCTTCCAGAGCTCGGTTGACGAGCCCCGCATTGTGCCGCCAAGAAAGTCCCAGCACTTGGCTCGCCGCCGACGTCTCTTGCTGCCGCCGTTCGAGCGATCCATAGGGAGTCGGCTCGCCAGAAGTCAGATCCAAGACTCCCACCCGCCAGCCCTCGCTGATCATCTTCACGATCGCGCCTCCCATCCCCAGCTCCGCATCGTCCGGGTGCGGGGCCACGATCAGAACGTCAAGCGGTAGTTCGGGAGCCGTGCGAAGAGGATTCATCGGAGGGAAGGTTTTAGGTAGCAGGTTTTAGGTAGGAGGTTTCAAGTTTCAGGTAGCCGGTGAATTCTTACTCGTACTCAGCGAAGCGGTACTCGTACTCAGCGAAGCGGTACTCGGGGTTCCGCACCATCCGCCGTTCCTTCTCTCGAGCTTGCTTTCCATTCGTTTCATCCGTGTCATTCGTGGTTGTCTCCCCGGACAGAATTATCCAAAGGTTCCGTGAGAGTCAGCGACTGGGAGATTTCAGATTCTCTTCGGCGGCGCTGGCCCGGAGGTAGACCGGCGCGAGCCGCATCGCTTCGATCGCTTCTCCCCGCTCAAAGCTCTCCCAGCCGAGTTGGCCGATCGTTTCGGCCATCGGGTGCCAGAGCGTCCTGGGGGCGAGCTTCACGTGCGGCGGCAACGGATCGATCGACTTCCACGCATCACCGGCGACCGTGATCGGTTCGCTCGCCATGCTCCGCAGCGACGCGAACCACTCCTGTCGGTCCATCGCCTGCGAAGCGACGACGACCTGGCCCCCACCCGTTTCCCTCCGGCAGTAGACCTGGCCGCGATAGGCATTGATCGCGGCGTCGACGGTCTCGCTCGCGGGAGCTCCGTGCTCGGAGACTCCTTGGCGAACTTGGCGGACGATCGCCGCGAGCGTATCGCAGGGGACGACCGGACAGTGAAGCGCGTAGGCGAGCGTCTTGGCGGCGGTCACGCCGATGCGAATTCCGGTAAACGATCCCGGTCCGACTGCGGCGCTGACCAGGGCCACGTCACGGCCGCCTCGAGGAGGAATCGCGAGCAGGCGAGCGACGGCCGGTGCCAAGCTCTGCGCGGTCCGCGATTCGGCAGGCAGAATAACCTGCTCAACGAGTCGATCTTCCGTGAACAGTGCGACGCTCCCCTGCCGCATGCAGGTTTCGATTGCGATTTGCCAAGCCGTCATAGGATTACCGGGAAAAAAAGCTAGACTCTACGGTTCCCCCCGCGGCAAGCCGGCAGGCCCAAGTGACAGGCAGGCCCAGTCACAGACAGGCCCAATGACAGACGGAACCCCAGAACTACGGTTGTAGAGGCGTTGCAGCGTGAAGCGAGCCCTAATCAGCGACATCCATGCAAATCTGGAAGCACTCCAAGCGGTGCTGGCCGATTTGCAGGGCCAAGAAGTCGACGAAATCATCTGTTTGGGTGACGTCATCGGGTATGGCCCCAATCCCTGCGAGTGCCTCGACCTCGTGATGCGGCACACCAGGATCTGCATCCTGGGCAATCATGACCAAGCGGCTCTGTTCGATCCAGAAGGCTTCAACCACGTCGCCCTGCAGGCGATCTACTGGACTCGCGACCAACTCGATCACGGTCCGGGAACGCCTAGCCAGATCAACAAGCGGTGGGATTTTCTCGGCGAGCGTCCGCGGAAACATGTCGAAGGCGACTTCATGTACGTCCATGGCTCGCCTCGCGATCCGACTAACGAGTACGTGTTCCCCGAAACCGTCTTCGACCAACGGAAGATGGAGATCCTGTTCGGCAAAGTCGACCGCTTCTGCTTCAACGGCCACACCCACTTGCCCGGCGTCTTCACGACCGGTTGCGAGTTCATTCCGCCGGAAGAATGCGACTACCGCTTTCCGCTCGGCAAGGAGAAGCTGATCATCAACGTCGGCAGCGTCGGCCAGCCCCGCGACGAGGACGTGCGGAGCTGTTACGCGATCGTCGACGACGAAGACATGCTGGTGCGATTCCGCCGCGTCGAGTATGACGTCGAGAAGACGGCCCAGAAAATTTACGCCGTGGACGAGTTAGCCAACATGCTCGGCGACCGCCTGAAGCACGGCCGGTGACGAGCCGATCGTCCCGGCGGGTAATGCCGAGCCGATCGTCCCGGCGGGCGAGGGCGGTGGGGCCGAGTTCCTCCTTTTCGGATATTGCGGAGCGGCGGTGACGAAACGCGCGATTTTAAGTGACATCCACGGGAACCTGACCGCCCTCAACGCGGTCTTGGCCGATCTGGAGCACGAGGGAGTCGAATCGATCGTCTGTCTCGGAGACGTCGTGGGCTACGGTCCGGAACCCTGCGCCTGTCTCGACCGGGCGATGGAGTTCGAATTCTCCATCCTCGGCAATCACGACAACAGCGCGCTGTTCGATCCCGAAGGATTCAACGCAGCGGCCGAGCAGGCGATTTTCTGGACTCGGCGTCAACTGGAAACCAAGGACAGTCCGGAAGACAGCCTGCGGCGACTCGAGTTCATCTCGCAGATGCCCCGCACCCGGCTGCTCGATGAAACGCTGCTGTTCGTCCATGGCTCCCCCCGGGGGCCGACCAACGAGTACGTCTTCCCCGAAGACACCTACAACCGGCGGAAGATGGACAAGCTGTTTTCGCTCGTCCCGGGCGCCTGCTTCCAAGGACACACGCACGTCCCCGGCGTGTTCACTGCCGACCTCCAATTTCTGCGGCCGGCCGATATCGGCGATCGGTACGAGATCAGCGATCAAAAGATCATGGTCAACGTCGGCAGCGTCGGGCAGCCCCGCGACAACGACCCGCGGAGCTGCTACGTGATCCTCGAAGGAAACGAGCTGCGATTTCGCCGCGTCGAATACGACATCGAAAGCACCGTCGCAGCGATCGAAGCGATCCCCGAGCTCGACAACTTTCTCGGCTACCGCCTCCGCGAAGGGCATTAGCTGGACAGCGCCGCTTTCTCACGCTGAATTGCCATAAAGTCAGCAGTGCCCAGCAGTCGGCTACCAAGTCGTTTAACGGCAAGCCGAAGGCGACTGTGTTTTAAAAAGCAGTCGCCTTCGGCTTGCCGTTAAACGATTTTTCCGCGAGCCGT
>NZ_WRPR01000040.1 GCF_010367455.1 Candidatus Laterigemmans baculatus | reverse complement strand
TTTTAAAAAGCAGTCGCCTTCGGCTTGCCGTTAAACGATTTTTCCGCGAGCCGTCCTGCTCCGAACCAATCCAAAGTGGCGCTGTCCAGCTAGCCCCGGAATTTCCGCTGCAATACCCGCGGCTAGCGCCGTCGGCTCAGGGTTTTCTGACCGATCCTAGAACCTGTTTCAGCGCGATGAGCTGTGCCTTGGGAGCGAGCGGCCGGAAGTAGTCCAGAGTTTCGCAGTCGCAGGTGCGGGTTAAGTACTGGGTTTTGTACTCCAAGGATCCCGGACCCATGTCGAAGGTATGGTCGCCGGCGTCAATGCTGGCTTGGATCGCTTCGATCCAGAGCAGGTTACCGATCCCCGATTTGCTGGCACTTTGGTCGTACCCAAATCGCAGCGATGTTTTGTAGCCCTGCCACCAGTAGCCGTATTCGAAGGCGACCGGTTGGTCGTCGAGATACAAAAGGTTCAGATCGACTGCACCGAGAGCCGCCGCCGCTCGGTGAACGTCGCGGAGAAACGGACGCACGCTTGCATGGGACAGCGTCGTTCCGGTACTGGAGGAGCCTTGCCAGCTTCGCGATGCGATCTCTTCGCACGCGTCGTACAGGTCCCAGCGCGGATCGCTCGTCGCAGTGGGGTCGTGCCGAGGGCGAAACTTCTCGTAACGCATTTCTCCCGTCGCTTCCACGCGTCGCCGCCAGCGCTTCCAGTTGTTGCGGAATTTCCCGCTCCGCGACGCGTGGTATTCCTCACACGTTTGGGGAAGGTCGATCACGGCGGTCGTACAGCGCGTTGAGCGGAAGAGCTTCATGCGGTTCGCGCGCATGGAGTCGGCGATGGCTTGCGATGCTGGGCTGTGAGGTGCGAGCCATCGCCATGACAGGATGTCCCACCGCTTCGGTTGGCGGGCCAGGTGATCGATGGCCGCGGCCATCGTCGCGTCCGGATGGGGAGTCACGGGGCTGAAAAAACTGCCCCAGTCATCGAGCGGGAAGGTCAGCACGCGGACCGAGCCCACGCGGCGGTTCTCCGTGCGGATGACCAGCGGCACGATTCCGAGCAGTTTCGAGCCGTCGAGGACGAGCAGCACCTCCATCTGCTGTCCACCGCCGTAGTGCCGCCAGTAGCACTCGAACCAATCGAAGCTCTGAAAGAATTGTGCTCCCGCGGTCACTCGCGCTAGCTCGTTCCACGTCTCACGGTAGGGCTGCAGATCTTCGAGGTTGGTGACGCGACTGACCGTGACGCTCATGAAAAGCTTCTGGACCAAACGGAACTGGGATCGCTGTGGCGTGCCTCCGAACGATGGAGCGGCTTTCTAGAGTCTAGGTCAGCATTCGCAGGGCCTCGGTCAGCATTCGCACCGCGAAAACGAAAAAAGCCCGCAGAGCTTTCGCTGTGCGGGCTTTTTTCGAACAAGTGGAGCCGAGGAGGGTCGAACTCCCGACCTCTGCATTGCGAACGCAGCGCTCTCCCAACTGAGCTACGGCCCCGAATCGTTTGACGAAATGTTAGGTTTGTTGCTCGCCGTTGTCCAGCCGTCTTCGAGCGACTCGCCGGGAAGTTCCTCGCGGAGCCGCTCGCATAACCGGACCTGCGGCTTCCGCGACCCCCGCGGCTTCAGCGGATCCGGAGTCCTTGAGCCTGCCTCCAGGCGCGGAGCTGCTTCTGGCGGCCGAGCCGTTCGGTGATCGCTTCCCACTCCTCGCTGGCCGCCGCCAACGCCTCCTCGGCCGTCGCTTCGCCCAAAAGCGCTCGCACGACTTGGGCATCGAGCGCCTCCAGGTACGCATCGGAGCCGGGGATCCGCAGGGTGGGCCGGACTTGGCCGTCGCCGAGCGTCTGGCGAACGTACGCGTCATAGGTCCCCTGGCCAAGATCCGCTGCCTGCGCGATTGGGAGCGCGGCATCCTCCTCCGACAGAACCGCGGCTCGATGGACGGCCAGATCCGACGAGGCCGCTCGCACCACAGCGTGACCTTCGCGGCTGGCGAGCCATGCCAGGAAGACGCGAGCCGCCGCGGTCTGCCGGCACGAAGCGGCTACGCTCACCACCAAGCCACGGGGTGAGAGCAAGGGGGGACGCGGAGCGACTTCGGCCGGCTTCCACTGGTCGATGAAAACTTCCTCCGCGGTCGGGTAGGGGAGCATCCGCAGGCTCGACGCCGCTGTCGCCTCGCCACCCACGGGCCAGCCGATCGCGACTCGCAACTGGCCTGCCTGCAGCCGATCCCAGAGTTCCGCCGGGCTCAGCAGTTCCTCCGGGTACTGCTGGCGGTCGGCCACGAGTTGCTCGAGGGCCCGCACGTAGGGAGGCGATTCGAGCACCGGCGCGAGCGTGTTCCGCTCGAACAGCCAAGTCGCACTGGTCTGCGTGGAGGCTCGGTGGAGCAGGGCGATCGCCGCCCAGCCGTCGGCTAGCGGTTCCGCCGCCTGACCTGCGGGCAGCTTCGCGATCCGCTCGCTGTACTCCTGCCACGTGAGTGAGTCGGCAGTGTCGATGTCGGGGCTGATCCAAACCGCAGGCTGCGCCGAGCCGAGCGGCAAGGCGTACATCTCGTCCCCCCACCGCATGGCGCCGCCAGCGAGGCTCGGGAGGAGCGAGTCGGCATCGACGGCCTCGGATTGCAGAAACGACTCCGGGAGCGGCGTGAGCAGATCGGCCGCTTGCAGGTCGCCCATCGCGGCGGTCTGAAACAGCACCACGTCGGTCCGTTCGGCATGCTCGGCCAGCGACTCGCGGGTGGCGGCGGTAATCGTGAGCGGTTGTTCCGACACGCTCTTCCACGCCGCTTCGATCCGCTCGTTCAGCTCCGTCGGGGCGGTCGACACAATCCGTAGCGGCACGTCGGAAGAGTTGGAGTCGGTCGCCTCTTCGGCCGGCGGTGCGACGGTGCTCGGGGCACGATTGCAGCCCGCGAAGCCGACTAAAAAGAGGCCGACCAAAAATGCACCGAGCGGCAGGGAGAGCTTCGTGCGAAGTGGCTGCGGGGAGCGATCGGTGGTCGGCATGGTTGCGATTGCGGAGTGCTGGAGAAGCGATTCTGACAACGCCAAGGATACGCACTATAGTATCGCCCGGTTCACTTGCACCCCCGCCAGAGGCACCCGACCTACCATGGCTTATTACCTCGGAATCGACATTGGGACCAGCGCCACCAAGAGCCTCCTGATCGACGAGCGGGGAGCCGTTCTCGCCGAGGCGTCGGCGGAGTATCCCGTGCTGACACCGCGGCCGGGATGGACCGAGCAGGATCCCGAGGCTTGGTGGACGGCGACCGTCGCTTCGGTCCGCCGCGTGGTCAAGAAAGCGAAGCTGAAACCGCACGAGGTGCGGGCGATTGGACTCAGCGGCCAAATGCACGGCTCGGTGTTCCTCGACGCCAAAGACCGAGTGATCCGTCCGGCGCTGCTGTGGAACGACCAGCGTACGGCGGCCGAGTGTCTGGAGATTACCGAGCGGGCCGGCGGTCGCGAGCAGCTGATCCAGCTCGTGGCCAACCCCGCCCTGACCGGCTTCCAAGCTCCCAAAATCTTGTGGCTTCGCAACCAGGAGCGGAACCACTTTCGGCGGCTGGCCAAGGTGCTGCTCCCGAAAGACGAGGTTAGGCGACGGCTGATCGGCGGCTACGCGACCGAAGTCAGCGACGCGAGCGGGACGCTGTTGTTGGACGTGGTCGGGCGGAAGTGGAGCGGTCCGCTGCTCGACGCGCTTGAGCTCTCAAGCGAGCTCTTGCCGGAGGTCTTTGAGTCGGAGGATGTGACCGGGCAGCTCACGGCAGACGCGGCCGCTGAACTCGGCCTCTCAACCGAGTGCAAAGTGGTGGGCGGGGCGGGGGACTGCGCGGCCGGAGCGATCGGCAACGGCGTCGTCAAAGCGGGCATTCTCAGCACTTCGATCGGGACGTCGGGGGTGATGTTCGTGCACAGCGACCAGCCGCAGTACGACAGCCTCGGCCGATTGCACACGTTCTGTCACGCGGTCCGCGGCAAGTGGCACATGATGGGCGTGAACTTGAGCAGCGGCGGATCGCTGCAGTGGTGGGTCGACCAAGTCCTCCGCGGTCTGCCGGGGGTGGCCGAAGCGCGGCGGTACGATACGGCGACTGCCGAAGCGGCCGAGGTGGCTCCGGGCAGCGACGGGCTGTTGTTCTTGCCCTACCTGTCCGGCGAGCGGACCCCGCACGCCGACCCGTTTGCCCGCGGCAGCTTCGTGGGACTCGGCCTTGGGCATAAGCGAGCGGCGATGACCCGAGCGGTGATGGAGGGCATCGTGTTCGCCCTCCGCGACAGCCTCGAGATCATCCGCGCGCTCGACGTCCCGGTGCGACAGATCCGGGCTTCCGGCGGCGGCAGCCGCAACCGTCTGTTCCGTCAGCTGCAGGCCGACATCTTCGGCAAAAAGATCTCCTCGATTCAGGTCGAGCAAGGTCCCGCGTTCGGCGTCGCTCTGCTCGCCGCGGTTGGCGACGGTGCGTATCGCAACATCGAAGCGGCTTGCAAAGCCACGATCGAATTGGCCGGGACAACCGATGTCGATCGCCGGGCGGCAAAACGTTACGAGCAGCTGTTTCCGGTCTACCAGCAGCTCTACGGTCACCTCAAAGAGGACTTCCGCGCCCTGGTAGACTTCGCCGAAGGCACATAGTCGCCTTTCGCTCCGCGAAAGTAGCGAGACGCAATTAAGCGCAATCGTTTAACGGCAAGCCGAAGGCGACTGCTCTTTAAAACACCGACGCCTGCGGCTTGCCGTTAAACGAAACCGTCACTCTGCCGGCTCGGCGTCTTCGGGCACGATCGAGAGGCCATCGCTGGCGCGGAGCACGACGCGGTAGTTTCGCCCCGGCTCGACTTTCATCGATACCGCTTCGCCGTGGGCGGCGCGAATCCCCTTTTCCATCGCCTCTTCGCGATCATTGGCGAAGGTCCAAAAGTCGTCCCAGATCTCCTGCTCGAACTCGCTCGGTTGGCCGCCGCGGTGGTAGGCGCTCGGCAGCGAACCGACCGGGTCGATCGCATAACCTTCCGACGGCGTCTGGTACTCGCCAAAAATGCGGCGGAACAGCACCAGCGAGGTGCCGCGGGCGAGATCGGCTTGCTCGACGTACTGGTCCTCGAACTTGACGACCCAGTTGTCGAGGTAGACCACATCGCCACGGATCGTGAACTCGCGTCGCTCTCCGATCGGGTTTCCTTCGGGAGAGAGTTCGATGAAGGCGAGCGTGGTTTCGACGTCGCCCGTCTCTTCGTCGGCGGTCTGCTCGACCACTTCGAGGCGGGCCAAGCGGTGGTCCATTTTCAGCAACCGCATCGCCACTTCCATCCGCTCGATTTGCCGCTGCTTTTCTGCGACGTCGACTTCGAGCTCGCCGATCCGCAGCTCGGCATCGCCCAACTGGGCGCGAGCGGCGACGAGCGCCTGTCGAGTTTCGTCGAGCCGCTGGTCGGTGCCGTGGATGCGGTCGTAGATGACATAGCCGGTGGCGAGGACGACGCCACTGATCGCCAGCACCAGCAGGGTGCGAATCACGCTGTTGATGGTCGAGATCGTTTCGCGGACTTGACCCACAGGGGACTCCTCAGGATTGGCAGCTACGCTCGTTCGATCAAATCCCGTACCGCGCCACTTAGGTTATCCTGTCGCATCAGCGATTCACCCACCAGCATCGCCTGAACCCCGGCGGCTGCCAAGCGATCGACGTCGTCGGCGGTTCGGATCCCGCTCTCGCCGACCACGATCCGGTCCTCGGGGATTTCGCGCCGCAGCCGGATCGTGTGTTCAAGATCGGTGACGAAGGTCCGTAGGTCGCGGTTGTTGATGCCGACGATCTTGCCACCGGTCGCCAGGACGGCGTCCAGATTCTCCCGATCGTATAGCTCGATCAGCGTCTCCATCCCCAGTTCGAGCGCCGCATGATGTAGCTCCTCGAGTTCGCTGGGCGACAAGCATTCGGCGATCAGCAGGACGCAGTCGGCGCCGGCGGCCCGGGCCTCGAGCAACTGGTAATGGTCGACGATGAAGTCCTTGCGGAGCAGCGGCGTCTCGACGCGGCTGCGAATCTGGCGGAGGAACTCGAGGTCTCCCTGAAAGTATTCGCGGTCGGTCAGCACGCTGATGCAGGCCGCGCCGGCTGAAGCGTAAGCAACGGCGATTTCGGCCGGGTCGAACGCTTCGCGAATGATCCCCGCCGAAGGGCTCGCCTTCTTCACTTCGGCGATCAACCGCACTCGACCTGGGCCGTTCGTCAGCGCGTGGGCGAAGCTCCGCGGCGGCGGGGCCGCGGCCGCTTGATCCACCAGCATCTCGCGGGGTACCTGCCGCTGGGCTTCGGCGATCTCGGACCGCTTGGTCGCGAGGATCTTGTCGAGGATCGTACCCATCAGTGTTTGAAGTGACGGCGGCCCGTCAGGATCATCGGGATCCGATGGGCGTTGCAGGCATCGATCACTTCCTGATCGCGCCGCGACCCGCCGGGCTGGATGATGCCCACGATCCCCGCTTCGGCAGCGGCTTCGATCGAATCGGGGAAGGGGAAGAACGCGTCGGAAGCGAGAATGCTGCCGCGGCTCCGCGAGCCCGCTTTCTCGATCGCGATCTCCACGCTGTCGACGCGGCTCATCTGCCCCGCCCCGACCCCGACCAGCGAGGTGTCTTTGGCCAGCACGATCGCATTGCTCTTCACGTGGCGGACCATCTCCCACGCGAAGGCGACGTCGTCCCAGAGAGCGTCGGCCACTTCGGTTTCGGTGACCGTCTTCCACTGCAGCGGCGCGGCGGCGACGCGGTCGGCTTCCTGAACCAGCATCCCGCCACTGATGAACCGGCGGCTGAGTGCCGGGGCGGGGCCCTCGAGACGCCCGACCTGCATCAACCGCACGTTCTCGCTCCACCGCGGCTTGGTCGTCAGCAAACCTACCGCCCCGGCTTCGAAATCGGGAGCGACGATCGCTTCGATGAACAGCCCGGGTTGGCAGAGGACTTCGGCCGTTGCCAGATCGACGGTGCGATTGAAACCGATCACCGAGCCGAAGGCGCTCAGCGGGTCGCCGTCGAGCGCTTTCTGGCAGGCCCGCGCCAATCGCTCGCCGGTCGCCGCACCGCACGGGTTGTTGTGCTTGATGACCGAAGCGGCGGGAGTGGAAAAGCCCCGCACGATCGTCAGCGCCGAGTCCAAGTCGAGCAGATTGTTGTAAGACAACTCCTTGCCGCTGACCTGTCGGGCGTTGACGAGGTTGGCCGTGCGAACCGTTGGGTCGGAGTAGACGGCCGCTTTCTGGTGCGGGTTTTCGCCGTAGCGGAGCAGGGCTTTACGACGCAGCGAGAAATGCATCGTCGGCGGGAAGTCGGTCACCACCGACTCGCCGCGCAAGTATTTGGCGATCGCTCGATCGTAGCTGGCCGTGTGTTCGAACGCCTCGCAGGCCAAGTGCTGGCGGAGCGTCAGATCGGTTCCGCCTTGCGATTCGACTTGGCGGAGGATCTCGGAGTACTGTTCGGGGCTGGTCGCGACGGCGACGTGCGAGTGGTTTTTCGCCGCCGCGCGGACCAGGCTCGGACCGCCGATGTCGATCTGTTCGATCGCTTGCTCGGTCGTCACTCCCGGGCGGGCCACGGTGGCTTCGAACGGATAGAGATTGACGATCACCAGATCAAACGGTTCGATCTCGTGCTCCTGAAGCGCCGCGTCGTCCTCCTCGAGCCCACGCCGCGCCAGAATGCCGCCGAAGATTTTGGGGTGCAGCGTCTTGAGGCGGCCCCCCATCATCTCGGGAAAGCCGGTGTAATTCGCAACGTCGACCACCGGAATGCCCGATCCGCGAATCGTTTCGGCCGTGCCGCCGGTGCTGTAGATGCGAACGCCGGCGCGGTGCAGGCCGAGGGCGAAATCGGCAAGGCCCAGTTTGTCGCTGACGCTGATCAGGGCGCTGCGAATGGGAACAACATCGCTCACAGTAGTGGTTTCCGTCATCGTACTCGGAGGAAGCAGGGGCGGGCTGTGTGTGTGTAAGACTTCGCTCCACGACGGTCAACCGGTCCGCCGCCGGGGAAGGCTTCCGCAGCCGCGACAGCACCCTCACCGGGAGCGATCATACCGGTTGCGTCGATCTGGAAATCCACGCGCGCCACTCCGTTGGCGGGCGAGTCTCGAGTGGCGAACGTCACTCTGGTGACGGATAAGCCTCAGTTGGCGAAGGGGCCTCAGTTGGCGAAGGGGCCTCAGTTGGCGAAGGGGCCTCAGTTGGCGAAGGGGTCGGCTCCGCCGCCAAACACATCGTCCATGTCCTCGCCGCCGAACGGATCGGCGCCGCCACCAAACGGATCGTTTCCACCGCCAAACGGATCGGCACCCCCGTCGGGAGTTTGCGGGTCGTCGCCAGCCGGAGCAAACGGGTCGGTCGCATTGGGAGTCGCCCCCTCGGCTGGTTTTTTCCCGGGCTTCTGCGGTGCTTCGCCAGCCGTCTGCGGCTTGAATTCCTGCAGCAGCATCGTCGGCAGTTCCGCCGCGAGGGGGCGGAGGCACTGGATGCCGCCGCTGGAGGTCAGCAGGTACAAGCGATCGGTCAGCGGATTGGGGATCGCGTCGACGACGCTCGTTGCGGGGAACTCGGCCATCGCGCTGCCGGTCTCCATGTCGAGCGTTTTCAGCCGCGCCGTGGTGCTGCGGATGATCAACTGCTTGTCGGTGCCGCCTAGAATCTGGTCGACTTCGCGGACCGGTGCCGGCCACAGCGATCGTCCGCTGGTGGCGTCGAGGCAGAACAGGTCGTCATAGATCGTCTTGACGAACAACCGGTTGCCGAACAGCGCGGTCGGGGCGTGGATCGGATCGCCGACGCTGTACCGCCACAACACGCTTCCCGCATTCAGAGCCGAGACGCCATACACCTGGCCGTGATCGGTGGCCATGAAGAAGCGGCCTCCCAAACCGACCGCCGGTTTGGCCGTCACCGATCCATCGGCCGGAAAGCGGAAGGCCATGCCGGGCCGTTCGCCCCCTTCAACCGCGTACACATAGCCCGCTTCGGTCGGCCACATCATCCGCGGCAAATCGGGAGCAGCCACCGCGCCGGTGGTCGGCTCCCCGGCGGCCACGGCAGTGAAGAAGTCGGCGTTGAAATTGCCCAGCGGCAGACCCTCGACCCGCCCCGACGCACAGAGCGTCATCACGTGCGAGCCGACGATTACCGGCCCGGCCACCGGCATGTACCGGAATCGGCGAGTATAGACCGACCGGCCGCTGAGGGCGTCGAGGACGATCAGGTCCATCCCGTTGGCGAAGATCACGAAATTTTCATTGATCGCCATCGGCAGCGAGGGCAACCGCGGATCGCCGTGCTGTTCGGTCCATAAAACGCGTCCACTTTCTCCGTCTCGCGCTTCGACCGTGCCGTCTTTGCCGAGCACGTACAACCGGACCTGCGGAACCTGACTCCGGGCCTGCGTCGCCTCGGTTCCCCGCCGCTTGAGCTTGTAGATCTCCAGCCGGGCCAAACGCTCGGCTTCCTCAATTCCGATCGGCTGACCGCTGCGGTCGACGCGGTCGGCCGGAATGCGCAGCAGGACCTGGTCGTTCGCCGTGACCTCCACAATCTCCCGGGGCCGCGTCGCATCGACGTACACCTGGGCGTCGGCCAATCCGGCGAGTCCTCCGGCAATCGTCATCTGACGTTGCCACGCACTGACCAAACCGGCTCGCGCCGCCTCGGCCGGTGACAAGGTCTCGCGGCCCAGGGCCGTGGCAACCGCCGTGCACTGCCAGACCACGGCGACGGCGGCGAGGAGTCCAACGCGATGCAGATGTGACGAACGCAACATGCGAAATCTCGAACGAGTTAGGTCTCGGGGATGAGCACGAACCGGCGGGCACGGCTGGGCTTCCGAGCGAAGCGACGCAAAGCCGGGTCGCGGTGCGGATGTGGGTGCGGATTAGCGGAACCTGCGCACCTTGGCCATTGTAATCGCTGCGGCGGGCGACGGCGAATCGCTGCGGCTCGAAAGGGAGCTCGAATTTTCGCTCCCCCGGCGGTTAACTCACTAAGCCCTTTGTAACCGTCATAAACACATCCTCGAGCGTCGGATCTTTGTCGTGAAAGCTCCGCAGCCGCACGCCCTCGGCGACGAATTGCTCGACCAGCTCCGCGAGCCCCTGATCGTCCGTCTCGAGCTCGGCCGTGACCCGCCCGCGGTCGACGTCGAGCGCGCGGAGCGAATCCTGGCTTCGGAGAATCATCAGTCCCGCGTCCTCGCCCGAGTGGAAGCGGATCTCGACGATCCGGTTGCGGCGAATTTTGCCGTACACTTCGGCGATCGGCCCGTGCATCAACAGCCGCCCCCGCTCGATGATCCCGATCGAGGTGCAGCAGTCGGCCAACTCGGTCAGGATGTGGCTGCTGATCAAGATCGTCTTGCCCATCCGCCGCAGCTCCTTGAGCAACGCCTTGAGCTCGACGCGGGCACGGGGATCGAGTCCGCTGGCCGGTTCGTCCAGGATCAGGACCGGCGGGTCGTGGACGAGCGTCTTGGCCAGGCAGAGCCGCTGCTTCATTCCCCGCGATAGGCCGTTCACGAAATCGTCGCGCTTGTGAGCCAGGTCGAGCAGCTCGAGGACTTCGCCGATGACCCGCTTGCGGTGCTCGCGATCGATGCGGTAGGCGACGGCGAAGAAGTCCAAAAACTCCCAGACCCGCATCCCGTCGTACAGCCCGAACGTGTCGGGCATGTAGCCGATCACCCGGCGAACCGACATCGGCTCGCTGGTGACGTTGTGGCCCGCGACCGATCCCCAGCCGCGAGTCGGCTTCAGAAGCGTCGACAGGTAGCGGATCGTCGTGCTCTTGCCGGCTCCGTTGGGCCCGATAAAGCCGAACGTCTCGCCCGCAGGAATCGTCAAATCGATCGAATCGACCGCGGTGAAATCGCCGTAGTCTTTCCCAAAACCATGCAGCTCAATCATGTTCTTCTGTCGCGGCTGGAAAGTCGGTCCGCAAATTTCGATCGGGCTCGGCAGGAGGCAGCGACGGGCGAGCCAAATGGACGAGCACGATCGTCTGCTGCCGCGACTGCGAAACCTCCGGCTGGATCTCCAAGCCCGGCTGAGCCGCCTCACAGCGGCCGACTAGCCGCATCTCGCCTGCCGCCAAATCGTCGCCGGTCGCGAGCCGCGTGAGCATCCGCTCGGCACCCATCGGCAGCGGGTCCGAATACCGCGGAGGAGCGTCGCCGAGCCGAATCGTGGCACTGGTTCCACTGGCAAGCGGACCGACCGAATCGCTCCGCAGCACCCCTTGGGCGTCCTTGGCGACCACCGCCACGTCCCACAGATCCAGGTCGCTGGTGTTCTCGAGCCGACTGCTCGCCGCGTCGAAAAAGATCGAACCGCCAAGTTCGAGGATTTGTTCGGCATGCACCGCTTGCGTCTGGTTCGACGGAATTGCCACGCCGGTCAGCGCGACGCCGGAGCCGAACGATTGCTGGAGCACAAACGGCGCGCCGGAAGTGGTGGCATGCTCGATCCCCGCCGGAGCCGCGACCGCTTCCCGATTGGCAAAGTGAAACTCATAGCTGGTGCTGAGCGAATTGTAGATCGCCACGTACCGGCTCAGGTGCCCCCGCGAATAGCCCTCATGCATCTCCAGCACGTCAATCTCCGTGCGGCTTCTGGCAAACCCGATGTCGAGCTGCGCCGAGCGGGCGATCACCGCGGCCCCGACTAATCCAATCAGCGGAACCGCCAGCCATGCCCACTCGAGCCGGCCGAGTAAGCGGAAGATGAGATAGTTGAGCGGAACGAGGACGATCAAGTAGATCGCAAGCGACCTGGCGACAAACGCGGACTTGGGAATCACGATCCCCGCCTCTTCGCGGAGCAGCTCGCTGGCCAGCCGTCCGGTGTCGCTGCGATCGGTCCAGGAGCCGAGCCCGGTTCCGGGAGTGAACGAGACGTTCGTGTCCAACCAGGGGCTGGGCGGCTCGCTGGCCTGATCGCTCCCGCTCCCGCTCCCGCTCCCGCTCTCGCTCTCGCTCTCGCTCGCGCCGGCTGCTTGCGGTGGACTTGGGAGGGCGGCGTCGCGGGCGAAGATGCGGAGCCGCGTGGCCAAGCGTGGATCGTCGGCCCGCGAGCCTGCGTTGGCGGTGAACCGCAGCCGCAGCGCCTTGCCCACTTGCTCGTACTGGCGAGGAGGGCGGCGGAGCAGGGCGGCGTTGTAAAAACTCTGCAGCGACGCCCACTCGGGGAGCCAGCCGGCGGCGAGATCAAACCGCGTCATCGCCACCCGGCCGCGGCCGACCGACTGTTCGACGACCAGCCCCGCCGAGTCGGGCAACTCCACGACTCCCGGACGGGCACGGCCGGTCACTCCGGCTCGCACGGCGTCGCTGTCGAGGCGTCCCAGCAAGCGGACCAGCGACGGATCGTTGGGCACGCTCCAGCGGCGAAGCAACTCGCCAAGCCGCTCCGTTTCCAGCCCTCCGCGGGTCCCCTGCGCGAACTGGGCCCCCCGCTCGGATTGGCCTCCCAATTCAATCGGCATCAGGTCGGCGAACTCCGACCCGGCCAAGGCTCGAGCCGCTGCGGGACCGTTGAAAATGATCTGTCCGCCCCAGTGCAACCAGTCGCGGACCGCTCGCCGCTGGTCCTCGGTCAGCGCTTCCGGTTCGATGTCATCCCACAACAGATACGCCGTCGAAGTCCATTCAAAGAACGTGTCCGGGATCGGCAGCATACCCTCGCCGGCCGGGATCACGACGCGATAGTCGAGCGTCTGGCGGGTGGGAAACTCGGGATCGAGCGGCGGGCGAACCCAGTCCTGGACCTGCAGGACCGAGAACTGTTCGGGACGTTCGGTGAGCACGACAAAGAAGTACTCGTCGGGAGCCATCACGATCGCCGGGTCCAAACCGCTGTCAGCGATGACCCCCTGCCCGCGGGCTTCGAACCGGCCGCCGACCGCCAGCCGCTGATCGCGGTGCGAGAGGCTCGGCGGAATCAACAGCCGCGACTCGAGCCGTTTCGTTTGGCCGCGGGGGAGGACGGCCGGACGGAGCGATTGCATCGACCAGTCGCTGGCTGCGGAAGAGTCGCCCCGCCGCTCCGCGGTGGTCCAGAGCGAACCGCGAAAGTCTTCCGCGTTCGCCTTCCAAGCCTGGCCGACCGCCATCCAGTGCCCCGGTTTGACCGGAACCCCGACCTGGGAAGAGTCTTCCGGCAAGCAGCGGATCGGAGAGTGGCTGATCGCTTCGGCTGGACGCTGCTGAGTGGTTTCGTCGGTCAACGCATCGTCGCGACACCCCTGACAGCCGACTAGCAGCGGTACCAGAAGCAGGAGGCCCCCCAGAACTGGCCCCGAGTGGCCGCGAACTGGCCCCGAGTGGCCGCGAACTGGCCCCGAGTGGCCGCGAATTGGCGGGGAGCCGCGGCGAGGTTCGGTCGACGCTACCAGCCCATCACCATGTTCGACTCGATGACTTTGCGAGCCCGCTCCAGATCGGAACCAGTCTCGTGCATATACAGGCGAATCGCGTGGACTTTGTCCCCCGACGATTTGGAGAGGCACTCGCGGGCAATACTGCACGGGTCGAGGCTGGTCGTCGTCAGCCCGAGTGCTCCTTTAGAAATCACCCATGTGTTTCGCGGGCGCTTGGTCATCCGAATCACGTCGTCTGACGGAAAAGCGTCCCGCACCACCTCGCGGGCCGCGGCCTCGTCATCCGCCCAAGTGATCAGAATGTGGCTCGACGTCTCGATTTCGAACAGCGGCATGAGTCGCAATCTCGGCAAGATACGGACGGCTCCCTCCGCCAGACGAGCCCCCGTTCACGAGACAAGACCCGGTCCTTGAACCGGCCCCGCCCGCGCGGTGAGCCCTCGCCGTGCGGTGAGAGCGTCAGTGTTATCAAAGCGTGGCAAGGGGGCAACCGGATTTCGAGCCAAAATTGCCCAAGATCGGCGATCCGAGCTGCGGCGAGCAAGGCGGAGGGCCGGTGAGTCGGTGCGCGGAGTCGGTGCGCGGCGTCAGTGGACCATGTTTCCGCGGAGGCAGCAGAAGCCAAACGCTACGGCCGAGGCGGAGATCACCATCCAGTGCGTAGTATCCATACGATGGAAATAATCGACCAGTTCGTGCGAAGCGTCGCCGAACCACCGCGAGAGCGAAAAACCGAACATCATCGTGGCGTCGAGCGCCATCTCTTTCGCGGCGGTCATCGGGCACGGACCTGAAGAGTAGGGGGGCGGTGGAAGTACGGGGGCGGTGGAGGTGCGGAGTGGTAACAGTGCGGGGGAGAGGAAATTGGAAGAAAAGTTCAGGCGGCGGACGCGAACAGCCGATCCAGACTTTTGTTCACCGGCCGCAGCCGGACCCCGCAAAGAAATCTAGCTCACCGGCTTCCCGCGTGACGCTCCCGGGAGGGCAAAATCCCCGGAAAAAGCGGGGCCGGACGAAGAATTGCGAGTTGTCGCGGAATGCCCTTGCGAGCTTGGCACGGCGAGCTATAATTCCCGACACACACGACGAACAACTCAAGGCGCTGTAGCTCAATTGGTTAGAGTACCGGACTGTCGATCCGGTGGTTGCGGGTTCGAGCCCCGTCAGCGTCGCTTCTGAAATGCTTTTAAAAACCCCGGCTGGACGCCAAGTCCCGCTGGGGTTTTTTCATGCGGCAGCCATGCCTAGCCGCTGGCCGAGAGCACCCACTGGCAGGTATCGCAGAAACCGCCTCCCCGGTCTTCGAGCGGGGGCAGGGACGCCCCGCAGCCGCCGCAGCATTTCGCTTCGCCGATCCGGCGGGGCTTGGGGTTGCGGGACTCTTCGGGCTGTGGTTCGGTCCCAGTCGCGATCGCCATAGCACACCCAGCGGCAGGAGAAAGGGTCGGAGCTTGGCCGCGAAGCGAGCAAATCCCAGGCCGCCCCCAGCCCCTTCCTGCCGATCTCAATCTCGGTGCGGAACTTTTGTCTCCGGCTTAGCTGGACAGCGCCCCTTTGGATTGGTTCGGAGCGGGACGGCTCGCAGAAAAATCGTTTAACGGCAAGCCGAAGGCGACTGCTTTTTAAAACACAGTCGCCTTCGGCTT
>NZ_WRPR01000039.1 GCF_010367455.1 Candidatus Laterigemmans baculatus | reverse complement strand
GCCTTTGGAATTGGAACCGCGGCAGCAGCCTTGTGGCGTTAGCCCCTTGGCCGATGCCGCGGCAGCCTAACTGGACTGAGCGAGTTAACCGCCCCTTGGGTCAGAAGGAAGAAGGGCAACTGCGAAAAGCAATCGCCCGCAGCCAACCGTTTGGAGATAGTGGCTGGGTCGAAGCGAGTCGAAAAAGGGGTCAGGAGCCGAATTGGTTGTTGGGACGAAGCGACGGCCCGCCGCTTAGGACTCGAGTCCACGCTGCGGAAACCAGGTCGTCCCCGCAAGTTCCCCCAGACTGACAAATAGGCTCCTGACCCTTTTCTCCCGCTTTTCTCCCGCGAGAAAAACCATCAGCCGCAACGCGCTAGCGTCCGGTTCCCGCTCGCCACACGCCACCGGCCGACGGGACAACCACGAATGACACGAAGGGAGACCCGGGGGAAACGGACAAGCACGGACAAGCAGGGAAGGGAGAACCACGGATATCGCAGTTAGCGCTGATAATCCGTCTTCAACTCCCGAATAGGAGGCAACTGAGTAAACAGAGCCCCCTCCGTTACCTCTGCTTCCTCCTGTTCCTTCCACCCCCGCAGCGGCGTCCGCTCCCCCAGCCTCGGAGAGGCGACAGACAATAGCCTGGCGGCGTAAGCCCCAGGTACCGAGCCCGACACCACCCCTCCCCCACAGTCCCAGCGGGGCGACACCGACACTCGGCCCGAAAAAGGGGTCACCGGATGTCGAAAAAGGGGTCAGGAGCCGAATTGGTTGTTTGGGAAGTTCTGCTCGGGTAGTCTGGTCAGAAGTGGTGGTTTTTTTTGTTTTGCCTGT
>NZ_WRPR01000038.1 GCF_010367455.1 Candidatus Laterigemmans baculatus | reverse complement strand
GCGACTGCTTTTTAAAACACAGTCGCCTTCGGCTTGCCGTTAAACGACTTTGTAGCCAACTGCTGGGCACTGCTGACTTTATGGCAATTCAGCGCGAGAAAGTGGCGCTGTCCAGCTAGGCGGCCGGCGGCGGATGAATCGTCCGGGCTAGGCCGGCGTCGGGCGGAGGCTGCGGACGAGCCGATCGGCGACGAGGATCGCGAGCACGGAGATCCCGAACATCGGCAACAACAAACACAGCAGCACGATCGAGATCCAGATCCAGGCGGGGACGACTTCGAACGACGGTTTCCTCGGGAACCCCGTCCCTCCTTGAGGTCGCCGCTTCCACCACATCCACAACCCGGTGAACGGCAGGACGACCAGGACCAGGCTTGCCAGGAGCCACACGATCTTGCTGAGCGGCCCCACGATACTCCCCACGTGCAGCGGGTACGCCCAGGCGTGCCCCCACCACCGCTCGCTTTCCGAGAGGTGGCTGAGCTCGAGCACTTCACCCGTTTCGCGATGAATCTTATAGCTGCTCGAGTTCATCGCTCCGTACGTGCCGCGGGCGTAGTCATTGATTGCCGAGACTTCGTAGTGGTCGGCCGATTGGCTCGGCAGCGTTACAGTCACGTCGCGCACCGGGTGGACCGAGCGAGCTTTCGTGATCGCTTGCTGCAAGGTGAAAGCGGGAGCAACATAGGGGGTCGCATCTTCGGCATCGTCGCCCGACTGCTCGACATCCTCGACTGCCGCCGTGGCGAAGAACTGCTTGCTCACGAAGTGGAACGACTCGCCCCACACGAGCGAGTAGTAGAGCCCGCTGAGGATGATGACCAAGCACACCGGCACCAGGTAAACCCCCGCCAGAGCGTGCACGTCGCGGAGAACCGTGTATGGCTTGGCCGGCCACCGTGGCAGCCAAACCCCTTTGGTTTTTTCCTTGCGGCGGGGCCACCACAGGTAGACGCCGCTGAGGATCAGGATCAGCGTCCAGGTCGTCGCCAATTCGACGAGAATCCGTCCGGTCGTTCCCGCAAACAGCCGCTGATGAATTTGCCGGACGATGCGAAAGAACGATTCGAGCGGCAGGGGCCCGTCGAGCGTTCCTTGCACCTCGGCCGTGTAGGGATCGACGTAAACGGTTCGCCCGCGATCGCTCCGCGAGGATGCTCCGTCGGCGGCAGGAGACTCCTCCGCCGGCGGCGAAACCGTGACCGCTGCGGCGCGACTCGGCTCGGTGTGCACGACGATCCGCGTCGCCGTGCCGCCCGGGACGGCCGCTTCGGCTGCATCGATCAACCGCTGGTAAGGGACCGGCTGCCCGACCGATTCGACGAACAGCAGTTGGCGATTGGCGAGGTCGACAATCTCAGCGCCAAACAGATAGATTCCACCGGTCAGAGCCGCCACGATGATCAGCGGCGAGACGATCAGCCCAGCGTAAAAATGCCACCGCCAAATCACTCGGAACAAGGATGAGGCGGGCTGGCGCGCCGGACGCTGCGGTCGGTGCGGCGCAGCTTCTGCAACCGGAGCTTCAACGACATCGATCGACATGGCTGGATCACTGAACCTCGGGTTCTTCGAACGGCGAAGGCCGCTGCATTTGACGCCGTGGGTTCTCGGCGACCTTGGCCCCGGTGACTTCGATGGGCGGTAGCTCCGTCTGATCCTCTTCGATCGTGACCGACCACTGCGATTCGGTCGGTTCGTCGTAAGCCCCCGAGAGCATGTCGGGCGACCCCGGAATCGACGGATTCTCCCGCCACACAATCGTCACGTCGTACTCGCCGCGCGGCGCGCCATCCCCTTTCTCGTACGTCCGCAGCTGATAGATGCCGTCGGGGCCAACGACGCCCCACGGTTTCGACTCTCGCACGTCGAACTCCGCCCCAGTCGGGTACAGCGTCACCACGGCGCCGGCGGGCGGTTGCCCGTTGATCGTGATTTTCCCCTGAACCGGCTGCGTTTCCGCATGCCAGGCATCGTCGCCGCCGCAACCCGCCAGCAGCAGGCAGGCGAGGGAGAGCCCGCTGCAACGCATGAGCGGACCGGCGACGCGACGCCGGCGGGCGACGGTAGCAAATCGTGCAACCATCAAAACGCCCCCAGCACTTCGCCGCCGTTGATCGACGTCAGAGCCTTGATCGTGTCCATGGAAACGGTTTCCGAGACAAATCGCACCGATCCGTCGGCCATCCCCATCTGGATGCCCCCCGGGTGGAACGAGTACGGAGCCCCGAACCAGTTGCTGACGTTGATCACCCGATTGCCCGTCGACCAATAAACCGCCGTCATGTCGTCGCCGGCGGCGTTGAGATCGACTTCACAGGCGAACATCCAACCCGCGTTCTGGCTGGAGGTCCATGGATCTTTCTCGGTCCCGTACGTGTGGTTGTAACCGCTGCGGCCCGGATTCTGACGGCCGTTGACATACCAGTCCGAGCGGCCCGCCGACTCGTAGACCATGCACGTGTGCGAGGTCCCGTCGGTGATGTCCCGCATGCGACGGAAATCGTTGCCTTGAAAGAGCGACTCGTGTTGGTCCCACGCCGTGGCATTGCGGAGCACCGCGTAATCGGTCGTCTGGAAACCATTGACGCTCAACACGTCGCCCCCCGAAGGATTGGAAGGGCACTCGTAGCTGGCCGGCATCAGCGTCTTCAGATCGAGGTTCGTCCCCTCGTTCCAGTCCAGGTCGTAGTCGTAGAGCTCCGCCAGATTGCCTCCCTCGAGCTGCGGCAGGATCGAGACCGACCAGACCGCGGTATCAGCGGTCCGCGAAGAGGGAAAGCTGGTGTAGACGTCGTGGTAGTTGTGCATCGCCAACCCAATCTGCTTCAGATTGTTCGTGCACTGGATCCGGCGGGCCGCTTCACGAGCTTGCTGGACGGCCGGCAGCAGCAGCCCGACGAGCATGCCGATGATGGCGATGACCACCAACAGTTCAACCAGGGTAAAACCGCGACGAGCAGCCGCGGCAGCGGGGAATCGGAGCATGGGTGCCTCCACAGGAAAGTCGACGATTTGGGCGGTACGGACCGATCAATCGCTGGCTATGGCGGCCCCGGGCAGGCGCGGACCAATGGCTGGCTCAGACAAACGCAAGATACCTGAGATCGAGTCTCAGTATCGCCAGTTTTTAGTCGCCGCAGCCGAGGTTGTCAAAGGGAGCGGGCAGAATGGACCCGGATTGCCCCCCGGCCGTCACCTCCCCCCAGTCCGCCCCCCCGGTCCTGAGGGGGCAATCGCTACGACCGGCCGCTCGGTCGAGTCGGCGGGTGCGGCGCTCCGAAGCTCTGCGGGGCGAGCCAAGGGTTTGGGGAGCCTCGAGAGCTCGAGGCCGCACCGTCGCTTCGATCGTGAAGTACGATGGCAAGCGGCGCCGAGACGCCTCGGGAGTTCCGCTCCTCCACTCCCTCCCTCGCCGAACTCCCTTCCCACCTCCCCTTCCCCGCCGACCACGCCCGGCCGCTGAGCCGGCAGAGGACCTGCCATGCCTATCTCCCGCTGCGACAGCGCTTCACCCAAAGCCTTAGAACGCCGTCAGGCGCTTGCGCTCCTAAGCCTCGGGGGAATCGTTTTCGGCGGTGACTCTCCGAGCCTGGCAGCCGACGGCGGCGCGGCAGCCGAATCCGCTGGAGAACCGCTGCGGGTCCGGGTCTATCCGACCGTCGCCGCGATGCGTGGGGACGAAGAGCTGCGAGTTGGATGGCTCGCTCAGACGCTCGGCTATCACGCTCCCGGCGACGGAGGCAACGCGGTCTACCGGATCGAGGCGGCGTCGGAGCCCGCAGCCGACGGGGGAGCAGTGGTGGGGCTGAAAGCGGATCAGCTCGCCCGCTTGCTGCCGGGCGAAGCGGTCAACTACCGGATGTTCGGGGCGATCGGAGACGGCAAGAACGACGACGGTGTGCAGATCAAGCAGGCCCATCAGTACGCCGCCGAGCACCAGCTTCCCATCATCCAGCACCAGGGCGAGTTCTGGATCCTCAACACGACTGCGATTCCGATCACTACCAACGTCGAGTGGGGAAACACGATCTTTCACATCGACGAGAGGTTCAACCAAAAGCGAACGCCCCGGTTCATCGTCGAAAATCAGCAGTCTTCCCAACCAATCGAGTTCGACGACGCGGCCAAAGCAGCCTTTCTCAAGCGGCTCGGTCCGGGCGTTCAGCTGATCCCCGAAATGGCCCCTTACAAAAATTGCCTGGTGAGCATCGCTGATGCCAACGACCAGATCGGGTTCCGCGCTGGCGATCGTTACAAGGGACAATCCTGGGACCGTGAAGAACTTTTTTATGTCGAAGAAGATGGGCGGATTCTCGGAGACATTGCATGGAAGTTCAAAGACTACACGCAATTGACCGCCACGCCCTGTCCCGACACCTTTCTAATCATCAATGGCGGTGGGTTCTATCTCTCGGGGGACAACCCTGGAACGAAATATACCAGCTATTACCAAAACGGATTTAGCATCCGACGCAGCCGCACCAAGATCCAGAACCAATGGGTCGGCCTGGAGCCCGGCAAAAGCGATATCTCGATGGAACCTCGCTCGGGCTTCTACAATCTCAGCCGTGTCTTCAATGTGACGCTCGAGAACATTCGCCTGATCCCCTGGGAGCAAAACCGGCGAGACCCCAAGAAGAAAGTGGGAGCGGGCACCTACGGGATCAGCGGAGCGCGGATGCTGAATTGCACCTTCCGCAACCTCACCGCCGAAGGAAGCTGGCTGCACTGGGGTGTGTTTGGCACGAATATCAACAAGAATTTTCGGATCGAGAAATGTCGGCTCAATCGGGTCGACGTTCACTTCCACTGCTGGAATCTCACCATCCAGGACTCGGAGATCGGCCTCCGCGGAATCTCGATCACCGGCGGCGGTGATCTGACGATCGAGAACACCGTCCAAGACGGCAATACGTTCGTCAACTTCCGCCATGATTTCGGGGCCAAATGGGACGGCAACATCCGAATCCGAAATTGCAAATTGACCCCCTCGCGCGATCGCCCGGTCGCAATCTTGAGCAGCAGCCCGGGTCGCTTCGATTACGGCTATCCAATCGGCTGCGGACGCACGATCGATATTGAAAACCTGCAAGTTGACTACAGCGGTTTTCCCGAGTCGACCGCCCCGATTTGGCTACTTCGCGTTGCTAACTTTTCCAAAACCGAGGACGGGGCGCGGCTGTTCTTCGCACACCACTTCACGGCCCGCAATGTCACCGTCCTCGGCCGTCAGCAAGGCGTCCGGTTATGGAGCGTCCCCGATCCTTATCATTACGATTTGGGCCGCGAGGGCGGTTACGACGGGAAACAGCTGAAACCGAATTGCCTGATGGCGTTTGAGAACATTCAGCTCGAAGCAATCCCGGCTTCCGCTCCCAACGATCCGGACGCAGCGCATCTGCGGCTCGGCAACAAAGGGACGACGACGTACCAAGATGCCGCCGCACTTTACCCTCAGATCCGGGTTACAAATTGCCCCGGTCTGAGCGTCTATCTCGGGGGCAGTGCAGCCGACGTGATCGTCACCGACAGCACGGTCGACCGCTTCACGGCGGCCGCTGAGGGTCCCCTGCGTGGCAAGCTGACTTTGGAGAACTGCAGCCTCGCTCCGCAGGTGCAAGCGGGCCGTGAAACGATCTACGCGCTGGACGCGGAACTCGGCACCCACTTGACCAACTGCACGCTCCACGCGCCACGGATCGGCGGTGCGTCCAAACCGGCCGAGGTCGACCGGTTCGGCTTCGTCAAACTCAACAAGCGCGTACGTTACTACCAGCTGAACACGGCCCTCGGCAACGATCTGATCGAACACTGCCAGGCGGAGAAAATCGAGCTTCTCCCCAGCTTCATCGCGATGCTCAAAGCCCACCACGGGCTCGAGCCCGAAGACGTTCGCTCCGAGTAGCGACTACGGCGGCGTCAGCGAGCTGTGATTCCAGTAGGTCACCTGTGAATCGTTCCAGCGGACGAAACGCGCTCCTCCGTCTTGGGAGACGACGATCCCCATCACGTCGTGGAGCGTGTTGCAAAGCCGGTAGACCGAGCGGTGGCGGGTGCCGACATCTTCGGTGGGTTCGACTTGGCAGGTTTTCCCCTCGGGATCGAAGGCTCGGGCCACGGAGGTGACTTCCGAGAGCGCGCCGGCAATTTCGCCGCCGAATCCGAGCAGCTCAAACCGGCGAGTCACGACCACCGCGCCGTCGACGGCGGTGAGCGTCGCCACCATGTGGGCCAGTTCAAAAATTGCTTCGTCGAGGGCGGCCAGCTCGGGCCCCACCGCCCCGCCGTACTCATCCCAGCCGACAGAGCCTTGTCCGCTCTGCAGGTGGGAGTTCGCTGCGGCAAGGGTGTTCATGGTCCGCACGATCAGATGCCGGAACCGCGACCGTGGCTCTTCCCCCACGAATTTGTATTTCAACTTGATCCACGGGTTCGGCTGGACCAGCTCGTCCGCCCGCTCGACCGGGACGATCAACAGCGTTCCGCCGTGCCTCGATCGCTGAATCGTCGAGATCAGACGCTGGATCATTTGCCGTCCCACCATCCGGGTGAAATTGTTGTCGAGATCCGCCCAGGCGCCGCCACTCTCCTCCTTCGCCGCCTCGTGGAGTTGGCTGAGCTCCTGGCGAAAACCGGCGAACAGCTGCGGAAACCATTTGGACCCGAACACATTCAAACGGCTGTCCTGCAACACTCCCCCTTCCAGAGCACACAGCGGCCGCGCTCCCTGGCTGATGACCAGGTATCCCGGATCGTTGACCCCGATGATTAGCGAATCGGGAAGGTTCAGCACCGCCCCGCGGCCACCGTAGAACTGCTCGAGCCATCGCGGTCCGGAATGGACGATCCCCCAAATCCGCAACTCCCCGTTGGCGTCGACGCAGACCCCCACCAGTGCGCGGTCATGGTCGACCGCCGGGGTCAGCCGCCGCAACTCTTGAGCGGTGAACGGACGCATCGCATCGAAGGGGAGCCGCTGCAGCGCCGTGGGCTTCCCCACCACGTCGGGAAACCGGTCGGGACACCGCATGATCATGCGGAACGTCAGCGGGCGATTCTCTTCCCGCAGCAAACTCGCCTCAAAAGCGGTCGAAATCAAGCGGCTGAGGATCGCCGGATCGAGGTGGGGATCCTGGGGCGAGTCCTGGCATGGCTCCTGCGAAGGCTCGGAGACCGCGTCGCTGGGCGGTGGTCGCCAAGCCGCAACCACCGCCGAAATCACCCGAGCCAAATCCATTTTACGTTTCCCGAAGGAACTCCACCAACGCCTCGACACTCATGAAACCGCCTCGGGCCCACTCCTCACCGTCGGCGCCCACCAACACCAACGCCGGAATCGCACGCACGCCATACCGCTGAACGACCTCGCCCTGGGACGCCTGATCTATATCGATCTTCACCGGAATCGCGTGCTCCGCAAGGGCGCGACGGACCTCCTCGCGAGGCCAGACCTGCCTTTCCATCACCTGGCACGGGTTGCACCAAGAGGCCGTGAAGCGCAGCAAGACCGGTTTCCCCTGTTCGCCCGCTTCCCGCAACGCGCCCGCGAAATCCTCTCGCCAAAGCGTCTCAGCCGCCTTCGCCGCAGCCTGAGCCGCAGCCTGAGCCGCAGCCGCAGCCTGAGGGTCCTGGGCCGGTTCCCGAGCCGTCTGCACAGTTGCGGCCGTCTGCAAAGCCGCGGCCGCCGGATCAGCCCCCTCGCCGTCGCCGCGCCCCGCGTTGCCAGCCGTCCAAGCGGTCGATCCGATCGCCAACCCCACGACCGTGACAGCGACAAATGCCGCGGCCCATCTCCCGATTCCTCGCCGCGTGGAACTCTCGGCGTTCTGAACACGAGCCGCCTGCTGCACGGACCCGCTCGCCTTCGGCCGGGGATTATGAGTCTTATTCATATCTTTTTCACCATACGGAGCATCATATAAGAAATAGTCAATCCTGAGCCGCAAAGCGACTGCGTCATTTAGAACTTGGCATAGGCATAGCCGCGGAGCTGTAAATCGATAATCCGATGGTAGGCACCGCTGACGAGCTTCACGTCAGGATGCACATCCGATTTAGCCCAGCCGTTGGCGACCCGCCGCGTATCGCACAGCTCCACGCTGACTCCCAACTTTGCCAGCTCGGTGAGAATTTCGGAGTTGGGGTTTCCGCCGGTCTCGTTCCGCACGCGATTCCACGCTTCGTCGCTCAGCATGTGATCCGAGGCATCTCCATGGTAGACCGCGTGGATATCGAGCTGGTCCGGGTGGATCCCCGCAGCCAGATATCCCTTATAAATCTTTCGCAAGTAGAAGAGGCCCTTTCCGACGCCTTCCTTCATGTCGTCACCCGTGACCTGGAAAACCACCTTGATCGGACCTCGATGCTCGATACCGATCACCGGCCGGTCCGCTTGAGAATTCGCAGCCGCCTTCCGTTCGGCGGATTGTGTTTCGCTGGCGGTCACACTCGTCATGCTTGCCAACAGGGTACAGGCAACAGTTACGAGCGCCGGTGCATGCCAGGCGCTGCGGTGCAGCTTTGCGCAGCAGCGGCTGGTGGTCGTGGAAAACATCATCAATCAGCTCCATTTAGAGAGAGTTAAGGATTTGCGAGCGCAGCACGCCGGGACTGTCAAGACATCGCACGCTGAGCTCGCGGTCCGCGCGGATCGGTGAGTGTCGACGCAAGTAGTTTTCAACCGCGTCGTGGGTGTTGATTTCTTGCAACTGAGTCAGCTGACAGCCCGAGACGCGATGGATGTAATCCTCGGGTGCACCCTGTCGATTTCCCGCGGCCAGGGTGTACATCTGGTGTTCGTCCACCGGTTCGCCCCCAATGCGAAGCCGCTCGAGGCGTTCTCCTGCCGCGGCGTGCATGCGGAAGTCGACTGTCAAGCCCGAGACGCGTGGCAACCAGCCGCCAAAGAGTTTCTGGGGATCCTTGGAGAGGGAGTTTTCCAGTTCTTTCTCCCAGTACTTGTGCAGCTGAGCACCGCTGGCCTGCCCCGTCTTCAGCTCCAACCGCAGCGGCAGCCAAGTCCATAGATCGGCTTCGGTGATTGGCCCCGGAGCGGTGGGAGGCGCGAAGCGAAAGCCATTGCTCAGTCCAATATCGGCCCCCGTTTCCTCACGGATCGCGTCGGCGATCACGTTGTCGAGCGAGGTGTTGAGGACTTCGTAGCGTGCCAACCAGATGTCGGTGTGGCCGATGACGCGGTTCATGCGTTCGCGGTGCGGAGCAAGCGAAGCATCGACGCTCCGCTTCATTTCCGGATCTTCCGGATAAAGCTCGGGACGAAGTTCGATCAGACGCCACGCCCGATCCACAATCTCCCCTTGCTCGTCGATCCTCAAATCCAACAGCCCCACAAAGGATCCAAACGCCCCCGCTTCGACGATCCAAGTATCCCCTCGCACGATCGGCTCGTATGTCCGCTCGTGCGTGTCGGCCGAGAGTATGATGTCGATCCCGTCGATCGTTTCGGCTAATCCAATCGCTTTGGGAAGGCCAATATGTGTCGCCAACACGACCACATCGACGCGATGCTCTTCACGAAGTTCACTGACGAGCGGTGGTAGTACCTCCTCCGCTTGGAATGCGAGTCCTTCGCTCAAGTGCGGCGGCTGACGCGTCGGGATGTCCGGTTCGGTGAATCCAATAATGCCGAACCGGATTCCGTTGATCGTTCGAATCGTATAGGGTTCAAACAACAGCTCACCACTTTGGCCGTCCCGCATATTGGCGGCGACAACTTCATAAGTGAACTCCTGGGCGCGTGTCTTCCAGGGTGACGGTCCATAGGCAATCGACCAGTTTCCAGGAATGGCGACATCCAGCCCCAGGGCGTTCATCGGATCGACAACGACTTTGCCTTCGGTCCACGCTGCAGGCCCGGACCCCTGAATCGTGTCACCCCCATCGACGAACAATAATTCGCCCGGACGCTCCGCCCGAAGCCGATTGAAGACCGTCGCAATTCGACTCAGTCCGCCCGCGTCCCGGACGTACTCTTCCTCCGCTCCCGACCAAAAGAGCTCGGGGTGGGGCTCGAGTTGAGCATGGACATCATTGATATAGACGATCGACGCCCGCCTCGAGCCGACTGCCTTCGCATCCTCGCGCTCCGCAGCGGACGCCGCCGGAGACGAAGAACCGAAAGCCACCGAGAGAGCGCTGGCGATCATTGCCATTCGCAGAAGTGACATGATTTTGAGATACCGCAATGCAGGTGCAGAGGAAGGAAAGAAGGGTGGCTGCGACGGGAGAGTTTTTTCAACTCACGCCTTTCGAGCGCCTCAGGTCCGCCGAGTGTCGGAAGCCTTGCCAGGAGCTCGCGGCACGACGACGTCGTAGCCGGCGGCCAACCAGCCACCAAAGGAGCCGGGGACGTTGTAGACCTTCAGCCCCTCACGCTGGAGCAAACTGGCAGCGATGCTCGCCCGATACCCGGTCCCGCAGTAGACGGCGACGGGCCGGCGACGGTCGATCTCCCGCATCCGCTTGGGGACCTCTGGCAAAAACATATAAGTCGCCTCCGGCAGATGCCCGTGATCCCACTCGCTCGGCTGGCGAACGTCGAGTAGCTGGATCCGCTGCTTGCGAAGTTGCTCGTGGAGGTCGTGCACCGATAGTTGGTCGAGCGTTTCGAAACGCTCACCCGCCATCACCCAAGCGTCCATCCCGCCGTCGAGCACACCCGCGAAGTTGGTGACGCCGATCCGCGCCAGCCACGCGACAACCTGGCTCACCTCACCCTGCGTGGGCACGACCAAGGCCACCGGACGATTGGGATCGAGCAGCCACCCACCCCACATCGAAATCGATGCGGAATAGCCGATATTGATCGCTCCAGCGAGATGCCCGCCGCCAAAGGCGAATAGGTGTCGCGTATCGAGTAACTGGACGCCGTCGTCAGCGACAAGCGACTTGAATTCTTTCGGCTTCAGCGCGGGCGGCTGGGGCAGTTCGCCGAGAACCTCCGGCCCCCGAGCATTGATGGCCTTCATCCGCGGCCAGTAGTAAGGGACCGGAGGCTGCTTGAAGAGCAAATCGGCGATGAACGCGTCTCGGTCGGTGAACTGCAGCGCCGGGTTGCTCGCTCGTTCGACCCCCAGGGTCGGAACGCCCTCGCGCTCGACGATCCCCGCCCCGCACGGCGACCCCGGCCCGTGGGCCGGATAAATCGGCACCGCCCCGGGTAGCTCGTCGAATGCAGTCTGCAACGAAGTAAAGAGCAACTCGGCCAGCCGATCGGTATTTTTCACCCCCATCAGGTCGGGGCGGCCCACCGCACCGGCAAACAGGAAATCGCCGGTGAACAGTCCCCACGCCCGGCTCGGCTCCCCCTGCACCGAGGCGAGATAAGACATGTGCTCGGGAGTGTGTCCAGGTGTGTGCAGCGCCTTCAGGTCCAGATTACCGACCCGCAAATGGTCGTCATGCCGCACCGGTTCGACATCGAACTGGTAGCTCGTCCCTCCTTCGACGCTGGCATGGATCGTGGCGCCGCTGCGGGCGGCCAGCTCGCGGCTGCCCGAAACAAAATCGGCGTGCACGTGCGTCTCGATCGCGTGCGTAATCCTCAGCCGGTGCTTGCGGGCCAGCTCGAGGTAAACCTCGACGTCCCGGCGCGGGTCGATCACCGCGGCCACGCCGGTCACCGCATCGCCCAGAAAGTAGGAGTAGTGCGAGATCCCGCCCGCTTCGATTTTCTCAAAGACGAGCCCGGGAATCTTTGCAGCCTCCGCGACCGTTTCTTCGGCAGCGCGGGTCACGCCCGCAGCCATCGGTGTGAACAGCGTGCCGAGCCCGAGGGCACCGGCATGCTCCAAAAACTGTCGTCGTGTGGTCATCGAACGCCTCTCCCCTTTGAGCAGTGCTGAAGTCGGATCGGTCCGGCCGGCGATCGCCTCCCGCAATCGCAGGAAGCCGCTCGCCGCGACCTGATCCAGTTCTACCACCGCAGGCACCAACAGTCAAATGATCTTTTGATTGTTTTCGTCATGTGGAGGCGAGGGCTGCAGGAAAATCGGGCGTTCGGCGCTCCGCGGCTGACCCCCGCATGGACCGGCCAGAGCGACCCGACCGGCCAGAGCGGCCGTGCGGCACAGCCCGTGCAGCATTTGTGGGGTGTTCGGAGCGTGCTGCGCCGACGCCGCAGCGCCTCCTCTTTCCCACCTCATGCCGAGGAGATTCGCTATGGCAGCCCCTTCCACGCAGCGCGAGTTGATCGTCGCCGCCTTCCATTCCCACGCCGAAGCTCAGCAGGCGGTGCGGGACCTCAAGGCCGCGGGATTTGCGGATGACCACATCGGAGTGGCGTCCCAGGACAGCGAGGGTCGGTTTCAGGAGCACGACGAAGGAACCAAGGCAGGCGAAGGTGCTGCCGCTGGTGCAGCCGTGGGGCTTGGTGCCGGGGCCCTGTGGGGGCTCGGAATCGTCGCCGGCGCCCTACCTGCCATCGGGCCGGTCATCGCCGGCGGAGCGTTGGCGGCGATCGCAGCCAGCGCGGCTGGAACCGCGGCTGCCGGTGGCGTGATCGGCGCCTTGATTGGGCTCGGAATTCCCGAGCACGAAGCGGAGTACTATCACGGGGAGCTCGAGCGGGGCCGGACGATCGTCACGGTGCGAGCCACCGGCGACGACGCGGTCCGGGCGCGGCGAATCCTCGACAATGCCAACGCCTACGACTACGACCGTCGCGAGACCGAACACGCCCGCGACCCGATGGCGGCTCAGCGGGTGGACTATGAAGGCAAGCTGGTCCCTCGCGGCGAAATCACTCCAGCCGAACGAGGAGCCGTTGGCAGCACACCCCGGACTCCAGGAACCCGCCCGGCGGGAACCCAGAACCCCAGTGCCCACACCCTTTGACTCATGGCGGCCAAGTCCTGAGAGTTACGCCGGGGCATCGGCGAGCACCGGCGTGACGACGCGCCCATAGACGTCGGTCAGGCGGAAGTCGCGGCCGGCGTAGGGATAGACCAGCCGCTGGTGATCGAGACCGAGCAGGTGCAGGATCGTGGCATGCAGGTCGTGCATGTGCACTCGATCGCCGACGGCGTGGTAGCCGAATTCGTCGGTTTCGCCGTGGGCATAGCCGCCGCGAGTTCCCCCACCGGCCAAGAGCATCGTGAACCCCTGGGGATTGTGGTCGCGACCGTCCTTGCCTTGCACGATCGGCGTTCGTCCGAACTCGCCTCCCCAGAGAAGAAGCGTGTCGTCGAGCATGCCGCGCTGCTTGAGGTCGCGGATGAGTCCCGCGATCGGCTGGTCGGTCGCCAGCGCATTCTTCTCGTGGCCACCGCGGAGATTTCCGTGCTGGTCCCAAACATTGCCGCTGGAGACTTGGATGAATCGCACCCCCGCCTCGGCGAGTCGTCGTGCGAGCAAACACTGGCGGCCGAAATTGTCGGTCGCCTTCTCGCCGATCCCGTAGAGCTGCTGGACGTGCTGCGGCTCGTCCTCGATTCGCAGCACCTCGGGGGCGGTCCGCTGCATCCGGAAAGCCAGCTCGTATGACTCGATCACCCCTTCGATCTGCGCATCTCCGCCGCTCCGCCGGAGATGCTCGCCGTTGAGCCGTTGCAGGAGTTCGAGCTGCTCACGATCGGTGGCCGCGCCATCCCCTGTCAACAGGTCGGCAATCTTGCCACTGCCGAGCCGGCCGTTGGCTCCGATCACGGTCGCTTGATGAATCGCAGGCAGGAAAGCGGCTCCGTAGTTGCGAGGGCCGCCGTGGGAGCTTGCGGGACTGATTGCGACGTAGCTCGGCAAGTCGCTGTTCTCGGTCCCCAGTCCATAGCTGATCCACGCACCGACGCTGGGCCGCACGAAGTTGTCGCTGCCGGTGTTAACCATCCCGACCGCTTGGCCGTGCGACTGACCGCGGCTGTGAACGGAGCGGACCACGCACAACTCGTCGGCCACCGAAGCCATGTGCGGCAACAGATCGCTGACCCACAGTCCGCTGTTTCCCCGCTGCCGGAACTTCCAGGGGCTTCCCATCAGCACCGGCTTGGCATCGATCAGCGCAGGCATCGGTCCGGGATAGGACTCGCCATCGTGCTTCTGCAGCAGCGGTTTGTAGTCGAACGTGTCGACGTGGCTGGGGCCGCCATGCATGAACAGGAAGATCACCCGCTTGGCTCGCGGCCGAAAGTGGGGCGGCTTGGCCTCGAGTCCCCGATCTGCTGGTCCAGCGTCTCGGCCGGCGCCCGCGTCCTCGTTCTGTCCGGCCCGAGCGTGGTGGCGAGGATCGGCCGAGGCGAGTATGTCGGCCAGGGCGAGCATTCCGAAGCCGCAGGCCGAGCGGGTTAGGAACCGTCGACGCGGGGAGAGAGAAAGCCGGCTGTCCATGGCAGGAAACTCGTGCGGGTCTAGTCCAGGAAGCGAAACTCGGTGCTCGCGACGAGCGTCTGCACCAGCTTGACCCAAGCCTCGGTTTCGTCGGCTTGGCCTGCGGCGAACTCGAGCAGCCACTGACGTTCTTGCACCGTCGGCTCGCGTTGAAGCAACCACTGATACATCCGTCGCAGCCTTTCGTGCGGTTCGGACTCGGTGGTTCGCAAGCGGTCAGCAATCTGCTCACACCACTGGCGGACTTCGGGGTTGTTCAGCAAGACCAGCCCCTGAGTCGGCACATTGGTGGAGCTGCGCCGCCCCACGATCAGATCGGGATCGGCAAAATCGAAGCTGGTCAAAAAGGGAGAGAGCTTGCCGCGAATCACGGGCAGATAAACTGTCCGTCGCGGCGTCTCCTGCAGGGCCACCTCTTCCGGCGTGGCGACATTCTGCGTCACCAGCGTGCCAAAACCAGCCATCGGTGCGACCGAGGGGGTGCGGTCGAGTTGGCCGCTCGCCCTCAGCAAGGTGTCGCGCATCGCTTCGGCAGGGAGCCTCCGTCGACTGGCTCTCCACAACAACCGATTCTCCGGATCGATGGCAAAGGCCGTCTCGTCGAGCCGGCTCGACTGCGCGTAGGCTCGGGTCAGCACCAACCGGCGAACCAGCCGACGAACCGACCACCCATCGCGAATGAAGTCGAGCGTGAGGCGGTCGAGCAATTCCGGGTGGGTGGGGCGTTCTCCCTGGACTCCAAAATTGTCGACCGTCCGCACCAATCCTTCGCCAAACAAATGCATCCAGACGCGGTTGACGATAACTCTCGCGGTGAGCGGATTCTGGGGACTCGAGAGCCACTCGGCCAACTGCACCCGCCCGCTTTGATCGCTGGGAATCTCGGCTGGCGGTCCTGAGGAGCAAATTCGCAAAAACCCGCGAGCCACTTCGGGTCCCCGGTTGTTCGCTTCACCGCGGACGCACACAAACGTGTCACCGATGGTCGCCGCGTCGCGGACCGCCATTGCCATCGGCAGTGGCGGGGGGCGCGTCGCCTCGAGCTTCTCGAGCGCTGCGGTGGCCGCCACCAACTTTTGCTTCGCCCCCTCCACCGCCGCCTTGGCCGCGTTCAGCTCTTTCTTCGCCGCGTTGAGGTCGGCGGTCCACTGCTGCTTCTGCTGCTCATACTCCGCAACCGCCGCAGCATGCTCGGGGTCGACCGGGAGCGGTCGCTTATGCCAAGTGCTGACATACTTTTGGCTTTCTCCATCGAGCACCTGTGTGCTGCGAAAGATTCCCGCGAGCGCGTAGTAGTCCTCGGTGGGAATCGGATCGAACTTGTGGTCGTGACAGCGTGCACAACCGAGCGTCAGCCCGAGGAAAGCTCGCCCGACCGAATCGATCATGTCGTCGACCACATCCATCTCGAGCTTGGCTTTGTCGCGCTCGCTGAGCATCTTGGTGCCAAGCATTAAAAAGCCGGTCGCGACCAAGTTCTCCGCAGCCACCTCAGGGTCGGATGCTGCGAGCAGATCACCGGCGATCTGCTCGGTGATGAACTGGTCGAACGGCTTGTCGTTCGCGAAACTGCGGATCACGTAATCGCGATACCGCCAAGCATCGTGGAAAGTGGCATTGAAGTCACTTCCGTTGGAATCCGCGTAGCGAGCCACATCGAGCCAATGCCGCCCCCAATGTTCGGCGTACTCGGGACGGTGCAGCAGCTCATCGACAATCTCACGCCAACGCTCTTCCGACGGGTCGTCACCGAACGCTTCCATGCGCTCAGGCGTCGGCGGCAGCCCGGTCAAGTCGTAGGCCAGGCGACGCAAGCGGACCAGCGGATCGGCGTCGGGCGCGGGCCGGAGGCCAGCCGCCTCGAGTTTCGCCAGCACATACGCATCGATCTCGCTCCTCGGCCAGATCGAATCGCGAACCGCTGGCGGCGAAGTCGGGCGCGGCGGCCGGAATGCCCAGAACTGCCGAGCGGCGTTCCAATCGATTTCACTTTGTGCAGCGATCGCCACCGGAGCTCCCTCGCGAGGATCCGGTGCTCCCATCTCGACCCACCGCTCAAAATCGGCGATCACCGAATCCGGCAACTTGCCCTCGGGCGGCATCTCCAACGATTCGTAGCGGATCGCCTCCACGAGCAGACTGCCGGCGCTGTCCCCTGGCGTGACCGCCGGACCGCTGTCGCCTCCGACCTCCCAGCCGCTGGCCAGGTCGAGAGCAAGTCCGCCGTCAGGCACCTCCAGCTCGCTGCTGTGACACTCCAAGCAGTGCGAGACGAGCACCGGACGGATCTTCGCTTCAAAAAAAGCCAACTCTTCGGCGGAAAATTCTCCGCCCGCCGACGGATCCTCCGCTCTCAGCCCCCCAGCTCCGGAGCTCGAGAGCACGACAGCGAGCAGACCGAGAGCCATCGAACCACCGCGGCACCTCGAGAGCCCTCGCAGCGAGAGCCACTGCAGCAAAAACCTGGGCATCGAAGTTCGCGTGGCGCCACCGATCATGGCCAGCTCGTCGTGCGGGGGGAGGCGTCAGTTTACCGCAGCAGCATCGATCGTTCGTCTCGCCGGAATTTTCGTCTCATCAGCCGCACGCAGTATAACACAGTCGGCGCGACGACTCACCGAGGAATTTTGTTCAGGGTGTAGTAGGCCTCTGGATGAAGCAGCGGCGTGCCCTGCGAATTCCGCACACCGCTTGCCACCAGTTCATGGACATACAGTTCCCGCCGCCCGGGAACGGTCAGCCGCACGTGGCGAAGATCCTTCGAGACTTGGGCCGCGGTAATTTCCAAGCCTTCGCGCTGGATCTCATCACTTCCATAATTCGCATGGTACAGATAGGTGTAGCTGGAAAATTGATAAGAATTGGGATCGCTTGCCGACTCGGGATCCACCGGTTCGGTGAACCGCAGTTCAAAGCCCTCCGCGGTCGCCCGCATTTCCTGGATCTCGAACGGAGTGCGTCCGCTCCAGACGAGGCGTTGCAAGCCGTAGGAGGCGGTGCCGAGACTGCTCCACCCTCGATTGCTCAGCCCAACCAGCACGCTTCCATCGTCGCCCTGACCGAGCCGCAGCACGGCCGAGTCGAGCCCGCGGCGAAATGGAAAGACCGCACCTTGATACTCACCGTCGACCTGTTCGAGAAAAACGCGTTGGATCGAGGCCAGGGTGAACTCGCCCACGAATAGCTGACCGTCGAACGGCCCAAACTTCCCGCCGCTCGCGTCGAGCATGATATCGGTTGGTGACTGGCCGGCCTTTTTGTAAGGAAACCACACGGCGGGGGGCCGCATCTGCGGCAGCCGCTTGAGCGCTTCGGGGTAGGGAAGCCCGTCGGGAACTGCGGTGATTCCCGCAATCGGAGATTGAGGCTGACCCATCGAAGCGAGCGCCTCCGGATGATGGTAAAAGACTCCCTCGCGCAAATGATGCAGCGTGTTGGTTGCGACCCAATTGCCCTGCTGGTCGGTATAGAACATATCGCCCTGGCGATTCATCCCAATTCCAGCCGGCGAGCGCATCCCGGCGGCGACCGGAACCAGCGTTCCTTCCGGCGTCACCTTCATGCCCCAGCCACGCCATCGGCCTTGGGAGACTCCGAGGGTGGGATCGGTGACGGTTCGCGTCAGCTGCTCTCCCTTTAGCCCGAGCCCGATGTTCAATGTCAGCCACAAGTTTCCTTCGCGATCCAGTTTTGGGCCGTAGGCGTACTCGTGATAGTGGCCGGTCACGCCCCAGCCCTTGGCAACCGTCCGATACTCGTCGGCGGTCCCATCGTGATCGCGATCGCGAATCCGCGTCAGCTCACTCCGCTGGACGGTGTAGAACGCATCGTCATGCCACAGCAGGCCGAGCGGCTCGTGCAATCCACTGGCGAACGGCTGATACTCCACGTTCTCGGGCGGGTCATCAAAAACACCTTTGAGAATCCAGATTTCTCCTTTGCGAATCGTCACCGCCACTCGGTCTTCGTCGAGCACCGCAATCCCGCTGACCTCCAACGCCAAATCATTCGGCGCCGGCTTCCAACTTGTATCTCTCGAATTTTGCAGCGTCTTGGAGGTTTGGATGGAAACGATCTCATAAAAATCCGCTTCCACCGGATCGCGTGCCAACCCCATGGAAGTCGTTACAAGCGACAGGGCGAAGGTCGCCACGAATGTTCCGATTCGACTTACCATTGATATTCCACCTCCAGACGCTCTCCGGCGCCGACACGGATTCGCCACTCACGCAGATCCCCGTGATCCTGCAGCTCGGGCGGCGTCGGGGTGCGTTGGACACCGCGACTCACCCTAACAGCCACTCCGCCCGGCTCGCTGCAACGCGTCTCGCTCGCCGTCAATGCACGGCCGGCGTGGACGCGAAACCAGAGTTGGCCGCTCGGCTCCTGTGCTTGAGCCTGCTTCGACACCTCCGCCTGTGTGTCTCGAGTCACCGCGCGGACTGCGACGACGCGTTTCAAGCCTTGGTCTGCGGTCGCCTCGATTCGGTCGTCAATTTCGAAGCTCGCGATCCGATAGCGGAACGTTGGCACGCCCGCGGCGTCGAACTCATAGCCGAGGAATTCGGGCGAGGCCGCATCGGGTTTTGGCCACGGCGCACCGGCATCGGGCAAGACGGCGAAGGGGAACCCGGGAGGCATCGAGACCAAATCCTCACCGAGCGGCTCCGCGGCGGGTGCGGACCGCACGAACCAAGTCCCATAAGCATCCAGGAAACGTCCCCGCCATGCCTCGGCAAGCCTTAGCGTTTCAGCGTCAAACGCATAGTGAACTTGCTCGGGGAATCCAACCGCGATCGCATGCGGCCCCGCCGTTTGCATGAAGGTGCGAATCAAGATTGGCCGACTCTCGGGAATTAGTTCAAACTGTTGCGAGCGGGCCTCTTCGATTTTGTCCGGCAGTCGGGCCGTTTTAAGATTTTTCAAATACATCCAGATCGCCGCGATCTGCGCATCCACATCCCCATCGAGGATGTCCGGATTCGTGCTCTTCCCTTCGTGAAAGAACGATGGCATTCGAGTGCGGTTTTTTAATGCCGCTGGGTTCCGCAGAAACGCGTGAAACCATTCAGGCTGGACGCGATCGGTCACGCCTAGCAGGTCGACTCCCACGGCGCCCATCAAACTCTCGCCTCGGAGCGGATGGCACTGGACGCACCCGGTGTCGAGCAGCCTCCTGCCCGCTTCCACGAGTCCCTCGGCGGCGGAGAGCTGGGGAACCTCCTGCGGCGGATCGGGGGCGTCGGCTTCGAGGAATGCCTGCGGCAAATGCTTGACGACCGCAGCGGGAAAGCGGGGCATGCGAGCCTGCATGTGGGGCCGCAGATCGCCTGAACCCGCAAACACTTTCGCCAACCAATCCCGCTTCAGCTTTCGCCCCACATGATCGAGCGGCGGCGGCAACCTCCCCTCGTCCCCCAGATCGGTATGGGCGACGGTTTCAAAGTAGCTTTGACGTTCCGGTCCGACACCGCCGAGCCCGTCCCGCTCGTGGCAGGCCAGGCAGTTCTGCTGTAGGAGAGTCAGTGGCAGCCGCTCGGCGTTCGTCTCAGATTCGCTTGCTTGGGAGGGTCCACTCGGCGTCACGCGGGGCGCATCTTGCAATGCGGACACCGCTGCGGCCATCGACTCAACCTGCAGGGCGTCGAGCGAAAACCGGGGCATTCCTGCGGTCGCTTCAGCCAGGCAGCTGCTTGCGGCGTCCGGCTGCAACGCTTCGAGCGGCCGCGCATGAGTCGCGGGCGGAGGATCGGCGGTGGCATGACAGTTGACGCAGGAGAGCGAGCCAAAGAGTTCGCGACCTTTCGCCACCAGAGCATCTTCGCTGGCCGCGGGCAGCTCGCCCGACGCGGGCAGCTCCCCCGACGCGGGGAGCGAATCTGCGAGAAGATAAGCCGCGATATCTGTCGCTTCGATCAGGTCCAGTTTGAGGTTCGGCATCCGTCCCCCAGCGCGGACCGATTCGGGATCGGCGAGAAACGCCATCAAGGACCGGTGGGTGTACTTTTCCGCGAGCTTGGGATGAGGCACCGACTGGACGGGGCGAACGGCTGCCGCGAGCCCCAGGTCCTCGATCTCTTCGGGATCGAGCGTCGCCAGCAGCTTGGCCATCGTCGAAGGCTGTCCGCCGCCTCCTCGGTAATCGGGATCGGGAGCATGGCAGGCGACACACCCGACTTGATGGTAGAGCTCCCGCCCTCGCTCGACGTTGCCTTTCATCCAGAACTCATGAGGCAAGGGTCGGGCACCGCTCGCCTTGAACTCGGGGTAAGCCCGTTGTTGGCTGGCGAGAAAAGCCGCCAAGGCATCGATCGCTTCGGCTCGCTCTGGACCATCGAGCGTCGCAAGCATGTCGGGCATCCGCGTCCCCGGCTTCACCCGCTGAGGGTTCGCCAAGAACTCTCGCACCCAAGCGGTCTGCAGCCGATTGCCCGCACCATCGAGCCGGGGACCGCCGCTGGGCTGGAGACTCGCCTCGGACGATCGATGGCAGGCGGTGCAGTTCAGTTCGGTCAGCAGCAGCCGGCCTGCCAGCACGGGCTCGATCTCCGCATGCCGGGCAAAGCGCTCGAAACCGGCAACGAACGCCGAGTCGGGCGTCTCCCCATGCAGCGGCCAGCCGACGACCAGGGCAGCGACCAGAGTCGCTCCCCCGACGATCCTCGGTAGGTTCATATCAGTCTCACGCGCGCAAGTGATCGAATCGTCAAAATGCCCTGAGCCGTCGGCGCTAGCCTCGGGCCCTGAGCCGTAGGCGCTAGCCTCGGGCCTCGCACGCACCTCCGGCTTTCCGCCCCAGCACCCGCGGCTAGCGCCGTCGGCTCAAGGTTTGGAAAACGAGTTTACACCAGGTCGATACCAGTGGGAGAAAATCCGCCAGCTCCAGAGGCCGAGGCAGAGCAGTGCGAGCACGACCGAGACCGGCCGGCTCACCAGCGCCAGCGGCGATCCATCGGCGGCGGTGACAGCCTGAATGAATCGCTCTTCGACGGCCCCTCCAAGCACGATACCGAGCACCACTGGACCGAGCGGGATCTGCCGGCGATCGAGAATCAATCCCAGCACACCGCAACCCAGCATCGTGTAGACGTCAAAATAACTGCCATTGATCGCGAACGCGCCGATCAGACAGAACAGCAAAATGATCGGCAGCAGCACTCGCTTGGGAATCCGCACGACGAGCCCACCGAGCCGAATCGCCAGCAGCCCAACGGGGATCAACATCAAGTTTGCCAGGATGAACATTAAATAGATGCTGTAGACGAGCGCTCCGTTGTTTTCATAGATCGTCGGACCGGGAGTGATATTTTTCATCAGCAGCACGCCGATCACCATCGCGGTCACCGAATCGCCGGGGATTCCGAATACCAGGGACGGAATCCAGGCTCCAGCCAGCGCCGCCGAATTGGCGGTCGCGGCGTCCGCCACGTCGGCGAGTTCCTGCTCCTCCAAGTCCTGGTCAGGACCTCTGCGGCTGGCGGCCAGCGAGACCCAGGCGGCGATGTCGGCTCCCGCTCCAGGCAGCGTCCCAATCGCCGCGCCGACGGCCCCCGAGCGGCCCACGCCGAGGAAGCGGCTTTTCAGCTTACGCCCCGCCACGGCCAAGGCTCCCCAGAGCGACGAGTCGCTGGCCGCCGGGGCTGCACCGGTCGCCGCTGCGGTTTCCCTGCCGCTCGAGAGAAGGTTTGCGAGAATCTCCGAGAGACCGAACAAGCCGATCATCGCTGGGATGAAATTGATTCCCTGATACAACTCGGGTTGACCGAAGGTGAATCGCGGCGAGGCATGCACAGCGCTCAGCCCCACGGTCGCCAACATCAGACCGACGAGAAGACCGAACAACGCTTTGAGGGCTGGGCCGCGTGTCACGACCACCGCCGAGCTGAGCCCCAGCAGATACAGCCAAAAATATTCCGCGACGCTGAACTCGGCCGCATATCCAGCCAAGCTGCGTCCTAGAAAAATTAGCACCACCGCTCCCAGCAATCCTCCCACCACGCTGTGGACCAAAGAAACGCAGAGCGCACTGCTGGCTCGGCCCCGCTGGGTCAGAGCGTACATTTGATCTGCGTAGGCGGCGCTGGCGGGCGTGCCGGGGATTCGCAACAGCGCAGTGGGCACATCGCCTGCAAAAATAGCGCAGGCCGTCATCGTGACGATCGCCGTGATCGACAACAGGTCGTCCATCCAAAATGTCATGGGGACGAATAACGCCACCGCCATCGTCGCCGTCAGACCGGGAACCGCGCCGATAAAAATCCCATACACCGCGCTCAGCAGACACACGATCCACACGCGGGGGTCGAGAAAAACTTGCTCGAGTGCGGTGAGTATCATTTCCATGTCACCACCCCAACCAACCCGCGGGCAAGGAGACCCGCATGAACCCCGCGAAAATCTGATAAACCACCGGTGGCACCAGCACGGACAGAAGAACCACACTCCGCAGCGGCGCCCCGAGCATGAGCAGATTGACGCCCAGCAGTACCGCGGCAATCAGGACGAAGCCGACTTGCTCGGCAACCAGCGCGTAGACGAGCACCGATCCGATCACCATTGCGACGCGGAAAATGCCCCTTGCGGTCGGCTGAGGCAGTTCGCTCGGACGCCTCCATCCGCCAGCGATTGCCAAGACGGCGAACACCACGGCCAACGCCCCCGCGACCAGGGTGGGAAACAGGTACGGACCAAACCGCTGCTGCTGAACCCCCTGAAATGCTTCGCTTTGAAGGACGACGCCATACTGATCGTCAGAATCGCGGAGCAGCGCCGCAAATCCCTCGGAATCGAGCGGCAAGGGAGCAAATCCCGATTGCTCGAGAAACTGCTGGTATTCCCGTCCCTGGACAATCTCGTTCAGCTCCGCGAGCAGCTTGTCGCGCCGTGCCGGCGGAACTCCGTTCGGCAGAGCCACGCCGCGCCAGCCGGTCAGCGTCCAATCGGAGCCTAACTCTCGCAGCGTCGGAACGTCCCCGTAGTCGGGCATCCGCTCCGAACCCATCACCGCTAAGCACCGGACCTTGCCAGCACTCAACAAGCTCTCCGCCTCGGGAATACTCGCACAGACCACATCGACGCCGCCGGCCAGCAATTCCTGCATCGCCGGTGCACTGCCACCGAGCGAGACCCAGATCACTTCGTCGGGCGCGATTCCCTCGGCATCCAGCCAGCCGGCGAACGCGACATGCCAAATGCTGCCGAACGCCGATCCCGAAGCTCGCATGCGTTGATCGCCGTCGCGAACGGCAGCGAGGACTTCCGCCGGCGTCTGATAGGGAGAATCGGCGGCAACGAATAGCGCGGCGGCGTCGCCATTGACACAAACCAAGGGATCAAAGTTGCGGTAGGTGATATTGGTCAAGCCGCGCCAATGGAGCAGATTCAACTCCGGCGTGATCACCGTAACCGTGTAACCATCGGGGCGCGCCTGGGCGCCGCGCGTGTGTCCGGTGACGCCGCCCCCTCCCGTGGCGTTGATCACGTTGACCGGAACTCCCAACCGCTGCTCCAGTTGGGCCGCCAGTTGCCGTGAGACGCGATCGGTCCCGCCCCCGGCAGCCCATGGACAGATCACTGTCAAGGGCCGCGCCGGATACGTCTGCTCGCGGTTGCAACCGGAACCGGCCGCAAGCAGCAGTACGGCGGTGAGCCAACGAAGCGACTTGCCGATCATGATGCTAGACCTTCATCGCCGGAGCGGCGTCCCCGAGCGTTGCGAGACTCTCTTCCCAGGCTTCGGCGAAACGACGCGCCTGCGCGGCGATCCAACTCCAGTCGGCCGCCATAACCCGCTGCTTGTCGAACAGCGGTCCGCCGATCCCAAAAGCGACAGCGCCAGCCCGGTGGTACTCGGCGAGATTCTCCACGCTGACGCCTCCGGTCGGCATCAGCGGAATCTGTGACAGCGGACCGCGAACGGCGCGGATGTAAGCGGGTCCAAGGATTTCCGCGGGAAAAACCTTCACCATCGTCGCTCCAGCTCGCCAGGCCGCGAGCGACTCGCTCGGCGTCATCGCCCCGGCGAACACCGGCAAGCCGGCGGAACGGCCAGCCGCGATGACTTCGGCATCGACCACGGGCGTGACGATGAACGTGGCTCCACTGCGAACGGCGAGTTCCACATCTTCCACGCTGCAGACGGTGCCCGCCCCGACGTTCGCCGCGTTGCCGAGCTCCGACTGCAGCCGCTCGATCTGTTCGGCCGCCTCGGCGGTGTTCAGCGTCACCTCGATCGTGGTCAATCCACCGTCGACCGCGGCGCGAGCCGCCTGGCTTGCTTGTGGTGCCGTGAAACCGCGGAGGATCCCGACCAGGGGAAGCCGCTGGAATCGATCCCAATCAAAACGATCTTGCATCATGCCCGGGTATCTTGAGGAGAAGCATTCGGTTGCAGATGGCGGAGGGCGACCATTTGCCCCAGCGCCGATAGCCGCTCCACGTCGCCCGGCGGAACCACCTCCACCCGCGAGAACCAGCCGAGCGAATCAAATGCGGCGCGATATCGCTCGCAAAGCGACGGCGAGGCACAGAGCACGATCCGCGCATTGCCCGGCCGCTGCTTAGCGAGCGAGCCAAGCTCACTGCCGATCAAAATCCCACTAAGAGTCGCCGCGCTCGCCGAGGGTGGGGTGCTGTGAAGCAGTTGCCGGACGCGGACCTGGAACAGTGCCGCGGTCAGGTCCAACTGGCGTGAGAGTTTCACGCCCTCGCGAAACGCAGCCCGATCGTCCTCCGAAATCGGCTCACACCCCTCGGCTCCACCCGACAATTCGGCGGCGGCTTTCAGCGGATGTCGAAGCGAGCTGGAGGAACCGAGCAGCTCGTACAGCTCGCCCGTCATATGCGTATGAAAATCGACGATTCGGCCAGCGGAGATCTCCACATGCTTGGAATGGGTCCCCGGCAGAATCACGAGGGTCTGATCGCGTCGCAGCAGGTCGGGGAGCAATATTCCCAAACCTAGCAGCTCGGTTTCTTCGCCCCGCATCACGTCACAGTCGCTGCGAACTCCCGAGCACAGATAGATCGGACGCGTCGCAGACGGCTCGCGCGAACCTTCATCGCTCGCGTCGAGCCGCCGCCAAACCAGATCGCGACCCTCGAGCGAGAACGGAAGCCGAGCATACGGCAGCTCGCACCACCCCAGCGACGAGCTGGCCATCCCGGAGATCAGCACCGGGGCATCGTTGATCCTCGCGTCGACGCCCGACCTGGCGTCGGCAGACGTTGCGAACTCATCCAGATGCTGCTGGAGCACGCGGGCGAACAGCTCGCCGCGGGTTTCGGCGGTCGACTGTGCGGCCAGTTTTGCTGCCCCTTGATCCGACGAGCGAGCGGCGACGATCCCACCGCTGCGGAGGTTGACCAGCCGCAACCGCAGCCGGCTGGTCCCCCAGTCGCAATTGAAAAAATAGTCGTTCATGAGCGCCGCCTTGGGATTCAGGGCGTTTGTCACCGCGCAACCTCCACCAGTGGCGGGTGTCCGAGTAATGTAACCGAGCGGTCTGCCTGTTACGATCGGAGCGTCGAATCTATCCGTTTCCACTCCGGAGTGCTTTCCATATGCGTCGCTTCGATCTGCCTTCCGCCGCTTGCGGATTCTTGCTGAACTGCTGCGTCCTACTCATCCCCGCCGCTGCTGCGGAATCGACCGACTCGATTGCACCCACGGCAGCGGCCGTGGCGCCGGAAGTCAATTTTGAGCCCGGTCCGGAATACGGCGACGACGTGCGGATGTTTCAGGGGATCTCGGGGCTCGAACGCTCTCCCGGCGGGCGATTGTGGGCGACCTGGTATGGCGGCGGCGTTACGGAAGATCGCCACAACTACGTCCTGCTCGTGAGCAGCGACGATAATGGAAAAACGTGGTCCGCTCCGACGCTGGTGATCGACCCGGATCGCGACGGTCCGGTGCGGGCGTTCGACCCCTGTCCCTGGATCGATCCGAGCGGCCGGCTCTGGTTGTTCTGGGCGCAGGCGACGAAAGGAGGCGGGGGTGATCCCTTCACGTTCGCGATCACGACCGAGAACCCCGACGACGCCGAGCCTCGCTGGTCCGCGCCGCGACGGATCCACGATGGCGTGATGATGTGCAAGCCAACCGCCACCAAGGACGGAAGCTGGCTGCTGCCGACCGCGATCTGGTACCGCGAAAACAGCTGCCGAGTGATCGCGTCGACCGATCAAGGCAAAACCTGGCGGCTGCGAGGCACGGCGAACATTCCCGATCCCAAAGACCGCAACTGCGACGAGCCGATGATTGTCGAGCGGAAGGATGGCTCGCTGTGGCAACTCGTCCGCACCCGCTACGGGATCGGCGAGAGCGTCTCGACCGACGATGGCAAAACCTGGTCGCCCGTCACACCTTCAGATATCGCTCATCCCGCGGCGCGGTTTTTTATCCGCCGGCTTCGCTCGGGCAACCTGCTGCTGGTCAAGCACGGTCCGCTCGACGAGCGCACCGGCCGCTCGCATTTGACTGCCTACCTTTCGGACGACGACGGCAAGTCATGGAAAGGAGGCTTATTGCTCGACGAACGGGCCGGCGTCTCCTATCCCGACGGAGCGGAATCGGAGGAAGGTGTGATTTTTCTGACCTATGATTTCGATCGCCGCGGAGAAAAGATCATCTACATGACGAGCTTCACCGAGGAAGATGTCCTGGCGAAAAAAGTCGTGACCGATGAAGCGCAAATGCGAGTCGTCATCAACCAAGCGACCGGCGAGAATCCAGCAGTGGCCGGCAAGTGAGAGCAAAGCCACAACACCCTCCCAGGGGGAGGGAGTTGTGCACACGGGCGCCGCCGAGCAATCTCAGTCGACAGGCACTTGCTGCCAACTTCTTCGCTGTATTTGATGGGGCAAAGTCGGACGGAATCCTGGCGGTGGGTCCTCGGAATGGACCGCGTTGTAATTGATGGTTACTTTCGCTTTTTTAGTCAAAGCACAATAACCATTGACGATTACCATCCCATCAAACTTCGCGGAATAGGCGACTCCGCTGTAGTTTTCATCATCGTCATCGCCAGTATTGGTGTATTTGGCGTCTTTATCAAAAATTAAATTCCCCGTGCAGTAGATAATTCCGGCGAGGATGGGCGGGTACGAGTCATCGCGGACGGCGTCGGTCGCGGCGCGGAAGGGGGTTCCGGAAGGATTGAAGTTGACGTTCTCAGCCGACTCACTCAAGTTCCCTTGAATCATCTGGCAGCGGATATCTCCTTGAACGAGCAGCGCTGGAAAATGGGGACGCGCCGGCTCCCAGTGCAACTGATCTTTCAACTCCACCCTGGATGCGTTCAGCACCACGATCGTGCCTACGATCCGGCTCTCTTTGATCTCGACACTTCCACCTCGTGCGTCGATGATATAGATTCCATGGGGATTGGTCGCCCCATTGGGATTGCTCGTTGGGCTGATCAACTGCTTTGCGATTTTCGTATCTCCCAACGGCGTCCCGTTCGCCAGATAGAAGCTGAAAACCTCATTTGGATCGGGGATTGCCCGGATTGCCGCTGGCGCCGTTGCCGACCCGCTGACAGTGCCGTTGATCGTCTGCGCTTCCACATCGGCGTAGACGGAACCGTTATAGATCGTTAGCGCAGCATTGGTGCACAGCGGGGCCCCGCGAACCGTCATCTCCGCATAATCCGATCCATCGCCGATCATGAGATTTCCGCGAGACAAGAAGCCGCACCCGAGCCACGTTTGATCGGGCCCGAGGGTTACCTGAAAAGCGGCCTGCGATTCTCCGCGGCGTCCGACACCCACTAACTGGCGTCCTCCACCTTGGATATCGCTGAGCCTCCAGGAGAACGTCCCGCCACTGATCACCGGTGGCGTGACGGGATAATCGGATCCCGCCACGTAGTCCGTCTTCCAATTCGGATTTTTGTTGAATTCAGTCAGCGCATGCTCAATCGCGCTCATCGCGAGGAGTCGTGCGTTGTAGCGATCGGAATGATGCGTCGCGGCGGCCAAATGCAGCCGAACGACATAGATGGCTGAGAAACCGATAATCGAAACGATCGAAGCGACCGCCAAGACGGAGACGTAAAGGGCACCGCGACGCCGCGAATCCGAACGTACAAGAGATCGCATACCCATCGAATTATGGTTCCCCGAGATCGTTCAGCAGGTGCCCGCCCGAATGCAATGCAACTCCCGCCCCCACCTGCAACTCGCTGGCGACGAAGCTCTGCACGGTGGTTTCGATGTCGGGCGATTGTTGCAACATGCCCCACGCCGAGCGGAGTGCGGTGAGCAGGGTCGTTCGTCCCTCTGGATCAGTCACGGTGACGGTGATCCTTTTAAGTCCTTCACTGGAGGACACTGTCTGGTCAGGCGCCGATCGTCTGACATAAACCACACTCACCTCGCGGATCCAGTTTTCGTATCCGACGAGCGGGGTCCCATCCTTGAGTTCAGGCGCGGAAGACCATCCATGGTAGTCGTTGATGTCGTCGTAGTTTGCTCGGACGGTGGTGGAGCCTCCACCGCCGATCAATCCGAGTAAACTTCCTTCATCTCCGTCGCCGCCCAAGAGCGGTGTGGTGTCGGGATCACTGTACGGCTGCTGCAGAATTTCCGCCATGAGCTGTTGGGCAAGGCTGTTGCGGTCGTGGATTCTCTGCGATGCTTGCCAACCGCGATAGACGCCCCCAACCGTGTTCACCGAAGCAACGAGCAAAATTCCAACCAGTAGCATTGACACGATGACTTCCACGAGACTCAGCCCCACGCGCCAGCTTTTGGAAGTCCCTACGGAGTCTCGGAACTGCGGCTTGTACATAGTGTCCGGAAATCTCGTTTAATTGGGTGAGTAGCTGGCAAAGATGGAACCTCGAGCCGGCACTCTCGAACCCGGCGATCCCCACGCTGGTAAGAATCCGGCCGCCGTGGAATCGCGGGATTGCAGATAGACATGAGAGAGAGAGTCCTCCTGAAACCGACATGCGACTTGGTTTGTGTCAGCGATCGATATAGCCAGGTAGTACGACCCAGGAAACAGGTCGACGGCGGGCGTAGGCAACTCATGCCAACCCGCCACGGAGACCTGTTGGACGGCGGTACTAGCGACGAGGCTGCGGGGCCTCCCAAACAAATCGACGTCATAGACGGCCATTCTTATGGCGGAGGTTCCGCGAGTAACGAGACAGGCAGAAATGCTGTTCAGCGTGCCACGCTTGAGCAGAGTGACTCGCATTCCAGCCGTTGATGGATAGCCCCAACCGAAGGACGCAAACTCCGTGTCATATCCGATTTGCGAATAGACTCCGCGATTTCCCCAGTTGTTCGGCGCAAGTGGTGCGAGGGATGCCCCGGGGAGCACGCGTTGCATATACGACAGCTGGAAATGCCGCACATCCTCGAGCACCGCGACTGGGAGGCTGCCATTTTCCGCGTAGTGCAGTTCTGCTTGAGGCAAGCCGGTCCAGGTGTAGCTCAGTGTCTCTTCGAGACCGTCGCCGTTCCGGTCGGGAACGCGAAACGAGACGGAGTCTGAGGTCCGCGAGAGAATCGATCTCGCCTGATGAAGATCGCTGAGCAAATCGTCCTGCGCCTCGGCGGCCCGAGAACGTGAGGCGGCGTTGTGGGTTCCGTCGAATGCACGGGTGGCGATCATCAGACACGACCCCAGCCCACCCATCAAGAATGTGGCTGCCGTCATACAGACCAACAATTCCACAAGCGTATGGCCGCCGCGCGACAATCTGGTCCGGCGCATCCGCGATGGTTGGATTGAGCGTCGAAGGGCCACATCCGCCGACTTCATGGCTGAACCTCCACGCTGCCGGTACGTCCCACGCGGATCGTCCGCTGCTGGCTGCCCACGCGAATAAACACGCTGCCGCTCGTGTCTAGACGCCCATAAATATCAAACGCGAGAACGGACGCGGTTCCCGTACTGCCGAATGCGACCGAGACGATATCGGCAGCAGGATCGGCCGCCGCGAGGGTGACCACGTAGGGAAGATTTGGCCGGTCAAGATGGCTCAAGCCCACGAGTTCGTAGCGGTCGGCGGCTGCGTCAAACTGGATCTCTTGGCTGGTTCCTCGAAGTCTGGCTTGCTGGCGCGCAAATCGGATATCCGCAGCAATGCGATTGGCCGTCGCGTCGGCTTGAAACGCCGTGATCAGCCGCCCGTAGCGAGGAAAGGCGATCGCTGCGAAGAGGCCGATGATGAACAACGTCAGCGTGAGATCGATCAGCGTGAATGCAGACCGTGACCGCCGAGCACGAGCGCGTCGCTTTCGATCATCAAGCGTCATCCCCATCGCTTCCCCCGCCGCTGGACTTCACCGGACCGAAGGGTACAGAGCACTTGCTGTCGGTCGGCTACTGAGAGCGTAGGTCGCGAAACGGGCGCGCGAGAAGTTTAGTCGCTATCAGAAAATCTTGAGCCGACGGCGCTAGCCGCGGATTGTCCACGCGCACAGAACGTCGCGAAATCAGGTGAGGAATCAGCCGCCACGCGCTAGGCTCTGTCAGAAAACTCCCTTTTGGCATTACCCCCTCCCCGCTCGTTCCTCGCGACCCTCCCGGGGGGAGGGTGTCATTACGGGTCTTCTGACAGAGCCTAGCTGGACAGCGCCACTTTGGATTGGTTCGAAGCAGGACGGCTCGCGGAAAAATCGTTTAACGGCAAGCCGAAGGCGACTGTGTTTTAAAAAGCAGTCGCCTTCGGCTTGCCGTTAAACGATTGCGCTACTTTCGCGGAGCGAAAGGCGACTAGGTGCCGGTCCAGCCGGGGGCATCGCTGGCGGGGAAGCTCTGTTCCGAGGCGATCTCAACTTCGTCTTTGCCGTCCCGCCGGAAATCGATCCGCGACTTCGACTTTCCACTACCGTCAGCGGAGGCGTCTTCCCGCGAACCTCGGAGCCAGCGGCGAGCCGCTTCGACAATCCGTGCAGCGGAAATTCCCGAACTCTCGAGCAACCGCTCGGGCGTGCCGCTGCGTGGTCGGCGGTCGACGGCGAGGCAGCGGATGGCGACCGTATTGTCGCTCAGCGCGTGGCAGACCGCTTCACCGAGCCCGCCTGCCGCATAATGGTCTTCGACCGTCAGAATCCGCCCGGTCTCGCGAGCGGCGGCTTCGAGCGTGGGGTGGTTGATCGGTTTGATGGAGTACAGGTCGATGACGCGGGCGCGAATTCCCTCATCGAGCAATTGGTCGGAGGCCTTCAGGGCCTCGTGCACCGTGATGCCTGCCGCGACGATCGTCATCTGGTCTTCATCGTTGGACCGCAGCACCTTGGCTCCGCCAATCGGGAACGGCTCCTCCGGGTTGTAGATCACCGGCGTCTTTCCGCGCGTCGTGCGGAGGTAGGCCAAGCCTTCATGGTCCGCCATCGCCGCGACCAAATGCTCGGTCGAGACCGCGTCGCACGGATAGAGCACGACGCTGTCGGCGACGGAGCGGAACAGGGCGATGTCTTCGAGCCCCATCTGCGAGGGCCCGTCTTCGCCGATCGAGACGCCGGCATGGGAGCCGATGAATTTTACGTTAGCGCCGCTGTGGGGGCTCATCCGGATCTGATCGAACGCGCGGCTGAAGAAGGCGGCGAACGTAGAGACGAAAGGCAGCTTGCCTCGCAAAGCCATTCCCACGGCGGTTCCCACCATGTTCTGCTCGGCGATGTACATCTCGAAGAACCGTTCGGGATGTTTCTTTTTCAGCTCTTCGCTGTGCGTGGAGTTGGAGACCTCGCCGTCGAGGGCAACCAGCTGCGGATAGAGCTCGCCCAGCCGTGCGAGCGCCTTACCGTAAGCGGCACGCGTGGCGACTTCCTCGCCGATTTTGTACTCGCTTCCCCAGCGAATCGACGCTCGCGGAGCCCCATCGTCGGTGGAGCGTCGGGGAGATTTTCCGGCAGAGGCGTTTGCAGCCCGACTCGTGGCGGCTTCGCTCTGCGAGGGGGATGCCAGCGTGCCTCGAATGCGTCGCTCGACTTTGCCCAGCTCGGCCAACGCTTTACCCAGCTCATCGTCGCCGAGCGCTTTGCCGTGCCGTCCATCCTGGTCCGCCAGAAACGAGACGCCATGTCCTTTTTCCGTGTGGGCGATCACCATCACCGGCCGCCCATCCGCAGCAGTTGCCTGCCGCAGCGCGTCGAGGATCTGGGCATGGTCATGCCCGTTTTCGATCATCACCGTTCGCCACCCGAACGGCTCGACCCGCTTTCGATACGCTTCGAGGTCATGGCCGTACATCGTCTCACCGCGCTGGCCGAGACGGTTGACGTCGAGGATCCCGATGAGATTATCGAGACCGTAGTGGGCCGCCAGCTGGATCGCTTCCCAGTTCGAACCCTCGGCCATCTCGCTATCGCCGAGCAGCACAAAGGTGCGGTAGTCGAGCGAATCGAGTTTCTTCGCAGCCAACGCCATCCCCAACCCGATCGAAAGCCCTTGGCCGAGCGAGCCGGTTGCCGCCTCGGCGTAGGAAAACCGAGAGGTGGGGTGCCCTTCCAAACGGCTGTCGAACTGCCGGTACGTCATCAGCTCCTCTTCACTCACTTCACCCGCAGCGGCCCAGAGGGCATACAGCAGCGGCGAAGCGTGCCCTTTGGAGAAAATCAAGCGGTCGTTGTTGGGGGCCTCCGGCTCGTGGGGGTCATACCGCAAGATCCCTCCAAAACACAGTGCGGTCATCAGCTCGACGGCCGACAAAGCCGAGGTGGGGTGGCCCGAGGCGGCCGCGTGGGTCGACTTCAGTACCCACACGCGGATCTGGCGGGCGAGTGCATCGAGCTCTTCGGGGCTCGCCTGCGGGGAAAGAATCAGGTCTTCAGAACGGCTGGCGCTCATCTGGAGAATCCCGGCGGTTGGCGTGACAAATCAGGGGGTGCCCATGGGGGGAGTGTCCGCCAAAAACCTGCAATCGGCATGCCCGTTGGGGTCAGCGGAGCAGGGCCACCTCAATCACCAGCCCGGGGCCGAAGCCGAGCATCAACCACGGACCGGGGATCCGCTCGCGGCGGAATTGCTCGAGGATGAACAGCAGCGTGGCGGAGGACATGTTGCCGTGCTCGGCGAGCACCTCGCGACTGATCCGCAGCGCCTCGCGGGGCAGTTCCAGCGCAGCCTCGACCGCCTGCAAAATTCGCGGCCCGCCCGGGTGGACTGCCCACCCACCGATCGACGCCAATTCGAATCCCTCGGCAGCCAACCACCGGCAGAGAAAGTCGCGGAGCTGATCTTCGATGATCGACGGCACGGTGGCGCTGAGGGTCATCTCAAAGCCATGGTTGCCGATCCGCCACGTCATCGCCTCCCGCGAGTCGGGAACCATCCGCGAGCCGGTTGCCGCAATTTCGAGTGGGGCAAGCTCGGGTGGGGAAAGATCAGAACCCGCGACGACCAAAGCGCTGCTGCCGTCGGCGAACAGGGCGTTGGAGACGACCCGATCGGTATCCCAGCCGTACTGGTAGTGCAGGCTGCACAGTTCGACCGCCACGACCAACACGACCGCGGAAGCGTCCGCTCGGCTGATCGCCCGCGCCACCCGCAATCCGTTGATCGCACCGTGGCAGCCCATGAAACCGACTTGCACCCGCTCGACGTCGAGCGACATCCCCAGCTCTTCGATCAGCGCCGCGTCGAAGCCTGGGGCGTAGAAACCGGTGCAAGTGACGGTGACGAGGTGAGTGACTCGCGACGCGGGGAGTTCCGCGTCGGCCAACGCCGCGGCGGCGCTGCGGATCGCCAGCGGCCCCGCTTCGCTCCCATACCGCTCCATCCGGTCGGCCGTGCTCGGCCCGCGGTCGTCGAGGCTTTCGGCGTGGGGATAGAACGACTGGTGGACTTCGCCGTCGGAGGGTCCCTCGAGCAACACGCTGCCGCGGCGACGCACGCGGGTCATCCGGTACAGGGCCGGCAGCAGTTCCACCCCCGCTTCGCTTTCGTGGACGAACCGCCGCGCCACGGTGGCCGAACTCGATTGGGAGATCTGGTAAGGGGGCACCGCGGTGCCAAGCCCGAGCAGCAAAGGGCGATTCACGCGAGACGGCTCTTAAGGTTCACGGGGAATGCGATTCAAGGGGAGTGCGGTTCAAGGGGAATGAGGGCGATTGAGCATTCGAACGACCGGAGCAGCCAACCAGGGAGCAACCGCCAGCGACTGAAACAGCATCCGCCGCGACCAGCGAGGCCGCAGCGCGGCGGTCAACAGCCGGCACGCGGTTCGCCGCCGCGAGAGCAGACGATTGTACTGGTAAGTGTACCGAACTCCGATTTCGGCAGCCGCTCGAGGTGATTTCCGGCTGGGGGTCGGCGTGCGACCGGTCGCGTGAGCCGGCTCAGGGGAGAGCGATTCACGGGCGAGCGATTCACGGGCGAGCGATTGACGGGCGAGCGATTGACGGGCGAGCGCTTCGGCGATCACGCGGGCGGCGAGCAACCCGGTTTGCATTCCCCATGCCATTCCTTCTCCGGTAAACGGCTCGACGTAGCCGGCCGCATCTCCGACGGCGACGATGCGACCGCGGCCCGGCTGGCGCTGGCGATGCAGCCGCGGCGTGCCCCGCCACGCAGCCGTTTCGATTCCCGCGACCGGAGGCATTCCGGCGGCCTGCAAAATTTCCGCCACCCGCTCGCCCGCCCCGCGTCTCCGCCCCGGGCCGCTCGGATCGTAAACAGCCGCGGCGATGTCGAGCCGCCCGTCCTCCAATCGCACCAGCCCTGCGTAGCCCGTGCCATCACACGCCATGTAGATCTTTCCCGGCACATATTCCGCTTCGGAAGCGACCAGCGTCGTTCCCAGTCCCACGGGTCCGGCCGGCGGCTGCCGCCACGGAAGGAGCGGTTCGAGCCCGCCGCCGCTCAACCCCGAGGCGACGACGACTGCCGCGGCGAAGACCGTTTCGGTTCCGGCCGAACTCTTAAGTTCCACCTCGACCGCCTCGTCGGTCGCGGTGCGAACGCGGGCGACGACTCCCGTGCGGACGACAGCTCCCGCGGCGCGAGCCCGCGACAGGAGGGCTGCATCGAGCGATTCTCGCGAGACTGCCCAGCCGCTCGGCAGCCGGACGCGGGCGACTCGCGGCCGTTTGCCAAGGCCAGCGATCTGCCCCTCCCAATGCGTCAGCGGCACCGCCGCCAATTCCTCGGGGAGATTTTTCAAGCCTGCCGCATCCAAGGCGGCGATCGCGGCGCCGTTGAGACAACACCCGCAGACTTTGCCTCGCGGAAAATCTTCGCGATCGACCAACAACACTCGCGGCCGCCTGCTGCTTTCGTCCCCCGCCCCGCGACGCTCGCCCAGCGCCGAGAGCGTCCGCGTGAGTTGCAGCGCGGCGATCGATCCAGCCGGCCCGCCGCCGATCACGACCACCCAGGGAGCGTCTTGCGAGGCAGTCGGCTCAAGCAGCGTCGTTCGCTCGGTGGTGGTGGGAAGGTGGTTCAACGGAGGTCGATCTCCGAGATGAAGCGACAAGGAAAAAGGGAGCTGACCGGGACTGCCATTCCCAAGGCGACTTCCGCCAACTCGGCAAACTCGCCGCGGGTGAGCGCCGCCCGGACGCTCAATGCTGCATCGCCGTGCACGATCGGGGAACGGCTGAGCAACCGCGAAGCCACCGAGACGGCCGCCAAATTCCACCGCGAGCGGACCAAATCGCAAATCAACAGCCGCCGCACGAGTCCGCCTGCCTCGGTCGCGTCTCGCATCGCGCGGAGCAGCCGCACGATATCCTCGTCCTCCAAATGGTGCAGGAACAACGAGCAGGTGACGACGTCGAAATCGTCCGGCAGGCAATCCTCCAGCGCGTTGGCAACCCACCAGTCCGCCGTCCACCCCTCGCCGCTCGAGCTGCAGCCGGCGACCGCGGCCCGCGCTCGTGCCGTGGCGATCGCTTGAGAGCTGACGTCGACGCCGGTCACCTCCAGCGGAATTCCTTCGAGTCGGCTTCGCAACAGCCAGTCGATCGGCAGGTCTCCCGAGCCGGTGGCGATGTCCAGCACGCGGAGCGGCCGCGGCGAGGCGAGGGCGATTTGGCGAAGCCGACGATACATCTGTCGGGAGACGCCGCTGAACCAGTTCAGCCGCGCCAGCCCGCGAAGCGCCGCGACATGCTCCTCCGCTCCCAGTTCGGGATCATCCATTGCCTCCGGTTCGATGCGCCGCTGCTGCATCAGCGGCACCCACCGAGCAGAGTCTGTCTTGATCTGTAGGAGGCACGAGGCACGGGCGACATCTCCGAGGCGAGCGGTGGATTCGGGGAGTGGGCCACCCTATTGAACCAGGCACGCGGCGGCAGCGGGAGTCGTGGTGTCTCGCGTCGATCACCGTCGTCGCACCGGCCGACGTCGTCTCAATCGAGTGCCCGCGACTTTTTCAATGACTGGGCGAGCGACGATCGGTTACGATGCGCGTTCGATTCTTCGAAGGCGTTTGGAGTTGATTTCCGCGCAGGGCTGCGTGTTTCCACTGCCCTGATAGGGCCTCAGTCTTAGGAGCTCTCGCCATGACCCGTGCCAGCCAGAGTCAGCGTGACGCGTACAACCGCCGCGCGTTTCTGCAAGAAGTCGGTCAAGGGATGCTGGTCGCCGGACTGGGGTCCACCCTCGCCTGCGACCTCGGGGTCTCGACGGCGCTGGCCGAAGAGGGCCTCGAGCGGCTCACGTTCGGTCCGCTCGAGCCGCTCGTCTCGCTGTTGCAGGAAACGCCGCCCGACCGCTTGCAGCCAATTCTGGTCAGCAAGCTCAGCGCAGGGGAGGTCGACTTGCAGCAACTGACCGCCGCCGGCTTGCTGGCCAACGCGCGGACTTTTGGCGGTGAGGATTACGTCGGCTTCCACACCTTCATGGCTCTCCCGCCAGCGCTGCAGATGGCTCTTGAACTCCCGGCAGCCGAGCGTCCGCTCCCGATCCTGAAAGTGTTGTATCGCAATTCCGCCCGCATCCAGGATTTTGGCGGCGGTGAGCGGGAGGTTTTGCAGCCGATCTCGGCCGCATCGAGCGGCGGTAACGGCAAGGAGCTCCGCGAGCTGGTCCGCAAGCTCCAAGCCGAGGAGGCCGAACGCCGGTTTGCGGCCGCCGTCAACGAGGGACCGGCCGAGCAAGCCTACGACCAGCTTCAGTTCACCGTGCAGGATGAAGTCGACGTGCACCGCGTCGTGCTCGCCTGGCGGGCCTGGGAAGCGCTCGACCTGACCGGGCAAGAGCAAGCTCACACGCTACTGCGGCAATCGCTGCGGTACTGCTTGAAGAATGAAGCGGAACGGCGTCAGCGAGGCTACGCCGAACCGGAGATCCGCCGCGTGCTGCCGAGGTTGCTCGACCAGTACCAGCTGACCAGCCTCCCGGCGAAACGTCGCAAAGTCGACGACGCTTGGCTGACGAGCATGGCCGAGACGATCTTTGCTTCGAGCCGCAGCGAAGCGGCCGACGCGGTCGCTGCGGCGCTGGCCGACGGAGTCGATCCCGAAGCGGTGGGGCAAGCGATGTCGCAAGCGGCCAACCTGTTGGTGCTGCACGATCCAGGACAGGAAAAAGCGAGCTCGGGAAGGCCGGCCGGCAGCGTCCACGGAGCGTCGACCGGCGTGCACGCCTCGGATGCCGCGAACGCTTGGCGGCACATCGCCCGCGTCAGCGGCCCCCGCAACACCATCGCCAGTCTGATCGTGGGCGCGTTCCATACCGCCGGCCAAAACAGCCGCGCGCTGCCCGGGCCCCTGCCCCATGCCGAGCATCTCGACCAGTTAGCCGGCGACAGCGATACCGGCTCGCTGCTCCGCAAAACCGATGAGGCGATCCGCGAGAACAACCAGCAGGGGGCCTGTGCTGCGATCCAGCGGTACGGCGAGCAGGGAGGCGATCCGCGCCCCGTGTTCGACCTGCTGCGGCGGTACGCGACGAGCGAGGACGGGGCCCTGCACGCCGAAAAGTACTTCCGCACGGTCAGCGAAGAATTCGCCACCGCCCGCCCCGCCTTCCGCTGGAGTTATCTGGTCGCCCTCGGTCGGGTCACGGCCAGCGAGTTTGGCTTTCCCGCCCCCGGGGCCGAGCAAGCCAGAGAACTGCTCAAAGCCTAAGCTTTTGCCGCTGTTCGGGAGTGAGTTCGGTGGCGGCGAGTTTGCCCGCCTCGATCGCTTCGCGGAGAGCGGCCTTGCGGGCGTCGCTTCGCAGCAGTCCTGCGATCGCCAGCTCGCGGTTCCGCCCAGCGAGATGCGACAGCGCCTCAACGAGCGGCTCGATCGCGTGCGGCGACTGCATGTCGGCTAATCCGCTGACCGCTCCCATCTGCAACTCATGCTCGACACCTTCACCGAGGTACTTGAGCAAGCTCTCACCAGCCTCGTCCCATTCGGTCGCGCCGAGCATCCGCAGCGCATCGTAGCGCGTCGGATTGCGGATTTGCGGATTGTCGGCCATCGCTGCGGCCAACTCCAGCGAGCGTTCCCAGCGGCGGATCAACTCGGCGTGCCCCTTCAAGAGTTCAGCGACGCGATCGCGCGGCCACGCTCCGACGTTGCTGGTCCCACCGACGACGCCTCCACCGATCACGACCGCTTGCCAGTCGTGCAGCGGAGCACCGTCGCGGGGCAACGAGAGTTCCAGAATCTTCCGCAGTTGAGCGGTCTCGTTGCGTTCTCCGGCGGCCACTGCAACGCGCCACAGGTAGGGAATCCGCTGGTACTCTTGCGGTGTCCCCGGCTCGATTCCGACCAGCATCGCAGCGAGCAGCTCATCGGCTAACTCCGGGTGCTCGGTGATGATCGCCTGGCGTTCCGCCGCAGGTCGCTCGGCGTCGAGGATCCGCGCCGCCAGGGCGGTGGGATCCGCGTCCTGTTCATCCGCCGCGTGAGCCGAGAGCGGTAGCGCAGCGAGGCAGAGGAGGGCGAACTTCCGCAGCACGGCGAAGGCCCGGAAGAAATCGGGACGCGATGGTTCAACAGCGGCGGTCAAAGTGCGGCTCCTAGGGTGCGGGCGACTGAGTCCGGAGTACTGAGTACTCCATCCGGAGCCGCCTATCTTAGCCGATCTTCTTACCGCTGCGGGTCTTCAGATTGAACAGGCTGAAGATCTCCTCACGGGTCAAACCTCCAGCCGCTTTGGGACCGTCGGCATCGGAGAAAATCGCATCGAACATCTGTCGCTTCATGTCCAGCACATCGGCGATCCGCTGCTCGATCGTGTTCATCGCCAGCATCCGCGTGACGGTCACTGGTCCCGCGGCGCCGATCCGGTGGGCACGGTTGATCGCTTGATCTTCGATTGCCGGATTCCACCAGCGGTCGAACAGAAAGACATACTGGCAGAACTGCAGATTCAGCCCCACGCTCCCCGCGCCATAGCTCATCAGGATCATGCTGCACTCCGGATCGTTCTTAAAGCGATCGATCACGCCGTCGCGTTTCTTGTGCGGAATCCGCCCGTGATACTCGACCGGGTTGAAGCGTTCGAGCGCCGGCCGCATTTGATCGATACTGTTGACCCACTGGCTGAATACAATTGCTTTGTGACCACTCGCCGCGATCTCTTCCATGTCGGCGACCAAGCGTTCGAGTTTGCTGCTGGCGCCGGTGACCGGATCGAAGTTGCAGATCTGTTTTAACCGCAGCACGAGTTCAAAGACGTGTTGGATCGTCAGCTCTTGCTCCATCTCCTGGAGATCGACGACACCCTCTTTCTCCGCTTTCTCATAAGTCGCCCACTGCTCGGGGGTGAGATCCAGATCGGCATCGCGATACATTTTTGGCGGCATATCATCGAGGACCATATCTTTGGTCCGCCGCAAAATATAATCTCCCGCCGCTTGGGCGATCGTGCGGAGATTCATATCGGGAGTGAGATAACCTGGCGACAAAAACTCAAAGATCCCCACCAGATCCTCGGGGCTGTTTTCGACCGGAGTTCCGGTCAGCGCCCAGGAGCGAGTTCTGGGAATCGCGCGAGCGATTTCGCTGGTCGTGCTATTGCGGTTCTTAATCCGCTGGGCTTCGTCGAGCGCGACTAAATCGAAGTGCAAACCGCCTTCGAGGATCAGTTCCCGGTCGCGCATCAACAGTTCGTAGTTAGCGATCTTCACCGGGGCGGCTGGATTCCGCCACAACCACTCGCGGCGGTTGGCATCCCCTTCGATGATCGCGACCGGAACCTCCGGAGCCCAGACGCGGAGCTCGCGCTGCCAGTTGGTCACCAGCGGTTTGGGGCAGACCAACAGAATGCTGCTGACTTCGCCGCTGAACAGCAGCATCCGCATCGTGCTGATCGCCTGCATCGTCTTGCCCAACCCCATCTCGTCGGCCAGGACCGCGGCGTAGCGGGGAAAGAGAAAGGCAATCCCATCGAACTGATACGGGAACGGCTCGAAGGGAAAGGTCAGTTCGCCGCTGCCGACCAACTGTTCCAGCGGCGGCTGGAGCAAGTAGTACAAACGGTCCTGCAGTTTGACGATGTCGCGTGGCGGCCGCAGCCGCGTCAGTTTCTTGCGAACCGCTTGCCGTGCGGCGGCCTGCTCCGCGGCCCGCGCCGGGTCGCACTCGGCGGTTGCCTCTCCAGTGCGAGCGTGTTCTCCGTCCGACCGTTCGTTGTCATCCTTTTTCTTTCGCAGCCCCCATGCCGGCGACTCGGGAAACTGAAAGCCGGTCGTTTTGACGGGGATGTCGCGGAGCCGCACCGGAATCGCCCGGAATTCGGGGAGTGCGACCTCGAGCGTCTCGACGTCGACCCGCAGCGCCCGATCCTCGCCGGCGAACCAAGAAGGCCCCGCCACGATCTCCAGCGGCGGGCTGGCTTCGCCGGCGAGCGATGGTTCGCTGGCAGCCCGTTCCGCAACTTGGACGCCGGGGACGGAGTCGCCGTCGGTCGCCGCGATCGGCTTGGGGCGGCGGGTGAAGTGCGTCGCGGTGCGGAGGAAGTCCATCGCCGGGGCTCGCCTGGAGGAGGGGCTGGTGGAGGGAATAGATAACGTCAGCATTGACCAGCAGTTGGCTACCTAGTCGTTTAACGGCAAGCCGAAGGCGACTGTGTTTTAAAAAGCAGTCGCCTTCGGCTTGCCGTTAAACGATTTTTCCGCGAGCCGTCTTGCTCCGAACCAATCCGAAGTGGCGCCGTCCGGCTAGGCGGCTCGTGCCGTGGCTCCTTGCTGGGCTTCGCGGATGGCTTCGCGAATCCGCGTGAAGGGCTCGTCGAAGTCGGGCAGGTCCGCCATCTGCTCGAGCGATTGGCGGACGCGGGTGGCGAACCGCGCCTCGATCCGCAGCGCATGTTTGGGGTGCTCGGCTGCGATCGTCGGCACGTGCGTCTCGAGCCGGCCGGCTGGGTCGCCGACCAGGGCGACCGGGGTGTCGAGGTGATCGGCCAGCCGGAGCGCCTCGGGCTGGTCGCTGCAGATCAACAGCGGCTGCACCCGCGCCTGCTTGATCAAAATTCCGCCGATCCGCTCGCCAATCAGGTGCGCCCGCAGGGTGGAGCCGTAGAGGATCTCGTGCGCCCGCGTCGGCCGGACCGGCAACGTGCAGTGAAACTCCAGCGGGCGGCCCCCGTGGTTCAGCACCAAATATCCCCCGGTCCACCCGAGCGTGTCCGATTGCTCGACGGTGTAGAAGCCGATCGATAATTCCGATTGGGACGTCTGCGCCATGCGTCTCCGGTGCCTTGTCGGTCGAGGTACCGCTTGGGGGGGAAATCTGACCGGGGATCGGTCAACCCGGTCAGTTTCGGTCCGTGGAGACGGTCGACTTTAGCGGTCCTGCCGGTTGTCCTCCGGGCGGCCGTTGGCACCGCCCCGGAGGAGCGCCCGGCGGGAGCGATCTTGACGCTGCGGGGACCGTGACGGTTGGGCGAAACGGGCAAGAAGGGAAGTCCAGATTAAGCGCTCGACATCCAAAATTTGCGGTGGTTATACTCGGACGAATCAGTCGCTCATCTCTCATTCGTTCCTTCGCTCTGAGTAGCCCGCTATGTCGAATGACCCCGGCCAAGTCTCACCGGTTTTTCGTATCGACGTCTCGGCCGACTCGGCCACTTCGGATTCTGCGGCGGCGAGCAACGCCACCGTCATCGCTTTGCTTCGCGAGCTGGTTGCCGGTCAAGAACGCCAAAATCAGTTGCTGGAAAGTTTGGCGGAGAGCACCGCCGCGCTGCAGAAGCAGCGGATGAGTGAATTGCAGCAGTGGAAAGACGCTAATCCGAGGCTCGCGCGTTCGTGCCGGCGAGCGGCCGAGACGCTCAGCCGCGTGCAAACGCAGTTTCTCGAGACGATGACCGACGAGATCACCGACAACGAAGAGTGCCTGCTCGACGGCGAGTTCATGCTCAACGAGTTCGTCGACCGGTTTGGGCCGCGGATGGCCCACCTCAACGGGGTCCTGCAAGTCCTCGCCCAGCTCGGCAGCGGCGTTCCCGCGAATCACTGAGCCATCAGCCGCCGGCCGCTAGCCTGGATTAATCATCAGCCGCCACGCGCTAGCGTCCGGTTTTTACAGCGTTTTTGGAAACCGGACGCTAGCGCGTGGCGGCTGATTATGTGAGAATTGACGCAGTGAACGTTGGGGTGTTGCCGAAAACTCGCTCGGGGCGAGCGGGGCTGGTAAGCCGGGTTCTGTAACCCGCGGCAGCGAAAATGGATTCACTGCCGCAAGCGGCAATCATTTATCTAGGGCAGCGATTGCCCGCTGCCTCGTGCGACCTACCCGGGAGTCGAGCGAGACGGACCGCCTCATCCTCCCTGTTTGGTCTTGCACCGGGTGGGGTTTACCGAGCCGATCGAGTCACCCCGACCGCTGGTGCGCTCTTACCGCACCGTTTCACCCTTACCACGCATCTCGAGAAGCGATCGGTTCCCGGCGAGCGGAAACCGGGCTTCGAGACCGTTCGGCGGTCTGCTCTCTGTTGCACTTTCCCTAGCCTCGCGGCTGGTCGGCGTTACCGACCACCCTGTCCTGTGGTGCCCGGACTTTCCTCCCGTCCCGCTGGCGCCAAGCGACGCGCCGCCCCGAACGGACACGCTGTCCGTCAGAGCTGCGCCGCGGCGCCGCGAGCCGAGCGATTGCCCTACCCCCTCGCCCCGAGCGAGTCTGCACAATTGTATCGGATTCGGTAGCGGTGGCCGAGGCCGGCCGATTTGGCGATAATAAAAAGCCCCTTTCACTCGTACTCGTACTCGTACTCGTACTCGTACTCGCTTCAGCGGACGCGAGGCGTTTTGCGGGTCCGCACGATTCGAGTACGAGTACGAGTACCGCTTCGCTGAGTACGAGTACGACTACCACTACGAAATACTCCTCGCGTTTGATGCCTCTTACGCTGATTCAAACTGCTCATGCCTCACCGACCGCCGCATCACGCCGACGCCCTTCGCCGTTCGCAGACGCTCCGTCGCCGCTGGTTCTTTGAGCAGTGCGGTGTCGGGCTCGGGAGCATCGCGCTCGCGCAGTTGCTGGGCAATCCGTCCTCGGCCCGCGCCGCCGCAGCGGCGATCGGGGACGCGTCTCAGGAACGGCGGCGGCAGGGTCCGCTGGCTCCCAAGCAGCCGCATCACGAACCCAAAGCCAAGCGAGTCATCTTCCTGTTCATGGCTGGAGCACCGAGCCATCTGGAGATGTTCGACTACAAACCGAAGTTGGCCGAGCTCGATGGCCAAGCGCCGCCGGAGTCGCTTCTCAAGGGTTATCGGGCGGCGTTCATCGATCCCTCGAACACGCTGCTCGGCCCCAAATACAAGTTTGCGCGGCACGGCCAGTGCGGTGCGGAGCTGAGCGAGTTGTTGCCGCATACCGCGCGGGTTGTCGATCAACTGGCGATCGTGCGGTCGATGCGGACCGATGCGTTCAACCACGCGCCGGCGCAGATCTTCATGAACACGGGGTCGCAGATTTTCGGCCGCCCGAGCTTCGGTGCCTGGACGACTTACGGGCTGGGGTGTGAAACCGAACAGCTCCCCGCATTCGTCGTGCTGCAGTCGGGCGACAAGGGTCCTTCGGGAGGCAATAGCAACTGGGGAAGCGGGTTTCTGCCGACTGTCTATGCCGGCACACCGTTCCGCAGCAGCGGCGATCCGGTGATGTATCTCTCGAACCCGGCGGGGATCGATCGTGCCGCCCAGCGCGATTCATTGGACGCGATCAACGCCCTCAACCGACGACAACTGGAGCTCACCGGCGATCCGGAAATCGCCACACGGATCAGCAACCTGGAGATGGCGTATCAGATGCAGGAGGCGGCGCCGGAGCTGATGGAGCTGAGCGGCGAAACGGCCGAGACGCTGGCGATGTACGGCGCGAAACCGGGAGAGGCCTCGTTCGCGAACAACTGCTTGCTGGCCCGACGACTGGTCGAAAACGGCGTGCGGTTCGTCCAGCTGTTCCACGAAGCGTGGGACCAGCACGGAAATTTGACCAAGGCGATCAAGCGCAACTGCGAGAACACCGACCAAGCCTGCGCAGCCCTCGTGACGGACCTCGAGCGGCGGGGGCTGCTCGAAGACACGCTGGTGATCTGGGGAGGTGAATTCGGGCGGACGCCGATGGTCCAAGGAGGCAACGATGGCCGCGATCACCATCCTAACGCCTTCACGATGTGGATGGCCGGCGGCGGGATCCGTCCGGGGATCAGCTACGGTGCGACCGACGAACTGGGGTTCAACGTGGTGGAGAACGAGGTCCACGTGCACGATCTCCACGCGACGCTACTGCACCTGCTCGGCTTCGACCACACGCAGCTGACCTACCGCTTCCAGGGGCGCGACTTCCGCTTGACCGACGTCCACGGGCGAGTCGTCCACGATCTGCTCGCCTAGCCGCACGGCGCTCTCTTCCCTCTCCCTTCCTTTGCGTTCCCAGATCCTTCGAACCGGTACGAGTCGCTGTGCAGGACGACGTGACTGATTTAGACGAGTTGGAAACCGAGAGCGGCGATGCGGACTCGCCTCTCGAACTGCTGAGCGGCAAGCGGGTGGCGTTCGTGGGCAAGCTCGGCGGCGTCTCGCGTCGCGAAGCGATGGTGCTGGTCCGCCAGCAGGGTGCGGTCGCCGTCGAATCGCACGACAGCGACGTCGATCTGGTCGTGATCGGCGCGGAGGAGTCACCGCTGGCCGAAGCCGAATTGCTCGGCGAGCGGTGGCGGAGCCAAGCCGCCCGCGGCGAGTTGGAGGTGATCCACGAAACCGACTTCTGGCAACGCCTGGGGATGGTCGAAGCGGAGCAGGCGATTCGGCGGCTGCACACGCCGGCCATGCTCGCGCATCTGCTGGGTGTGCCGGTTGGGGTGATTCGCCGGTGGCATCGCCGCGGGTTGATCGTCCCCGCCCGGACCGTGCACAAACTTCCCTACTTCGACTTTACCGAAGTGGCGACCGCGCGGCGGCTGGCCGAGTTGGTCGCCGCCGGTGCCAGCCCCGAAGCGATCGAGCGACGGCTGGATGAGCTGTCGGCGGTCCTTCCCGATGTCGAGCGGCCGCTCGCCCAGCTCTCGGTGCTGATCGAGGGCAAGCAGATTCTGCTCCGCCAGGGAGAGGGGCTGATCGAACCGGGAGGACAACTGCGGATCGATTTTGACGCGCTCAACGAATCGCCGCTGGGGCTCTCCCACGAACCGCCGCCGCCCGTCGTGTCGATCGAATCGCGCGTGAGCACCGCGTTTCCGATCGAGCAAGAACCACAGCCCGACGAGGATCCGCTCCTCCAGCACGCCTATGCCGCCGAAGACCAGGGCGAACTGGAGATCGCCGTCGACTGCTACCACGCGATTCTCGGCCGCGATGGAGCTCGGGCCGACATCTGCTTCCAGTTGGCCGAGCTGCTCTACCGCATCGGCCAAATCGATGCGGCCCGCGAGCGCTACTACATGGCGATCGAGCTCGATGAAACCTTTGTCGAAGCCCGCGCCAGCTTGGGGAGTGTGTTGGCCGAGACCGGACATCCGGAGCTGGCTGTCGCCGCTTTCGAAGGCGCTTTGCGATTGCACGACGAGTACCCCGACGTGCACTACAACCTGGCTCGCACGCTCGATGAACTCGGCCGCAGCGAGGAAGCCGAGCAGCACTGGCAGCAGTTCCTCAAACTGAGTCCCGACAGCCCCTGGGCCGACGAAGCGAGAGAGCGACTGGGCTGAGGGGGGGGCAAGGTCCGAATCAGCCGCCACGCGCTAGCGTCCGGTTGTCACGGCGTTTTTTAGAAACCGGGGGCTAGCGCCCGGCGGCTGATGAATAATCCGGCCTATCGCCCGGCGGCGGATCAGCGACTCGGTCGCTGGGGTGTGTACAGGCAGCAGTTGGTCGGGCAGACATCGTGCCACGCGGGGAGTTCTCCGAGCGCCGGCCGCTGGCCGGTCGGGTCCAGCCGCTCGAGGACCAGGCTGCCGATCATCCGCACGAACTCGGGATGCGTCCCCACCGCGCCGGCTCGCCGCATCGGCAGGCCGAGCTCGCGGCAGAGCGTCGCGGCTTCCTCATCGAGATCGTACAGCACTTCCATGTGGTCGCTGACGAAGCCAATCGGCACGATCACGAGCGCCTTGAGCTGGCCTTCGGCGTGCCCCTGGCGAATCGCATCGCACACGTCGGGTTCGAGCCAGGGTTGCTGCGGCGGTCCGCTGCGGCTTTGGAAAACCAACCGCCAGGGTCCAGCCTCGACGCCATCGGCGACCAACCGGCAGCTCTCGCGAAGCTGCATTTCGTAGTCACAGTTGGCGGCCATCGCCATCGGAATGCTGTGGGCGGTGAACAGAATCGTGACCTGCTCGGGGGAGACGCCTTCGAGCTCGGCCAGCGCGGTCCGCACCCGCTCTCGGCTCGCTTCGATGAACCCGGGGTGGTTGAACCCGAAGCGAACCTTCTCGACGACCGGAGCCCCCTCCCCAACTTCCTCCTGAGCGGCGGCAATGTTCTCGCGGTACTGCCGGCAGCCGCTGTAGCTGCTGAACATGTTGGTGAAAAAGGCGAGTGCACGACGTCGGCCATCGTCGCGCATCTGCCGCAGCGTCTCGGGCAACGTCGGATGCCAATTCCGGTTGCCCCAGTAGATCGGCAATTCGATTCCGCTGCGGTCGAACTCGCCGCGGATCGCCTCGATCAACTCTCGGTTCTGCTGATTGATCGGGCTGACCCCGCCAAAGCTCTGGTAGTGCTCGGCGACCTCCATCATCCGCTCGCGGGGCACGTTCTTGCCCCGCAGAACGTTCTCCAAAAAGGGGATCACCTCGTCCGGGCCTTCGGGTCCGCCAAAGGAGACGAGCAGGAACGAATCGTAGGGGGCGGTGGCGTCGGACACGGCGTTTCGGATCGGCGTGGGAGTGAAGTCGGTTCGTCAGGCGAAGTATTATCCACCACAATCGCCCGCAAGGGCAGCCGGTCAATCACCCGCGAGGCTGCGGCGCGGGGCTCCACCGCCAGCCCCGACGATCGGCAGAAGCGTTACGACCGGAATTTTCAAGAAAGCTTCAAGATTGGCTTCACCTCCGGCGGGCAGCCGCCCGATGGTTACCGATACGCAGGGGGAAGTTCTCCGGACAACTCGCCAGATCCGACTTGGCACCGCCCCTGCTTGTGAACTATTCACGCCGCGTCGCCATTCGAGGAACCCACTGTATGGATGCGCCGAAGTTGAAATTGTTTTCACCCTCTGCTGAAAACCGTTCGCCTCAAGGCGCTCCGTCCACCCCCCAGGGCGTCTCTAGCTCGCCTGCGACCAGCCAGACGGATCCACAGAGCAGCGATCCGCAACCGCGCCCGGAACAACCGACGATGCCGGTCGCGATCCGCGATCTGGTTCCGTTGCTCGTCGACGCGTTTCAGACCGATCGGACGTGGCTGAAGGATTTTGAGCGCGAGAGCATTCAGGTCACTCCCGATCTGTACGATGTGTTGCTCGCCTACCAGCAACTCCGCCGCTGCGACGCCGCATAGCCGGTCTCCGGTCTCCGGTCTCCGGTCTCCGGTCTCCGGTCTCCGGAATTTGAAATCTCAGATTGCGAGAGCAGCGAGCAGGATTCGAGTACGAGTACCGCTTCGCTGAGTACGAGTACGAGTACGAGTACGGTGGATGGTCACCGCTCGCCACGGGTTGGCAGGCGAACAATGATCGATCTGGATTCGCCCCTGGCGGTTTTGGTACTTCTCGGGCCGAAGGCAAGTCCCGATGGGCGGGGCTCAATCTGGTACCAGCCAACGGGCGAAAATCTGATGCGGTCGATCGCGGTTATCAACCAGAAGGGTGGCGTCGGAAAGACGACCTCGGCAGTCAATCTCTCGGCGGCCTTGGCCGAAGCGGGGCGGAAGGTTTGTTTGATCGACCTCGACCCGCAAGCCCATGCCTCGCTGCACCTCGGGTTGTCGGTGATCGACGAGCGGAGCATGTACGAGGTGCTCTGCGGGCGGGCTTCGATTGCCGATGCGCGGCAGCAACACAGCGAGAATTTGGCGATCGTCCCCTCAAACCTCGATCTGGCAGCGGCCGAGATGGAGTTGGCCGGTGAAGTCGGCCGCGAGATGATTCTCCGCGACAAGTTGGCCGTCGATGGCAACGACTACGATTATCTGATTCTCGATTGCCCTCCGTCGCTCGGCGTTTTGACGGTCAATGCGCTCGTCGCGGTCGAGGAAGTCTTCCTGCCGCTGCAGCCTCATTTCCTCGCCCTGCATGGACTCAGCAAGCTGCTGCGAACGGTCGAGATCGTTTCGCGACGGATGAACAACCGGCTGCGGATCTCTGGCACGATGCTCTGCATGTACGACTCGACGACCCGCTTGGCGGCCGAAGTCAGCAGCGACGTCGACGATTTCTTCCGCTCCAACCAGACCCTCGAAGGGGTCATGAACGGGGCCAAATTTTTCGAGACGCGAATCCGCCGCAACGTGCGACTGGCCGAGGCTCCGAGCTTCGGTCAATCGATCTTCGAATACGCTCCGCAGAGCAACGGTGCGGACGACTACCGCGCGCTGGCCGAAGAGGTGCTGCATCAGGAACTGGGGCACGAAGCTCCGGGCGAGTCGAGCGGCGAAGCGTCGCTGCCCGCCGCACCGCAGCGGATGGCCGCCTGAGAGTCGATTACTTTTGAGCCGACGGCGCTAGCCGCGGGTTCCGTCGCGCTGCCGAATGGATCGCGCCCGCGAGTAATCGCCCCCGCGATGCATCGCTTGCCCATGACGCGGACCGGACTGGGCCCGAGGCTAGCGCCTACGGCTCAAGGGAGGGAGTCGCGAAAGGCGACCAGCGTCTATCGCAGGACTCGGTCCTTGGCGAGGGTGATCCGGCAGCCCGACGCTAAGCGGCACTCGAGCCGCTCGGCCGAGTCGAGCGGCTCATACGCCGCTTCGCCCTGCTGCAAGAGCTCGATCGAGTTCGTCTCGGGGTCGACCAGCATGTAGAACTCGACGCCGTGCTGGTGATAGAGCTGCCGCTTGGTCACTTGATCCCGCAACTGAGTCGACGGCGAAAGCACTTCCACGACCAGCTCCGGCGGCTTCTCCAAGTGCCGCTCTGGCTGAGGTCCGCAGACGAGCATCACGTCGGGGCGGACGACCGTATCGGAGCTGACGATCCAATCAAGGCCCGCATAGGCTCGGCAGTCGCATCCCTCCCGCTCCACGCAGGCCATCAACTCATACACCAGGTTGGCCACGATCCGCTCGTGTCGACCGAAGGGAGAGGGCGTCATGGCGATCGCCACTCCGTCGATCAGCTCCCAATCTCCCTGCCACTGCAGGTAGTCCTCCACCGTGTAGTGCGGAACGTAACGGGGTGCCGAGGACATCGCGGTGCGCTACATGCGGAAGAGGGGACATTCGGGTCAGTATGGGGCGTGACCGTCTCGGATTATAGCGACCAGCGGAAACTGTTCCGACTGCGGGGTCCGACGCGATGCCGCCGGTTCCGCTCGGCGTGTGGGCTGTAGCCCCCGCCTTGAGCAAAAATTTCTTCGTACAGCGGTTTCTCACGCTGCTCGTTCGCTCCGGCGGTCGATTCCCAATCGCAGAAGAAGGCATGCGAGCCTGGACTGGCTCGTAGCGAACGGATTCGAACCTCTTGGGAATGGAAGCCCGCCCTCAGGTTCCCACGTCGTCACTCTCTACGGTCTGTTGCTGTAACGGAATACCGTCGAAGGAAGCGACGCACAAATCAGAAAAGGAGTTGAGCAGTGAGAACCAATATCCTCCGCAGCGTCGCCCTGTCGCTCGGATTTTGCACCTGCGGCGTCGCCCAGGCGCAATACGGCGGGTATGCTCCCCAGCCTACCTACCGCCCGGCAGATCCACCCGCCTATGCGGCCAGCGCTGCAGCGGTGCACCCAAGCTTGCGAGCGGCCGCCCAGTCGCAATCCATCCAGCCGCAGGGGGCCCAAGTTCCGGCCCCGAGCCGCGATCCCTACCGCCTGCCCGCTCCGCAGAGCGCCCCGTACCGGTTGACCTCTGCGGGTGCCCAAGCGGGAGCCCCGCCCGAGGCTCTGCCGGCTCCGGTCGGCTCGGGCACCCAACACGCAACCCCGGGCACCCTCCGCGGCGTTCCCACGCCCGCCGAAGGAACGTATCCGCCGGCTCCGGTCCAGCCCTATCCCAACCACGGCCACTCCTCGGCGGTGGGCGAAGTCTATCACGAAGCGGCAGCGGCTCCCTGGGTCGGTTCCGGCCCCCTGCATGCCAATGGCCACCTGCATGCCGGTGACTCGCTCCACGGGGGGGGTCTGTTCCATCGCGGCGGGCACGGGCTCGGCGGGCACGGCTTCGGGAGACATGGGCTCGGGGGACACGGCTTCGGGGGGCACGGGCTCGGGGGGCATCACGGCGACGCGCTCGACGTGGCCGGACCGATCAAGAGCTGGTTTGCCGGCGGCAGCTTGCTGTTCCTCGATTTCCAGGACGAAGGCAGTCTGCCGCTGGTGATTGAAGACGGCATGCCTCCGGTGACGCTGCTCGACGCGGACGACGTGTCGCCGAGCAGCGACGTCGGCTTCGAAACCTTCATCGGCCGCTACTTTGGCTGTGGAAAGTACGCCGCCACGGCGAGCTACTTCCACTTCAACCCGGACGAGGAAGAGCGGATCATCAACCCGATGATGCCGGTCGAGGCGATCCACATGCCGCTCGACAACGCGGCCGCCTACCGAGTTCGCCGGGACATCGACATCCACGGCCTGGAGTTCAACTTCATCAGCTTCGGGATCGGCGGAGCCTCGCGAGGCGGGATCGTCGGCGACTGTGGCAGCTGTGGTGTCGCCGGATGCGGCGGGATGTGCCGCCCGATGATTCCGGCCTGCGACAACCGCTTCCAGTGGCAGTTCTCGCACGGTTTGCGGTGGCTGCAGTTCCGCGACTCGATGCAGTTGGCGGCGAGCATGGCGGCCAACGGCTACGACGCGGGCGACGACGACTACTTCTACGACGTGGAAACGCAGAACGATCTGCTCGGTTACCAGCTCGGCAGCCGCGCCGACTACTGCATCAGCCGGCGAGTGAATCTGTATGCCGGCGGCAAGTTCGGGATCTACGGCAACCACGTCGACTACGACTACGGCTGGATTGATACCAGCATGCCCGCCGACAACTTCCGCGTCGGCGACGACGACACGGTTCTGGCGACGCTCGGCGAACTCGACCTGGGGATCGGCGTGCGGCTGACCGATTGCTGGAGCGTGACCGGCGGCTATCGGCTGATCGGGGCGACCAACGTCGCCACCTCAGTGACCGCCATCACCGCTGATCCGGAGGGGCTCGAAGACGGCGTCTTGGTTTCGGCCAACGACAGCCTGCTGATCCACGGCGGATACCTCGGCGTCCAGTACAACTGGTAACCGATCCCGCTCGATGACTCGGCTGTGACGCTTGCTGTAGCTTGTCGCGACCGAGAAGCGTGAGCCCCGACCGGGGGAGTGAAGTCGCCGACTTCGCCCCTCGGCCGGGGCTTTTCGTATTCGCCCACGCTGCCAGAGCTCTGGGGAGGCTCGGCCCCGGCTCGGCTTGACCCGGCTCGGCTCGGCTTGACCCGGCTCGGCTGGGCAACTAATCGTGGATTTCAGGCGCTTCTGTTTCTCCTCTCGAATGGCTTCTGCCGACGGAGGCTCGCAATGCCTGAAGACTCTCCAGCCCAGCCGAAACGCTCGGCGCTCGACCGGTTCCTCGCGGGAATTTCGGAGTCCATCTTTTTCGGCCGGCTCGGCGTGGCTGACATCCAATTGGTCGATTACATCAGCGATATGCTGCTCCGCTTCGTCCGCATGGATGGGATCCACCGGGTCCGCCGGAGCACCGGCCAGCCGGCGACCGAGGTCTATCAGATGTTGCTCGAAGGGCAGCAGCGGATCGGCCTGGCCCGTCGCGAAGTCCACCGCCACATCGGCGACTTCACGCTCTTTTGGAGCGGCGTCTATCCGGAAAGTTTGCGGAGTCCGCACAACCGGAACTCGGTCGACGCGGTTTTGGATTATTGTCGGCAGGGCAAGCAGTCGTACCGGATCGCCGCCGAGATCGAAGGGGGCGAAGGGCGGCCGTCGAGCGAGCTCCTCGAGCGGCTGAGCGATCAGTTCGATCTGTGCGCGTACGGATTGCGAGAGGTCCGCCGGGCCTGGGAAGAGCGTGACGGGGAGGATCCCCACGACCGACGGCTGCTGACATCCTGAGCTGCAGACGCCAGCCTCGGGCGAGCCCGAACGATTCATCAGCCGCCGGGCGCTAGCCCCCGGTTCCCGAGAACGCCGTGATAACCGGATGCTAGCGCGTGGCGGCTGATTTGACAAACGGTTCCGTGACGGCCCGACAAGCTCCTCCGGGGCCCGACCAGCTCTTCCGGGGGGTGCAGGAGCCGATTCTGCCCTTCGTTGACGTTTTAGACTCTGGATTCTTACAATCCGCACGTACATGCGTCCTCATTCAGCGCAGGGCACGCGCCCGCAATTAGCGAAGGGAACCCCTAAATATGTCGCAGACCTCCAGCGGCCACCTCGACCACGTCCTCAACGAAGAACGTCTCTTCCCCCCCTCGGCCGAGTTCACCCAGCAAGCGGTGATCGGTTCCCGAGAGCAGTACGAGGACCTCTACCGCCGCGCGGCTGAGACCCCGGATGAATTCTGGGGGGCGGAAGCTCGAGAGCACCTGCATTGGTTCCAGCCGTTCGAGCAGGTCTGCAACTGGAACACCCCGCATGTCGAATGGTTTGTCGGCGGCAAGACCAACGCCAGCTACAACTGCCTCGATCTGCAGATCGCTTCGGGACACGGCGACCGGGTGGCCCTGATCTGGGAAGGGGAGCCGGGCGAACAGCGGAAGCTGACCTACAACGACCTGCACCGCGAAGTCTGCCGGGCCGCCGGAGCGCTTCGCCAATTGGGGATCACCCAAGGGGACGTGGTCAGCATCTACATGCCGATGACCCCCGAGTTGGTGGTCTCGATGCTCGCCTGTGCTCGCATCGGCGCGATCCACTCGGTGATCTTCGCCGGCTTCAGCTCCGAAGCGATCGCCGACCGCAACAACGACGCACAAGCCAAACTGGTCATCACGGCCAACGGGCTGTACCGCCGCGGCAAAATCCTCCCGCTGAAGGAAACGGTCGACGAGGCTCTGGAGAAATCGCCCTCGGTCAAAAACTGCCTGGTGCTTCGCCGCATCGCCGATCAACCGACTCCGATGACCGAGGGCCGCGACCTGTGGTGGGACGAGCTGGTCGAAACCCAGTCGGACGACATGCCGGCCGAACCGCTCGACAGCGAAACGCCGCTGTTCATCCTCTACACCTCGGGCAGCACGGGAAAACCGAAGGGCATCCTGCACACCACGGCCGGATACAACCTGTGGGCCAAGCGAACGTTCCAGTGGGTGTTTGACCATCGCCCGAACGACGTCTACTGGTGCACCGCCGATTGCGGCTGGATCACCGGCCATAGCTATGTGGTCTACGGACCTCTGGCTGCCGGGGCGACGTGCTTGATCTACGAGGGAGCTCCCAACCAGCCGGGTCCGGACCGCTTTTGGGATATCGTCGAACGCCACGGCGTGACGATCCTCTACACCGCTCCGACTGCCGTGCGAGCGTTCATCAGCTGGGGTGACGAACACGTCGACAAGCACGACCTGAGCACGCTCCGCTTGCTCGGCTCGGTCGGCGAAGGGATCAACCCCAAGGCCTGGATGTGGTACCGCGAGAAGATCGGCGGCGGGCGGTGTCCGATCGTCGACACCTGGTGGCAAACCGAAACGGGCGGAATCATGATGAGCCCGCTGCCGGGGATTACCGCCACCAAGCCGGGTTCCTGCACCCAGCCGCTACCCGGCGTGATTCCCAAGGTCGTCGACGAGTCGGGCCACGAAATGGGCGTCGATGAAGGGGGCATGCTGTGCATCGCCCAGCCCTGGCCGGGAATGCTTCGCGGCATCTGGGGCGATGAACAGCGGTACGTCGAACAGTACTGGTCGACCGTTCCCGGAATGTACCTGACGGGCGACAACGCCCGCTGCGACAAGGACGGGTACTACTGGATCATGGGTCGCATCGACGACGTGATCAACGTCGCCGGACACCGCTTGAGCACGATCGAAGTCGAGAGTGCTCTGGTCAGCCATCCCTCGGTCTGCGAAGCGGCGGTCGTCGGACGGCCCCACGAGATCAAGGGGCAAGGGATCGCGGCGTTCGTTACGATCCGCGACGCCGAGCCGGACGAGAAGCTCCGCGATGCGCTGCGGCAGCACGTTCGCAAGGAGATCGGCGCTCTCGCCCAGCCCGACGACGTTCGCTTCACGGCCAGCCTGCCGAAGACTCGCAGCGGCAAGATCATGCGGCGGCTGCTCCGCGATATCGCCGCGGGCGAAGAGACCTCCGGCGATACCTCGACGCTCGAGGACTACTCGGTGATCGCCAAACTTCGCAACGACGAAGAATAGTGGCAAGCGAGGTCGCGGCTGCGTTACGCTAGGGGTCCGGGCACTTTCTCCACTCCTACAGGAACGACCGCGATGCAATCGAATCACCAGGTGGATCGGCGAGCATTCTTGGGTGCGGTGGCGGCTGGTACGGTCGCCGCCGGTAGCATGGCAACGGGCCTCGGTCCCCGTTTGCTCGCGGCCGAGCCGGCGCAACCGACTGCCGAGTCGCTGGTCAAAGAGCTCTACAAGACGCTCGATGAGCAACAGCGGAAGGCGATCTGTTTCGACTGGAATCATCAGGATCCCAAGCGGGGATTGCTCCGCACCTTCGTCGCCAACAACTGGAACATCACGCCGCACGAAATCATCGGTGACTTCTACAGCGATGAGCAGCGTGAGCGGATCCAGGCGATCTTCGAAGCGATGATTGATGCCGACTGGCACGAGCGGTACTACCAACAGCTCGAGGATGACGCCGGCGGGTTCGGGCACGAACAATCGATCGCGATCTTCGGTGATCCCGAGAGCGACAAGTTCGAGATGGTGATGACCGGTCGCCACATGACGCTGCGGTGCGATGGCAACTCCACCGACCACGTCGCTTTCGGCGGGCCGATCTTCTACGGACACGCTCCCGAATTCAACGAAGGGGCGAACCACACGGGGAACGTTTTCTGGGATCAGGCTCTCGCCGCCAACGGGCTCTACAAAATGCTCGGAGGCAAACAGCGGGAGTCGGCCCTGATCGCCACGACGCCTCGTGAGCAAGCGGTCGGCTTCCGCGGCAAGAAACAGCCGATCCCGGGAATCCCGGTCAGCGAGCTGAGCAAAGACCAGCGGGAACACGTCCAGCTGGTGTTACAAAAATTGCTCGATCCGTACCGCAAGAGCGACCGGGACGAGGTCATCCAGTGCCTCAAAACCCAGGGCGGAATCGACGCTTGCCATCTGGCCTTCTATCAAGACCACGACATCGGCAAGGATGGCGTCTGGGATAACTGGCGACTCGAGGGCCCGTCGTTCGTGTGGCACTTCCGCGGCGCCCCGCACGTCCACGTGTGGGTCAACGTCGCCGACTCCCCCGACGTTCCGCTGAACGCGTAGTCCCGCTCGGAAGGTGGCGCACCACCATCACCCTCCCCCCGGGAGGGTCGCGAGGAACGAGCGGGGAGGGCGATCGGCTCTAGAGTCAAAGCTGATTCCTGCAGCGGGAGGTCACTCGAAGAAAACCCTCCCCGGCCCTGAGAGGCCGACCCTCCCGGGGGGAGGGTGCCTTTGTGATAGCGATCACAAGGCTCCTAGCTGGCCTTCGCGCTCGTGTTCGGTCAGCTGGTGCATGTCGCGAATCAGCTGTTGATCGCACTCCCGCTGCTCGACATTGCGGCGGGCGAACATCCGTTGCTGCGTGGCGATCATCACTTCCGGCGGGAGTTCGGCGGTCTGGCCAAACAGTCGAGCGTAGTTCACGAAGCTCGGCACGTTGCTGGTTACGAACCCGTAGAGCATCCCGCAGACGCCGACTACTTTGCCGGTGAAGATTCCGGTGTTGATCGCCGTCTTGGTGTAATCCCCCATGATGCACCCCATGAACTGCATCTCGGTGGCGATCCGCTGCGAACCATACTGCATGTTGATCGCGCCGTAGGTGTTCTTCAGGTCGCTGTTGCAGGTGCCGGCGCCGAGGTTGATCCAGCTGCCCAGGTAGCTGTGCCCCAGAAAGCCGTGGTGCTGCTTGTTCGAGTAAGGTTCGATCACCGAGGCTTCGACCTCGCCACCAATCTTGACCGTGTGCCCGAGGCTGACCGCGTCTTTTAGCGCCGCGTGTTCGATGACCCGCGTCCGCGGTCCCGCGTAGACCGGCCCCGACAGATAACAGAACGGCCCGACCCGGACGGTCTCGTCGAGCAGAATCGGACCGTGCGAGGTGTCGATCACCGGGTAGTCGCCGAGCGTCGCTCCGGCAGCTACAAACACGCCGTCCTGCAGTTCGCGGTACTGGCCGCTGGCCAACCGCGCCTCCAGGCTCTCGTTCATGAGCCTCAGGTTCTCGGCGACGATCCTGTGCGGCCAGTCGAACAGTGGCAACTCCGCTTCGATCCGGGGAAGCTCGGCCGCAGCCGCCAAGAGCCGCGCCACTTCTCGACGCGGCTCTCCGCCCCCCTCGACTCGATCCGCCGCCGAACGACTCCATTCGGCCGCAGACGGCGCTGCCGGGGGATCCGATTCCGTGGCGGGATCCCGTTTCGTGGGAGGGGCAGCGAGGTAGGCCGCCGCAACGTGCCCCCCGTGATAGATCACTCCCGGGGCTCGGGCCGCAAGCATCTTCCGCAGCACTTCGGCAACCGCGCGACTAGGAACGACCCGCGCATTGACCGCCAGCAGAGGGGCATCGGCGAGCATCGTTTCGGTCGCCGCTTCGACTCCGAAATCGAGCGTCTGCAGGGTCCGCAGATGGGGGCGAACCAGACCGGCCAGCGGCAGGTCGAGCGTGCGGAGCCAATCGATCAAACGATAGCTGGCACATGTGATCGCGTACGCCGGGCGTGCGGTTATAACCGGGCTGAGAGCGGCCACCGCCTCATCTTCGAAGACCACCAACTTCATGAGAAACCCGCCAAAGGGGGAGGAATAAGATCGGCAGTGAACCATACTGGAGCAGCTAGGAATCGCAAAGCGGCATCCGGTTCTTTTGCCTGATGCGTACGACGCGTCGCAATCGTTACCGATTTCCGCCGGCCGCGGTGGTCTCACGATCGCCCCGGCGGCTTTCCATGCCAGACTTGAAGTAGTTTTCCCCGACCGTCCCCCCCCGCAGCCATTCACGAAGAAGCGAAATTCGCGAAGGACCGATTCCCTCCGCCCCGCCACGCTCGACGAACGGACATTCTCGACGCACCGCAATTTTCGGATGATCCGAGATCTCATGCAGCACCGCTTGCTCCTCCCCGCTCTCGCCTGCAGCCTCGCCTCGCTCACCCCCACCGCAGCAATCAATGCTGCGACTAACGCTGCGGCCAATGCTGCGGCCGTACCCGCTCACGCTCCGCCAGACACGGTGGCCGGTGCGGCCCTGGACGCTCCGAACGAAGTGCAGGCTCTGGCGAGCGATTCGTATCGCCGCCGCGAGGTGGCCCGCCAGCGTCTGCTCGCCGGAGGCCGAGCGGCCGAGGCGGCGCTCGCCGCCGGTCTCGCCTCGGCGGACCTGGAGGTCCGTGCGGCCAGCCGCGAGTTGCTGCTGAGCTTGGCCGAAACCGAGCAGGAGCGACAGATCGCGCGGCTGCTTTCCGGTCCCAAGTCCCCCGAGGCGGTCGAACTCCCCGGCTGGAAGCGATTCAGCGAAGCGGTCGGAGAAGCACCGCAGCACCGGGCCCTGTTCGTTCGGATTGTCCGCACGCACGCCGCGTCGCTCGCGTGGCTCGACCAACTCGACTCGGGAACCGCCGGCAGCGATCAAGACACGCTGCTCTCGGAGATGAATTCCTTCCTGCCGATCGAGATCGCCGGGCTCAGCCAGGGCGATCCCGACCAGTGGGGTTTGCTCCTGCTGGCCGCTTCGCAGCCGGAGCTGCGGGCCGCCCCGGTGCTGTCGTCGCGATTGCGGGGCAGCCTGCTCAATCCAGCGGTCGGCGAACGCCTGCTCGCCTCACCCCACCAGGCGACGCTGCGGCAGCTGATCGCCCACTGGCTGGAGGTTTCGAGCCAGCAGTACATCAACGAATCGATGCTCAAAATTTCGCTCGCCTACGAGTGCGGCGACGTGGCAACGCGGCTCGCGATGCAGACAATGGAATCTCGGCAAGCCACGCCGGCGAGTCTCGTGGCGGCGATGACCCTGCTGGCGAGGCTCGAACCGGAACTGGCCCGACGCGAGCTGCCCCGAGCGGTGAACGACGTCCGCGTGTGGCACATCGTCGTCACTCGCCGCGGTCCGATCCGCAGCCAGGTCGGCGACGTCGCGCTGGCCCTGCTGCTGTATCTCGACGACCGCGATCCCCGCGAAGTAGGCTTTGACAGCTTGCAAGCCGATCCCCAAACCATCTACCGCGACTACAGCCTCGGATTCGACGACGAGTCGCGGCGTCGCCAAGCTCACGAGCGGGCCGAGCGTCTGCTCGAGCTCGACTCAGTTGCCCGCGGCGACGACGTTCTCGCCGAAGACGAGTAACCGTTTGTGCTCGCGGATCACCCGCAAGAACTTTTCCTCGTCCACCGGCTTCGGAATGTAGTCGTCGATCGACAAGGACTCGCAGGAGCGTCGATCGGCTTCATCGTCCGAAGCGGTCAGCACGACGACTGGCACCTGGCCCACCGTCGGCAGTTCGCGGATCCCCCGCAGGACATCGATCCCGTCGCCATCGGGCAGGAGCAGGTCGAGCAACACCAGATCGGGCCGCGGGGCCCGCGCAAACACCGCCTCGCGGCGCACGAACATCAGGGCCTCCCCGGCGGTTCGAACCAGCGTCAGACGGTGATGAATGCCGCACCGCCGCAGCGCGTGGATCGTGACGCGAGCATCGAGCAGCCCATCTTCGACGAGCAGTATTTCCATCGGTTTTACTGCCGATCCATACAACATCTGCCTTCCCTCCTAGTACGCGCGACGGGGCTCGAAGTAGGCCCGTTCGATCAATTCCGCTTCGAGCCGCTCGTGCTGAATGAGCCGAGCATCGAAGCGCTCGGTGTCCTGAATCAACTGCCGGACGTTGTCGCAAGCGAAGCCGCGGTACTGCAGCTCCTCGGCCTGCTCGCAGAGACTGCTCAGTTCGAGGTACAGCCCGCAGTGCTGGTTCCTCGCCTTCTCAGCCATCTCGGCGAGCGTCTCGGAACTCGATTGCGCGCCCTCGATATACCCGTACGATTCCTCGAGCGCAAACTGAAACGCAAGACAATCTCGCAGCTCGTCGAGCAACCGGACCAAGCGTCGGGCCGTCTGCGCCGGAACGTCGTCCGAGTGGTACGTCGCACGGAGGGCATGGACTGCGTGGGCAAGGTCGGGATGCGAGTCCTTAATCTCCTGCAGGAACGCTGCGTTGACCCCCAATGTCTTCGTAGCCGTAGGGACCATCATGACAAGTAGCCTCCGTGATAGGACGAGACAAGTCGTATGGTTCAGCGTAAGCGTCAAGAAATCGCCCGGTCAATCAGATTTTCCCGGCCTCAAACGCTCGCTCCGCCAACCACGCCATAAAGAGGGCAAAACGACCCGGCAGTGGAGCGAAAACATCCGTAGATGTTTTTCGCTCCCCCGCCGCCTAGGCTTGCAATCGCCCCCGATCCACCCGGCGCCGATTCACCCGGCACCCGCTCACCGCCGTAGCAATCCGTAGTAGAAGATGCACCACAGGGCGCTGACCCCGTCCCGCCAGCCGATCTTTTTGCCCTCGTCGTACCAGCGATGGTGGTAGCGAATCCGTCGCTGGGCAAAGCGAGCGCGGGACCGTGCGAGCCGCGCGGTCAGCTCGATCTCGATTCCAAACCGGTTCTCGCGCAGCTCCCCGGCGACCTGCTCGACGACCTCGCGGCGAACCATCTTGTAGCAGGTCTCCACGTCGCTCAGCCGCAGGCCGATGGCGATGTTCGCCAGCGTCGTGATCAGCCCGTTGACTTGCTCGTGCCACCACGGCGAAATCTGTCGATCGGTGTGACCGTAGCGGGTTCCGTAGACCACGTCGGCTTCGCCCGCCACGATCGGCTGCAGGAGGTAGCGGAGATCGTCGGGGTTGTATTCGAGGTCGGCATCTTGCACGACGACCACCTCTCCGCTGGCCGCCCGCAACCCGCTGCGGATCGCCGCTCCCTTGCCCAGGTTGTGCGGGTGGCGGATCACGACGACATCGGTGGCTTGCTCGGCGAGGGCGATGATCCGCTCGCCCGTCCCGTCGTTGCTCCCGTCGTCGACCAGGATCATCTCCAGCGGCAGACCGGTACGGCGCAACCGCTCGACGACCTGATCGACCGTCGCCGCTTCGTTGAAGACCGGCACGATCACCGTCAGGCGGAAGTTGTCGGGGAGGGCGAAAATCCCCAGCCGTTCGGCGGTGGCTCGACCCAGGTTCTGTTCGACGCGGGCGACATATTCCCGACTCCAAGTGACGGCCGGTTCCCGCGCGTCGAGCGACACGTCGACCCCGAGTCCCCACCCCGACGGATCGCCGGTCGGCTGCGAATCGTTCAAATAACGCACCCCGTTGCTTGACAAGTTTTCCAGAGTCGACACAATCACGCCCCTCGAGAGCAATCGCGATTCGGTCGCGGAGCTTGAAGTAGCGAAAGAACAGCAAAGCAGCGAACAGAATAACTGAGCGAGGCCTTTTCTCGAACCCTAACCGCGGCGACTCTTCGAGGCTCTGCGTGGGAACCGTTCGGCACCTCCCTTCCCTTCGATCCTTCTGTCCGCTCCTCTTCTAACTCCCCTTTCGCGGTATCCTCTTGGAAGTGAGTTTCACCACCCTTTCGTTATGCTACTGGCTGCGCCCCGCCGCGCAGTCCCATCGCTCAGGAGACGGCATCGACGGATAGCAAGCCGACGGTCAGGACCCATGGACCGTGGAACGGAGTCCCTCCTTTTTTTCTTCCCACCCAGCACCTCGATGCCGCACTGCCTGATCAGCTTCGGATCAAATCTCGGGGATCGCTTTCGCAGGATCGCCGAAGCAGCCAGGCAGATCGCCCGTGATCCGGCGGTGACGAGCTTCATCGCCAGCCGCTTGTTCGAGACTCCCGCGATCGGAGGCCCCCGCGGCCAAGAGCCGTTTCTCAATGGGGTCGCCCGAATCGAAACGACCGCGACGGCCCGCGGCGTCTTGGAACTGCTACATCGCGTGGAGACGACGCTCGGCCGCGAGCGGGCGGTCCGCTGGGATGCTCGCTCGATCGATCTCGATGTCGTGCTCTACGGCGATCTGCTGGGCAACTCGGCCACGCTGCTGGTTCCCCACCCCCGCTATACGGCGCGGCGGTTCGTGCTGATCCCAGCGGCCGAAGTCGCTGGTGAGTGGCGGGACCCCAGGTTTGGCTGGACGATTTCCGAACTGGCCGACCACGTCAGCGCGGGCGTTCCCTCGATCGCCCTGGTCGGCGGCGAGCGACAACTCCGCGACGAACTGTGCCACGACCTCACCCGCCGCTTCTCGATCCTCACCTTCACCGACGCTCGAGAAGCGATCACCCTCGACCGTCCCCGCCCTTGGGTTTCCTCTTTCACACCGCCGCTCCCGGCCAAAGATTCTCCGCAAGCCCGCGCGGTCGAGACCCCGCGGTTGGTCGCCCACCTGCAGTGGACGACGCCCGAAAGCCGCTGGCCGGCGACACACCAGATCTGGCAGAGTGGTCGCGAGTGGCCCGAGTACCGGCTGGAGGTCGACTCGCCCGAGTGGGCCGTCTCGGAACTGGCTTCCGCCCTCGACTCGCTCGGCTGTCCGCTGCACTGCGTCACCGAGGACGGCCGCTGGTACGAGACGCGGTAAGGCATCTTCCGAAAAGGGTTCTCCCCGATGCAGATTCTGAAAACCAAAGACGAGGCCCGCCGCTGGGTCCGACACCAAGCCGCGATGGACCGAACCAGTGGGCTGGTGCCGACTATGGGAGCGCTCCACGAAGGTCACTACAGCCTCGTGCGGCACAGCCTGCAGAGGTGTGACTCGACGATCGCGACGATCTTTGTCAATCCCACCCAGTTCGCCCCCCACGAAGACCTCAGCCGCTATCCGCGCCCCCTCGAGGAAGATCTGGCGGGGCTCGCCGAGTGTGGTGCCGATGCCGTGTTCGTCCCCGAAGAGGGAACGATGTACGCCCCCGGGCATTCGACGTTCATCGAGCCGCCGGCCGTCGCCAGGCCGCTCGAAGGGGCTTGCCGCGAAGGCCATTTTCGCGGAGTCGCCACCGTCGTCCTCAAACTGATGCACATCCTGCCGACCACCCACGCGTTCTTCGGCCAAAAAGATTTTCAGCAAGCGGCGGTGATTTCCGCGATGGTCCGCGATCTCGATATGGACGTCGAGGTCGAAGCCTTGCCGACCGTCCGCGAGCCGGATGGACTAGCCCTCAGCTCGCGAAATCGCTACCTGTCAAGCGAACAGCGGAGCCGCGCATTGGGGCTGTCCCGGGCTCTTCGCGATGCCGCCGACGCGGTGGCCGCTGGAGAAATCGAATCCGCAGCGATCGAACAGCGGATGCACCGCGTACTGACCGAAGCGGGGGTCGATGCGATCGAATACGCGGTGATCGCCGATCGCCGCACGCTCGAGCGACTCCCCCGGATCGATCGCCCCGCCGTCGCCCTGATCGCCGCGAGAGTGGGCACGACGCGGCTGATCGACAACCAACTGTTTGATGCAACGTAGCCACTTCCAATCGTACTCGTACTCGTACTCGTACTCGCAACCGCCCCACCGCCTAACGCCCAAACCTGCCTTTCCCATTTCGGCCTCGCCCCGCCCCCGCTCGATTCGAGTACGAGTACGAGTACCGCTTCGCTGAGTACGAGTACGAGTACGAGGAGGAGGAGGAGGAGTCGGAGGAAGGGCAGGCCGCCAATTAGAAATACCCGCCACGATGCAACGCACGCTGTTTTTCATCCCGCATTCGCTGTTCGGGATCCCCTTATTCGGCTTCGGGTGGATGCTGGGGCTGCTGGCAGCGGCGTTTGTCGTGTGGATGTTGGTCGTATGGCGGAACGCTCGCCGCGGTGGCCCCACGATGGGTGAAGAACTGCGGCAGAACGGAGCTCTTTGGGGAATCGCCGCTGCGGTGATCGCGGTGGTTCTCCCGGCGGTGGAGATCGACTCCTACGGCGGGCCTCCGGCAGGGATCGCGGTCCGCGGCTATGGCGTCCTGCTGCTCCTCGGTGTCGCCTCGGCCGTGGGGCTGGCGCTGCTGCGAGCGCGGCGGGCGGGGATCGCGGCCGATGACATTTTCGGGCTCGCCTTGTGGCTGTTCATCGGTGGCATCGGCGGTGCTCGACTGTTTTACATCGTCGAGTATCGCGAGAATTTTATGGAAGACGGCTTCGCGGCCACGCTCCGGCAAATGCTCGACTTCACCCGCGGCGGGCTCGTCGTCTACGGCTCGATCATCGGCGGCACTGCGGCGATGGTGCTGTATTGCCTCCGCCGCTCGATCTCGCCGCTGCGCATGGGAGACGTGATCATTCCCTGCCTGTTTCTCGGCCTGTTCTTCGGACGCATCGGCTGCCTCATGAACGGCTGCTGCTACGGCGGACGGTGCGAGGAAGGGCCGCTCGCGCTGCACTTCCCGCCGGGCAGCCCCGTCTATTCGAGGCAGCTGACCGAGGGAGAGCTGCTGGGAATCACGACCGATCCACCCCTGCGCGAAGAACGTGGCAAGGAGGACGAAGCTGCGGCCACCGACCGGCGGATCGTGGCGGTGACGCCGGGCAGCCCGGCCGAAGCCCGGGGCATTCGCGTCGGCAGCACGCTCCGCAGCATTCGGCTCGCTCCGCCTCCTCTAGAGCAGATCGATCCGGCGACTCCGATCGACGACTCGAGCCAGCTCGGCGTCGTGGCCGTCGTCGACGATCAGCCGATTCGGTGGACCGCCGGCGAGCTTCCCGAGCGGGCGCTGCCGGTCCTCCCGGCGCAGATCATCAGCAGCCTGACGGGCCTGATCGGCTGCATTCTGCTGCTGGGTATCTCCCACACGACGACGCTCCGCGATGGCGTTCTGATGGCGATCGGCTTCATCGGCTACGCCATCGTTCGCTTCGTGCTGGAGATCGTGCGGAGCGATGAGCCGGGACAATTCGGCACCGCCCTGACGATCTCCCAGTGGGTCAGCCTGCTGGTGATGGCGCTGTCGACCCTCCTGATCTTCTATATTTATAAGAGCCGGCCCAACCGCCCGCTGGCCCCGGCCACGAAACCCTGAACCCAGCCGCGGACCGCGCAGCCGTTGTGCTGGCACCTTGTTTCATCAGCCGCCACGCGCTAGCGTCCGGTTTTTGTTTTAATCAGCCGCCACGCGCTAGCGTCCGGTTCTTGTTTTAATCAGCCGCCACGCGCTAGCGTCCGGTTCCCACGGCGCTTCGGGGAACCGGGGGCTAGCGCCCGGCGGCTGATGAATAATCCGGGCTAGCGCGTGGCGGCTGATGGATGATCCGGACGAAGCGAAGAACACCACGCCGGGAACCGAGCCGGAGAATTGAGCGTCCAGTCTTTCAGCAGCGATGAATCGCCGAGCCGCGACGGCCAATCCGTCGGTGGCGGGCCTCCCGGTCGCGATGCGACGGTCGACGACGGCGAGCTGATTCGCCTGGCCCGCGAGGGCGAAGCGGCCGCGTTCGACGCGCTCGTCCGCCGCCATGCCGATCGCCTGCTGCGGATGGTTCGCAACTTGACCGGGACCCTCGAGGACGCCGAAGACGTGACCCAAGAGACACTCGCGGCGGCCTACTTCAAACTCGACTCGTTCGCCGGTCGCAGTTCGTTCTTCACGTGGCTCTACCGCATCGCCCTGAACAAGAGCATCTCGCGGCGTCGCAAGCGGCGGATTGAATCGACCCATCGCGGCCAGCCACTCTGCGACGCGGCGGCAGTCGATCACAGCGACTCCAAGACCGACGGAAACCTCGAGCGGCTGGTCCGCGACGAGCAACTCGAGCGGCTGCGGACCGCGATCGCCCAGCTCGACCCCGAACGGCAACAGGTGCTCGTGCTCCGCGACGTCGACGCCCGCGACTACGGCGAAATCGCCGAGATCCTCAACATCCCCAAAGGGACCGTCCGCAGCCGACTGCACCGGGCTCGGTGCGACCTCCGCCGATTGCTCGAAGCGGACTCGGCCGGCGATGCGATCGCTGACGACGCGCCGAGCGCACACCTCTCGGTTGAAGGAGGGGAACAGTGAATACGGAGTTCGATGAATCGCTGCTGACCGCCTACCTCGACGACGAGTTGACGGCGGAAGAACGAGCCCTCGTCGAACGGCAACTCGCCGAACACGAGGAACACCGCGAGACGCTCCGCAAGCTCGGCGAACTGCGGACTCGCCTGGCGACACTGCCGCGTGAATCGTTCTCGTCCGATCCCGTCATGGAGGTCCGCCGCCGCATCACCGCTGCCCAGGCCGACGCTCCCGCCGCCCCCGGAGACACCGCGCGGCTCGAACGGTCGCGCCCCGGCTGGCACCTCTGGCTCCCCTTGGCGCTGGCCGCCAGCGGACTGGCGATGCTCTCGTTCGCTTCGCTCCGCCAGAGCGACGACGTGGCTCGGCTGGACTCGCTCGGTCCCCAGCCCGCAGCGAGCGAAGCAGCGCCAGATGCCGAGGCGATGCTCGGAGCCGAGACGCGTCTTAGCGAACCGCCGCTGCGCCGCAGCCAAGCGTACTTTGCCGAAGACCGCCAAGACGCGGAGACCATGCGGGCCCCAGAGACCATGCGGGCCCCAGAGACCATGCGAGCTCCAGAGACCATGCGGGCCCCAGAGACCATGCGGGCCCCAGAGACCATGCGAGCCGCTGGCGGCATGCGGGGCACTGGCGGCATGGGAGGCGCTAGCCGCACGGAAGGCCTCGAAGCGATGGGAATGGGAGGCGCAGGGCCGGGCCGCGAGCCGCAGGCCCCTCTTCCCGCCAATACGCAGCTGTTCCAGCTGTCCCAAGCCGACGAGCGTCTCCGCCTACAACCGCTCGAAGCGCCAGCCAGCGCGGAAGCGGCCAGTGGGGAAGCGGCCAGTGGGGAAGCGGCCAGTGGGGAAGCGGCCAGTGGCAAGCGGGCCAGCGGCGAAGCCAAAGCTGCAGAGGATGAGCGGGAGAGGAAGTTGGCCGAGGCACTCGTGGAGCCGAGTTCCGCGCGGCGACTGGCCGCGGCTCCGCGGATCGTCTTCGAGGTCCCCGCGGGAGAGATCGAGCCGCTCCTCCGCTGGATCGGTGGTGGCGAGAATGACAGCCAGCTTTCCTGGAGCCGCGACAATGCGGCGCCCCGGTTTGCACAGGATGCCCTGGGGGCGCGCGTGCCTCCGGTGGCCGTCCTGGTCGAGGCGTCTCCGCAGCGGCTCACCAGCCTGCTGCAGTCGCTCGACGAGCGGATCGGCCAGGGCCGCCAAGAACTCGGCTCGCAACCCGCCGAGCCCGAGTTCCGAGGCCTCACCCGCACGCCCCCCTCACCCGCGGCCCCCCCCTCACCCGCAGCACCCGCCGAAGAAGCGATCGAAGAAGTCGTCGTCATCGTGCTCCTCCCGATCGAGCCCTCGCCAAACGCCGCAGACGAGTAACGACTCTTCACCCTTCACCCTTCACCCTTCACCCTTCACCCTTCACCCTTCACCCTTCACCCTTCACCCTTCACCCTTCACCCTTCACCCTTCACCCTTCACCTTTCACCCTTCCTTCCTGGCCTTTGCGTCTTTCTTGCCGCGATTGCTCCGCGACTGCTCGCCCGGTTTGCGGCCCCGCACCCGGCCGCGCTCCGGCGGGACGAAGCGGGGATTGATCGGCAGCAGCAGCTTGCTGATACAGAGCTTGTTGATGCTGACGTTCAGCGGCTTGGCCTCCTCGACCAGCACCGCTCGCAGACTCCGCGGCATGCGGATCGTGATCATCGTCTGCGGCTCGACCGCATCGATCTTCTCGAGGTCCGAAGCGCGGAGCGCGGTCAGCATCGTGTGGATCTCGGCGAACTCGGAGGTCTCCTCGAAGAAGGCCATCTCCTCGGCCGTCGGGAACAGCTTGAACACCGCTCCCTCGACCCCCAGGATCGCGCGGTAGAACGAGACCCAGTAGCCGGTTTGATTGAACGCCTCCTGAGCCAACCGCATCGCCTCGGCCGGCCGCGCTTCGAGCGGGAGCGAGACGTCGATCGGCGGGAGGCGAACCTCGTGGACTCCCTTGCCGCCATTCCCTTCGCGGAATTCATCGCCCCCCGATTCGGCTTCGACAACTTGGCCCCCCGAAACCCGCAGCGCGTGGGTCGAGCGGGAGGCATCGCCCGCCTGCCCCTCACCGCTGGCGACCTGCCCCTCACCGCTGGCGACCTGCCCCTCACCGCTAGCGACCTGCCCCTCGCCGCTGGCGGCCTGCCCCTCACCGCTGGCGACCGTTCGGTTCGCTGCGGCCGGAGCCGCGAGCGGGGCGCGCGGGGTCCGGCCGAGGATTGCGGAGGGGGAGGTCGGTGATGCGGCGGTCGATTCCGGGCGGGCGGGGACGCCAGCAGGAGCGGGAACCTCGCCGGAAGCGGGGACATCGGTGGGAGCGTCAGCGGGGGCGTCGGAACCAGAATTCGAGTGGGGCATCGTTGCCGAGTCCTTTCGATCGATCTAGCGGAAGGGGACCAAGGCGCCGCCTCTCCCGGGCCGAGCGTTGACGGTCCGACGCATCGGAAGCTCGGGGAGGCGAAACACGGCCAATCCTTTCCGCCCCGGCAAACCTCGATGCGCAACCCATTGCAAGCAAAAGGACTTACGGCCGATGCACAAAACGCGCGCAGGCCCCCAGCGAGCCTGCGCAAATCCGCGACACAGCCGGCGTGCCTAAAAATTAAGCACAAGCGAGTGTCCGAAGTCCCAGGTGTCCACCTTTGCTAGCAATGTTTTTTTTCGAGAACGCGAATTTTTTTGCTAGCGTTGTGGGGCGGCTCGCGGACGGGGGCGGCGAGCCGGCGCGGGAACGGTCTCGGCAGCGAGGGTCGGTTTCGGGCATACTGGGATCCGGGCGTTCGCCCCCACTCCCTGACTCCGCTCCTCACTTCGCTCCCTTTCGTCCCCGCACACCGATGCCGCTCTCCGACGCTTACCAGCCCCCTCGCCGCGGGCTCTCGTTCGAGCTCTTTCCTCCGAAGCAGGCCGCCGACATGGAGGCTCTGGAGGTGACCGTCCAGAAGCTGCTCCGCTACCAGCCCGAGTTCTTCACCTGCACCTACGGCGCGGGCGGGTCGAGTCGCGACCGGACGCTGGAGGTGATCGAGCGGGTCCAGCGGGTGACCGGGCTGAGCGTCGCTTCGCACCTGACCTGCGTCGGAGCGACGGTCGAAGAACTCCGCGAGTACTTGCGGGAGGCAGTGGCCCGGGGAGTCGACACGATCGTCGCTTTGCGTGGCGACCCGCCGAAGGGAGAGCAGTCGTTCCAGGCGGTCGAAGGGGGGCTGCGGTACGCCAACGAATTGGTGGAGCTGATTCGCGACGAGCACCCGTCGATGGGGATCGCGGTGGCCGGTTACCCCGAGGTGCACCAGGAAGCACCGGACGCCGAAACCGACCTGCGGAACTTGAGGCGCAAAGTCGACGCCGGAGCGGACGTCGTGATCACCCAGCTGTTCTACAACAACGCAGACTTCTTCCGCTTCCGCGATGCGGCGCGGGCGGCCGGAATCGGGGTGCCGATCATTCCCGGCTTGCTGCCGATCACGAACCTGGCCCAGGCCCGCAAGATCGCCTCGATGTGCAAGGCCAGTCTCCCGGAGACGCTGGTCGCGCGGCTCAGCGAGCACGATTCGCCCGAGTGGCAATTCGAGGTCGGCGTGGAGCACGCCCGCAACCAGATGCTCGAACTGATCGAAGACGGCGTCGAAGGGCTGCACCTGTATGTGCTGAACCGCAGCCAGGCGGCCGAGAAGATGCTCGAGGGACTCGAGACGGCGAGCGTCTAGACGTTCCTCCCTTGAGCCGTCGGCGCTAGCCTCGGGCCTCGAAACGTTCCTCCCTTGAGCCGTCGGCGCTAGCCTCGGGCCTCGCGACTGTCGGTTTTCCGCTGCAGAACCCGCGGCTAGCGCCGTCGGCTCAGGGCCTGCAAACCGAGCTCAACGCCTGCGGACCAAACGAGAAACCTCCAAACCGCCGGCCCGTGGTTTGTCCCACGCACGGACCGGCGGTCTGGGAGGAGAGAATCGCTTCGGCTCAGACGTTCTCGCTGGCCGCGGTCGAATCGCCGACCATCAGTTCGGCACCATCGAGGAAGCTGACCAGGGATTTGGCGCGATACGGTTGCTGAAGTTTCCGCACCGCCTTGCTCTCGATCTGCCGCACCCGCTCGCGGGTGACTTGGAAAATCCGCCCGACTTCTTCGAGCGTGTAGGTGTAGCCATCGGCCAGCCCATAGCGGAGCCGCAGGATCTCACGCTCGCGGTAGTTGAGCGTCTGCATGGCTCGATCGATTTGCGATTTGAGCGCCTCGCGATTGGCTTCCATCAGCGGGTCGTCGTCGCGATGGTCTTCGAGGAACTCGCCGAAGACACTCTCCTCGTGGTCGCCGATCGGCTGATCGAGCGAGAGCGGCTGGCGGCTCATCTTGAGGATCACGCGAGCGTCATCGAGCGACAGCCCGGCGCGAGCGGCGATCTCTTCGGCCGTCGGTTCGCGGCCGTAGATCTGCACCAGGTCGCGGGTGATCTGGCGAACCTTGTTCATCGTGTCGATCATGTGCACTGGGACGCGGATCGTGCGGCTTTGATCGGCGATCGCCCGGGTGATCGCTTGGCGAATCCACCACGTCGCGTAGGTGCTGAACTTGTACCCGCGAGCGTGCTCGAATTTGTCGACCGCCCGCATCAGCCCGGTGTTGCCCTCCTGGATCAGGTCGAGGAACGACAGCCCGCGGTTGCGATACTTTTTGGCGATCGAAACGACCAGTCGCAGGTTGCCGGCCGAGAGCACGCGTTTGGCCGCATCGTAGACGTCGCGAAGTTCGGCCGTTCGCCGCACCCGGCGGTCGAGCGTCCGCGGCGTCTCGAAGGTCAGCCGCATCAGGTAACGGAGCTCGCTGCGGAGTTGGTCGGCAGCGGGCATCCCGGGGCTGCGGAGCAGCTCCGGATCACGAAGCAACCGGCGGATCTCGCTCATCCGCCGCGAAATCTCTTCGACCCGTTCGAATAGCGGTTGCAGCTTGGTTGTCCGCAGGTCCATCTCCTCGACCAGCCGGACCGCCTTGTTGCGGCGGCGGACGAGTTCCCGCCAGGCGGCCCGCCGCTCTCGCATCGGGAGCCGGCGATTGATCGCTCGCACGTAGTCGCTGCGATTCTGCCGCAGCAGATGCTGGAGGGTGCTGACGTTCGGCCCGATCCGCTTCATGATCGCCTTTTTCGCCGAGGCGTTGGTCACGCTGACCTCGATCGTGCGATCGAGCCGCAGCTGACCGTCGCGGACCTGCTCGAGCAACTTGCAGGCGGCCTGGAGCATGAAGTCGGTGGCCATCATCATGTGCCGATACGACTCGCGAGTCGCTTCGATCGTCTTGGCGGCCGCCACTTCCTGGTCGCGGCTGAGCAGCGGGATCTGGCCCATCTGCATCAAGTACATCCGCACCGGATCGTCGGTCGTGTCGAGGGTGACTTCCTCGTCACCAAATTCATCTTCCTCATCGACAGAGAGCTCGAGGCGATTATCATCACCCTCGACGGCTCGCTTTTGCCGCTTCACTCGCTCCTCGTCAGCTCCAAAAGCGTCGTCGTGAATCGACGAGCTGCTCGGATACTTTTTAGCCATGCTTCTCCCCTCTCGGCATGTGTTCGATTCTCAAAGTTGCGTGGGACAAATGGGGGGTTGAAGCGAGCGGGATACCGCGGATCGTCCCGAGGCTCCGAAGCGTTTTCGCAAGTCCTTTACTGTGAAAGACTTAATCCCAAACAAACGATTTCCTCCGCGACGGCACGGGGAGTCAGCTGATGCTTTCACGCCTCATCCGGTGTGGCCCTGGAGAAGCGTCTGTTGAGGAAACGCTCTCGGCACGCCGTTTGAACTCGCCGCGGGAAGGGGGCTGCCGAAAACCGCCGTTCCAGTGGAGACGGCGTTGCAGGTCCCCTATACTGACGCGTTGAAGGGCGATTCGTTCCTCATCGCTCATGGACCTACCTGCCTTTACGCAGCCCACCCTGTTTGCGATCGCTGCTTCGCGCAGCGGCCTAGCGACCCTGCTGTAGCTGGCAGCCCTGTGTGGCAACCGGCTTTTCGCAGCGGACGAGCGCGCGGGGGATTTGGATTGGCTGGCACCGAGGAACCCCTTCCCCTGCCTACAGTCTTTCGAGCCGCGTTATGTTCAGGCACTCTCTGGTTACGGCCCTCCTCGCGGTGGCGCTGCAGATGCTCGCCGCGTCCTCGGCAACGCGGGCGGTCGAGCCCCGCAACGGGCAGCGCGTGGCCCAGCTGCCGGTGGTCGAGACGATCGTCCAGAACTACGCTTCGCCGGGCAGCGAGATCTCGCTGGTTCCGGTCGAAGGGGGCGGGAGCGAAGCGATCCGCAGCAAGCGGGCGTTCCGCATCCGGACCCTCAAACCGCTCCGCAGCGTCTGGGAGGTTCAGCTCTGCGACGTCACCTCCGCCCCGGTCCGCCGCGGTCAACCGGCGCTGCTCGGGTTTTGGGCCCGAACGGTCGACGTTCCCGGTCGCCCCGAGGGGCTCGGGAAAGTGGCGGTCTATTTCCAGCGCGCCTCGGAACCGTGGGACAAGTCGTTTTTGATCAAGCGGGAAGTCCCCCGCCAATGGACGCGGTACCAGTACCCGTTCCGCGTCCACGAGATGTTCGGCAAGGCCGAAGCACACATCTGCCTCGGGTTCGGTTTCGATCCCCAGACGGTCGAAGTCACCGGCGTTCAGGTCCACACCTTCGCCAGCGACGTCGACCTCGAGACGCTGCCCCGCCTCCCCCCCGAAAACCCGCCTGCTGAAAATTCGCCCGCCGAAACCCCGCCTACTGCGACGCCTGCGGCCGAGAGCGTCAGCGCCCCCTGAGGCCGGGTGCTCACATGTTCGTCGGCCGCCGCACTCCCGGCCATGCTTCGGCGTCGGCGCGGCCGGCGACGAGGCGTCCCTTCTGGTTCCAATTGAGATGGGCGCGGACATCGGCCGAGCAGTACCGCAGGGTCAACCCACAGCGGCGCCGCGAACTCTGGTTCGGAGGCGAGCCGTGCAGCAGCAGATCGCTGTGGATCGAGCACTCGCCGGCGCGGACCGGCGTCCGCTCGATCCGTCCGTACTGCTCGGGATCGCGGACCGTCTGGTTGAGGACATTCCCTCCATCGGCCGCGCTCGCTTCGTAGGGAATCAGACCATAGCGGTGGGATCCGGCGACGACTTCCATGCACCCGTTCGCTTCGTCGGCATCGTCGATCGCCAGCCACACCGTGACCGTCTTGGTCGGCGTCAGCGGCCAATAGCTACAGTCCTGGTGCCAGTCGACGCGTTTGCCGTCGCCCGGCAGTTTGCAAAAGAAGTGCGACCCCCAGCCGATCACGTCCTCGCCGAGCAAATCGCTGACGATCGCCACGATCCGGGGATCGGCCAGCAGGTCGTAGATCCGAGCATGCTTGAGGTGCGCGCTGCTGATCGAGTAGCTGTCGCGGCCGGAGGCGAGGGTCTCGGCCAGCAGGGCGTCGAAATATTCGCGGAGCGAGTCGGCTTCGTCGCGGGGCAAAAAGCTCAAGGGGCTGAGGTACCCGTCGCTGTTCCACCGCTCGACTTGTTCGGCCGAGAGCGTTCGCGGGGCGGGATTGACCGTGGGCACAAAGCCGATTTGGCGGTCGAGCTTCGCGATTTCTTCAGCGTCGGGAATGATGGCGAAGTCGGTTTGCTGTTGCACGGCGAGCTCAGATTCTGGTACGGGAATGAAACCTGTGCGGCAGGCGAGAAGCCGGTTGAAATTATAACCGCATGCTACCGTGGGGATCCCCGCGCCGCCGGCCGCTGGCGTTCCACTTTTTATTGCAGCCGAAGGATCGGCCAAGAGCCATGGATCGCATTCCCGACCGCCATCAGTTCACCGCCCCGCAGAGCACCGACCGACGGGCCGCAGTCGAATTCGCTGCCCACCAGCCGGAGCAGTGCAGCCGGCTCGCTGTCCCCCTAGTCCACGCCACCGGAGACGCGGACGACTCGGTAGCGATGCTCGCCGCCGAAGCCCTTGAGATGCTCGGTCCCCCGCCGGCCGCAGCGCTACCGGAATTGGTGGCGGTGCTCGACGCGGCGGAGGACGGCGAAGTGGTCTACTGGGCCGTGACCCTGATCGGCCGCTTGGGGCCGCGAGGAGCCGCGGCCACCGAGTCGCTGACCCGCACCTTGAGCGAGTCGCCTTACCTGCCCGTCCGCGAGCGAGCCGCTTGGGCGCTGGCCCGGATCGGGACCGCAGCCGCGTCGGCCGCCGCCGCCCTGCGAGCGGCCGCCGATGGCGGACCGCCTCGGCTGACGCGACTGGCAACGCAGGCGCTGGAGTCGGTTCGCGGAATGGCGGCCTGAGTTTTCCGCGGTAGCGACGCGACTCCGCCCGCGACAGATCCAACCGCTCGACATCCGGCAAGGAGGCCAGGGATGCGGCTACCACTGACACGACTCTTCGGCCCCTCGGTCACGCTACTCGGCCTGCTCGCGCTGAGCTATCTTGGTCTCACCGGTCGGCTCGATCTCTCCAAGCTCGCCGGAAACCTCACCAGCTCGGCTCCCGAAGCGCTCGTCGGCCCCACCGCTCCGCCGTCGAACAAGCCAGAGAACCTGATCACGATCGCGACCTTCAACATCCAAGTCTTTGGCGAAGCGAAGACCCAAAAGCCGGAGGTGATGGCCGATCTGGCCAAGATCTGCAAGCTGTTCGATGTGGTCGCGATCCAGGAAGTCCGCTCCCCCGATGCCCGCCCGGTCGAGCGGCTGGTCGGTCTGATCAATGCCGACGGCTCGCGGTACGCCTCGACGATCAGCCGTCCGATCTTTCGCCAAGCGTCAATCACGCACCGCGAGCAGTACGCCTTCGTCTACGACACCACACGGATCCGCCTCGATCCCGAACGGGTCTATGTGATGAACGACGAGGAGGACCGGATGCATCGCGAGCCGATGGTCGCCTCGTTCACCGCGATTCCCACCGGCGCCGATGGCCGCCGGCCCTTTACCTTCACACTGATCAACGCCCACACCGATCCGGATGAAGTCACGCCGGGAGCCGCCGGCGACAACGAGCTCGACGTGCTCGCCGACGTCTATATCAACGTCCGCAACTGGGAGTACTCGCGGCACGGCGAAGACGACTTCATCCTGCTCGGCGATCTCAACGCACCCAGTGACAAGTTGTATGGACTCGCCAAGATTCCCGGACTGACCTCGGTCGCCGGTCCTTATCCGACGAACACGGTGGGGACCAAAACGCTCGACCACGTGCTGGTCGACCTCGAGACGACCGGCGAGTTCACCCGCAAGGCGGGCGTGGTCGATTACGTCAAGGACCTCAAGCTGAGCCCCGAACAGGCGGCGCTGATCAGCGACCATCGACCGGTCTGGGCCCAGTTCAGCAGCTTCGAAGTTCCCGCCTACAGCGGCCCCATCGCCGCAGCCCCCGCAACCGGAGAAGCACGGTAAGTATCCGGTTTCCGGTTTCCGGTTTCCGGTTTCCGGTTTCCGGTTCCCGGCTCCCGGCTCCCGGCTCCCGGCTCCCGGCTCCCGGCTCCCGGCTCCCGGCTCCCGGCT
>NZ_WRPR01000037.1 GCF_010367455.1 Candidatus Laterigemmans baculatus | reverse complement strand
GAAGGGTGAGGGGTGAGGGGTGAAGGGTGAGGGGTGAGGGGTGAGGGGTGAGGGGTGAGGGGTGAAGGGTGAAGGGTGAGGGGTGAAGGGTGAAGGCGGGAAGGGGAACGAGTGCGGTGGTGCTTTTGAGCGTAGGAGGAGCGGCGGAGTCTTGCCAAGGGTGATCGGGCAGGGGCCTACGAACGAGAGCCCGATCGGTTTAGAGTCATTGCCTGGCGACGGGCGTCATTGGTAGCGCAGCGTGTGCGGAATTCTGGCGGAGACGAAATGGAAAAGACGAAAGTAGCGATCGTAGGCATGGGGACTGTCGGCGGCGGAGTCGCCAAACTGCTGCTGGACCATGGCGACCGCACCGCTCGTCACGCTGGCCGCACGCTCTGGCTGGAGCGAGCGGTCGTCCGGGATCTTTCCAAGCCTCGCGATGGCGAGCTTCCCGCCGGGGTCCTGAGCGACGACGTCGAGGACGTGCTGAACGATCCCGAGATCACCGTCGTCGCCCAGCTAATCGGCGGACTCGAGCCGGCTCGGACGATCATGTTGCGGCTGCTCGAAGCGGGCAAAGACATCGTCACGGCCAACAAGGCGCTCCTGGCCGAGCACGGTCCGGAGCTGTTCGACCGCGCCCGGCAGCTCGGCCGGAGCATCGCTTTCGAAGCCTCGGTGGCCGGTGGGATTCCGATCATCACCAACATCAGCCAGTGCCTCTCGGCGAACCAAATCCTGTCGCTCGAGGGGATCCTCAACGGGACGAGCAACTTCATCCTCTCGCAGATGGACCAGCACGCGTTGCCGTACGACGACGCGGTGCGGCTGGCGCAGAAACTTGGCTATGCCGAGGCCGATCCGGCGATGGACGTCGACGGCACCGACGCGGCTCAGAAGCTGGCAATCCTCGCCCACCTCGCGTTTGGGGCCCGCGTCCACTGGCGGGACATCCCGCGAACCGGTGTCGATGCGCTGCACGTGATCGACTTGCAGTTCGCTCGCGAACTCGGCTACCGGATCAAGCTGCTGGCCGTGGCGCGGCTGAGCGAAGCGGGTTTGGAGCTGCACGTCTCGCCGACGCTGGTTCGGATCGGGACGCCGCTGGCCGAAGTCCAAGACGCCTTCAATGCGATCCGCGTCGTGGGCGATGCGGTTGGCCCGGTCTTCTACCATGGGCAGGGGGCAGGGCAGATGCCGACCGCCTCGGCTGTCGTCGCCGACATCATCGACACGGCGGTCGGCCGCACGCGGCTGACGTTCCAGACGCTCGAGCTGTTCTCGGCGAGCGAGCCGCCGCGGGTCGAGCAGCGCTCGTTCGATCAGCTCTCGGGCCGCTACTATTTCCGCTTGCACGTCAAAGATCACCCGGGCGTGTTGGCCGAGATCACCGGCGTGCTCGGCCGCAACTTGGTCTCGATCGCCTCGGTCATCCAGCACGCTCCCCAGTCCGACGGCGATGGCACTTCGGTGCCGCTGGTCGTGATGACGCACGAAGCGCCCGAAGGGGCAGCACGAGCGGCCGCCGAAGCGATGGAAAAACTCTCCTCGGTCAGCGGATCGGTGCTCCGGCTGCGAGTTAAGGACTGAGCGGTTCGCCGCAAGTCTCTCCACGGTTCATTTCATCAGCCGCCGGGCGCTAGCCCCCGGTTCCAGTAACCGGACGCTAGCGCGTGGCGGCTGATAATGCGACTGCCGCGAGAATGAACCGCCTCGCCCATCGACATTTTCCTCGGCCGCGGCTCCCCGGTGAGCTACGTTTCGTGGGAGAGGGGAGTGCCGATGATTGAAGTGACGAATCTGAGCAAAACCTACGACGATATCGGGCGTGGGCGGTTCGTAGCCGTCGACCGAGTGTCGTTCCGAGTGGGCCCGGGGGAAGTGTTCGGTTTGCTCGGTCCCAATGGGGCCGGCAAGACGACTGTCCTGCGGATTCTCAGCACGATGCTGCGGCCGACGTCCGGCCGCGTCCGCGTGCTTGGCCATGACGTCGTCACGCATCCGGCCGAAGTCCGCCGCCAAATCGGCTTCGTCAGCAACAACACCGGGATCTACGACCGGATGTCGGCTTGGGAGATGGTCGAGTATTTCGGCCGTCTCAATGGGATGCCGCGCGATCTCCTGCGAGAGCGTTTGGAAACGCTGTTCGACCAACTGCGGATGAACGACTTTCGCCACGTCGCCGGCGGCAAGCTGTCGACGGGGATGAAGCAGAAAGTCTCGATCGCTCGCGCCCTGGTCCACGATCCTCCGGTGCTGATCTTCGACGAAGCGACGCTCGGGCTGGACGTGCTGGTCGCCCGCGGCTTGCTGCAAGTGATTCGCACGCTCCGCGACGCCGGCAAGTGCCTGATCTTCTCGACGCACATCATGCGGGAAGTCGAACGGCTGTGCGACTCGATCGCCATCATGCACCAGGGGCGAATCCTCGACATCGGTTCGCTCGAGGATCTGCGCGACCGCCACGGCGAGCTCGATTTCGAGGAGCTGTTCTTCGGGATGCTCTCGCGGCACGACCAAGCAGTGGAGATGGCGTAGATGAAGTTCGAGCACCCGCGACCACGCCTCTCGACGGTGATGCTGGTCTACCTCCGCGAGATGCGCGACCAGCTCCGAGATCGCCGCACGATTTTCACGATCGCCGTCCTCCCGCTGGTGTTGTACCCGCTGGTCGGCTCGGTGCTGCTGCAGGTCGCTCAGTTCACGCAGGAACATCCGACGTCGGTCTGTCTGATCGGCGGCGAAAATCTCCCCTCGCACCCGCCGCTGCTGGCCCCGGCCGAAGCATCCTCCAGCCGTGCCCTGGGACGCTTTGCCGACACGCTCGACGAGCAGAGCGAGGGCATCCATTTGGTCCAGCACCCGCTCGCCGCGGACGCCGATCCCGAGCGGGTGCGGGCGGAAGCGGAAGAATGGGTCCGCAGCGATCTATATCACATCGTGCTCTGGGTGCCACCCGGTTTCACCGCCGCGGCGGACGGCGCGGACCAGACTTCCGCGGCGTCTGGGGCCGCTGCTCTGGCAGGGGCCGATGCTCTGGTGGGCGGCGAAAGCGGCAGCACGGCTGCTCGCGGAAAATCGCTGCAAGTCTTCTACAACGTCGCCTCGGATCCCTCGCGGGTGGCGCATCAGCGGATCATGCGAGTCCTTTCGGCGTGGCGAGACCAGTGGGTCCAGGAGCGGCTCGACGCTCGCGGGCTGGACGCCGCGGTCCTCAGTCCGTTTGGCGTCGAGACCGTCGACATCGCTCCCAAAGCGACTCGCGATGCCGCGTTCTGGTCCAAGCTGCTTCCGTTCGTGATGCTGGTCTGGGCGATGACCGGGGCATTTTATCCGGCGATCGACTTGGTCGCCGGCGAGAAGGAGCGGGGAACGCTCGAGACGTTGCTCTGCAGCCCGGCGCTGCGGAGCGAGATCGTGATGGGCAAGCTGGCCGCGGTGACGACTTTCAGTACGCTCACGGCGATGTTGAACGTCAGCAGCATGCTCGTCACCAGCCTGTTCGTCTTTCGCCAAGTCATGCCGCTCGGCCCCGACGGTGGCTCGATGGGGCTGCCGCCGCTGGTTCCCATGCTCTGGCTGCTGGTGGCCCTGTTCCCGCTTTCGGCGCTGTTCAGCGCGTTGGCGTTGGCGATCGCCGCGTTGGCCCGGAGCAGCAAAGAAGGGCAGTACTACCTGATGCCGCTGATGATGGTCTCGCTGCCGCTGGTCCTGTTGCCCCTGCTGCCGGGAACGACGCTCAACGCGGGGACCAGCTTGATTCCCGTGACCGGAATGTTTTTGCTGGCCCGCGCACTGGTCGAAGGCCAGTACTGGGCGGCGCTGATTCACCTGCCGCTGGTCGCCGGCGTAACGCTGCTCTGTTTGTGGATGGCGACGCGTTGGGCGCGGCGTCAGTTCGAAGACGAGACGGTGCTGTTCCGGGGCGGCGAGCAGTGGAATTTGAGCGGTTGGGTACGGCACCTGTGGCGCGACCGCGAAGGGGCCGCCACGGTCGGTCAAGCGCTGATGTGCGCGACCGTGATCCTGGTCGGGATGTTTTTCGCCAAGCTCGTCGTGACCGGTGGGCCGACCGATTGGACCGGCATCCTGCAGATGGTGTTGCTGCCGCAGGTCGGTTTGATTCTGGCGCCGACGCTGCTGATGGCATGCGTGCTGACTCGGTCGATGCGTCAGAGTCTGCGGGTGCGTCGCCCAGCCATCCTTTCGCTACCGGTGGCCGTCTTGCTGGGCGTGGCGCTGCATCCGACGTACATGGCGCTCGGCCAATTGATCCAACAGATCTATCCGCTCAGCGACGCAGCGCTCGCGGCTCTTCAGCCCTTTGAACGGATCGTCAGCACCGCTCCGCTGTGGCAAGTCATCATCGTGTTGGCGGTGGTCCCGGCGATCTGCGAAGAGCTGGCGTTCCGCGGGTTCATGTTCTCCGGGCTGGTCCGGGACCATGGCCGCTTGCGAGCGATCGTCGGCACTTCGGTGCTGTTCGGAATGTCGCACGGCGTGCTCCAGCAGAGCATGGCGGCGACCGTGATGGGTGTGTTGCTGGCCTGGATCGCGCTGCGAACCGGCAGCATTCTGCCGGGGCTTCTCGTCCACCTGACGAACAATGCGCTCTCGGTCTCCCTCGGCCGGCTGGCCACCTCGGACGCCCCCTGGGTCCGGCACTTCCTCAGCGGCGACAGCGGCGAACCGGCCTATCGCCTCGAATGGGTCTTGCTGGCCGGCTGCATCGCCGTGCTGTGCCTGGTCTATTTCAGCGTCGTCCGCTCCTGCGAGCCAGCCGAGCTGGGCCCGGACGACGGCGACGAGGTAAACGAACCCGCGACCGCAGCCACGCCAGCGCTGGCCGGCTGAGCGGGAAGAGAGGCCACCGAAGAACACAGAAAAGCACGGAAGGGGAACAGGGGGATGGAAACCGGTTGTCGGGAGAGCTCTCTAACCTCGTTCTTGAAGGTCGAGAAAAGATCTGCCGACTTACCCGTTTTCCGTTTACTTTCTTCCGTGCTTTTCTTTGCTTTTCTTTGCTTTTCCGTGCTTTTCCGTGCTTTTCCGTGCTTTTCCGTGCTTTTCCGTGTCCTTCCGTGGCCCGTCTCCTCCTATCCCCGCGCCCCGATCGGCTCAGGCCAGCTCGGCTTTGAGATTCCGCAGCAGCTCGACGGCGGCTCCGATTTCTTGGAGCTGACGCTCGGGGTCCTGGGGGATTTCCCGTTCGATCGTCAGCGGACCGCGGTAGCCGATCTCGTCGAGCGTCTGGAGATACTTGCGGATGTCGACGGCGCCTTGGCCGAGCGGCACTTCGGCTCCCCAGGTCTTGCCCGGCTGATCGCTCCAAGTGGCGTCTTTGCAGTGCACGCTACGGACGTGTTTTCCGACCGCTTTGAGCGCGGGAATCGGCTCGCCGGTTCCGTAGAGGATCATGTTCGCCGGGTCGAAGTTGACCTTCAGGTTGTTGCGTTCGACTTTGCTGATGAACTGCAGCAGCCCCTCGGCCGTTTCTTGACCGGTCTCCAGGTGCAAGAACTGGTCGCGGTCGCCGCAGTAGTCGCAGAGTTCGCGGGTCACGTCGACGATTTCACCATACTTCGGATCCGAGGCGTCTTCGGGGACGAACCCGAGGTGCAGAGCGACGGTATCGCAGGAGAGGGCGTGGGCGAAGTCGGCGATCTGCTTCATCTCCTCGAGCCGCTCTGCGCGGGTGGCTTTGGGAACCAAGCCGATCGTCCGCTCGACGGTCGGGATGTCGGCATAGCTCTCGCCTTCAAAGCCGCCGAAAACCGCCGTCAGCGTCACGTCCATCGATTCGAGTTGCCGCCGCAGCTCAGACGCTTTCGCCGGAATCCGCGACTCGACGTGCGGGGCGTGGAGCTGGATCGTGGGCACCTTCAGGTCGCGGATGACTTCCCACCGCACTCCGAGGCCCGCGTCGACGCTGGCGAAAACTCCGATCGGCCACTTTTCCATGGTGTTGACTCCTGAGGGTTAATGGTTCGGCGGACGCTCCCGCCGTGCAAACGGATCGGTCTCCCGAACGGATCGGTCTCCCGAACGGATCGGTTCCCCGATTTGGTTCAGTCTCGAAACGGTTGGGGGGCCATTGTAACGTTCCGTGCAAGGATTCGGAGCAGGGCGGGTTTTCCCCCGCGGCGGGGCGGTTACCATTCGACTTGCTCGATTGAGCATGTTCTGGCCCCGTCTCCCTGGCGCTCTCTTTTTCCTTCGTCTCCCCGCGAATTGTGATGACCGAGGTATCTCCCGATCTCCGGCCCGAGAGCGGCTTTTTGCTCCGCTTGCGGACCTGGCGCGACGCGCTCCCTTGGCTGGCGCTGGTCGATTGCTTGCGGCCCGTCACTTCGGTCATCAATCTGACGCTGATCGGACTTACCTTCTGGCTCTCGATCGGCTTGGCGTATGCGGTTCAGTGGGCGTTTGACGCCCCGGTCGGCGACCTGTCGTCGGCCTTCGCACCGCCCCGGGGGATGCTCGGCGAGTGGTGGGCGGCGCCGCAGTTGGCCGACGCTTGGTGGTGGCTGGCCGGGCCCACGCTGGCGATCGTCGAGGGTGGTTCCTGGACGCGGTTGTCGATGCTCGTGCTGCACCAGGCCTTGCTACTGGTCGTGTGGGCGGTTCCGGCGGCGTACCTGATGCGGCAGTGCTCGCTGTCGATGGCGGGTCGGTTGCAGATGGGAACCGGGGAAGGGCTGCGGCTGGCGGCGGGTCGTTTTTTTCCGCTCTTGGTTGCGGCTCTAATTCCGGTCCTGGCCGTCGTGTTGATCTGGATCTACTTCGTGTTCAGCGGCTTGCTGGGACGGATTCCGGAAGTCGGCGAGTGGATCGCGGCGGCCGTCCAGTTGCTCGGTTTGCCGCTGGCGATCGTTGCGGGGCTGCTCGCCTTTGGCGGCCTGTTCGCCGTGCCGCTGGCCTGGGCCGCGGTGGCGACCGAGCAGGAGGGAAGCGGCTTTGATGGGATCAGCCGCGGGTACGAATATGTTTTGCGGCGGCCGTTGCAGCTGGTCTTCTACGGGCTGATCGCGGCGGCAATCACCTACGCCCTGTCGCTGCTGGCTCGCGGAGTGACGCTGGCAGCTTGGTTGGTGATCGACTTTGGCTACCAGATCGGCAGTGGTAGTGACGACGCGCCGCCGCGGCTGGTCGCGGCGGTGGTCGCCAGTCTGCCGACGATCGTGGTGCTGAGCCTGTTCTGGTCGCTCTCCGCCGGGCTGTATTTGCTGCTCCGGCGGAGTGCGAACCATCAGGAGATCGAAGACGTTTGGGAAACGCCCCGGCCGAAGCCGGAGCCGTTGCCCGAGTTGAAGGTCTAACTCCGGAGAGCCGATCCGGAGGCCTTCAGTGGCTCGCTGACGTAAACCTTCATCGCTTTGTAGGAGACTTCGACCTTGCGGCTGCTCGGCGGCTGCGGTCCGTCGAGCTCGGGGTAGATCTCGTTCGGAGCGGCGGCGGCGGTATCGACGAACAGATTCCAGTGCATTCCCCGGCCGTGTTCGGGGAGGTGGAACGTGATCGGTTCGCCGGTCGAGTTGATCAGCAACAGCACGTCTCGGCCCACCCCTTCCGGATCGTCGACCCGCGGGGGGGCAGCGACGTAGGCGGCCATGGCCAATTGGTGCTGTCCCCAATCGAGCGGCTCGCCCGCCGGGCTGTACCACGACAAGTCGGGCAATTGGCGGCCGTCGCTCGGCTGGCCGGTGAGGAAGGTTTTGCGGCGAACGGTCGGCTGCTCGCGGCGGAAGTGGATCAGCCCGGCGGCAAAGCGAACTAGGTCGCTGTTCTTCTCCACCAATCGCCAATCGAACCAGCTCAGGTCGTTGTCTTGGCAGTAGGCGTTATTATTCCCCCGCTGGGTCCGTCGGCACTCGTCGCCGCTGACCAGCATCGGAACGCCCTGGCTGAGCATCAACGTGGTCAGCATGTTGCGCAGTTGGCGGATGCGGACTTCGTTGATGCCTTTCTTCCGCGTCGGCCCTTCGACGCCGTAGTTGTCGCTGATGTTGTTGTTGTCGCCATCGCGATTTTCCTCGCCGTTGGCCAGGTTGTGTTTGTCGCGATAGGAGACGAGGTCGTTCAGCGTGAAGCCGTCGTGCGAGGTAATAAAGTTGATGCTGCAGAAGGGAGCCCGACCGGCGTGCTCGTACAGATCGCTGCTGCCAGCCAACCGCGTCGCCAGCGCCCCGAGCGTTCCGCTGTCGCCCCGCCAGAACTTCCGCACGTCGTCGCGGTAGCGTCCATTCCACTCGGCCCACCGCAGGTCGCCGAACGAGCCGACCTGATAGGCACCGGCCGCGTCCCAGGCTTCAGCGATGATCTTGGTGTCGGCCAGCATCGGATCCTCGGCGATCAGCTCGACCATCGGCGGATTCGGCACCAGGTGGCCGTAGCGGTCGCGGCTGAGAATGCTCGCCAAATCGAAGCGGAACCCGTCGATGTGGTAGTTGTGCACCCAGTGCCGCAAGCAGTGGAAGATCATCTCGCGGACGACCGGGTGGTTGCCGTTGAACGTGTTCCCGCAGCCGCTGTAGTTGGCGTACTTCTTGCCACCCTCTTCGAGGATGTAGTAGACCTGGTTCTCGAGCCCTTTGAAGCTCAGCGTCGGGCCGTGCTCGTTGCCTTCGCAGGTATGGTTGAAGACGACGTCCAGGATGACTTCGATCCCTGCCTGGTGCAGGGCTTTGACCATCGTCTTAAACTCTTTCACCTGGGCGCCGGGCTCGCGGCCGTGGGCGTAGCCGCGGTGCGGGGCGAAAAACGCCATCGGGTCGTAGCCCCAGTAGTTCGGCCGCGACGGGCGGTTGCCCATCACGTCGCGGATCGGGAACTCGTGGACCGGCATCAACTCGACCGCCGTGATCCCCAGCGATTTGAGGTAGGGGATCTTCTCGATCACGCCGAGGTAGCTGCCGGCGGCGTTGACCCGAGCGGTGCGGCTCTTGGTGAACCCGCGGACATGCATCTCGTAGATCACCGAATCGGAGAGGTCGTGCCGCAGGTGGCGGTCTCCCTCCCAGTCGAAATCATCGTCGTCGACCACCACGCACTTGGGCGGCCGGATCACGCCGTCGGTGCTCCGCTGGAACGTTCCAGCGAGCGCTTTGGCGTAGGGGTCGATCAGGCGGGCTGAAGCATCGAAGCGGTGGCCGCTCTCCGGATCGAACGGACCACTCGCTTGCAGGTGGTAGAGCTGTCCGGGAGCAATCCCCGGAACGTAGACGCTCCAGATGTCGCCCCACCGATCGGTATCGCGGTCAAAGTGGATGACTTCGGCCGGTTCCCGGTCTCCCACCTTCCCGTACAGCAGCAAACTCATCGAGGTTGCGCTGCGGCTGAAAACGGAGAACTGCACACCGCCCTCTTTGGAGATCGCTCCAAAGGGCAGCTGGTAGGTGAACTGCAGTTCGGGGTGCGGGTGACGCATAAGCATAGAGGTAGATCCTTCCTAACACTCGTGGGTTGCATCGCGGATAGCAAATCGCTCCCGGAGTCCACCGTGGCAATCGGTCGACTCAAAACCCTACCACCCTCCAGGCAACAAGCCCCGGAGAGCGGCCGCGAGCGGAGATTTTTTTGCTATCGGTCTGCGCGACGCATCACCTAGCGAGCCGCTATCGGAAAGACCTTTCACGTGGATGAGGCAAGGATTGACGACTGGGGCCGGCCCCCCTTGAACGGGTGCCGCAACCAGTGTACCTGCAAACCGCACCACCCACGCAGCGATTCCCCCCCGCCAATCAAAGCCGATTTCGGATACGATTGCTCGGCCACCGCTTTTTCACTGCCCACCCCTCCCGAATCCGCCATGGCCGCTACTTACAAAGACGCCGGAGTCGACCTCGATATCTACGCCCAGTCGATGGGACGCTTGCCGGCGCTGATGCACCGCACCTTCAGCCCTCGGGTTCTGCCGAGCGACGGAGGCTTTGCGGGACTGTTTCGACTCGATTTCGACTCGCCCCTGTTCCGCCGCGGCTACCGCGATCCGGTCTTGGTCAGCGGCACCGACGGCGTGGGAACCAAGCTGAAGATCGCCCAGTTGACCGGCCGGCACGACACCGTGGGGATCGATCTGGTGGCGATGTGCGTCAACGATTTGCTCTGCACCGGCGCCGAGCCGCTGTTCTTCCTGGACTATGTGGCGATGGGCAAGGATCTGCCCGACCGGCTCGAAGCGATCGTCCGCGGGATCAGCGACGGCTGCGTCGCCGCCGATAGCGCCCTGCTCGGCGGCGAAACGGCGATCATGCCCGATATGTACGGAGCCGAAGACTACGACCTGGCAGGCTTCGCCGTCGGGGTGGTCGATCGCAGCAAGCTGATCGATGGCAAAGCGATCACCGCAGGCGACGCCGTGCTCGGCATCCACAGCAGCGGCTTGCACTCGAACGGCTTCAGCCTGGTCCGCAAGATCATCTCCGATGCCGGGCACAGCTACGACGACGCGCCGGCCGAGCTCGGGGGCGAAAAGATCGTCGACGTCGTGATGCGGCCCACGCAAATCTACGTCCAGGCCCTCCGCGCGGTGCAGTCCCACTACCAAGTGAAACAAGTCCTGCACGGGATCGCGCACATCACCGGCGGTGGGTTGCAGGAAAACCTCGGCCGGATCCTTCCCCCCGGCGTCAAGCCGGTGATCGACGAAGGAGCGTGGACGCGGCCGCCGGTCTTCGACTGGCTGCAGCGGCTCGGCGAGGTCGCCGACGACGAGATGGCCCGCGTCTTCAACCTCGGCATCGGCATGGTGCTGGTCGTCAACGAATACTACGCCTCGACCGTCTGCAAACTGGTCCGCGAAACCGGAGTCGAGTGCCAAAGGATCGGGACGATCGAAGGGAAGTAGCGGGGTGGTCCCCTCTCCCCCAAATGGCTCGCGAGGAAAACTCAACAATCATCCACGACCTCAGCCGCGAACCGTTTGGGGGAGAGGGTTAGGGTGAGGGGGCTCCGGCAATGGGTTCAGCCTCCGACGTGAACACGTATCTCTCAGCGACCGTTTGTCCTTTCGTCGGTCCCCCGAGGCATACGGCGACTGGCGAGCCGGCCGCTTTCGCAGACCCCCTCACCCCCCGCCCTCTCCCCCAAAGAGAATCGCGAAACAGTTTGCGGGTAGAGGTGGAGCGAACACCGCGATTCGCTTTGGGGGAGAGGGGGCCCAAAAACCCTACCGCGTCGCGCTGCTCGGTCGCTCCGCCAGCTGCTCTGGCGGCTCGGAGGCTCCGGCCGAGCGGAGCGCGTCGAGCACTTGCTCCTGCGAGACGAGGTCGCGGAGCACGATCGGTTCGCCGGGCCGGCCGGCCGGATAGATCGCCAGGACCGGGATCGCATTGCTCTCGAGCTCGCTCAGCTTGGCCCGAATCTCTTCGTTGTGATCGGTCCAGTCGGCCAACAGCGGGACCGCGTCGAGCTCCCGCATTAGCTCGGCCGTCTCTTCGGTGTTGATCGCCACGTTGTAGTTGACGATGCAGTTCACGCACCACTTGGCGGTGAAGTCGACCATCACCGTCTTGCCTTCCCGCTGCAGCTGGGCCAACCGCGGCTCGCTGTAGGGCTCCCACGGCAGGACTTCATCTCCCGGGACGAGCATCCGAAACGCCAACAGCCCGACCAGAACGGCCGAGGCGAGCCCGCCGCTCCAGGCAGTCGCCCGCCGCTGCAGCGAGTCCCACTGCGGAACGCGGCCGATCAGCCAGCAAGCGAACCAGGCACCGATCAAGGTCACGAACACCGGGAGCTTATGCTCATCGGAAAATCCGGCGAACAGGAAGGCGACGGTGCCGAGCAGCACGAACGCCATCAACTGCTTGAGCGTCTCCATCCACGCTCCCGGTTTGGGCAACCAGAAGACCAACTGCGGCGAAATTCCGATCAGGATGTACGGCAGCGCCATTCCAAGGCCGACGGTGGTGAACACCAGCACCGTGATCCAGGGAGGTGCGGCGAGCGTGAATCCAAACACCACGCCGAGCAACGGACCGCTACAGGGAGTGGCCAGCACCGTCGTGAACACGCCCTTGAAGAACGCTCCGGCCGGTCCTTCTTTCTTTTGCAACTGCTGCGAGGCTTTGCCCGAGGCGAAGCCGGGCAACGGAATCTCCCAAACGCCCAAAAAGCTCAGCGCCATGACGAACACGAGCAATGCCAGGGCAAGCCGGAATTCGAAGTAGGTGAACTGCTGCCCCCATGAGAATTGCTGGCCGGCATACACGCGGAACGCGACCGCCAGCCCGGCGAGCAACCAAAAGACGCTAAGCAATCCGAACGAATACCACAGGTTATGGCTGAGCACCTTGCTGTGCTCCTCTCCGGCTTGATCGATCAGCGCCATCAGCTTCAGGCCGACCACCGGGAGCACGCACGGCATCAGGTTCAAAATCAAACCGCCGATCAGCGCCATCCCCAGGATCGCGCTCAGCGGATAGCGGGAAGTGGCTTCCACCGCCGCCGCAGTTCGCGGATCCTTGGTCGGCGAATCAACCCAGTCAGTCGTCGCCGCCGCGTCGAGCACATCGGGATAACGGGCCGAGGCAAAGGCCAGCGGTTCCGCTTCGTCGCTCAGCCCCTCGCCGACCCGGACGTGGCCGCTGAACTTCAGTCCCTCCGGCTGACGGCAACTGGTATCGGTGCACGCTTGATAGCCGACGAACCCCTCGATCGGATACTCGCCCGCCGCGGCATTGTTGGGAATCGTGATCGGGATCGTCCACGTCACCGCTCCCTCGTAGTAGCTGACCGACGGAGCACCGGCGACCCCCTCCTTCTCGACCGGCTCGGCCGAGGCGAGCGGGGCCTTCGCTGCCAGCCCACTCAGCTGGGTCAGCACCAAATTGGTGGCGTTGCTCGCATCGTCGAGCGCAATTTTGTAGACGTGGAAGCCTTCATCCGGAGCGGCGGTCAATTGCAGTTCGACCGTCTCTCCAGCGGCAGCCACTGCCGGGACGATCATCCCCTGCCAATGTACGACCGAACCTTCCTCGCGGAACAACCCGGTCGGCTTGGCCGCCTCGTAGGTGCCGGCGTAGGTGGCGATGAGCTTTTCATCAAACGGAATGCACGACCCGTCGCTCTGACAGGTCAGCCCCTTGGCGCGAATCCCGATCTCCAGGTTCTCGCGATCGGCACCCTCGACGATCTCGATCGGAGCCGTCCAAACGACCTGATCGGCGTGCTCCTCGATCGTCAGCCCCGGCCAGACATCCGAGAGGCTTTTTGCCGGCGGCTCGCTCGGCACGAACGGGCCCAGCAGCCGCACTCCTTCGGGACCCGTCAGCTCCAGCTTCGTCGGCGTCGGCCCCCCGGCCGGCTGAGTCGTCGAATAGACGTGCCACTTGGGGCTCAGCTCGGCGGCGACGCGGACTCGCCCCCGCTGGCTCTCGGCAGCCAGTTCATACGAGACGGCGAAAGTGATCTTCGCTTCGTTCGCCGCCGGAGCATCGAGCGAGCCGAAGTCGAACTTCCCCGCCTCGAAACCGCCAGGCGTTTCGAACTGGCCTTGGACCGATCCGGGCGCCGCGAATCCCAGCAGGCCGATCGCGGCGAGGCAGGCGAGCGCCGTTCGTAGGAGACCAAGGCTTGTCATCTCTGTTCCGCCTTTGAGGAATTTTTCGAATCCGCCCGTCGACACTGATTCTACGGACAATCGAAAAAAAGGGTCAACGTGTTTCGATTCCCGTCGAATTGCCGAGCCCGGCGGCCATTTGCTGCCGCATTATACGCATCCAGCCCTCCAGCCGCGCGGTGACCGCTTCCGCCGGTCCGGCAAACGAACGCCCTTCCACCGCCACCCAGACGAGCCAGTTGGCCAAGCTAATCAAGGGGCTGACCTCGGCCAGCACTCGCGCCAGCTGTTCTTCCTCGGCTGAAAACTCTCCCGCGGCCCGGTAGGCAGCTAGCATCTCGCTCCACAGCCGCTCCTCACACCGCGGCCACTCGTCCGGGGGCAATGCCAAGCGCACGCTGCTGACGAGCCGCGCCAGATCGGTCGCGGGCGTGTCGATGCGAACCGCGTCGTAATCGACGATCCCGCTCAGCCGCTTCTCGTTGAGCAGCACATTGCCCAGATGAATGTCTCGAAACACGTACTGCTGGCGGATCACAACCCGCTCCCACGGCCGCAGCAAGCGCACGGCCCGCTGCCGCTCGGCTCCCCACGCCTGCCGCAAACACTCCCGAGCCCGCTCCAGCGGCGAACCCGGCACGAAAAGGCGATGCGAAACGGCCCGCGGGTCGACCCCGGGGCCAAGCAGCGGCTCAAGCAACCGCTCGAGCTCCTGCAACCGCTGCAAGCGAGCCGCGACCGCTGGTACCGCCCCTCTCACGAGTCCGCCAGCGAGCGACCGGCTGGGAAGAAGCTCACTGGAAATCGGCCCCATAGGAACGGGCTCGCTCAACGGGCGAACTGCCGCGTGGAACTGGGCGACGGCCGCCGCGATTTGCCGCAGCACTTCAACCAGTTCCTCGGCACCTGCCACCTCCGAAAAGCTCCACGGCTGACCGGGCATCCACTGGCAACAGTCCCAGACGCGGCCGGCGGCGACGAGCCAGGTTCGCGGCTCCTCAGCGCCGGCAACCGCGGCGCTAGCTGCCGCGTCGAGCGGCTCGACCGCCGGCGTCCACTGGCAGCCAAGTCGGCGAGCCTGCCGCATCACGCGGTGCACTTCGGCGACGCGTTCCGCCGAGACCGCCGGAGGCCAACCGCGGACGGCCCATTGCGGCAGAGGCTCCGCCAGCGGGGAAAGAGCCGCCGTGCCTCGCCTGGCGCGATAGATATCCGCTCCGCTCAGACCTCCGCCGATGCGAGCCGCGCCGGTCACGCCGCGCGACCGCAGCCAAGCATCGAACACCGGAGCTGGAAGCGAGTCGAGCAGGACCATGAGCGATCCGCAGCCCCCGATTTCAAGCCGAAGTGAATTCCGACGCCAAGCCCGCGAGCCTCGCCTCCCACGGATCACGGTGGCCCCGGACCGTCACGATGCGCCGCTCGCTGGCGGTCCACTCCATCTCGATCCACAGCGTCGCGGCGGGCAAGCAGCGCTCCACCCGGCGAGCCCATTCGATCAACATCACCGCCGTCTCGTCTTCCCACAGCTCCTCGACGCCCAGCTCGAGGAACTCATCTTCATCGTGCAAGCGGTACGCATCGAGGTGATGCAGCGTGCGGTTGCCCGCCGCGTAACTCCGCAGCAACGAAAACGTGGGGCTTGTGACCGCCTCGCGCTCGACTCCCTGGGCCGCGATGATCGCTTGAGCCAACCGCGTTTTGCCGGCCCCGAGCGTCCCCACCAATCCAACGCAGCTGCCTCCGGGCAGATGCTCCGCCAGCCAGCGGCCGAGCCGCTCGGTGTCGTGGAGATCGGCCAGCTCGATCCGTTGGAAGAATTCGTCGGGCCGCTGCGAGAATTCGTCGGGGTGCTGCGAGGAATCGTCGGGGTGCTGCATGGACGCCTCGGGCATCAGCGTCGGCCGTGGATGAAACCGCGTGGACTCATCCGCTCCAAATGGCCCCCGCGGCGGGCCCACAAACCGGTCCTGCCGGTGAAGGTCCCAATCTGCGTCAGCGGAACTCCGAAATCCTGCTTCAACAGCGCCGCGACCGATTGCGGTGCGACCGCCAGGATCAATTCAAAATCCTCGCCATCACCCCAAGCGTGCTCAAGCGGAGAAGCGGAATCTCGGGAGGCGAGTTTGACTGCGTCGGCGTGGATTGGAATCGCCTCGAGATCCATCTCCGCTCCGACGCCGCTCGCGGCACACAAGCGATCGAGGTCCAGCGACAACCCATCGCTGATGTCGATCGCCGCGTGCACGTCGACGCTCTCGGCGATCCGCCGCGCCTGCCGCACGCGAGGTTCGGGCTCCAGATGGCGTCCGAGGATACTTCCACCGACCGCACCGGTGACAACGATCGCGTCTCCTTCACGGGCTCCGCTGCGGAGCCACCCACCCCCGGACGGCACCGCTCCGAGGATCGTCACCGAGACCGCGACCGGCCCGTCGTAGATCGTGATATCGCCGCCGGCGATCGCCAATCCGTACTCCTTGGCGACCGCCAGGATCCCATCGTAGATCCCCGCGGCGATCTGCGTGCTGCCTTCGCGAGGCAACGACAGGGTGACGAGAATCGCGATCGGTTCGGCGGCCATCGCCGCCATATCGCTGAGGTTGACGAGCACCGCCTTCCGCCCGATCGCCGGCAAGGGATGCTCAGCGAGGAGAAAGTCGACCCCGTCGGCGACCTGATCGGTGGCGATCACCAATTGTTGACCCTCTCGCTGGCCTTCCCGAGCCGCTCCGGGGGGCCACGCTCCGGGTGGCCACGCTCCGGGTGGCCACGCTCCGGGTGGCCAATGGAGAATTGCCGCGTCATCCCCAATTCCTACGGCGACGCGAGGCAGGTCACTGCTCCGCCCTTTGAGCCAGGCCAGAAAACTTTGTTCCATCGCCGCCCTCTGCACCCCTATCGATGATTCGCGAGTCGGAAAGAATTCCCGGGAATCGTCCGCGTTGGGGAGCCGATGGTCAACCTCCCCGGTTGCGTCTCATGGGGTGGCCAGGCTGACTTGCTCCAAAGTGTTGCCTTGATCCAACGGCGCGGGCTTCGGGAGCGGAGTGCCGCGGAGCTCCTCGATCTGGCTGCAGATTCGTTCGACCAGATCGATCGGCTGCCAGGTGTGGATGAACCGCGGTTTGCCCGTGGCATCGAGCAGGAGCAGAGTTGATTTGCCGATGCTGAACAGGTTCTCCCGTTCGGCCAGCGCGAGGTCGTGGAATAGCGGCACGCTCGGCCCGACTGCGTGGCTAATCGCCTCAGCGTTTTCTCGCGAATAGGTGGTGGCAAAGGCGACGACCGCGAGCTCCTCGTCGGTAAATCGTTGCCGCAGTTCGGCCACCACTCGGATCGTCCGCGTCGCGTGCGGTGTGCCGCGGCAGAGGAACCCGATCAGCAGAGGCTTGCCGCGATAATCCGTCCCGCTTCGCTCGACACCCATCAAATCGGTCGAACTCCACGTCAGCCTTTCGAGGCGATGCAAATTCGCGATGCATTGCCGTTCGCCGATCAACTGCGAGTGGCTCGCCTGCAACGCAAACATCCCCGAAGTGAGGCCGATTCGTAGCACTGAATCGCCCATCGCATCGCGGGCCTCGACCGCGCGATCGGACAACTCCCGGAGACAGGCATACGGCTCTTGCTGCACACCGCCGCGGACCTCCACCAGCCCTTCGGCGGAGATTGGGTGGATGGCCGAGGATTGTGCCCGCCAAGGCACGCCGCCGACTGCGGGATCGAACACAGCGGTCGAGACCAGCGCGGCGGCTGCCTCGGACGACGGCGACGCGGGCAGTTCGGTGCTCGCCGGAGCCGAGATGCTATGGGCCACTTCGAGGATCCAGCGATGGAAGCGCTCCCACTTCTCCAGATCGACGGCCATCGTCTCCACCCGGCCCGCCGGAATCTCCGAGACTTCGACGAGCTCCAATCGGCTGCTCGACCCTCCCCGTCGCTTTCGCCAATGCCCCTGTTCGGAGAGCTCCAAGCTGAGCAGGACTTGCGACTTTCGGTCGTAGCAGAACCGCATGTGGCAGTCGATCTCTTCGATCCGCTGCACGATGGAGTCGCTGGCGACCTGGACCAGCATCGTCGGATCGTCTTCGGCGGTCTCGCCCGCCGGTTCCATCTGCCAGCGGCAACCGTCGCTCGCCTCCACCACATGCACGTGGGAGTCACTGGTGAACTCGGGCATGCGCAGCACGAAGGCGGCGGGGTCGATCTCCGACGGAGGTGCTCCCGGGGGAGTGATCACCCGCACGATCCGTCCGGCCGGATTGGTCCAGCAGACGGTGACCGAGTCGCCAAGCTCGATCGCGTCGAAGGGATATCCCCGCGACGCCCCTTGCTGCTTGTCGATGTGAACGATGTGGGGGACCAGCCCATCGGGACCGGGCGGGAGCCGATAGACGTCGACCTCCCAACCCACCAACCGTGGCCCCGCCATGCCTGCCATCTCCCCCTGCCCGATGTAGCGAAGCCGGACTCCTTCGCTCGTCGAACTGGCAGCGAGTCGCTCGCGGCCGGTGAGCTCCGCGGTCGTTGCCGACGCAAGCGGGGGCACCGGGATGGCCTCAAGAATCGCTGGCGGAGCGGCTTCAAACCAACTGAAGACCCCCAGCATTCCGAGCCCCAGCCCGAAACAAAACATGCCTCGACGTCGCCTGTCCATCCGCCTCAGCTCCCCTGCGTGATGGTGCAATTTCCGGATTCGCCGGAATTCCGGGAGCGAGCCGAGTCGCTTGCATGGCCGAGCGAGCCGAAGTGGCCGACGGGGCCGAGCGAAAGGACTGCGCTAGCGGAAAGGCCGGAGGATTCGGAGCCGATTCCGTGGGGGCCATCCTATCGCACCCTCCTTCCGGATCGCAACCACCTCCCCCCCGGCGGGCGGCAAATCGTCGCGGGAACAGCGAAAAGCCGTCGCGTCGTCGCGGTTCGGGAAAGTTTACCGAGCCGGCTCGAGCAACTTCTCGATCGTTGCTGCCACCGCCGCGTGGCTCAAGGCAACCGCCGCGACTTCGCCTTGGGCGTTGAGCACGACGACCGTCGGGAGCGAGACGACGCCGAGGCCGCGAGCCAAGTTGCTCGCATAGGCCGTTCCGCCGCTGTCGACCGCAGCGAAACTCGGCCACGGCATCGAGCCGCGAGCCAAAGCGGCGGCCCGCTGCTGTCCGGCCGGACTGAGATCCATGTTGACGCCGACGATGCGCACCCGGCCGTCAAACTCGGCAGCAAATTGCTCGAGCCCCGGCAGGGCGTCGATCGAACCGACATCCTCGACGGCCCAAAACGGCATCAGCACGACGCTGCCCCGATAGTCCTCGAGCGAAAGCGGTTCGCCCGCAAGATCGGTCGTCGCGTCGCTGGCCAGCGGCTGCCCGATGATTTCACGGCGAGCTTCAAAAGCCTCGATCGCCTCGCCCGCCGCGGCCGCCACCTCCGGGTTGGCAGCGGCGACCAAGTGTTCCTCGATCGCTGCGTAGATGGCCGCTGCCGAATCATCCATCGCCATCGATTCCATTTGCAGCGCCAGACTCGCCAGATACCGCAGCGAAAGCATGTCGGGCTGCTCCGAAGCGACTTCCGCTGCCTTCGCTCCCCAACCCTCGGGGGTCGTATCGTCGGCCGCCGACAAGTCCCGCCGCATCGCTTCCAGTTCGTCGAAGCGGGCCGCCGCCAAAACCTCCGCCGCCAGCTGTGACAACTGCGGATCGTCGACGCCAGCAAATGCCGTGGCGATCTGATTGTGGACCGCCGTCGCCGCTTCGTCGTAGCCGTACTGGGTGAGCACCATCATCGCCCGCTGCATGGCCATCAGCGCCGACGGATCGAGCAACTCGGGCCGCGAGGCCAACTGCGACACGAACTGGAGAACCTCGTCCGGCTCTTCGGTCACGCCTCCCTGCAGCCGCTCGAGCGCGAACCCGATCAACACGGCGCGGCTGTCGCGGGCGATATCGTCGACCGGATGGTTGAGCAACTCGATCGCGAATTGCTCCAGCGCCTGCGCTGCCGGCAGATCACCGAGGGCCGCTTTGTGGCTGAGCGCCTGCATGCGGGCGCGAATGCCGATCGCCTCGTCCTCACTCCCATCGACTGCTTGCTCCAGCAACCGCTCGGCCGCCTGCTGCTTGAGTTCCGCCACCCGCCGGATCTCGGCGACCAGTTCGTCGCGCTCTTGAATCTCCGAGCGGCCACTGCCGAGCCTCTCGATCTCGCGGTCGACGATCCCCAAAAACGACTTCAGATCCGCCGGAGCATCGCCCGGCGGCAGCTGCAATCCGGAAGCCCGAGCCGAGCGGGGCGCTGCGGCGCTCGCTTCGCCGCGGCTGGCAACGGGCGACTCCCCATCGCTCGCCACACCGGCCTCCTGCGGCAGCATACTGGCCTCCTGCGGCAGCACACTGGCTTCCTGCTGCGGAACGCGAACGGGCGGGGCGACCTGGGGCGGCGACGAGCGGTCGCCGCCGCCGAACCGAGGAACGCTCGGCGATGGGGAAGCCGCATCGTCGCTACGCCGCTGCCGGTTGGCGAGCAGCGCGTCGTTGAGCGGCGAGGAGTCGGAGGCCGAGCCCTCGCCGTCACTGGCTGGCTCACCCGCTGGCTCACCCGCTGGCTCACCCGCTGGCTCACCCGCTGGCTCCGCTGAACCGCTGCACCCGGCGGCGGCGGCGAGAAGTCCCGCGGCGAGCAGCATGAGGAGCCGAGAAGCCCGCGCCACTCGAACGGGATGCGACGCTGGAACGCGATGCGGGGTTCGAGAGGCGTGGGCGAACGACCAAGAGAAGAAGGTGTGCATGCCGCAGCAATCCGACGAGCGAGCCGGGGGAACAGTCCAGGGGAGCCTTCTAGCATGACGATTCTCCTCCACCGGCGAAACCTTGACCGGCGAGCGAAACCTTCCTCGCGATGGGTGGTTCAGTAGGGGTGTCGGCCCGCATCGGCCCATGAGCTTCTGCCCGGAGCTTCCCCACATGGGTCCTGCGGTGCCGGTGATCGTCGCTCGCAAGCCAAATAGTCGCCTTTCGCTCGGCGAAAGTAGCGCGGCATTGCCATAACGTCAGCAGTGCGCAGCCGTTGGCTCCATAGTCGTTTAACGGCAAGCCGCAGGCGACTGTGTTTTAAAAGCAGTCGCCTGCGGCTTGCCGTTAAACGATTTTTCCGCGAGCCGTCCTGCTGCGCACCAATCCACTGCGGCTTTGGCCGCCTAGGCACGGCGACCCGACCGCGTACATTGGCAAGCTGTGACCGGTGGTGGCGGGTACACTGCTGGGAGTCGTGAGCGATGCAATGCGGAGGCTCCAGCGTTGGCCGCCCCTAAGGTGATCGTCATCGGCGCCGGCCCTGGAGGCTTGGCCGCCGCGATGCAGCTCGGCCACGCGGGAGCGGAGGTGACGCTGCTCGAACGCCGCGAGGTGGTCGGTGGTCGGACCTCGGCAATCGAAGTGGACGGGTTCCGTTTTGATTGCGGACCCACCTTCTTTCTCTACCCCCGCGTGCTGGCGGAGATTTTTCGCTCGATCGGTCGCGTCCTCGAGGAGGAAATCCCGATGGAGCGGCTCGATCCGCAGTACCGGCTGACGTTCGGTGGCGGCGGCCAGCTCGACTGCACGCCCGATCTCGACGCGATGGATGCTCAGATCGCTCGCTTCGCCCCGGCCGACGTCGGTCAACTGCGGCGTTACCTGGAGGACAACCGGGAAAAGCTAAAGCGGTTTCGCCCGATCCTCGAATCCCCCTTCGGATCGCCGCTGGACCTGTTCCGGATGTCGCTCCTCGGAGCGGTTCGGCACCTCCATCCGCTCCGCTCTCTCGGCAGCGAGTTGCAGCGATACTTCTCCGACCCGCGGCTGGCCATCGCTTTTTCCTTTCAGGCCAAGTATCTGGGGATGTCGCCATTTCGCTGCCCCAGCTTGTTCAGCATCCTGAGCTTTCTCGAGTACGAGTTCGGCGTCTTCCATCCGATCGGGGGCTGCAGCCGGGTGAGCGAAGTGATGGCCGATGTCGCACGCGAGTCGGGGGTCGACGTTCGGCTCGGCGAAGCGGTCACGGGGCTCAGGTTCGAAGGCCGCCGCGTTTCCGCGGTCGAGACCGAGCAAGGCACCTACGAGGCCGATGCGATCGTGATCGGTGCCGACTTTGCCGCGGCCATGGAGCGGCTGGTTCCCGACGCGCTTCGGCGGCGGTGGAGCAACGCCCGGTTACGGAAAAAGAAATTCTCCTGCTCGACCTTCATGCTGTATCTCGGCATTCGCGGCATCTACGACGCACTGCCGCATCACAATATTCACATCGCCGAGGATTACGAACGCAATCTCCGCGAGATCGAAGTCGAGCATCGGCTCAGCGACGATCCGTCGTTCTACGTCCAGAACGCCTGCGTCACCGATCCTTCGTTGGCCCCAGCGGGCAAGAGCACGCTGTACGTCCTGGTCCCCGTCTCGCACATGCACGACCACATCGATTGGTCCAGCGAGCGAGACCGCTTTCGCGACCTGGCCCTCGAGCGGCTCGCAGCGATCGGCTTGGGCGATGTGCGAGAGCGAATCGAAGTCGAGCGGGTGATCACGCCGGCCGATTGGCAGGACGATCACCACATCTACCGCGGTGCGACCTTCAACCTGGCCCACAACCTCGGTCAAATGTTGCATCGCCGCCCTCGCAACCGGTTTGAAGAACTCGACGGCGTCTACTTGGTTGGGGGAGGGACGCATCCGGGCAGCGGGTTGCCGGTGATTTTCGAGTCGAGCCGGATCACCAGCCGTCTCCTCCTGAACGACCTCGGACTTTCCAGCGAGTTCATCGACCGGGCAGCGCTCGCCGGCTGCTGAGAGACGGTGCTTCGTTCTTCCTGGCTGTTTTGGGCTGTTTTTGCTGTTTCGGGCTGTACTTGCTGGCTTGAGCTTGGCCCGCCGAAGGTGACTTGCATGGCTCCTGTGAATCCGCAGCTCGACTCGGCCGCCCAGCGAACCTGGGCTTCGCGGAGCACTTCCGAGCGGTGCCGCATCGTGTCGGCGGCCGCCGAACGGATCGTCGCCGCGGTGGAGGAGTTGATCGCGATGGTCGCTTCGCCCCAGCACTCGGACCCGACCGAGACGCTCGCCGCCGAGCTGATCCCGCTGTGCGACGCCTTGCGGTTCATTGGCCGCCGAGGGCCGCGGGTCCTGGCGACGCGGCGGGTGGGCGGCCGGGGACGACCGTCGTGGTTGTTCGGCGTCACCGGCTACGTCGAACGCGTTCCGCGGGGTGTCGTGCTCGTGATCGGAGCTTGGAACTACCCGCTGCTGCTGGCCGGCGTGCAAGTCGCTCAGGCCCTGGCCGCTGGCAATGCGGTGCTCTGGAAACCGGCCCCGAGATGTGAAGCGTCGAGCGAGCGATTGGCCGCGTGTTTCTGGGCCGCTGGAGTGCCGCCGGAGTGCTTGCGGGTGCTCGGCAGCGAAGCCAGCGAGGCGAGCGACGCGATCGCCGCGGGAGTCGATTTCGTGGTGCTGACCGGATCCGCGGCGACCGGGCGACGGGTGCTCGCCCAGACCGCCGAACAGCTCACGCCGAGTACGCTCGAGCTGAGCGGCTGCGATGCGATGCTCGTGCTCGAGGGCGCCGACCTCCAGCGAGTCGCCGCGGCCCTCCGCTTCGGACTGGGGCTGCGAGGAGGAGCGACCTGTATCGGACCTCGCCGAGTGCTGGCGGAAAAGTCGATGCTGGCACCGCTCGTCGAACACCTCCACGGCGAGTTCCGCCCTGCCGAAACCGGTGAAGAGTTCGAAGTGCATCCGGCGGCGCGGGAGGGAGTTCTGGCAGCGGTCGAGGATGCGCTGCAGCTCGGCGGAGTCGACTTGCTGAACCACTGGGACCGCGATCGTTTTACGGCCACCGGAAAAATGCGTCCGCTGGTGATTGGCGAGGCGACCGAAGCAATGCGTTTGATGCATTCGGACGTTTTTGGGCCCGTCGCCGCGATGCAAGCCGTCGGTGATGCGGCCCAAGCGATCGACGTTGTCAATCGCTGCCGCTATGGCTTGGCCGCCTCGGTTTTTGGGCCGCACGAGGCAGCCCTGCGGGTGGCTCGGCAATTGGAAGTCGGCTGCGTGACGCTGAACGATCTGATCGCACCGACGGCCGATCCGAGGCTCCCCTTCGGTGGTCGCCGCGAGAGTGGATTTGGGGTGACGCGGGGGGCCGAAGGGTTGCTGGAGATGACCGTGCCGCGAGTGCTCAGCGTCCGCCGCCGCGGACCGCTCCTGCATCTGCAGCGTTCGACCCCGGCCAACTTCCAATTTCTTCTTGGGGCCTTTCAGATGCAGTACAGCCGCCGCTGGGGAGCAAAGTGGTCCGGGTTGCGTCGCTTGACCGAGGGAGTCAGATTGGCCCAGTCAGCTCGATCGACCCGGGGGGCGGGAATCTCCCAAAGCGACAGAACCTCTCGCAGCGCCAAACCATCTCGGGGCGAGCCTTCGCCCCGCACCGCCCCCGCCCCCCGACCGGAGAATCCACGCTCGTGATCGCCTCGGAAAAGCATTCTTTGAAGACCGTGGTCATTGGCGGTGGTTTAGCCGGATTGTCGGCCGCCTGCGTCGCTGCCGCCCGCGGGCATCAGGTGACGCTGCTCGACAAGAACGATTGGATTGGCGGCAAGGCGGCGACGCTGGAAGGGGACGGCTACCGCTTCGACATGGGGCCGACAATCCTGACGCTCCCCAATGTGCTGAAACGGATCTTCAGCGAAGCGGGGCGAGAGATGGACGACTACCTTCGTCTGCTTCCGCTCGATCCCCAGTGGCGTTGCTTTTACGACGATCAGACGGTGCTCGATCTGACCTCCGACACCGCGGCGATGCAGCAGAATCTCGAGCGTTACACGGGGGGCTCGGCGGCCGGAGAGGGCTACGAACAGTTCCTCACGCTCTCGAAGCAGCTGCACGAAATCAGCGATCGGTTTTTCTTTTGGCGATCGGTCGGTGGGCTCTCGGACATGTTCAACGCGGGCAGTACTTTTTCGCCCGCCACGCTTAAGGACGTGCTTGCCCTGCGGATGGGCCGTTCGGTCTCGGGCGTCGTGCGGTCGTATGCCGATGATCCCCGCGTCGCTCAGATGCTCGACCACTTTACCCAGTACGTCGGCTCGGCCCCGGATGCCTCGCCGGCGGTGCTCTGCGGAATCGCCCACATGCAGACGGGCGAAGGAATTTGGTATCCGCTCGGTGGAACCCGCACCATTCCGGTAGCGCTCGGAAAACTGGCTGAAGAATTAGGCGTCGAGATTCGCACCGGGGTCGACGCCCGCCGGATCGATATTGTCGGTCGCCGCGTGGCCGCCGTCGAAACCACCGCCGACGAATTGATCGAATGCGAAGCGGTGATCAGCAACTGTGACGCGGTCCGCACCTATCAGGAATTGATCGGTGGCCGCCCGGCAGCCCGCTTCCGTAAAAAGACCTCCTACGAACCGGCCTGTTCGGGCGTCGTGCTGTATCTGGGACTCGATCGCCGCTACGACCAACTGCTGCACCACAACTTCGTCTTCTCCCGCGACCCGGAAGAAGAGTTTGACGCGATCTATCGCCAAGGTCGGCCGGCCCCGGATCCGACGGCGTACGTCTGTGCTCCGGCGACGAGCGACGCGTCGGTCGCCCCCGAGGGAGGCGAAGCGCTGTACGTGCTGGTCCATACGCCCTACATCCGCCCGGGACACGACTGGACGCAGATGCTCCCGGAGTATCGGGAAGTCATCCTCGACAAACTGGAGCAAACCGCGGGGATGAGCGGACTGCGGGATGCGATTCGGTTTGAAGCCGCACTCACCCCCGAGGGCATCCACAATCGCTATCGCGTCCTCAATGGAGCGATCTACGGTCTGGCCAGCCACGGAAAATTTTTGGGAGCGTTCAAGCCAGGGAATCGCCGGACCGATGTGGGCGGGTTGTATTTGGCTGGCGGCGCCGCTCATCCCGGACCTGGAATGCCGATGGTGATGATGAGCGGCTGGATCGCCGCGGATTGCCTAGACGCCGACGCCCAAGCCGGAAGAGTACTGAGTACTGAGTACTGAGCAGCCCCCAAACCCCAAACCCCAAACCCCAAACCCCAAATCCCCTGACCCTAACGGAATCTATGGGCTTCTACGGGCCCGAGCCTATGCCCATGGATTCGAGACGCTGGAAAACCACCAAAGACACGAAGAGCACGAAGGAATCCGAACTCCCCTTTACCCGCGTTCTCCGTGCTATCTGCGGTTCTCCCCCTTTTCGTGTCCATCCGTGGCCACCATTCGTTTAATTCGTGTCATTCGTGGTTGTTTCTCCGGTCAGGTGCTCACATAGAACCCGTTAGAGTCAGGAAACCTGAAACCTTCTTCTCCTCCTCCGGTTAGCGAGTGGTTGCAGCGCGGCTTTCATGCGTTTATCCGGCCGTTCTTGCAGCGTCACTTCCATACGATCGCCGCGGATCGCGCATCGCTTGCGGTCTTGCGGTCGCTCGGCGATGCTCCGCTCTTGGTGTTTGGCAACCATCCCTCCTGGTGGGATCCGCTGGTGGCTCATTACGTCTGCCGCCATTACTTCGAAGGTCGCCAGTTCTACGCGCCAATCGATGCCGCGGCGCTCGAGCAGTATCGGGTCTTTGCGAAGCTCGGATTCTTTGGCGTCGATCTCAAGCACCGCCGCGGCGCGAGCACGTTCCTGCGGACCAGTTTGGCGATCCTTCGTTCCCCCGGCGGCTCGCTGTGGCTGACTCCCGAGGGACGCTTTGCCGATGCCCGCGATACCTCGGCACGATTCCAGCCGGGAATTGCACACCTTTGCACCCGTCTCCCCAACCACGCGGTCGTCTTGCCGATGGCCGTCGAGTATGTGTTTTGGGAAGAGCGGCTACCGGAATGCTTGATCCGCTTCGGCGAACCGATTCACTGCGGCCAGTTTGGAAATCTCGACAAAGCCGGCTGGCAAGGCAAATTGTTCGCCGCCCTCCGTGAGACTCAAGGCCAGCTAGCGGCCGCTTCGATCGCTCGAGATCCACAGCCGTTTGAACCGTTGCTCAGTGGCAAGAAGGGGACCGGGCTGTATGATATTTTCCGTCGTTCGCGACAAGCCTTGCGGGGGGCGCGGTTCCGCGCCGAACATGGAGAGAAATTCAATTGATCGCGGTCATTGCTTTTCTCTTGGCGGCGCTGCCGGCGCTGATGGTGCTGCGCAATCTTGCACTATTTCTTCCGCCCGCCCAGCCTTCGGGCGATCAGCCCAAACCGCGGATTTCGGTCCTCATTCCGGCTCGCGATGAAGCGGCAACGATCAGCCAGTGCATGAACGCGGCGCTGCGTTCCGAAGGAGTGGAGGTGGAAGTGGTCGTGCTCGATGACCACTCGAGCGACGCGACGGCCGACGTCGTCCAAGCGGTGCGGGGCCGCGACACGCGAGTCCGCTTGGTCCAAGGAAAACCCTTACCCGAGGGTTGGAACGGGAAGCAACACGCGTGCTGGCAACTCGCAGCGACCGCCCAGTATCCGCTGCTCGTATTCCTCGACGCCGACGTACGACTGGCTTCCGACGGGCTCGCCCGGCTGGTCGCGGAGATGCGGCGAACGGGCGTGGATTTGCTGAGCCCGTTCCCACATCAAGAGACGCAGACGTGGCTCGAACGATTGCTGATCCCGATGATGCATTACATCCTGCTGGGATTTCTGCCGATCGAGCGGATGCGGCGCAGTACCCATCCCGCCTACGCAGCCGGCTGCGGCCAGCTGTTCCTGACGTCGCAACGGGCGTACGACCGCGCGGGGAGCCACGCGGCGATTCGCCGGACGCGGCATGATGGCCTGATGCTGCCCAAGGCGTACCGCCGCGCCGGGCTCTCGACCGATGTCTGCGATGGCACCCATGTCGCCTCCTGCCGGATGTACCACAGCGCCAGCGAAGTCATCCGCGGCTTGCTCAAAAATGCCACCGAGGGCATCGCACATCCCGCCCGGATCGTTCCCTTCACGCTCCTGCTGATCGGTGGGAGCGTGCTCCCGTTTGTATGGCTGCCAGTAGCGGTTGTCAGCGGAAGCGCCACAGCAATTCTTCTCACGGGGGCGGCTTGCCTGCTGGCCTACCTTCCGCGCTGGCGGTGCGCGGTACGATTTTCCCAATCGAAACTCGGAGCCGCGTTGCATCCGATCGCTGTGCTCCTGTTCGTCGCTCTCCAGTGGCAAGCGCTCGTCCAGCAGTGCTTCGGCAAACGGGTTGCCTGGAAAGGCCGCATCGACGCCACTTAATCAGCCGCGGGGTGCCGGCCGCCGGGTTCTGACAACTCCCAACGACCAGACGCTAGCCCGGATAATTCACGCGTGCAGATAAAAAGGCAGTAAGTCCGTATGCGTTCGGAAGTTGCGGCAGAACGTCAGAAAACAGTGTGTTAAATCAGCCGCCTCGCGCTAGCGTCCGGTTGTCACGGCGTCTTCGGGAACCGGGGGCTAGCGCCCGGCGGCTGATGAATAATCCGGGCTAGCGTGTGGCGGCTGATGAAGCGGAGCCCCACACGCCTGCCGTGCAATGTTAGAAGCGGCGGTTCAGGCCCATGTAGAAGCTGAAGGTTTGCTTGTCGTCGGTATCGGCTTCCGCAACCGGGAAAGCAAAGTCGAACGCCAACGGAGCGGGGCCGAGGGCGGGAACTGCCACTCGCAACCCAACCCCGGGGGCGACGCGGAAGTTCTCACTGTTGATCTCGATGTCCTGCTCGACGGTGCCGTAGTCGACGAAGGCCACGCCCCGAAGCATGTCGTCGGCGGTCAGCGGGAACATGTACTCGACCGTCCCCAGAAACTGGAATCGACCACCGACCTGCACGCCACCGACCGTCGGGCTGGCCCCGCGGAACTCGAAGCCACGCATGGTCGAGTAGCCGCCAGCGAAATAGTTTTCAAAAATCGGCGTGTCTTCACCGCTAAAGCCGAGGCTCCAACCGGTCGTCAAAGTTTGCTTTCCGGAACCGTCGGCCCGCTCGCGGACGAGGAAATACTTGCTAAGGGCAATCTCGCCGCGAGGATAGTCAAAATCCCCAAAAGCTTGCTCATAACTCATCGTGAGATAATGCCCCTCGCTCGGTGCGAATGGGCTGTTGCGAGTATCGTGCGTCAATTGCACTTGTCCCGAGTAGATCTCATTGTCGCCGAGCACTTCGTCCAACTGCGGCACACCGGCGATGCGGGGATCGGTCACCTCGACGTTTTCACCGCGGATGGCCGCGGAAATCGACAGGTCGGGTGTGATTCGATAACCGAAACTCAGACGGCCCCCGAGCCGCTCTTCGTCCCAGTCCTGATAACGGCGGTCGAAGAGAAATCCAGAGACCGACATGCTGATCGGCATGTAACCGAAGATATAAGGTTCGGTGAAGTTGACGCTGTACCGTTTGAAATCACTTCCCGGCACCGCTTCGACACGGAAGGTTTGCCCCGCTCCGCGGAAGGCCGTACCCCCGACCAAATCTTGGAAGGAGCGAGGAAAGCGAGTGATGTCAAAGTTTCGCTCTTCGATCGTGACCTGCCCCGTCACACCCGCATCGCTGTTGACCGCACCACCGAACATGATCCGCCCAGTGCGAGCCGGATACCCGTTGACGATGATGTCGGCCGTCCGCGTCAGCGGAGTATAGGGGAGCGGCTGGCCGAGCCCCGTTCCGGGCAGCATGTCCTCGCCGGTGATCTCCGGCAGCGCGCCGGGGACCGGCTGGCCCACGTAGGGAGCGACTCCCGCTGGTGGCGCAGGGCTGGGCTGCGGCAAAGGTGCGTACCCGGGTTGGGCACCGTAGCCGGGGGGCGAAGTGTACTGCGCCGGAGCAACTGCTGGCGGGCGATTGGCTGTGGTTCCGTTGGAACTGGTCCCCTGCGAGGGAGGAGCTGCCGCGACGCTTGTTGGTTGGCCGCCGACCGGCAGCGGTCCGCGACTGTGACGGCCACCGTCGGCTGCCTGCTCGAAGGTGGGAGGAATGGCAAAGCCGCCCCCCTGACCGCGGACGATCGTCCGCGGCGGAGCCGGCTGATTGGTGTCGGCGGGCGGACTCGCCAGCGGCGGGCGACGCAGCGAAGTCGGAGCGTCCAGATCGCCCACGTACTCGCTCACCTGCGCCTCGCCGCTGCCTTGCGAATCGATCGAAGAGGCGTCGGCTGAAGCGGAGGGGCCGGCCGAAGAAAGCGTCTCAGCCGGGGAGGGGGGCAGGGGATGAATCGGGGTCGGCCGCAGCCACTGGCAACCGCCCGCGGTCAGTCCAACCATCGCTGCGATCGCAATCACATTCCAAGCACCTCGGGCTGCGGGAGCTGCGAGATGCGGGACGAGCGAGCGGGATTGCCGAAGGCGGGCGATCATCGGGCTGCTGTTTTCCTGTCGACGGATTTTCACAAGGCACCCCCGAAATCTTCTTCGTCCTGGGGCACCACGCGCAAATCCGGGGGATCGGCGACCGCGGGATTGGTTTCTAATAACTCGGATCGGAGCAGCCGACGGCGATTCATCTCCAACATGCGTCGGTCGATGAATTGACCTTCGACCAAATCCAAGTAGTTCAGCATGGTGTACTCGCGCATCAAGTTGGGCTCGCCGTCGATCTCAACGTAGATGTGCCCGACTTTCCAGCGGTCTCCTTCCTCGATCTTATAGACCACGTCAACGCTGTTCTCACTGTCAATCCAGCGGATCTCGGCTTCGACTTCGGCATAGATAAAGCCGAGAGAGCCGTAGGAGTAGGTAATGTCATTGACGTCGGTGTTCATCCGCGTGCCGTTGAATGGTTCGCCCGCGGTGAGCAGCAGTCCGGCTCGCAAGGAAGATTCATCGATGAACCGATTGCCGGCGATGCGGATCTCATTGACCGTGAATTGGGGTCCTTCTTCGATCACAAAAGTGACGGTCAGCCATTTGCCGCTTTTGTCATACTCGATCAGTCGATCGACCTTGGCCGTGAGGTAGCCGAGGTTGCGGTAGTAAGCGGTCAGGACTTCGACATCGCCGTCGATTTTTTCCATGTCGGCCGCATTGCCGATGTAATAACCGAGTCCGAACATTGGACCGCGGGAGGCGATGACCTTTTTCAGCCGCGCTTCGCTGACGATCGAGTTGCCAATGATATGGATTGCAGCGATCCGCTCTTTCGGACCTTCGTTAATTCGGTACACGACTGCGTTGGGATCGTCCGGCAAACCGACGACGCTCTCGATCGTCGCCAAACTGAATCCCTCGCCGTGGTAGTAGTCGAGCAAGCGGCGGCGGGTCGATTCGATGGCCGCGTCGTTGACCGGATCGTCCTTGGCCAATCCAGCGCGACCGCGGAGCTCGCGGTCCCCCATCGCTCGATTGCCATGGAAGATGACCTGCGAGATCAGCGGGTACTCCTCGACGGTAAAGGTGACGGTGACGCCCCCTTGGCCGTCGTCGACGACGGAGTCTTGCACCGAGCGAAACGCTCGGAACTCATACAGCCGGCGGACGTCGGCCAACACCGCCTGCTGGTCGAAGACGCGGTCGACACGCGTGCGGAGCAGCTGTTGAATCCGTTCGGTGCCGATCTGGCGATTGCCCACGATGCGGACGCCGCGGACGACTTTATCCCCCACCTCACGGCGAACCGACAATCCTCCCTGCTCCATCACGTGATCGCGGAAGCGGGGTTTTTCGACCGCCGCGGGCGCACCGGCACCTGCACCTCCCGCACCGCCGCCAAATTGGGCGGCCGCCGGTGAAGCGAGCAACAGGCACCAGAAGAATATCAACCGCGGCTTCGGCATTGAGGACTCCTTTCCTTCGCCGCGCACGTTCGCCAACTCGGCAGGTTACTAGCCTTTCAGAGCCCCTGCCGACAACCCGAGTTTTTGGGGAAGCTAGTCCGGATGGTTCATCAGCCGCCGGGCGCTAGCCCCCGGTTCTCGAAAACGCGGTGAAATCCTCACCCTCCCCCCGGGAGGGTCGCGAGGAACGAGCGGGGAGGGTCACCGCAACAGTGAGTTTCACTGGAAGCTTATCGTTCAGGCTTGCCGGCCCTCCCCGGGCCTGAGAGCCCGACCCTCCCGCAAGCGGGAGGGTGAGAGTGGATACGAACTTTCGGAAGTTTTACTTGGCTGCGGAGAGTGCTTTGCGTTTCTCCGCGATCAGCTTCAGCAGCGCCCGCTGCGGCTTGACGAACTTGGCGGCTCCCTCTTCCATCAGCACTTTATGCATCTGGGGGACGTCGACTTTGGAGGCGATTTCATCCAGGACGCTCTTGGGTGGCAGGCGGTCGACCTGTCGATCAAAAGTCATCTCTGCCTTCGCAACCGCCTCATTGGTCTGCGGCGGGTTGGTCTGGATCCCGCTGCCAGCGAGCGCCTGGACGTACTTCCAAGGCTCGTCCTCGGGTTTCTTCGTTCCGGTGCTAGCAAAGATGATCTCTTGCTCCAGCCGGGTGGGGCGGGAGCTCCAGAACTCCTGGTTCTGCGCCCAGATCTGCTTGGCGTTGACGATCCCGACTTGCCCCTGAGCTTCGGCGGAGAGCTGCGGGACGTGCTCGTCGGTGTACACGTCGATGCGCGAAATAAAGATGCTGTAAACGCTTTTAAAGTTGTCCAGCGAGTCGCGGCGCTGGGCTCCCCGCCAAATCGCGTCTCGGGCCCGCTGGTACTGATCTGCGGTGAACATCAACGTCACGTTTAGCGTCACCCCGGCCGCCGCCAACTCTTCGAGCGCCGCGATTCCGGCGTCGGTCGCGGGGACTTTGATCATCCGGTTGCGGTGCCCATGGCTCCAACGTTTGCCGAGCTCGATATAGCGGGCGGTGCGGTCCGCCTCCGAAATCGATTCCTCGGGATCTTCGAGCAGCGGATCGAGCTCGAAGCTGACCCAACCGGTGTTTCCTTCGCTCTTCTCCCAGATCGGCAGGAACCGTTGTTCGGCGTCGGAGACGAGCTGGTCGGTCAATTCCCAGGCGATTTCTTCATCGTCGCGTCCCTCTTCGAGAAGCGATTCGATGCGATCATCGAGACTGCCGTCCGCGACGATCTCGGAGATGATCGAGGGGTTGGACGTGGCACCGACGGCCCCCCAGCGGAGATTTTTTTCCAACTCTTCTGGAGCCACCGAATCCAAAAAAAGTTTGGTTCCAGTTTGAACCAGCGAGCGTAGCGAAGCGGGGGCGGAGGTAGATTCGGTCACGGTGGAAGTTCCTGGCTAGCGGTTTTCGACACGGAACGGGTTTCGACACAACAATGGGCAGCGCAGGCAAGATGTAAGGGCAAGTCAGCGAGGCCTGCTCCTTTGCAGCTTCCCCTTAAAACGCATAATGCGTGCCGCTGCTCCAAACCCCGGAGCTCCTGGAGACCATACCACAGGCGCTCTTTTCGGGGGGAAGTCCCGCAGCGGCCGCGCTTACCGTGGACCGCAACGGGCCCCGTCGCTAGGCTGGTCAACACGTAGTTGTTCAGCCATTCTCGGTCTTCCTGCCGGCGGGGTTGCTCAGACACCTGCTGGTCGCTGGCCGTGGAGACCTTATGGTCGGACCGTCACGGCTCGGATCCCTGCACACGATGACCTCTTCCTTTCTATCGCGACGCAGCATCTTCGGCGTACCGAACGCGCTGTTGATTCTTCTGGTCGTCTTCTTTCTCGTCCCGTTCGGGCTCCGCGGAGCCCGGCTGAGCTTGGAGAAGACCGAGAATAACGTCAAAGACTGGCTGCCAGCGGATTTCCGGGAAACCTCGGAGCTGGCCTGGTTTGGCCGGTACTTCGCAGGCGAGCAGTTCATTCTTGCCACTTGGGAAGGCGCCACCGAGGAAGATCAGCGGCTCGAGATTCTGGCGACCAAGCTGCAAGCGGAATCGGAGCGCGGCCGCGGCAAGCACGGGGAGATCCCCGATTTCGAGCGGGCCCAAGCCCTGGCAGTCGAGCTCGGCCTGCTCCTGCCGTCGGACCTGCACCGCAACTGGGGCGGACTGGACGAGATCTGGCTGACGAGCGACTCCGGCCAGTGGTACTACTTCACTCCCGCAGGGCAGCTCTTTCGCTGGGAAGGTCGCAGCGACACGATCGGCGGGATCAGTCGCGTCGTCCGTCGGCTCATCTCGGGGCCGCAAGTCGAAGGCACGTTCATCACTGCCTTGGGCGAGTCGGGGCAGGAGGATGACCCGGACGCGATCAATCCCTACTACAATTACCCCGCGTGGCTGACCGCGCCGCTGTTCTCGAATGTTCAGACCGGGCCGCACGTGGCCGACGAGCTTTCGCAGCCAGGCGGCGCGTTCTATCCGGTCGACCTGACCGACGCGGAATTCAAGCCGGTTGTCGCACGCCGCAGAGCGATCAAGCAGTTGACCGGGACGCTGTTCGCCTCGGCGGTCCCGGAAGATTTTGTCTGGACGCCCGCCGCCTTCCGCGAAGCGGTTCCGGAGGATCGGCGAGGCGAGTTGCCCGAAGATTTTGACGCGACCGTCGGCGAGACGCTCGAGCGAGTGATCGACGAGCGGTACGAGGGTTACATCTCGGCACTCGTCGCGGCTCCCGACGAAGAGCAGACGGAGGTGTGGTACGAGGTCTTCGATGCGGCCGGCGTCGCTCCGCCCCCGCGGCTGACCGGAATCCTGGTGACGCTGACCAAGATCGGCCAAGAGAACCTGCCGTTCGTCGTTGGCCGGGGCGTCCTCGGCGGCCCCCGGGGCCGGCTCTACCAGTTAGCCGAACAATCAGGGCTCTCCCCGCCTCCGTCGCCAGTCGCCGCTCCGCCGCCGTTCAATTACTTCGTTGCCGAGCTACCTCCGCCGGGTCCGGAGATGCACCTCGGCGGACCGCCGATCGACAACGTGTCGATCGACGAGGAAGGAACGATCACGCTCGTGCGCCTGGTCGGCTACTGCGCCGCCCTGGGGTTGCTGCTGAGCTACATCAGTTTCCGCAGCCTGAAGATCACGTTCATGATCTTCTTCGTCGGCGGCACCGCGGCGGTGATCAGCCTGAGCATCGTGTGGTGGAGCGGGGCGAGCGTCGACGCGATCCTGATGAGCATGCCGGCACTGGTGTACGTGCTCGGGCTTTCGTCGGCGATCCACATCGTCAACTACTACCGCGAGGAAGTAGAAAGCGAGGGAGTCGTGGGGGCTCCCGAGCGGGCTCTCCGGCATGGCTGGGGCCCGTGCACGCTGGCGAGCATCACGACGGCAATCGGTCTGCTGTCGTTGTACACGAGCAACATCGTGCCGATTCGCAAGTTCGGCTGGTTCTCGGCCGTCGGTGTCATCGCCACGCTGGTTCTGCTGTTCGCTTATTTGCCGGCAGCCTTGGAGACCTTTAGCCCAGCCAAAGATGCTCCCCGCAAGAAAAAACGACCGGGCAAGGCGGCGGCGGACAGCGCGCAGCCGGGCGTCGGCAAATTGGCTGACTACTGGGAAATCTTTGGACGCTGGGTGGTGGCCCATCACCGCTGGGTCGCTGCCGGATGTTTGCTGATGTTCATCGCCGCGGCGTTCGGGGTGCCGAAGATCCGCACGTCGGTCCACCTGCTGAAGATGTTCGACGAGGACTCGCGGATCATTCGCGATTACACCTGGCTCGAAACCAACTACGCCAAACTCGTCCCAATGGAGCTCGTGCTGCGAGTTCCTCCAGAGATGCAGCAGGAAAGGGTCGAGGCCGCGGAGGCCAACGGGGCTGAGGAGCCCGCCGGTGCTGTAGCCGCTGCCAATGCTGGAGCCGGTGCGGATACCGACGAGGCTTCGGTGCACCCGCTTCGCCGACTCGAGCGGCTCGAAGCGGTCGACCACATACAGCGGACGATCGCGCGCGTCTTTGGCGACGCGGGGCAGGAGATTGTCGGGCAAGCGATGAGCGCTGCGTCGCTCGCGCCGCCGCTACCTCCTCCATCGTCGTCGATGTCGCTCGAGCGATCGGAGTTCAACCGCCGCCTGGGCGATTCGGTCGACGCGCTGATCGATTCGGATTACTTGCGGATCGAGGAGGACGGGCCTCTCGCCGGGAGCGAGCTGTGGCGGATCAGCCTCCGCGTGGGCGCCCTGAGCGACGTCGACTACGGCCGCTTCATCAACGAGCTGCGGGTGGCCGTCGGTCCCGTCCTCGAAGCCTATCGTTACCGGGGCGAAGTCCTTGACGCGGTCGACGCGGCCAAAGCCGAAGATCCCTCGATTCGCTTTGGCGACGTGATTGTCCTCGGCCGTGGCAAACCGCGGCCAGTCGGTGCGGCTCCGCTGTTGCTCCCTCCCCCAGCCGGAGAGTCAGAGGCGGATGTGACCGCTGCGGAGGTCATCGACACTCAAACGATCTTTGCTTCGACGCTGAGTGAATTGCTCGACAACGAACCGCTGCGGCGGACACTGTGGCACGAGCCCAACAGCCAAGCCTTCGCGGGCAAGCAGCGGACGGAAGCATGGGGCAAGCTGCTCGCCGCTGCCTCCGCGGTGGTGCTCGTCGACGACAGCCCGAACTACGACGTCGATTTCATTCGCGAGCATGCCCGGCAGTTTGTCGACGCCCGCAACATCCCCAGCGATCGCGGTGTGCCGCAGGTCGTCGAAGGGATTCCGCTCGTCGATGACAGCGGCCCGCTGGAGGTCGTTTACACCGGCGTGATTCCGGTCGTCTACAAAGCCCAGCGAACGCTGCTCACAAGCCTTGTTGAAAGCACGATCTGGGCATTCGTGTTGATCGCTGCGGTGATGACGATCCTGCTCAACCCCGGCCGACCGCCGCTGGGCATCCTGCATCCCAAGGCGCTGTTCTTCGGAATCGCCGCCGGGATGCTCGCGATGCTGCCGAACCTGTTCCCGGTGGTGATGATTTTCGGTTCGATGGGACACGCCGAATGGCTCGTCGATATCGGCACGATGATGACGGCCAGCGTGGCGATGGGAATTGCCGTCGACGATACGATCCACTTCCTCTCCTGGCTGCGGCGAGGACTCGACAGCGGACTCAGCCGTCACGAAGCAATCATCGCCACCTACCGCCGCGTCGGTCCGGCGATGACGCAGACGACGTTTGTGGGGGGACTCGGGCTGTATGTCTTCGCCCTCAGCACGTTCACGCCGACGCAGCGGTTCGGAACGCTGATGCTGGTCCTGCTGACCGCCGCCTTGGTGGGCGACTTGATCTTCCTCCCTGCGCTGCTAGCCAGCCCGCTGGGCCGCGTTTTCCGCCCGCGCCCCCACTTGGCCCCCACGGCGAAGTCCCCCACCCCGGCGACTGAGGCCGCAGACGCAACTGAGACGGCCTTGCCGCTTCCGGAGCGGGAACTGAGGGAAAGCGAGAACGGCGAGAGTCCGAAGAGAAAGACGGAGCCGACGGCTAAGGCCTCACCGGCTTCGCCCAAGCTCCTCCGCCCCGATGTGCCCCATCCTTCGCGGCGAAAATCCTAAACTCAGCACGCAATACTCAGTACTCAGTACTCATGGCTGCCCACCTTTGACCTTCACCTTTGGGAGTCCGACCGATGCGTTTTTGCCGCTACCGCCGCGCGAATGGTCAGCTCGGCGAGGGGATCGAGCGGGACGGATCGATCGTTCCGCTCGAGCAGCTCGACTCGACGCTGCCGCCGCACCTTCGCGACTGGATGACGCTCGGTGAGGCGCTTCCCGAGCGGCTGGCGAAGCTCGATTCGGCTGCGGCGATCGAGGAGCCGGTGCGGTTGTTGGCGCCGGTACCGCATCCCGAAAAGATCATCTGCGTGGGACTGAACTACCGCGACCACGCGATCGAGACCGGAGCGGTGCCGCCGACCGAACCGGTGATCTTCTCCAAGCTCTCCTCAACGATCGTGGGCCCCGACGATCCGATCATCCTGCCTCAGCTGAGCGATCGCGTCGATTTCGAAGCGGAGTTGGTCGTGGTCCTCGGCAGCACCTGCCGCGACGTGGAAGAGGCCGAAGCGATGCAGCACGTGTTCGGTTACTGCTGCGGCCACGACGTTTCGGCTCGCGATTGGCAAAAGGAGCACTGTGGCGGCCAGTGGCTGATGGGCAAATCGTTCGATACGTTCGCCCCGCTCGGCCCTTACGTTGTGCACAAGAGCCTAGTCCCCGAACCCGGCAATCTCGCGATCGAGATGCGGATCGGCGACGAAGTGATGCAACGGTCGCGGACAAATGAGCTGATCTTCTCGATTCCGACGCTGATCAGCTTCCTCTCAAAAATCGTCACCTTGAGGCCCGGCGATTTGATCTTTACCGGGACCCCGGCGGGAGTGGGAGCGGCTCGCACGCCGCCGCGTTTTTTGCAGCCTGGAGACCACTGCCAAGTCACGATCGAATCGCTCGGCACGCTCCGCAATCGATGCGTCGCCCACGATTCGGCCGAAGCGGAGCAGTGGCGGAAGGCCACGGCGTAACCCGCGGCGGACCCGTCACTAGCCACCGAATTATCCATCAGCCGCCGGGCGCTAGCCAGGATTATCCATCAGCCGCCGGGCGCTAGCCAGGATTAATCATCAGCCGCCGGGCGCTAGCCCCCGGTTCCCGAAAAAGCCCACACAACCGGACGCTAGCGCGTTGCGGCTGATCGGGCACAATCGGCCCGCACCCCCTGGCTCAGCGCGCCAGCAGGCGATTCATCAGCGGGGGTGAGAGGCGGTCGGCGTAGACGAGCGCTTTGCCGCCGAGGCTGAGGATGACTTCGGCGCGGCGCGCGAGGATGGCCGAGAGCGTCGCGCGGGCGACCCGCTCGGCGGGCCAGCTCCCCAGACTCCGGCTCACCTGTCCCTCGGGCGTTTCGATCACGGCGTCGAAGAATTCGCTCTCGGTCGTGCTGGGACTGACCAGCGTGACCTGAATGCCACTCTCACGGAGCTCGGCGCGGAGCGAGTCGGACCAACCGTGCAGCGCAAATTTACTCGCGCAGTACTCGCTCTTGTCGGGCACCGCGCGGTGCCCCAAAACGCTCCCCAGATTGCACAGCACTGGCTGGCGACCGAGCCGCAGCATCGGCAGCGCCAGCCGCGTGAGCTCCACAGGAGCGAAGAAATTGACTTCCATGATCCGCCGCAGACGCTCGGGCGAAGCCTCCGCAAAGGGACCGAGCGCTCCGATCCCCGCGTTGTTGACCAGCAGATCCAACCGCCCCTCGGCGATCTCGGCGGCCCGAGCTAGCAGCCCCCGCCGGACCTCCGGGTCGGTCACGTCGCCCGGATAAGCGATCACGCTCCCGGATGCAGCGGCCGTGGCCGACCGCAGCTGATCCAACCGCTCGCGGCGGCGAGCCACCGCCACCACGCGGGCGCCACGTTCGGCCAGCAGCCGGCTGAGATGGTAACCGATGCCGCTCGAGGCTCCGGTGACCACCGCGACCGACTGCTGCGCTTTCCAGCGAACCATCGCTATCCCGCGTCCGTTTGGGGGCTCAGGCCACGTGGCTGATGTCGGAGGCCCCGCCGTCGGAGGCTTCTTCCCCGGAACCCCGCTCGGCTGAAGCCGCTTCGTCGGCAGCTGCGGGATGAAGCGGTTCGTCGCCGGCCGGATGGATTGCCAGAGCGCGGCGATGGACTTCGCCCATCGCCTGAGCGGGCATCCGCACGTGGACGCGAATCCGATGCTCGTCGGCGTCTTGAGCGACGATTTCCCCTTTGGCGGCCATGTAGGCCAAAAGCCGCCCATCGGCCGGATCGACATCGACATGCAGATCAAAAAATTCGGCAGCCAGGGCGGTCGCGATCGCTTGGGCGAGCGCGTCAAACCCTTCCTTTCGCACGGCGCTGACCGGAATCGCGTGCGGATAACGATCGAGCACGCGTTCGACCATCTCGGCTGACTGCACCGCGTCGACCTTGTTCAAGATCAGCAGCGTGTCCTTTTCCTCGATGCCAATTTCCTGCAGCACCGTGTAGACCGCCGAGATCTGATCGAACACCGCTGGATTGCTGACGTCGGCCACGTGCAACAACAGGTCGGCTTGCCGAGCCTCTTCGAGGGTCGCCTTGAAGCTGGCGATCAACTTGTGCGGCAGGTCGCGGATAAAACCCACCGTGTCGCTCAACAGCACCGGCCCCCAGCCGCTCAAGTGCCAGCGGCGAGTTCGGGTGTCGAGCGTCGCGAACAGCTTGTTGACCGCTTCGACGTTGGCCCCGGTCAGAGCGTTCATCAGCGTGCTTTTGCCGGCGTTGGTGTAGCCGACCAACGACACGGTCGGGCACTCGCGGCGGCTGCCGACCTGACGTTCCCGTCGCTTCTCGACTTTCGTCAGCGCGGTCCGCAGATCGTGGATTCGCTTGACCACCAACCGCCGGTCGACCTCCAGTTGCTTTTCCCCCGGGCCACGCATCCCCACGCCCATCCCTTGGCGGGAGAGGTGAGTCCACATCCGTTTGAGCCGCGGCAACGAGTATTCGAGCTGGGCCAATTCGACCGCCAGCTTGGCTTCGTAGGTCCGAGCGTTCGAAGCGAAGATATCGAGGATTAGTTCCGTCCGATCGATGACCTTCGTGTGGACCGCTTTCTCCAGATTCCGCGTCTGAGCGGGAGTCAGATCATTGTCGAAGATGACGACGTCCGCATCCTGCTCTTCGACCAATTCCCGCAGCTCATGGACCTTTCCCTTGCCGAGAAAAGTCGATTGATCAGGCGTGTCTCGCCGCTGGGTCAGTCCTCCCACGACATCGGTGCCCGCCGTCGTAGCCAGGCCTTCGAGCTCCCGGAGCGGGTGCTCCTCGAGCGGCCGATCCGAGGTCAGGAGGCGGACCAGCACGCTTCGTTCGCTAGCCACGCTTTCGACGCGTTGTTCGTCTCGCACGATTCGGCGGGGTCTCCGTTTGCTAGTGGGTAGTGTGATAGAGGGCAGTGTGGAAGAGGGAAGTGTGGAAGTCGTCGTCAAATCGAATTGCTGCCCGCTTTGCCAGGCAGACCCCATTATAGAAAAGGTGAGTCGGTCGAGTGTCAAACAAATTTGCTGACACCCCCGAGGACACTCCTTTCACCGGCCGGGTTCGCGGCGGATAACCGATTTTTGCTCAGCGGTCAAGGGTCGACTTGCTCCGCAGAATGTGGTGGTAGTGTTGGGCAAACCGGTGGGCTTCATCGCGGACGTACTGCAGCAACCGCAGCGCAAAGGCGTGCCGCGAGAGCCGCAGCGGTTCGCTCTCTCCGGGGCGATAAATCTCCTCATCCCGTTTGGCCAGCGAGATCAGGGTCGGCGGCGTGATCTCTTGGTCGCGGAACGCGGCCAGCGCGGCGTTCAACTGGCCTTTGCCACCGTCGATCAGGAGCACATCGGGAAAGGCTTCCTGGTTGTCGCTCAGACTCCGGAAGCGGCGGGAGACGACTTCGTGGATCGAGCGGAAGTCGTCGACCCCTTTCACCTCCCGGATCCGGTAGCGGCGATAGCCTGGTTTGAACGGCAGCCCGTCGATGAACTGGACCACGCTGGCGACCGTTTCGCCGCCGCCGAGGTGAGCGATGTCGACCCCTTCGATGACCCGCGGCGTTTCGCTCAGCGAGAGCACTTTGCGGAGTCCCACGAGTCCTTTTTTAGGGTCGACGTAAAACACTTCCGGCTGGGCGTGCGTCTCCAAGTCGCCCCGTTCGTCGAGCCGCTCGAGCATCCGAATTTCGTCGCGAAGCCGCGCGGCCTTTTCAAACTCCAGCTTGCTGCTGGCCTCCTTCATCTCGCTCCGCAGTTCGCTCAGGAGCCGCGTCTTGCCTCCTTCGAGGAACGTCTGCAGGCGGCGGATGTCGCGGCGGTAATCCTCCTTGCTGATCCTCAAGTTGCACGGCGCGGTGCACTGGTTGATGCTGGCCAGCAAGCAGGGGCGGAACCACTTCCAGCGTTCCTCGTCCTCGCTGATGTCGAGCGAGCAGGTGCGGAACTTGAAAATTTTCTGCATCACCTGGATCGCCCCCCGCAGCGCTCCGGCGCTGGGGAATGGACCGTAGAGCTTCACGCCCCGGTCGCGAGGGGTCCGCGTCACCTCGACCCGCGGGAACTCCTCGCGAGTGGTGATCATCAAGTAGGGAAAACTCTTATCGTCCTTGAGATCCTTGTTGAACTTCGGCTGCACATCCTTGACCAACCGCGATTCCATCAACAGCGCGTCGACTTCGCTGTCGCAAGGGACGAAGTCGATGTCGGCGATCTCGCCAATCCAGCTCGCTGTCCGCGCGTCCTCGGCCGCCGCTTTGAGAAAATAACTGCCCGCGCGGCTGCGGAGATTCTTGGCTTTGCCGACGTAGATCACGCGACCCGCCGAATCCTTCATCAAATAGACGCCGGGCGTCTGCGGGAATTCCCGAACCTTGGCTGCAGCGCGGCGAAAGCCAAACTGGGGATCGCTCGCCGACGCTTCCGCCGCTGCGTCTTTCTGCGGGGGCGCTGCGTCTTCCTGTGGGGGAGCTACGTTTTCCTGCGGGAGGGCTGCGTCTTCCTGCGGGAAAGCGTCTTCAGCCGGTTGTTGCTGAGGGTCGTTCGTGGGAGTCACTCCGTTGAAGAGGGCGTCAGACCGAAGGCCCTGGTTGGCGATTTTGAATGCTCAAATCGGTCTCCGAATCGGGATCCTCGAAACCGATCACCGAACGGACGTCGTAGGGGGATAACCGCAGATGCCCGCCGAGCGTCACCAGATGGATCAGGAAGGAGCAACCCACGATCTTTGCGTCGCAGTTCTCCAGCAAGCGGCAGCAAGCCTCGACCGTACCGCCGGTGGCCAGCAAATCGTCGACGATCAACACCCGCTGCCCCGGCCGCACACCGTCGATGTGCAGCTCCAGCGAATCGCTGCCGTATTCCAAGTCGTAATGGAACGCGTGGCGATCGAAGGGGAGCTTGCCCGGTTTGCGGATCGGCACAAAGCCGGCGCCCAACCGCATCGCCACCGGAGCGGCGAAAATGAATCCGCGAGCCTCCGCTGCGGCCACCACGTCGACCTTGGCATCTAAGAACGGCTCGGCCATCGCGTCGCACGCTAGTCGCAACCCCGCACTGTCGGCCAGCAACGGAGTGATGTCGCGAAACAGAATTCCCGGGGTGGGAAAATCAGGAATATCGCGGATCAAGTGGCGGAGGTCGGGCGTGGGAGCGACAGACATACGGCAGCAGACTCCTGCAATAAGGAAATTTTGGCGGTTTGCAGTCGAGTCTGAAGATTAGCACACGAGATGCCAATCGGCACCGTGCCCTACTCTCGTACTCAGCGAAGCGGTACTCGTACTCAGCGAAGCGGTACTCGTACTCGATTCCGGGCTGGGACAGCGCTCGTTTTTCCCGCTGCGTCTGAATCGAGTACGAGTACGAGTACCGCTCTGCTGAGTACGAGTACGAATAAGAGTACTGAGTACTAGCGCGACCCTAGATCACCCCTCGGACGATCACCGTCAGGGTCTGAACCACGCTTTCGACCGCGGCCCGAATTCGCGGGGCGGTGCCGAGCTGTTCTCCGATGCCCGGGAGGCTCATGATCAAGAAGATCACTAGGACGAGTCCCGCGAAAACCAGCTCGGCCGTGTTGCCTTGGCTCGCTCGGCGACTCCCGAAGAGACTCCAGCCGCTTTTTTCCGCCGGGGCGGGGGTCAGATCACGGAGCCGGCGGACCCCCAGTTGGACTTGCCCTTTCGGCGCGTGGAACAGCCACTCGGCGTGCACCTCGACTTTTTCGGCGCGGGTCTTAAGCAACCACGGTCGGCCGAGGCGGACTCTGCTGGCGTGCTTGGGAGCCACCGTCAGCGTGAACCCATCGATCGACGTCTCCTGCAACACCGCGGGAATCCGTCCGCAACCGATGTAGATCACGGCCCGCGACTGATCATTTTGCACGGGGCAGCGGAAGAAACCGCTCGCGCGGTCCGTATCGCTCATGCCAACAGTTCTCCGCGAGATCGCGACGATGAAAAGGTCCCTTCTCGGCGCTGAACTCCGAGCACAGGGAGGGCTGAGTGAACCGTAGGCCACGCCATTGCCGCAAGTCGGTGAGTGGCGAGTTTTTTGGCCGCTTTCCCTCGCCGCGGCTCCGAGCGAACGCGGTTTTAACGATTGCAACGCTTGTTTCGGTCGTGCCCATCGCTCTGGAAATTCCCGCCCTGTCGGTCGATCTCAGAGGTGCGGCCCCCGGGTCTTGCCGCCGCCGCGGCAGCCTCACTTCCTCTAGCCAGGCCTGGAGCGATGCGGATTCCCTGTCGTCGAATCGTCCCACGCCGCTCCGCCGGTAAGGGGTCACAGCCTTTCTGGGCGGCACTCGCCTGCTTGGGGGCCGCGGCTCTCGGGGGGTTGCTCGCTCCGCGCAGCCACGCCGATCCCCCCGGCTCGCGAAGCCCGGCCGGTCGAGTTGCTAGCTCCCAACTCGGGATCCCCCGGGCGCTGGCTACGCAAGTCGAGCCCGAGCGTCCGCGACGGCTCCCGCCGCCGACATCCCCCCCTGCGATTCCCGCCGAAGCCCGGGCGCTGCTCCCGCCGGGATGTCTCGAAGCCTGGGAGACGCCCACCGCGCCGACACTCGCTCGCCCCGTCTCCGACCGCCGCTCTGCGACGCCCGACGGTCCCACGGGAGTGGGCGACCTGCTCGGTGGTGGCGACCTGCTCGGTGGTGGCGACCTGCTCGATGATGGCGATCTGCTCGGTGGTGGCGACCTGCTCGGTGGAAACTCGGGCGGTGAGGAGTTGCTCGGCGCCGATCCCCTTTCAAACCTCGGCCCCACGCCCCCCGACCCCCAGGCCGGGGACCCGCTCACCGCGGATCCTCTCAGCCTGCTCGGACCGGCGGCGGCAGACGGGGATGCAGGCGGGGCGGCTGAGGGGGCAGGGGGAGCCGGGGAGGAAGATCCCCACCGCAGCCTGTTTCTCGAGGACCGCTACCCGTCGGCGATGACCTGCGCCAAGTGCCACCCGCGGCACTACGACGAGTGGCGGGTCAGCGCGCACGCTTATGCGGTCATCTCGCCGATGTTCCAGCGGTTCGAGCAAAAAATGACCGAACTGACCAAAGGGACGGTCGGGCATTTCTGCATGCGCTGCCACTCGCCGGTCGCCACGCAGCTGCAGATTCCGCGGCACGCGTCGGTGCTCGACGCGCCCCCGGTGATCCGCGAGGGCATCACCTGCATCGCGTGCCACCGCGTCCGCGAATCGTATGGGGAAACCAACGGCGGACGCCGCATCGAGCCGGGTGACATCTACCAACCGGTCTACGGCAATCGGGGCGGTGAGGGGCTGCGGCGGGCGATCGCGGAGCGCGAGCAGCACAAACTGAAGCTCGACCCGAGCGATCGCGGGCCGGGTCAGCCGATTCACCGCGAGGGAGTTTTTTTCGAACCGCTGACGCGCAGCGACTTCTGCTTGACCTGCCATCAAGTGGCGGTGCATCCGGGGATCGCTCTGGAAGTCGTCTACTCGCAGTACCGAGCCGGACCGGCCGCGGCCAAGGGAATCACGTGCCAGCAGTGCCACATGGGGGCCGTTCCGGGCAAACCCCATGGATACGACTGCGCACCGGTCGCCGAGCTGGCCGGAAAACCGTACGGCGAACCGCAGCCGCACTCGAGCCACATGTTCTGGGGGCCCGGGTTTTCGATCGCCCACCCCGGGATCTATCCGCAGAACGAAAAGGCCGAACGGTGGAGCCCGCGGCAGTGGCTGGAGTTCGACTGGCAACAAGGCTGGGGAACGGAGGAGTTTGAGCAGGCGTACCAGTTGGTCGCTGCGGGCTCACCGTTTCCGCCCCCCTGGGACAACGCCGACGAGCGCCGCGACGCGCGCCGCGTCCTGGACGCCAACCTCCAAGCCCTCGCACTCGCCCGGCAGGGTTCGATCGCCACGATGGAAGCTGGCTCGGAAATCCGCGGTCCGCTGGTCGAGGCGCGGCCGCGAGCCGGCCAGCCGCTGCGGTTCAAGTACATCGTTCGCAACGCCAGCGAAGGGCATAACCTGCCGACCGGGTCGCTTGGGGCGCAGCCGCAAGTTTGGCTGAATGTGGCGCTGGTCGCTCCCGATGGCCGCACGGTCTGGGAGACCGGGTACCTCGACAGCCAAGGCGATTTGGCCGACCTGCATTCCGAAGACGTTGCCAGCGGACGGCTCCCCCGCGATGCCCAGTTGTTCAACCTGCAGACCAAATTCTTGATCACCAACTTGAAGGGGACCGAGCGGGAAACGGCGCTGCCGGTCAACGTCGACCTCGATCCCTTGCCGTTCCTTCGCCCCGGAGCGGTACCGGTGAGCGTGCTGAACCATCCGCCGCTGATCCGCATGGAAGCTCGCTCGATCCCGCCGCTCGATTCGCGCACCGTCCACTACCGCGTGCCAGCCGATCGGATCCAGGCTCGCGGGCTGTACCGCCTGGACGTGCGGCTGCGGAGCCGCGTCGAGCCGGCCTACTTCATGCGGTTCGTCGGAATGAGCCCCGCGGAGATCGACCGCATGAACCACCAGATCCTGGATATCCACACCCAGTCGTACCCGTTCTACGTCGAGTAGCGCGGCCCGTCCGCCGAAGCTGCACTGTGCCCATGAGCTCCGCTTTTCCCCGCCAGCCGAATGGCCCTCGCCAGCCGAACGGTCCCCGCCAGCTGAATGGCCCCGTTTCGACCGTGGCTTGCCGCGGCCGCTGCGCACGCGCCAGCCTGGGCCGCGAGCCCAACCCTGGCCGCGGACTCGGGGCCTGGGGAACCGTGCTCCACAACCTGGCAGCCGTCGGGGCGATGGCGGCACTCCTGGCATCCTCGAGCGCTGCCGAGCAGCTTCGTCCGCGGCGTTTGCCTCGCCCAAGCACCGAATCGGCAGCCCCTGCTGAGCCAGCCGCCCCTGCGACTGCGGAATCGGCGACGGTCGCCCAGCTGCACGCCCCTCAGCCGCACGCGGTTGCACTACCGCCGCACGCCTTCGCTCAACCGCCGCACGCCTTGGCTGCACCGCCGCACGCCTTCGCTCCACCGCCGCATGCCTTCGCTCCGCCGCCGCATGCCTTCGCTCCGCCGCTCGGTTTTTCCCAGCCGCCGGTGCTCGGCTCCGGCAGCCTGGCCGCGTCCGATCCTGCTTCGGCCTACGACCACCGCTATCCGGTGCCGACCGAGCGTCCGTGGGTCGAGTGGTTCAAGCCGTTTTATGGTGACGGGATGCTGCCGCCGGGAGGGACGTTTTTCGGCGAGACGAATCTGCTCCACCCGTCGTTCTACGTGTACGGCGATTACCGCACCGGGATTGGGACTGGTCGCAACGCGGTCGATCGCTTTGACAACTGGGCCCACCGGCTGAATCTCGACCTCGATTGGCAGTGGACGGCGACCGAGCGGGTGCACGCGTTCGTGGGGCCGCTCAACGACGGCGTGCAGTTCACGCAGCTGCGTCTCGTCGATGGGCGTGCCGATCTGGAAACGGTGTTCAATCCCAACTTGGTGACCGGCTTTTTCGAAGGGGATCTCGGTTCGATCCTGGGCGGTTTCTCGGGGACTCCGGCCGAGTTCGAGCTGCCGATCGCCGCCGGCTTGGTGCCGCTGCTGTATCAGAACGGGATCTGGATGGAGGATGCGGTCACGGGTGTTTCGGTCGCCCTGCCGGCGCGGCACAGCCGGCTGCTCAACTGGTCGAACTTTGACGCCACGGCGTTTGCGGTTTTCGATCAGATCAACAGCCCCGCCTTCGGCAGCGACGAACACGCGGCTCAGGCTTTTGGGACCGCTTGGTTTATCGACGCCTACGGGGGGCACATCGAGACTGGCTGGGCGTATGTTCACGACCGGCACGAGTTGGGACGGAGCTATCACAACGCGACAGCGGCTTTCACGCGACGGTACTTCGACCGGATCAACAACAGCGTGCGAGTGATCGTCAACACCGGGCAATCGCGGGCTGAGGAGGATCGCACCGCCGACGGCGGATTGTTGATTCTGGAGAACAGCCTGATCACCGCCGCCCCGCTCACGGTCGTCCCGTATGCGAACTTATTTTACGGTTGGGGCCGGCCGCAGTCGGTCGCCCGAGCGGCGTTGTCCGGAGGCATCCTGCGAAACGTGGGGATTCTCTATGAAACCGACGGGCTCAACGGCTATCCGACGCTCGACGATTCGGCCAACAACACGTGGGGCGGGGCGGTGGGGCTGAACCTGCTCGGCGCGTCGCTCGACCGCCAGATCGTCGTCGAAGCGGCCTACTTGAACGCCTACGGCTCGTCCGCCGGACGGCTGGCCGCGGGCGACCAGTACGGGCTGGGAACGCGGTATCAGTTCCCGCTCTCGCACCGCACGCTGGTGCGACTCGATGCGATGTACGGATGGCGCGAGCGAGACCGTGATCTGTACGGGATGCGAGCCGAGTTTCGCTGGAAGTTCTGAACCTCGGCCGCCGGACATTCGGGTTCCCAATATGGGCCCGCACCGCCAGAATACAGCTCGGGGACGGTTGTCGATCGCTGCGGACCGTTCATCCTTTTTCAGTCCTTCCGTCTTGCCCCAGCCGATCCAACCGTGGAACGTCGTTTTCCTACTTTCCTATTAGCTTCCGCTGTTTTCATCACCGTCTATCTCGCGCTGAACGTGCTGTTTGGCCCCCCGCCCAGACAGCCAGAGCCGCCGGCGGTGGCCGAACAAGAGGAAGCGGAACGGGCCGCGGAGGCCGACGCCGTCACCGCTGGCACCGATGAGGACGACGTCGCGGCGCTCGACGAAACGCCCGAGCCGGTCCGCCGGCCGAAAGCCGAGTGGGTTACGCTCGGGTCGATGGATCCGGCGAGCGGCTACAACATGCTGGTCACGTTCGACTCCCGCGGCGGGAGCATCGACCGCATCGAGCTGACCGAACGCAAAGAGAACGGGCGGCTCAAGTATCGGCGGGTCGACGTCCGCAGCGGCTACCTCGGCTACCTCGCCCTTGCCCCCTCGCTGACGGCTGATGGAGCGCTCGTCCGGGTCGTCGGCCCCGGAACCCCGGCTGCCCTCGCCCCGTCGCTCGACAACGCCCCGGCGGGCCTGCGGCCGGGCGACCTGATCGTCGCGGCCAACGAGCGGCCGATCACGACCGCCCTCGATCTGGCCGAAGTGCTGGAAAAGACCGATCCCGGCGACGAGTTGGTCGTGGAAGTCCTGCGGCCCGCAGCCGCCCCGGCTGATGACGCTGAAGACGCCGAGTCGGCCGCAGACGCCGCTGAACCGCCCGCTCCCACTCCACTGCGGTTCCAAGCGACCCTCAGCGAGCATCCGCTCGATTTGGTGCGGCTCGCCGACACGGCTGGCGCCGAGCAGATCCGCGGCAATCTCAGCCGGGCCTCGTGCCTGATGACCCTCACGCAGGTCGGGCGGAAGAGCATTCGCACGGGGCAATCCGAAATTTCAGGGCTCACGTCGCAGCACAGCACCGTCTGGGATCTGCAGCGGATCGGCGACGGGACCGGTTATGAGTTTCGCTTGCCGTTGGCCGCCGCGGCTGTCCGGGAAGTCGGGGGGAGCGGAGCGGTGGAACTGGTCCGGCGCTACTCGCTGGCTCCCGGTTCCTACGCGATCGACATGGAGATGGAGGTCATCAACCATGCCGAGGAGAACCAGCAACTCGGCTATCGGCTCGAAGGTCCCAACGGCGTCACCCTCGAAGGGTGGTGGTACTCGACCAAGATCAGCCCCAACTTCAGCGGCGCCGCAGCCCGGGACATGGTCTACAACACGGTTGCCGAAAACCACGAATTGCTGAGCGCCTACAACCTGCTCGAGCGGGCCAAGGACACCCCCGAAAGCCCGGTCGAAGTGGTCTTCACGCCCGACGGCCCCGAAGGCAGCCGTCAGCTGCGGTACATGGGTGTCGACGCCCAGTACTTCATCACCGCCTACGTCCCCCCGGAGGGCGAGGCCATTACCGATCAATTCGTCCGCGGTGCGGGAATCGTCGTCGCCGATGCCGAGCGGATCCCGGCCCATCAGGAGCGGGCCACGAACATCTCGTTCTACCTCGACAGCCAGACCGCCGAAGTCGCCCCGGGCGAATCGCTCAAACAGTCGATTCGCCTCTTCGCTGGCCCCAAACAGCCCGATCTGCTGGCCGCCTACGGGATGGGTGAAACGCTCGAGTACGGCTGGTTTGGCTGGATTGCAGCTCCGCTTTCTTGGCTGCTGCACGGATTTTACGCGATCGCCGGCAACTACGCTTTGGCGATCATCCTGCTGACCTTGCTGGTCCGCGGCTGCATGTTCCCGCTCGGTCGCCGCGCGGCCATTCACGCCCAAAAGATGCAGGAATTGGCTCCCGAGCTGAAGAAGATCTCGGAGAAGTACAAGGATGACTTCGAGAAACGGCTCAAGGCCCAGCGTGAACTGCAGCAGCGAGTTGGCTTCAACCCGCTCAGCGGCTGCCTGCCAATGTTCGTCCAGCTGCCGATCTTCATCGGTCTCTACCGGGCCCTGAGCGTCGATATCGAACTTCGCCAAGCGGCCCTCCATCCGGCCCTGCAGTGGTGCAGCAATCTGGCCGGCCCCGACATGCTGTATTACTGGGGCGACTGGTTGTGGGACTACCTGTCGGGGCGGGGGACCGGCTGGCTCGGCCCGTACTTCAACATCCTCCCGATCGTCGTCGTCGCGCTGTTCCTGGCCCAGCAAAAGATGTTCATGCCGCCAGCGACCGACGAACAGACCGCGATGACCCAGAAAGTCATGACGATCATGACGATGATGATGGGTCTGTTCTTCTTCCGCGTCCCCAGCGGCTTGTGCATCTACTTCATCACCAGCAGCCTGTGGGGAATTGTCGAGCGGAAGATGGTCAAGAAGACGATTCCCGCGGCGCCGCAGGGAGCGTTTCCGGCAACCGTCGACGGAACGGTTACCCAGAGTTCGGTGACGAACGACAATGGCCGCCCGTCGCTCGCCGATCGCCTCCGCACCGCCGCCGGGATGCCAGGCGAAGAGCCCAAAGCGATCGTCCCCCCGTCGAAACGCCGCAAACCGCCGACCCGCAAGGGCAAGTAAGCGAGTTGAGCCCGGCGGCACCTTCCCCTCGGGCATTGGTCTCTCCACCAGTTTCACGCCCCGTCTTCACCCTCCCCCCGGGAGGGTGAAATAATAAGGTTTGAAAACCGGACGCTAGCGAGGGGCGGCTGATTCTCCCCAGAGCGTGGCGACGAGCTTTCGCCGGCCTCCCTGGTTGCGATGCTCGCCCAGGTAAATGCCCTGCCAGGTTCCGACGAGCAGCCTGCCGTCGCCGATCGGCACACTGACGCTACTGCCCATCATCGAACTCTTCACGTGCGCCGGCATATCGTCGGGCCCTTCGAGCGTATGGACGTAGGGGAGCGTCTCGGGAACGGCGTGATTCATTGCCGTTTCGAAATCGGTGCGGACGTCCGCGTCGGCATTTTCATTGATCGTCAGCGAGGCACTGGTGTGCTGGATGAACAGATGCAGGATGCCCACCCGGCACCGGCCGAGCTCGGGAACCGCTTCGCGGATGCGGTCGGTGATCAGATGGAATCCACGGCGGAACGGGGGCAGCTCAATGGTGTGCTGAATCCACATGAATGTAACTTTCCAATCAAATTGTCAGTTTCTTCCGAAAAAACTTGAAAAATTCTTGGCCCTTCTTTCGGCGGGAGCGTATGATCCCAAATTCCCCAGCGACATGCTGTCACTGAACGACCCCAGAAGGGAGAAGGAGCCGCCGGCAGAGGCCCCTTGACTGCTGCACAAGGGAACTTTCGATCCCGCTACAGCTTTCCCAATGGCGAGTTGCCCGACGCTCCCTCGCTCCCGAAGGCGCGTCTCGCCGCCGCACCGCCTCGCCACCGCGGCAGACTTTTGCCGATCCTTACCGCTTACCCGACCCATCCGCAAGACTTGCCGGAAAGGGTTCGGTGGTTGCCTCGCAGGCAATTTTCTTGACCCCCGCCGATCCCCATGAATAATCATTGGTGTTGGCGGAAGAACAACGCGCGTCACGCCTGCTGCTTCGCGGGCTTTCACAGCGTTCGCCTGCATTCGCGGGCGGACCATTCAAGTTACTGGACTGCGGCCTCTCTGTCGGAACTGAACCTAATTACGCTTCCGACTCTCCTGTCTATCAGCCGCGATCGACAATTGTCTTACCGAAAGGACCCTATAGATGGACGTCTGCAAGAACGTTTTCGAAGCCATCCTCCGCTATGGCCACGACGAGGACTTCGTTCCGCAGGACAAGGACGGCTTCGATGCGACCGACGCTCCGGCCGGGTCGCCTGAGAAGATTGAAGTGCTCCGCCGCCGCGTCGAGCTGGGTGCCCCGCTGTGGCACACCGCCGACCGCGTCGATTACTCCGGCCTGACCGGCGCCATCCGCCCCCGCGAGTAATCCGCAGCCGCCGCCGGCCCTAGCATTCCAGACCCAACGTAACCGCTCGGGATTTTTCCGAGCGGTTTTTTATTGACGTCAAGCCTCTTGCGCCTGACGTACTCAATCAGCCGCCACGCGCTAGCGTCCGGTTCTCACGGCGTTTTCGAGAACCGGGGGCTAGCGCCCGGCGGCTGATGAATAATCCGGGCTAGCGTCCGGTTGCCTCGGCGCTTTTGGGGAACCGGGGGCTAGCGTCCGGCGGCTGACGGGCGGCCCCCCCTAATCCATCTGATTGCGGGAGACCGGCTCCATCACCTTGGTGTTCCGCTCGACGGCGACCACCGTGGTGCGCTGACGGAGTCCATCGCGGGAGCAAGCCACGACCGGCAGCACCTGGCGACGGTCGGGCAACTCCATGCGGACGGTGAATGTCCCGTCGGAGCGGAGCCGCACCGGCTCGCCGGCCAGCGTCACGGTCGCTCCTGGAGTGGTCGAACCGTAGACGATCAACTCCGCATCGACATGGAAGGGAAGTTCCCGCTCGCGGTGCAGTGCGAGATCGGCCCCCGCACCGTAGTTGTCATTGAGCGGATCGGACATCGGCCGCCGCAACCGCTCCTCAAACATCTCGCGGAGATCGCCCGAGCCGGTTCCGTTCTCATTGTCGCTCAGGGCGTAAATCCGCTCGTAATCCTCGGCGATGTCTTGCCAGTGCCCATCGATCGGATCGCAGGCTCCCGGGGCGGGAGTCTGGACGACGTTGCTGCGGCAGAGCGTGTAGACCTTGCCGGTGGTCGCTTTGTAGCCGATCAGCACGCGAAAGCGGCTCGGCGGATTCTCAACATCGATATACCAGTTACTGACCCCGCCGTGGATCGGAATGTCGCGGATCACTTGCTCGGCGGCATTGGCCGACGCCCCGTGAGCCACTTCGAGGAGCCGCAGCACGGGCTGAGCCGTGTGCCAGTGGGCTCCCATCGCCGCGCGGGCCCGCTCGACCGAAGCTCGGGTGATCTCCCAGGAGGCCTGCAGCCAGTACGAGTCGCGGACGATCAACACGATCCGGTCCTTATTGGGACGCGACTGCCCCTGACCGCTGGCTTTCTTCGCAGCGACACCACCGACGAGCACGCTGGCCGAAAGATCTTTGCGATGATCGGCCGCCGCTTGCTGCTTGCGAAGGGCGCGGACGACGCGGGGAGCCGTCGCCGGACGCTCGGCAGTGCGGGCAGCCGCTTTCCCAGTTCCCCCCGACTTGCTCGCGGCCGCTTTGCCACTGGCGGCTTTGGCGGCGACGGCTTTGCCAGCCCGCGCTTTGCCCACTTGCGATTTGCCAACCTGAGGTTTGCCGGCCCGCGACCGATTCGCCTCGGACTTGGATCCACTGGAGCGCGTTGCGGCGGTTCCCTTACCGCTCGGCTGCAACGCCTTCGATTGACTCGTTTTCCCCGAAGTCGTTTTCCCCGGGGTCGTTTTCGAGGGTGCCGATTTCGCTTGTCCGGCTTTGCGGCCGGCAGAAGTGGTCCGCTTCCCAGCCTCTGACTTGCCCGCCTCTGACTTACCCGCCTCCGCTTTTCCAGCTCGCACGGTTTTGCCGCCGCCCGCTGCCTCGCCTGCTTCAGCTTTTCGCCGGCTCCGCCGCTGAATTTTCCGCAGCGCTTCGATCAACTCGTCCTTCCGCATGGAGTGCCATCCCGCGACCCCATGGTCGCGAGCTGTCTCCGCAAGGTCCCGGCGCGTCTGAGTCTTCAGGTCGGCAGTTGTAATCAAGTGGACACCTTTCGAATCGTACGAAAGCTCTAACGATGGGCGGCAGCAGGGGCTGACGCGCTCCGGCACTCCTTCTTCTTCCCCGCCCGACTTCCCTGCAACTCGGATCCACGGCCGGTGGACATTCAAGCAGCGAAAGCATCGGCGGAAATCCTCCTGACGGCCCGTTAGTATGACAGAGAGCCGCCATTTTTCCTAGTAGCGAGGCCCCTTTTTTAGCGGGGGGAGAGACCGCAACGGCGGCTCATCCACCACTAAACGGCCTTTCCGGCCGTTTAGTGACCAAAGATGACACAGGCGGCCCCGGCGATCCTCGCTGCCACATTTTACCCAAACTGCCCATCCCAACCGTTCGCTGCGACCGCGCCGCCTACGCGGCGATTGCCCCTTTGTCTCTGCGGCATCAGGTCGCAGGATCTCCGTGACGGGCCGATTGCGGGTATCTTCAGGGGCGAAGGGAAGCGAACGAGACCGCTGCCGGGGATCGACCCCAAGTAGTTGACACTCGCATCCTGGCGTTTTAGCCTACCGCGACCACAGCCGAAGCCATCCCCCCAGCAGGCACCGATTGGGCTTGCGGCGCGGCGACATGGGTTCGGGCGGCCGCCCTGGCTTTCCCCCGACCGCACACGTTTGTTCACGGCCAGCCCTTCGGCACCTCCGGTTTTTCGGCATCCCCGCTTCCCGGCACCCCGCGAGCCTGGCCGTGACTGAACCCGCCAATCGCCCCAACCGGATGCGTTTCGCCGGAGCGGGGATCGAATTGGCCGGAGCCGTACTCGTCCTCGCCCTGATCGGGCACGGGATCGACCGCTACCTGAATCCGACCCGCCCCTGGGGACTCCTCCTCGGCGGCTTGATCGGCTTTGCCATTGGCATGGGCAACCTGTTTCGGCTTGCAAAAAAACTCAACCAATGACCCCACCGACCGAGACGACCGCGACGCCGCCAGCGTCCGCCAGCGGCTACCGCACCGGCGGCGGGAGCCTGCTCCGCTGGCCGACCGGCGTGTGGCTGCTCGGCACCGCGGCCGGAGCGGTGGGGCTGCTGACTGCGGAGAGCGCCGCGGCCGAGGCTGGCGCACGCAGCTTCCTGGCGGTCGGCGCGATTTGCTACGCGGCGACACTCGCCTCGCTGCTGCCGATCGGCGGCTTCGCCAGCGGCCCGCCGGCTGGGCTGCCCCTCGGGTTGCTCGCAACGATCGCGATCCGAGGAGGGACGACGCTCTGCCTGCTGATCGCCGCCCTGGCCGCCGGCTGGCTCGAGCGCGACTCGGTGGCGATGCCGATCGTTCTCTGGTACATGGCGTTTCTGATCACCGACTTGGTCGTGGTCAATCGGTTCCTTTCTGAAGCACTCCCCCTTTCTGTACGCCCCGGTCCCGAACGCCTCACTTGTTCGGAGCGGCTGACACGCTCGGAGCGGACGACATGCTAGGACCCACTATGATTTTCGGCGCGGCAAACCCGGTCGACCACGTCCTCCCCCACGCGCTGCACGCGGAACCGCTCTTCCGGATTCCGGTCGGCGGCGAGGGGACCGACATCCCGCTGCTCGGCATCCGCGACGGGCATTACAGCTTTTACTTCACCAACCACATGATGATGACGGCGGTCGCCGGCGTCCTCACGATCTTGGTGTTCTGGTGGCTCGCTCGCAAACTCCGCCCGGCGGCTCACGGGGACCTGGTCCCCGAGCGACGAGGCCGCTTCACGCAGCTATTCGAGACGATGGCGGTGTTCGTCCGCGACGAAGTGGCCCGGCCCAACCTGGGGCATCTAACCGATAAATACATTCCCTATATCTGGACGATTTTCTTTTTCATCCTGTTTGCCAATCTGATGGGCTTATTGCCCATCGGGTATATCTTACAACTGGTCACCGGCGACGTGCATTTTTCGCACTGGGGCGGCACGGCCACGAGCAACCTGGCACTGAATATTGTGCTGGCGATCGCATCGTTCATTGCAATTGTGGTGATCGGCGTCCGCGAGTCGGGGATCGGCCCGTTTCTGGGCCACTTCAACCCGGTGGGCTGGACCCACACCGGTGCGGATCGTTTTATCATGATCCCGATCGGCGCGATGCTATTCGTGCTCGAATGGATGGGTCTAATTATCAAATGCACCGTCTTGGCAATGCGTTTATTTGGAACCATGATGGCGGGGCACTTGGTGATCGCCGCGTTCGTCATGCTCATTTTCTCAGCTGCGAGCGTGAGCGATGTGCTCGGCTACGGAACGGGTGTCGCGGTCGTTCTCGGCGGCACGTTGCTGATGTTGCTCGAGCTTTTCATCTGCTTACTGCAGGCATTCATCTTTACCTTCTTGACGGTTCTGTTCATTTCCTCCGGTGCGGTCCACGAGCATGAGCACGAACCGCATGAAGCGATGAGCGACGAATCGCAGATGGATGTTGACAAACTGACGCACCCGGCTTCGCTGGCCACTCCGCCGGCTTAAGCTATCCCGCTAGATCTGATTTCTTACCTTTCCGCCCCCGTTTACGGACCATCTTTGGTTACGAGTTAGGAGCATCGAGAAGATGTTGGAATTTGCTTTGATGTTGGCCCAGGTGGACGAGACCTTTTACAAGTTCGGCGTTGGTCTGGGCATGGGCCTGATCATCCTCGGCGCGGGCTGGGGCATCGGCCGCATCGGGGGCAGCGCCGTCGACGCGATCGCTCGTCAGCCCGAAGCGGCTGGCCGGATCGGCACGAACATGCTGATCGCCGCCGCTCTGATCGAAGGTGTGACGGTGATCGGTCTGATTCTGGCCTACATCCTTTAATCTGTCTCCTCTTCTCCTTTGGGCGGTTGGTAAAGCCGATGGACTTTCGAACTCCGTTTTCTTGCATCACCCTTCGCCGCCTCCTGGCGTCGCTGCTGATGGTGCTGGCGGTTGTGATCTCGCCGGCGGTCTGTTCGGCCCAAGCGACCCCCGGGGAAGTGCCTGCCGAGGCCGTCGACGTCGAGGTGCATGACGAGCATCTCGCGCACGATGAGCATGCCGCGCATGCCGAGGCCCCGCCGCTGCTGAACATCGATTTCGGCTCGGCGGTTTGGAACCTGCTGATCTTCTTGGTCGTGTTGGCCATCTTGGGCAAGTTCGTCTGGCCCCAGATCCTCGCCGGCCTGCAGGCGCGTGAGAACAAGATTCACACCGATCTGCAGGACGCCGAGCGGGCCAACCGGGAAGCCAAGCAGCTGCTCGCCCAGTACCAGACCCAGCTGGACGAGGCTCAGGTGAAGGTGCAGGAGATGTTGGCCGAAGCGCGTCGCGACGCCGAACGGACCGGCGCCCGGATCGTCGAGGAAGCCAAGGGAGATGCCGACCGCCAGCGGCAGCGGGCGGTGGCCGACATCGAAGCGGCCAAGACGGTGGCGATCACCGAACTGGCCGACCAGACGTCGGAATTGGCGATCGCCCTGGCGCGTCAGGTGGTTGGCCGGGAGCTCAATCCGAGCGACCACGCCGAGCTGATCCGCCAATCGCTCGAACGCATCCCCAGCCGGAACTGAGCGCTGTTGGCGGTTACTTTTCCCCAGTCACATCTCCGCAGAGTTTAGCACGTGGACGAACAAGTCCGACACGAAACGGTGTTTGACACCGGGGCCGAGCATCTCGGTCGCGTCTACGCCGAGGCCTTGCTCGCGGCGGCTCAGAAGAGTGGCGCGGCCGACGCGATCGTCGACCAGTTCGAGTCGCTGGTCAGCGACGTCCTCGACCAGCACCCGACCTTGGCCGCGGCGTTCGCCTCGCCCCGGGTCGACCCCGAAGAGAAGCAGCGGATCCTCGATCGGCTGTTCGCTTCGCAGGTCCATCCGACGCTGCTCCATTTCCTCAAGATCGTCGCTCGCCGCGAACGGCTCGGCTACCTCAAGCAAATCGCCGCGTCGGCGGTCGCGATTCGCGACGAGCGGGCCGGGCGGTTGGTCGCGGAAGTCCGCTCGGCGGTCCCGTTGTCGGAGGAATTGCGGCAGGCGGTTCGCGCGCGGCTGGCCGAGACGATGGGGCAGGAGATCGTGCTCCGCGAAACGGTCGACCCGCAGTTGATCGGTGGGCTGGTCGTTCGCATCGGCGACACCGTGTTCGATTCGAGCGTTTCGAATCGGCTCTCACGCATGGCTCGCAAGACTCGACAGACGTTTGCCCGCCAGATGCTCGAGAATGCGGATCGGTTCGCCGTCGGGACCGCCGGCTGAACAACCTTACAACTTTCAACTCATCCATAACCGGCTTGGTCGCACCGCTGATCCCAGCATGGGAAACGGTTTCAATCGAGCGAACGGTGGCCATCTGAGGAAGTACGACGGATGAAATTCAACTCCGACGAAATCGCATCGGTTCTGCAAGCCGAGATCGAGCATTTCGAGAATAAGATCGACGTCCGCGAAGTCGGCACCGTGCTGGAAGTCGGTGACGGGATCGCTCGCGTCTACGGCTTGTCCGGCGTCATGGCCGGTGAAATGGTCGAGTTCCCCAACGGCGCGATCGGGTTGGCGTTCAACCTCGAGGAAAACAGCGTCGGCGTGATCATCCTCGGCGACTACCTGACGATCGAGGAAGGGGACGAGGTCCGGGCGACCGGGGCGCTGCTGAGCGTTCCAGTCGGCGACGCAGTCGTCGGCCGCGTGCTCGACCCGCTCGGCAATCCGATCGACGGCAAAGGTCCGCTGCAGACCGACCTCAGCCGCCCGGTCGAGATCATCGCCGCCGGCGTGGCCGAGCGGCAGCCGGTCAAGGAGCCGATGCAGACCGGGATCAAAGCGGTCGACGCGATGACGCCGATCGGACGCGGACAGCGCGAGCTGATCATCGGTGACCGCAAGACCGGGAAGACGGCGATCGCGATCGATGCGATCCTGAACCAGAAACACACCGGCGTGAAGTGCTTTTACGTCGCCATCGGCCAGAAGGACTCGGCGGTCGCCGCGGTCGTCGACGTGCTCGAACGCAACGGGGCGATGGAGTACACCACCGTCATCGCCGCCGGAGCGAGCAGCCCCGCTCCGCTGCAGTACGTCGCTCCCTACGCCGGAACGGCGATGGCCGAGCACTTCATGTTCAACGGCGGGCACGCCTTGATCGTCTACGATGACTTGTCCAAGCAGGCGGTGGCCTACCGCCAGATGAGTCTTCTGATGCGTCGCCCGCCGGGTCGCGAGGCCTACCCGGGGGACGTGTTCTACTGCCACAGCCGGCTGCTCGAGCGTTCGGCCAAACTGTCGGACGAACTCGGCGGCGGCTCGCTGACCAGCCTGCCGATCATCGAGACGCTCGAAGGGGAAGTTTCAGCTTACATCCCCACCAACGTGATCTCGATCACCGACGGTCAGATCTATCTCCAGCCCGACTTGTTCTTCTCTGGGATTCGCCCCGCGATGAACGCCGGGATCTCGGTCTCCCGCGTCGGTGGGGCGGCTCAGATCAAGGCGATGAAGAAAGTTGCCGGCGGGTTGCGACTCGACTTGGCCGCCTTCCGGGCCCTCGAAGCGTTTGCCCAACTCGGCACCGACCTCGACCCGGACACCCAGCGCCAGCTCGACCGCGGTTACCGCATGGTCGAATTGCTCAAGCAGCCCCAGTACCAGCCGCTGCCGGTCGCCGAGCAGGTGATCAGCATCTACGCCGGTACCCGCGGCTACTTGGACAAAATCCCGGTCAGCGAGGTCCAGCGGTGGGAATCGGAATTCCTGCAGTTCGTTCGCGACAAGCACCCGGGCTTGCTGCAGTCGATCAGCGACCAGGGGGACCTGACCAGCGAGATCGAGGCCCTGCTGCAGTCGACGATCAGCGACTTCAACAAAGGATTCCGAAGCTCCGCCGAGACGAGTGTGGTCTAATCGAGTCGGCCCCTCCGAGCCGGACGCCCGGTCTTCGTCGTGGAGCGGGCAGGATTGACGAATCGGGCCGCCCCGGCGGCGGCCCGTGGTTGCATCGAGCCGAGTGCTTGCCATGAATGTCTCGCCCCCAACCGGACCGACCGGCACCCCCGGACCGACCGAACCGTACCGCACGCCGAGCTCTGCCTCCTCCGGCGTGAGTCCTGCGAAGGGAGGCGACTTGGCTCCCTACAGCACGGCGGAGAAGAACTGGGCGATGGCCGCCCACCTCGTTCCCCTGGCGGGGTTCGCGGTGCCGATTCCGTTTTTCAATATTATTGCTCCTGCCCTGGTGTGGTTTCTCCAGCGGGAGTCGATGCCACTGGTTGATGATCAGGCCAAAGAGTCGCTGAATTTCCAGATCACGATCCTGATCGCTGGAATTGTGTGTTTTGTCCTGGTGTTCTTTGTGATTGGAATCTTCCTCAGCATCGCTCTGATTCTTTACGACATCATCATGATGGTGCTGGCGGCGAAGTCGGTTCAGGAGGGACGACCCTACCGATACCCTTTCACGTTGCGATTGCTCTAAATCCGCTCACGCGTTCGAATTAATCTTCATGGCCAACGCTCGTAGTCTTGATAAACGACGCAAGTCAATTCGCAACATCCGCAAGATCACGCGGACCATGGAATTGATCGCCACGGCTCGCTACCGCAAAGCCATGGATCGCGCCGCAGCCGCCACCGCTTACACCGATCGCATCACGCAGATCGTCTCCCGCTTGGCGGCCGCCGGGGCCGAAGTCGAGCACCCGTTGCTCGAGCCGCGAGAGGAGACGCGAGCCGCCACCTTGCTGGTGCTGACCAGCAACCGCGGGCTGTGCGGCGGTTACAACAGTTCGGTCCTGCGGATCGCCAACCCGCGGCTGCAGACGCTGCGGGAAAGCATCCCCAACGTCCGCCTTGAGGTCAGCGGCAAGCGAGGCATTGGCTCCTTCAAATTCCGCGGCATCAACGTCGACACCAGCTACACCCAATTCGAGGACCAGCCCTCCTACGCTGACGTCGAGCAGATCGCCAATCGCTATCTGGAACAGTTCGTCACCGGCCAGATCGACCGGCTCGACGTTGCCTACACCCGCTTCATCAGCACCAGCAAGCAGGAGGCGGTCGTCGAGACCCTGCTCCCGCTCGGCAATCTGGAGAGTGCGGCGGACGAAGCGAACGGGGCTGGCCCGGGTGGTTCGGCCACGGTCGACTACGAGTTCCACCCCTCGGCCGTGAGCGTGCTCGAAGAGGTCGTCCCGACCAGCTTCAAGATCCGCCTCTTCAAATGCTTCCTCGACGCCGCGGTGAGCGAACAGGTCGCACGGATGGTGGCGATGAAGAGCGCGACCGAGAACGCGGGCGAGATCATCAAACAACTCTCGATGACTTACAACCGCGCCCGCCAAGCTCAGATCACTGGCGAAATCATGGAGATCATCGGCGGCGTCGAAGCGCTCGCCAACTGATTTTCCGCTCACCGATTTAAAAAACTCATAACTGCCTTTCAATCGAGTACTATCCACGATGTCCACCGCCACCACCCCAGGCGTCGGCCGCGTCACCCAGGTGATCGGATCGACTTTTGATGCTGAGTTCGCCGACAACCAAATGCCGGCGATTTACAATGCCGTCAAGATTCAAGGCGAGCACAAAGGCGTCAAACTGGATCTGACCGGTGAGGTTCAGCAGCACCTCGGCGGCGGCCGCGTCCGCATCATCGCGCTTGGGAGCACCGAGGGGATGATGCGAGGGATGGAAGTCATCGATACCGGCAAGCCGGTTACGGTGCCGGTCGGCAAGGAAACCCTCGGCCGCGTCTTCAACGTGCTCGGCGATGCGATCGACCAGCGCGGACCGGTCGCCGCCGAAGATCACTGGCCGATTCACCGCCAAGCCCCGCCGGTCTCCGAGCTCTCGACCAGCACCGAAGTCTTCGAGACGGGCATCAAGGTCGTCGACCTGCTGACCCCGTTCGTCCGCGGTGGTAAAGCCGGTCTGTTCGGCGGGGCGGGTCTCGGCAAGACGGTTATTTTGACCGAGTTGATCGCGCGGATCGCCAGCAGCCACGGTGGTTACTCGGTGTTCGCCGGCGTCGGTGAGCGGACCCGCGAAGGGACCGACCTGTGGTTGGAAATGCAGGAGACCGAGATCGGCCAGACCGGTCGCAAGGTGATCGAGCAGACCTGCATGGTCTTCGGCCAGATGAACGAGCCGCCGGGATCGCGTCTCCGCGTGGCCCTCTCGGCGCTGACCATGGCCGAGTATTTCCGCGATACGACTGGCGCCGATACGCTGCTGTTCATCGACAACATCTTCCGCTTCTCGCAGGCCGGTAGCGAGGTCTCTGCGTTGCTCGGCCGAATGCCGTCGGCGGTGGGTTACCAGCCGACGCTGGCGACCGAGATGGGTGCCCTGCAGGAACGGATCACCTCGACCAAGAAAGGTGCGATCACGTCGGTGCAAGCGGTCTACGTTCCGGCCGACGACCCGACCGACCCCGCTCCGGCAACCGCCTTCGGTCAGCTCGACGCGTTCATCTACCTCGAGCGGTCGATCTCGGAAAAAGGCATCTACCCGGCGATCGACCCGCTGGCGTCGAACTCGCGGATCCTCGACCCGCAGCACGTCGGCGAACGGCACTATGCGATCGCCCGCCGCGTCCAGACGATCCTGCAACGCTACCGCGAACTGCAGGATATCATCGCGATTCTCGGCGTCGACGAATTGAGCGAAGCGGACAAGTTGATCGTCCACCGCGCTCGCCGCATCGAGCGGTTCCTCTCCCAGCCGTTCTTGGTCGCCGAAGTGTTCACCGGCAAGGCGGGTGAGATCACCTCGCTGGCCGATACCATCCGCAGTTTTGAAGAAATCTGCGATGGCAAATGGGACCACCTGCCCGAGCGGGCGTTCATGTACGTCGGAGCGATCGAACAAGCCGAAGCTCAGGCGAAGAAGATGGCCGAGGAGGGCAAGTAACCGATGGCGATTCGCTGTGTAGTGGTAACCCCGGAGCGGACCGAGATCGATCGCGAAGCGTCGTACGTGACGCTTCCGATGTACGACGGCGAGCTCGGTGTGGCAGCAGGCCGAGCGCCGCTGATCGGGCGGCTCGGCTACGGTCTGCTGAAACTGCAAACCGAAACGGGGACGCAGCAGCTGTTCATCGACGGCGGCTTCGCTCAAGTCGAAAACGACGTCGTCTCGGTGCTGACCAGCCGGGCGATCCCGGCCGAGCAGATCGATGCGGCGGCGGCCGAGCGATCGCTCAGCGAAGCCCTGGCGATGCCCGGCAATACCCCCGAGCTGCGATACATCCGCGACGCGGCCCAGCTCCGCGCCCGCGGCCAATTGCGAGCCGCCCGCGCACCGCACTGAGATGCCGCACTGAGATAGAGTCTCGCTGCGATGCCCAACCACCACCCTCCCGCGAGCGGGAGGGTGACGAAGGTTTATCCCTCTCGCCGCCACTTGAACCATTGCCGGACATCTCATCCTCCCCCGGCTAACTCTCCTCCACCGGCCGCGGTTCTGGATCGCCGCGATTCTGCTTTGGGTCGCGTGGCTCTTCGCCCCCTGTCTGCTCGGCTTCGAACGGCTCGCCTTCCGCGACGTGAGCCAGTTCTATCTCCCGCTCTACGGCCAGCTCGGGGAGCGGATGGCTGCCGGCGGGCTGCCGCTCTGGAACCCTTGGGATCGCTTTGGGGTTCCCGTGGCCGGGGAAACGACGACCGCAATTTTCTATCCGCCGCGACTACTGTTTGCGTGGTTGCCGGCCGATGACGCGATGACGCTGTATGTCGTCGGCCATCTCTTGATCGCCGGCAGCGGCGCGTTCTGGGTGGCCCGCTGGGCTTCGCAGCATGAACGGCTTTCGGCGCAGCCTTCGGGTACCAGCGGAAGCATACGACGAGCCGACCTCGCCTCACTGGCCGCCGCGGTGATCTACCCAGCCGCTGGTCCCGTCTTCTTCCTCTACACCAATCCGCCATTCCTAGTCGGAGCCGCGTGGCTCCCCTGGGCGGTCGGGGCAATGCTCCGCGCAATCCACCGTCCCTCCCTCGGCGTCGTCACCGTCGGGTCGTTGGGGCTCGCGATGGCCATTCTCGGTGGCGATCCGCAGACCGCTTTCCATGCTGCCTTGTTTTGTGGCCTGTACTGGGCGACGCTCCGCGGCCGAGCCTACTGGAAGCGTCTGAGCCAGCAAAACGAGGCGGTTGTGCCGAAACCGCAACTGGTGCCCTTGCTCGCCTGTGTGCTGCTCGCCGCCGGACTCGCTTCGCTGCAAATCCTCCCCGGGGCTGCCTGGTCGCTCCAGAGTTGGCGCCGGGCAACGGCCCCACCGAGCATCTACAGCCGGATGGCTTCCGCCATCGACGCTCCAGCGGCACCCGCAGAAGCCCCACACCCCACACGCTCTGCTCCGGCCGAAAAGACGACTCCGGCTCAGCGGGCCAGCGTGCGTCACGCGACCGACGTCTACGACTACAGCATCGCTCCCTGGCACTGGGCGGAGTTCGCTTCGCCTTTTGTTTCCGGAGAGCTGTTTCCGGTGAACGGCCGGCTGACGCGATTGATTCCGGGCGAACCGCGGATGTGGACGCTGACGTTGTACGCTGGCCTGTTGCCGCTCATCGGCCTACTCGCCGGGCCGCTCGCTCCCCGCCGCTGGACGGTCTGGCAAGGTTTGGTGGTAGCCGGCTTGTTGCTCTCGCTCGGAGATTTTGGCGTCGGTCGTCTGCTGCGTGTTGGCTTGCAAGCGGTGGGTCTGCCGATGCCGGCCGACCTATCGGACGCGGCCGGGGGCAGTTACTGGTGGCTGGTGACGTTCGTGCCAGGCTATGGCCAGTTTCGCTATCCAGCCAAGTGGCTCCCCTTCGCGGCTCTCGGCGCGGCGGTTTGGACCGCCCTGTTCCTCAGCCCGTCGATGCGGCACTCGTGGCGCCGCGGCGGATGCGTCGCCTGGGGAATTTGCTTGGCTGCCGTCGCCGCATTCGCAATCAGCTGGCTCCCCGGGTTCCGCGCCGTCCTAGAGGCCCGCATCGCGGAAGGCGATTATGCCGACCGCCTCTGGGGCCCACTCAGCCTGGCCACCGGGCTCCATCGCCTGCGGTGGTCGCTGTGGCTGACGATCATGCTCGCCGCCAGCTACGGATGGCTGTTGCGGCGAGGTGGACAGCAGCGGAGTCGTCCGCAGCGCATGGTGCCGCCGAGGCTCCGCTCGCACGGTGCGGCGCGTCGTCTTGCTCGTGCTCATTGTGTACCCATTGCGCTAGCGATTCTGTTAGTCGATTTGGGGTGCTCCGTCTCGTGGCAGCTTGCGACGGTTCCTCGCTTCACGGTCGCGTCCGCCGAGCCGACAGCCAACGAGCCGCCCCGACGGTTCCTTTCACGAGTCAATTCCCAAGATTGGCCGTCGCATTGGCAGCGAACGCACTCGGCTGATCGGCTGCGGGAAGTCGAAGTCGCGCAGCGCCAGCTGTGGTTCCTGCGTTGGCATTTGGCCGACTCCGCGGCAGTCACCAATTCGGCTGTCTCGATCGCCTCGGTTCGTTCAACGCTTTTTTGGCATGAGGCTCGACAGTACGCGTTCGAGCTCCCCGCCGCAGACCGCGGCCGGTTCGTCGAATCACTGCACCGTTACCTGGGTATCGCCGCGACGGTCGACCGCCGAGAACCAGCTCTGGTGCCGCCACCGCTACCAGCTCTGGCCGAGCTCACCGTCCGCCCTCACTTCACACCTGTCCGCGACCCGCTGCCGCTGGTCCGCTGGCACTCCACTTGGAGCGTCACCAACGACCAGCAGCGGCTCAGCTCCACCGAACAGATTCGCAGCGAGCTGCACGCGCTGTTCGGGGAAATTCTCGCTCGAGAAGGAGCGGCGAGTCCCCGGATCGAAGGAAGTGAACTTGCCACGGAGAATTCACAGAGTGGCGACCCCGGCGAATCGCCTGCGGGCTCAGCCCATGCGGCTCGCGTCAGGCTCCTCTCGTGGCGCCCTGAGCGACTCCAAATCCTCGTCGACGCCCCTGCCGCCGGACTCGTGACAGTCCAGCAACTTCAAGACGGTTTCTGGAAAGCTCGCATCCGACCAGCCCCCGTGCCGACTCGCGAGGGTGCAGCCGCGCGAGTCGACTCTCGCGACGAACCGCGGTGGGAACAGCGCCGGGTCCACCGCGTCGACGCGATCGCGCAAGGGGTGCTCGTCCCGCCGGGTCGCCACGTGCTGGAGATCTACTACCGTCCGGCTTGGCTCGTTCCAGGAATCTTCATCACCGCTTCGACTATTGTTGGACTCCTTTTCTGCGGATACCGAATCCACCCCCCACAGTGACTGCCGCTGTTACAATGGAGTCCAATCGGCCCGCTTGATCCCTGCACTTCAGCGAGGTTCAGAGATGCTGTACCGCCTCCTCCTTCTGCTCCTTGTGTGCGGGGCTTCAACCTCCGCCACGATCGCCCAAAACTCCAGTTCGCCCGAAACGCTGCCCTCCACGCTCTCCGGCTTTCTGCAACCCGGAGTCCGACTCGGCGTTACACCGAAGGGAGATTCACAGCACCTGGAATTGCTGATCTTTTCGGACAAGCATTTTGAGATCTTACAAGATGCGAAAATTATGGATGAGGAGGAGTTAGCGGCCAAGCATCCGGAGTTCGCAGCGGCGAGAGACGCTGAGCTGAAGCGGTTCAGCGAGTCGCTCAAGAAACGAGAACCCGATCTGCCACCGGGGGTGAAATACGGAGAACCGCGAGTCGAATTGTACGTCTCCCGAGAGACTTTGCTGTGCACGGTCGTGAGCGTGGGTGAGAATTATTTTCTCGTCACGTATGGAATCGATGAGGTGAAGCGGAAGGCCTTTGCCACCCGCTTCGTCACCAGCATCGCCTGGCAAGACGAGCTCCCCCTATCGCCCGCCGTCTCCCGAATCCGCGCGGAGTGAATTGCTTAATGCAATATCAGCCGCCACGCGCTAGCGTCCGGTTCTCACGAGCGCCGCGGAAAATTAAACGGGCCCTTGAGCCGCAGGCGCTAGCCTCGGGCCCAACCCGGTCCGCGCCGTAGCAAAACGTTGCGCTGCAGCGGCGGTTAAACACGAGCTCGATCCGTTCGGCAGCGCAGAAGAACCCGCGGCTAGCGCCGTCGGCTCAGGATGTTCTGACAGATCCCCGCTAACACCTTCGATCGGGCCGGTTGATGGCGAAGGCTAGCGTCGCGCCGAGGACGAGTCCGGCCACGACGAGCGTGGCGATCGGTAGCGGCGGAGGGAGATCCTCCACGCCGGTTCGCATGTTGACTCCCAGCACCGCACAGAGCGTCACCAGCGGAAAGAAAAACGCGGCGAGCGTATTGAGCCGAAAAGCGGAGACGGCCATTTGACGGCTCGAACGCGACTCCTCCTCGGCCCGCCGAGCCACCTGAAAGTCGAGGGCGTTCTTGGCGTTCGCGTATAACAAATCGGCCGTCCGCTCGATCTCATAACTGAGGTCGCGGAAGTTGATCAGGTTGCGGTCTTCAGGGATGGTTTTGCGAGCTTCTTGCAGCACGAGGTGCAGATGCGAGGCGGCGCGGTGCAGGGGGGCGAGGCCTTCGAGCACCTCAAAGTAATCGGCCGCACTCGTCGCCCGCTCTTCCATCACGTCGAACTTCTGTACCGCATCGGCGTATTCCGCCAAGTGCTTCGAAAGCCCAGCGACTCCACCCCCCACATCGTTGGAAGTCCAACTGCCATCGGGCTTCCGCCAGAAAAATCGCCCGCGGCGCTGCACTTCATCGGCCGTGGGTGGCAAGTGCAGCACCAGCAGCAAATGGCCGTCGGCAGCCATGACCCGCTGCCGCCCCGGCCGCTCTCCCAGACGCTCACGAAACACCTTCGGCACGTCCCACATGGGAGGCAGAATCGATCGCTCCATAAATTATCTCCCACAAACCCAGTTGCCCTCTCTCGGGCCGCCATTCTAGCCAGTGCCGGGAACCGGGTTGGCTGCCTGAATCGTTTAACGGCAAGCCGAAGGCGACTGCTTTTCAAAACACAATCGCCTTCGGCTTGCCGTTAAACGAGAAATTTTTTTCTCCCCAGGTGGGAAATTCGCTTTTCAGCCGTGACTCATGCATAACGGACGGGAAGTCGCAACGGATCGGCCGAATGCCGCTCCAGTCGTACCAGGACCTCAGGAGAATCAGCGGACGTGGATCGGATCAGCCCAGACCGCCTCCGCGAGTTGATCGATGCCCATGGAGCGGCACTGACGCTCTATGCCCGCCAGTGGTGCTGGGCTCCGGAAGATGCCTTGCAAGAAGCGCTGATCGAGCTGCTGCGACAAGATCCCGCTCCCGACCATCCGCTCGCCTGGCTGTTCAAGACCGTTCGCCGCCGCGCTCAAAACCTTGCCCGAGGTGAGTTCTGCCGGATGCAGCACCACCGCCGTGCAGGCGAGCTACGGCAGGCATGGTTCACCAGCAACGGCGATCTCGAAGTCTCAGCAGAGGAGTTGGCCGGGATGCTCGCGCACCTGCCATCGCTGGAACGAGAGATTGTGGTCGCGCGGGTCTGGGGAGAATTGCCATTCGCCCGCATCGCCGAGCTCGTCGACATTTCCTGCAGCGCCGCCCATCGGCGGTACCAGCGAGCTCTCGAACAGCTCGCAGAGATGATAGACGCCCCCGCAGATTCCTCGCCAAAACCGTCGTCGGAACCACAGAGGAACCAATCATGAATTGGAACGGTCAATCGCCGAACACCCGCGACGAGCGGTTGCGAGAAATCGAGCGACAACTTCAATCCGTCCGGCCGACGCCCCCGTCGCTCGACGAGGCTGCCTGGAGTCGGATCATCGCCGCTTCTCAAACTCCCCTCGCAACACCCTCCGAAACCGTCATGCAGCCCCAGCCCCAGCGACAACGCTGGCTCGGCTTGGCTGCGGGAACCATCGCCGCGATCTGGCTCAGCGGCGTCGTGGTTGGCTCGAGTGTGATGTTTTTCGTGATGGATCGTGAGCCGGAGATCGCCGCGAAAGACGATCGGCAGCCTCGGGTCACGATGGCCCCTGAGGCAGTTGAGCGCAAGGCAGACGCTCCCGAATTAATCGTTTCCGAAACCGTTGTTCCAAAGAGTACCGAGGCCGAGAAGGGGACATTGCGGCAGACGCCTGATCCTCTCAACAAGGGTTGGTCGAGCGGCCCGGTGCTAGGTATGCAAACTCCGCTGCGACCATTCGGCCACGAGTGGATGGAAGCTCCCTTGTCCGTCGTGTCTCTCACCGATTCGACGAGTCCACCGTCACGCTCCCGAGTGCGGCTCGAGCAAAGTGAATCGCAGCGTCAACTCGCGAGCACGTTTGTGCCTCCGCCGAAGGCAACGCCCCAGCGAATCTTGGAAGATCTGATATCGGACGGAATCACCATCGGTCAGCCCCTGTAGGTACCGGAAGCCCTGAAGGGGCCCCGACAAATCAGCCCAGGGCAAAGCGCCGCGGCAACGCCGCAGAGCGACGCCCTGGGTCAAGCCACCCCCGTACGTCCCCGAGCCCTGTAAGGGCGAAACACCAATCCGCATCGCCCCAGGAGAGGTCCACACATGCGACGCCCGCCAACCTTCTACCCTCGACTCTTCGCGATTCTCATCGCCACCGCTCTACTACATCTCCATTCACCGGCCGCCGCCCAGGAACCGGAGCTTGAGGGTGTTTGGATCGAAGAACGACCCCCAGGAGGCCCCATCACGCAGACGATGCGGTTGACGTTACACCCTCAAGCCGAGCCGCAGCCGCCCCTCAAGTACCGACTGCTCCCGCGCGAATCTCAAATGCTCGACGGAAACGCGGCCATCCATTACCTCAAAGCGATGGGTTTTCTTGAACAACAAGCGGCCCAAAAGAGGCTTCAAGAAATCATCACGGAGTCGATGGAACGCGTCCGTCAAGAACGGAAAGATATCGATGAAGTCCCTCCTTATTCCTGGCAATCGACGAGACCCGAAGAGCTGCCGCTAGAGGAAGTCAAAGAGTTTCTGAAGCTGACCAGCTTCCAGCTTTGGCCACTCGAAGAAGCCGCACAACGACGGCGAGCCGATTTCGACCGGCAACTCCAAGAACAGGACGAGATCTGGGCTTATCTGATCCCAGAAATCCAGTCGATGCGCGAGCTCGCTCGCCTCCAACGGCTTCGATGCCGCGTCGCAATTGCTGAAGGCGATACCGAGCAGGCATTAAAGATTCTCGGCCAACAGTATGCGATGGCCCGGCACCTGGGGCAGGACGAGTTTGTGATCTCCGCTTTGGTGGGAGTTTCAGTGGGAGGTGTGGCTTGGGAAGACGCCTTGCATTTGATCCGCCAACCCAACGCGCCGAATCTGTACTGGGCATTCGCGGCACTGCCGCGACCCGTGGTGGATATCCAGCACGAGCTCGACACAGAGGCTGAATGGCTGCCAATCGGGGTCAAGGTACTGCGAGAGGTCGACGAGACGCCTCGCCAAGCGGGCTACTGGCAAGGCTTCATCGACCGCTTGATCCCGCAGCTCGGTAGCCTGGAAGCGGAACTGGCGAAATTTGGCGTGCGGCTCCCGGACGATCCAGTTGCAGCCCGAGCCACGTTCGCCGGTCTGATCGCTGCAGCTTATCCCGGCGCCAAGCAATACCTAATCGATCGGGGACAGCTAGACCGTGAACGGATCGAGGAGTATCCGACCGCGCAGGTTTTCTTTCTGGCGCTGCTCCGTTACCACGAAGAGCGCCAGCAAGAAGCCATCAAGTGGGCGCACCTTCCCTACTGGCAAGCCAAGCCGCACTTGGACGACTTCGCGGAAACGGTGAGAGCGCAAGAGGAGCAAATTGGGTGGACTGCGTTGCCAACGGAATTGATATCCGTCCCCATCGTTAGTGTCCTGCAAGCTGTCGCTCGCATGCAGCAGCAGATCGCTCTCATGCAAACCATCGAAGCGATTCGCATGGCCGGTGCCGTGAATGGGGGCAAGCTGCCTCAGAGATTGGAGGACCTACCGCTTCCCGCGCCAGTTGATCCCTTCACAGGCCGGCCTTTCGACTACCAACACCTGGGGTCGCACGCCGTGCTCAGCGGTGCCGCACATCCGCATCTGCAATACCGGTTCGTGCTTCGGTTCGATCCCGAAGATTCATCAGCCGCCACGCGCTAGCGTCCGGTTCTCACGGCACTCCCAGGAACCGGGGGCTAGGCCCTGTCAGAAAACCCGGCGATTTTACTCTTTTGAGCCGTAGGCGCTAGCCTCGGGCCTCGCAGCCCCGGAATTTCCGCTGCAGCACCCGCGGCTAGCGCCGTCGGCTCAGGGTTTCCTGACAGGGCCTAGCGCCCGCGGCGGCTGATCCAACTCACCCCCCACCTAATCTATTGCGAGGTTCTTACCAATGTCGCGCCGAACCCTTTTCTCTCACCACACCTGCTCCGCTCGGCTCTTACCACTACTCGCCGGTTTGTTGTTGGGATCTCTCATCGTTTTTAGTGGCTCAAAGAAATGTGCTCGAGCCGACGACCCCACCACGGCAAAGAGCGATGCGGCATCCCACGATGCGGCACTGGTGCAACCGTTGATCCTGGATCGAACGGTGCTAGTTGCTAAGTTCGATCCCACAAAGTTAGATCCGCCCGAGCTTGCCACGGTCCTCCCGCCAGAGCTCGTCAGTGATAATGAGATTGCTCGACAGATCGAGCGACAAACCGCAGAGCTACGCAAAGCAGTCGACGCGCTGCGAGCGGCCAGCGGAGGCCAACCGATCTACGCCACCATGGGCATTCCACAATCTCCTACCGATCGCCCGCTGTTCTTCGTCCTCGAGCACTCTTCCAAGGTCGACCGTGCAGCACTCCTCGATCAATTGCGAATCGCCGCCCCCGAGATCGCTGCGGACGTCCGCGACGGCAAACTGATCGTCGCTCCAGTCAAAGAAGACCGCATCGATGCCGTGCTCGACAGCTTGCAGCCGGTGCCTCGTGAAGAGCTTGCGGCAGCGTTCGAATCGGTCTCCTCCTACCCGATTCAGTTGCTGGTCCTGCCGCCCGATTATCTCCGTCGAACGATTGAGGAGTTGGTTCCGCGGTTGCCCGAGGAGTGGGGCGGGGGACCGAGCGAGATCTTTACCGAGGGCGTCCGCTGGGCGGCAGTGGGGGTCGATCCCGCGGAGCTTCGCGCGATGGTTGTTTGCCAGTCGAGCAGCGAAGACGCGGCTGAGCGACTGCGAAACCATCTGCCAGAGCTACTGAAGCCGGGGACGCTGCTGCGAAAGGGCCTCGAAGCAGCGTTTGGGATCGACGCGGCGTCGGAACCGGAGGCTTTCGATGCCTGGCTCGCTGGCGTTCGCCCTCTGGTAGAAATCCGCCGCCAGGACGCTCGCGTGGTCTTGCGGCTGGAGGAGCAGGGGGCAGTGACCGCCGCTTTGCCGCTGCTCGCTCGAGCCATTGGCGAACTCCAAAGCCGGGTTCGGCAGAGCGATCACTTGGACAAATTCAAGCAAATCCTGTTGGCGATGCACAACCATCACGACGTGCATGGCAGCTTTCCGGTGAAGGCCGAGTTTCGCGACGAGGAGGGCAAGCCCTACCTCAGCTGGCGCGTCCACCTGCTGCCGTATCTCGATGAGCAAGAGTTGTTCGAGCAGTTTCGCTTAAACGAGCCTTGGGACAGCCCCCACAACTCGCAGCTAGTCGCCAAGATGCCTGAGATTTATCGATCTCGGCTGGTGACCGAGCCGGGCGAGACGACGTTTCTCGCTCCAGTTGGTGAAGACACGGTCTTTGGCGGCGCCGAGCCGACGCGGTTTCAGGACATGACCGACGGGACGAGCAACACCGTCGTCCTGGTCGAAGTGCAGCAAGAACGGGCCGTTCCGTGGACGGCTCCCCAAGATTACGCCTTCGACCCCGAATTACCGGCGGCCGGCCTGCAGCTCAGCGACGACGGAACGTTTTTAGCCGGCAACGGAGACGGCAGCGTGCAGCGGTTTCGCGGCGCCGCCTCGCCGGAGCAACTGCGGCGACTGTTCCGCAAGAGCGACGGCAATCCGTTAAACTTCGAGGAGCTCCGTTAGCTGGACAGCGCCACTTCGAATTCGTTCGCAGCGGAACCGCTCGCGCGAAAATCGTTTAACGGCAAGCCCCAGGCGACTGTGTTTTAAAAAGCAGTCGCCTGCGGCTTGCCGTTAAACGACTGCGCCACTAAACGTCCACGCTTTCCCGCAATCGCCTCCCGCGCATGCCTTCACCGAATGCTTCCGCCGATCCCGCTCAGCTGTTAAAGAGAGTCGATCGGGTCGAGGAGCCTGTGCGCGTCGGTCCGCTGCTGTACTTCCGCGGCTGCGATCGCGGGCGGCTGAAGCTAGCTGCGGTGCTGGTCCGGCCTGAACAGCTCGAACCCCCGCCGGTCACCGTCGAGGAGCAAGCGATCGAGCCGGAAGTCCTGCTTCGCCACGACGGGTACGTGGGGCTGCGGTACGAGTTCTCGCTGCCGCTTGCCACCGGCGGCAGCTATACGGTCGGCAAAGAGCGGTTCAATGTGGCGGGCGTTCCCGAGGACGGATTGCGGATCGCTTACCTCTCGTGCAACGGGCAGGAAAGCGGCGACCAGCAACGTTCCCTTTCGGAGCGCAACACGATGTGGCGACGGCTGGTGCAGCAACACGTGGCCGACCCGCTGAGCCTGCTTCTGCAGGGTGGCGACCAGCTTTACGCCGACGAGATGCTCGACGTGCACCCGGATGTCCGGGAGTGGCGGGAAGGTTCGAGCGACGATGCCGCGGCGCTTCCGCTCCCCGCTGCGGTGCCCGAGCAACTCCGCAGTTACCTGCTCAAGAGTTACATGCAGCTGTACAACCAGCCGGCGCTGGCTTGGCTGTTGGCTCGCGTCCCCTCGCTGTGCATGTGGGACGACCACGATATTTGCGACGGCTGGGGCTCGCTGTCGGCCGAGCGGATGGATTCACCGATCGGCCGAGCGGTGTTCGAAGCGGCGCGGGAATACTTTCTCCTGTTCCAGTTGGGCGCCACGTCGAATCACTTGCCGCGGATCTGTCAGGATCCGAGCGGAGCGACGCTGACCTGGATGGCGGTGCTGCCCGGCGTGCACCTGATCGCTCCCGACCTCCGCTCCGAACGCCGCCCGGAGCGGATCCTGGGGCCTGCAGGCTGGGCAGCCCTGGAAGACTGCCTCACCGCCTCCGAGGAACCGAGCCACGAAGAGCACCACGTGTTCGTTCTATCGAGCGTCCCGGTCCTCGGCCCGCGACTGTCGTGGGTCGAAGCAGTGCTGCGCTGGATTCCGGGAGCTCAAAAGTACGAGGACGATCTGCGCGACCAGTGGCAAAGTCACGCCCACCGCGAGGAATGGCGGCGAGTCCTTCGCGACTTCTTGGAGCTCCACGAGCGCCGCGTCTCTCCAGTCACGCTTCTCTCGGGAGAGATCCACTTAGCCGCCCGCGCGACGATGGTCGCCGGCTGCGGCCCGCTGCATCAGCTGATCGCCTCGGGGATCACTCACCCCGCTCCCTCGCGGTGGTACGCTCGAGTTCTCGGCGGGCTAGCCCGGATGGGCGAAGCGCCGCTGCCAGCACATCCAATCCAGCTCCACCCGCTCCCGGGACAGCGTGGCATTTACGCTGCCGAGCGGAATTACTTGATGCTCGAGCGCCGCCAAGGACGCTGGTCGGCGTGGTGGGAGCTGGAGCACAGCGGAGCGACTCCGCCGCTCGAGCTGTCCCGCGTCGCCGCGCCAGTCGCATCTGTCACAGGCCAGCCGCCAGCGAATCGCCGGTCGACGAGTCCACACGTTCCCACGACCGATGGAAGGACGACTTAGATGGCTGGAGAAAAGGTGACAGTCGAGGAGCGCGAGTACATTCCGTTGTCCGACCGACGTGGTGGGCAAGGTTCTCTCGACCGCCGGCTTTCTGCTCATGCTCAGCCTGTCGATCGCGATTCTCTACCAGCAGACCCGCCGATACCTGCGGGCGAAGCGGCACCCGGAACCGGCCGCGGACGAAGCGGAAGAGGTCTGAGGAGAACTTGGGCTTGCCCGGAGCGGCGGGCTGGGATACTTTTTTCGGTGCTGCGGTCACCGCCTGAGGCGTAGCGGAGCGGGCTCTCGACGAGCCCCCTTTGACACCCCTCGGCGAGAATCCTAAAGTAAGACCCAGCAACAACTTGGCGGAATAGCTCAGCTGGTTAGAGCAGCGGAATCATAATCCGCGTGTCGGGGGTTCGAGTCCCTCTTCCGCTACTGCAGAGAACAGCCGCAAAACAGCGTTTGACCCCGGTTTTTCCGGGGTTTTTTTGTGCCCCGACTCAACCTTCTCCGGGTTAGAGCGGGGAAGTCAAAGCACAAAAAAGCGTCCCGATTGCTCACGTTACCGCTCACCTATTTCGGGCGGCTGAGGGACGCATCGATCCCCCCATCTCGGCGGCCGGCGTGTAAGATGGCTCCACTTCGCTGGACGTTTCGATTTCTTCACCAGACGTTTTGGGGCGAGCTTTCCGATGATGCATCGACTCTTTGTTGCGGCAGGCCTGTTGGGGGTGCTCGGCTGGTCTTCGGCGTTGGCGGTGGCGGAGGAAGCGGCGGTCGCCGATCCGCGGCCTGTGGTGAGCACCGAGGCCAACACGGCTCCCACCGCACTCGACCGCTATGTGGCCGCCGAAGATCCGGCGTACGAGTGGAAGCTGCGGTCCTCGCGGAAGGAGATCGGATCGACCGTTTACGTCCTGGAGATGGTCTCGCAAAAGTGGCGCGCGTCCGACGACGTCAACCGCACCGAGTGGCGGCACTGGCTGACGATCGCCAAGCCCAATGGAGTCACCGCCGACACCGCGATGCTGTTCATCACGGGCGGGGCCAACGGCGGCGAGCTGCCCGAGTCGACCAGCCGCGAAGCGCTGCTGCTGGCGGGGGCGACTCGCTCGGTCATCGCCGAACTGAAGATGGTCCCCAATCAACCGCTCGTCTTTCATGGCGACGGCACGCCCCGAAAAGAAGACGACCTGATCGGCTACTCCTGGGACCAGTTCCTCGAAACCGGGGACGAGCAGTGGCCCGCTCAGCTCCCGATGACCAAGTCGGCGGTCCGGGCGATGGACACGATCCAGGAGTTCTTAGCTAGCGACGAAGGGGGGAACTTCGAGGTCGAGAAATTTGTGGTCACCGGTGCTTCGAAGCGGGGCTGGACCACGTGGCTCACCGGTGCGGTCGACCGCCGCGTGGTCGCGATTGCCCCGATCGTGATCGACGTATTGAATGTCAACGTTTCGATGAACCATCACTTCGCCGCCTACGGGTTCTGGGCGCCGGCAATCGGTGACTACGTCCACCATCAGATTCCCCATCGGCGGTTCGAGCCGCGGTACCGCGAATTGCTCCAGATCGTCGACCCGTTCGCTTATCGCGATCGTTTGACGATGCCCAAATGCATCATCAACGCCAGCGGCGACCAATTCTTCCTGCCCGACTCGTCCCAGTTTTATTTCAAAGAACTGCCCGGCGAAAAACACTTGTGCTATGTCCCCAACAGCGAACATTCACTCCGCGGGACGAACGCGATCGATACGCTGGCCGCCTTCCATTACACGGTGGTTCATGGGATCGAGCGCCCGCGGCTGAAGTGGGAGTTTCCGGACGCCAACACCATCCGCGTCTCCGCTAGCGACTCTCCGACGAAAGTCACTCTCTGGAAAGCAACCAACGGCGAGAGTCGAGATTTCCGCACCGACACGATCGGCCGAGCTTATGAGAGTGAGCCGCTCACTCCCGATGCCGAAGGCGTTTATACAGCCACGGTTCCCACACCTGAGGCCGGCTGGGCAGCCTTTTTTGTGCAGTTCGAATTCGATGTCGACGCGCCAACGCCGCTGCGGATTTCAACTCCCGTTCGCGTCGTTCCCGAAGGCCTCCCCCACGCCGATACCCCCGCCCCGGTCATCGAAGCGGAGTGACGGTCCGTTGTTGCCAGACTACTTCCTCAATGGTGCGAAGCGGGCCGAATCATATCGTCGAGACCGTGAAAATGAGCACCGGCCGGATCACTTGATCTCGAAGATGGCTTCGATTTCGACGGCCGCGCCGGTGGGCAGGGCGGCAAAGCCGAGGGCGCTGCGGGCGTGATAGCCGTCTCCCTCTTTGCCGTAGATTTCGTGCAGCAAGTCCGAGGCGCCGTTGATGACCAAGTGGTGATCGGTGAAGTCGCCAGCCGAGTAGACGCAGCCGAGCAGCTTGAGGACGCGGAGGTTGTCGAGCGTGCCGTGGGCCTGCCGGACCGAACGGAGGACTTTGATGATGCAGTCGCGGGCGGCCTGGTAGCCTTGCTCGACCGTCACGTCCTTGCCGAGCACGCCCTTGAGGTCGCTGGTGTGCCCGGAGGTGATCAGCAGGTTACCGGTTTGCACACAGAGATTCAGGTATCCCGGCTCCTGAGTCGGAAACGTCAGTCCCAGGTCCTGCGCTTTTTGATCCGCCCCCATCTTCAGGCTCCTTGTTTAAATCGTGGTTGGCAGTTGGGGTCTGTCAGAAGACCTTGAGCCGACGGCGCTAGCCGCGGGTTCTGCAGGGGCAACCCCTTGGGCTGCGCCGCCCGAGGCTAGCGCCTACGGCTCAAAAGGTCGAATCCAGCGGGTTTTCTGACAGGGCCAAAGGTCGATCCTCCAACGGAGGCTGCGACAGCCTGCCAAACCCCCCGGAGTTGTGCAAGCACGGTGACGGGATTTTGGCTCCCGCTGGGCGAGCCTAGCCCCCGGAAATGCCAGTGTTTTTGTTCAGTCCGGCGCGGGTTGTGCACTTTCTGAAAGTCGGCCGAGCCGCCTCCATCGCTGCGGCCACGAGGTGTTCCCGCAATTCCGCGCGATCATGCACAGGGAATGCGATGACTCGCAACCGTGCCAAGACCGATGAGCCTTCACCCCTCGCACGCCCGAAACTCGGGCCCGCAGTCGACCCGCAGGACGTCCCGGACGCACCCGTAGCGGATCCACCGCAAGCCTCGTTCATCGCCGACCACCTGCGGGAGACCTCCGGCAACTACCTCACTCCGCCCCCGAACAGCGCGACCTCTGCGGACTTATCGCGCGAGGGGACGGGTGCCCGCGAAGGGACGGGAGCTCGAATCCCCTTGGGTCCGACCGCGACGAGTCTCGACGCGGGCTCGACGGACCGTGACGCCACCGACTTTGAAGTCGTGCAGCCGGAGGAGGAATACTTTGGGACGCTCGGGCGGTACGAGGTGGAGCGGGAAATTGCCCGCGGTGGCATGGGCGTGATCCTGCTGGCGCAGGACGAGGAACTGGGGCGGAAGGTAGCGATCAAGCTGATCCTCAGGAGCCACCAAGACAAGGCCGACCTGCGGAGCCGCTTCATCGAAGAAGCGCGAGTCACCGGCCAACTGCAGCATCCCGGGATCGTGCCGATTTACGAGATGGGGCAAGCTCCGGATGGACGGCCATTTTTTGCCATGAAGCTGGTTCAAGGCCAAACGCTGGCGCGGATGCTGGCCGACGCCTCGGGGTCGGCTTGGGAACGCTCGCGGTTCATTAAAATCCTCGAGCAGGTGAGCCAAACGTTAGCGTATGCCCACTCCCGCGGGGTGATCCATCTGGATCTCAAGCCCGCCAACGTGATGGTCGGCACGTTCGGCGAAGTGCATGTGATGGACTGGGGCCTGTCCCGGGTCCAACAGGGCCCGGTCTTTACCCGCTCCGGATCGGTCGGCCCAGGACGCAAGGTTCCTTCCCAGAGCCGCGGGCAAACCGCGCCCGAGACAGATCGCGGCCGTGGATCCTCGCGGCGGAGCGACCAGCCCACGACTCGTATCACCGGCACCCCCGCCTACATGGCCCCCGAGCAAGCCCGCGGCGATCGGGTCGATGCCCGCTCCGATGTGTTCGGGCTCGGCGCGGTCCTCTGCGAAATCCTGACTGGCCGGCCTCCCTATCGCGGCGAGGACGTCCGGCAAGTGTACGGTCGAGCGGCCAACGCGGCGCTGCATGAAGCGATCAGCGGATTGGAGGCCAGCGATACCGACGACACCCTGGTCTCGCTGGCCAAATGGTGCTTGGCTCCCAAACCCGCCGATCGGCCCGCCGATGCCGGCGTAGTCGCCCAGGAGCTAACGAGTTATCTCGAATCGGCCCTCGAGCAAGCTGAGAGCGATCTAGGACGATTCTTCGAACTCAGCGGCGACCTGTTCTGCATCGCCAGCCTGGACGGGTACTTCAAACGCGTGAACCCCAACTTCTATCGCGTCCTCGGCTACTCCTCGCCTCAACTCGTCACCCACCCTTTCCTCGACTTCATCCATCCCGACGATCTCGAGGCGACCAAACAGGTCATGGTTGGACTGGCAATCGGCAAACCGATCTCGCGGTTCCGCAACCGGTATCGCGACATCCATGGCGAGTATCGCTGGTTCGAGTGGACCGCGAAATCGATCCCCGCTGAGAACATCATCTTCGCCGTCGCCCGCGACGTGACCGAGGAATACGGGGAACCGGTAGCCGGGGGCCGGTAGCCGGGGGCCGGGGGCCGGGGGCAGGTGGCAGGTGGCAGGTGGCAGGTGGCAGGTGGCAGGTGGCAGGTGGCAGGTATTCGCTCGTACTCAGCGCAGCGGTACTCGTACTCGTACTCGATTCGCTCGCTGTCCTCTGCACCGGCCAATCGATGCGCTGAGTACGAGTACCGCTGCGCTGAGTACGAGTACCGCTGCGCTGAGTACGAGTACGAAAACGAGTCCGAGTTGGTCGCGGGTTGTGGGGCTGTAGGGCGGTTGCTATCGTCGATTCTCTGCGTCTGTACCCCTCTTAAGCCGCTTCGGACTCCCGGAGCTGTGGCTTCCTACACCGAAGCGAAACGTGAATTCGATCGATCCCCAGGTCCAACGCGAGGTGCTGCGGCGGCGGACGTTTGCTATCATCTCTCACCCCGACGCCGGAAAAACGACGCTCACCGAAAAGATGCTGCTGTTCGGCGGCTGCATCGACGTTGCCGGGGCAGTCCGCGGCCGCAAGACGCAGCGGTCGGCCACCTCGGACTGGATGGAGCTCGAAAAGCAGCGGGGGATCTCGGTCAGCTCGACCGTGCTGACGTTCGAATTCGAAGGCAAGCGGGTCAATCTGCTCGACACGCCCGGGCACCATGACTTCAGCGAAGACACCTATCGGACGTTGATGGCCGCCGATTGCGCGGTGATGGTGATCGACCTTGCCAAAGGGGTCGAAGCGCAGACGGAGAAACTGTTCCGCGTCTGCGCGATGCGGCGGATCCCGGTGCTGACGTTCGTCAACAAAGTCGACCGCCCGGGGCAGGAACCGCTGCAGATTTTGGCCGAGATCGAGAGCAAGCTGGGGATCGAGCCGGTCCCCCAGAACTGGCCGCTCGGCTTTGGTCCCGACTTCCGCGGCTTGGTCGACTTGGCCACCGAGCGGGTGCATCTGTTCGGAGAGCAGACGCGGGACCGGCGGGGCGAGACGCAAACGATCGACCTTGCCGAGCTGAGCGACCAGGACGAGAACGCGCTGCAAGCGAGCATCTTGTCTCAGGCCCGCGAGGAAGTCGAATTGCTGGCGACCGCCGGCACGACGCTCGACCGCGAGCGGTTCTTGGCAGGCGAAATCTCACCCGTGTTTTTTGGCAGCGCCCTGACGAATTGGGGCGTCGAGCACTTCCTCCGCGGCTTCCTCGAGCTCTGTCCGCCCCCCCGCGCCCGCCAGAGCGACCGCGGAGCGATCGAGCCATCGCGGGCTGAGTTTGCCGGCTTCGTGTTCAAGATCCAGGCCAACCTCGACCCCCGCCACCGCGACCGGGTCGCCTTCGTCCGAATCTGCGCCGGACGCTTTGAGCGGGAGATGGAAGTGATGCACTCCCGCACCGAAAAGAAGCTGCGGCTCCGCCGAGCTCACCGCGTGTTCGGTCAAGAGCGGGAGACGATGGACGAGGCCTTTCCGGGAGACATCATCGGTCTGGTAAATCCCGGCGAATTCCGCTTGGGGGATACGATCTGCACCGGCGAACCGATCAACTTCGAGCCGCTGCCGCAGTTCTCTCCCGAGTTTTTCGCCATCCTTCGCTGCCGGGAAACGCTTCGCCGCAAACAGTTCAGCCGTGGGCTCGAACAGTTGCTCGAGGAGGGGGCGATTCAGATGTTTACCGACTCTCGCGCCGCCCGCAGCGAGCCAATCCTGGCAGCAGTCGGTGAGCTGCAGTTCGACGTCGTGCGGTTCCGCCTCGAGAGCGAATACAATACGCAGACCGACATCCAGTGGCTGCCGTTCAAGATGGCCCGCTGGATCGAAGGCGACGTGGAGGACGCGCGTCGCCTCACGCTCCCCTATTCCTCACGGGTCGTCAAAGACCAAGACGGAAGTCCCGCCGTACTGTTCCAGTCGCTCTGGGATACCGAGTATGCCCAGCGAGAAAATCCGGGAGTGCGTTTTGAAGAGGCTCGAGGTCTCAAGCAAGAGTCCCCCTCCGTGCTGACCGACGGTTCCTCCGCCGATTGAGCCAGACGCCCGCGACGATCTCGCGGGCTCCGCCTATTTCTGCTCGCCCGTCGCGTCCGAGCCGAGCGGCTTGCAGTTTTTCAGGACCACAAGATCGGGGACCGCGCAGCCGCCCACCTCGCCTTGGCAGCAGTCTTCAATTAGATATTCCAGCAGCTCGCTAATGCCCTTCAACCGGGCGGCATAGATCACCGACCTCCCCTCCTTGCGATCCTCCAGCAGTCCGGCTCCCGTGAGCTGACTGAGGTGGAACGAGAGCGTCGGCCGCGGCACCTCCAACCGCTCGGCGATTTCTCCAGCCGCAACTCCCCGCGGACCGGCCGCGATTACTAACCGAAAAATCGCCAGACGCGATTCGTGAGCCAGTGCGGAAAGCGCCTTGACAGCGCGTGACATTTCCATATTTTTAGAAATATAAAACAGTCGGCAACAGGGGCGAGGTGATCGCTGAGGAGTGATCGCCCCAGGATGTCCGACTCAATCGTAACAGGAAAAGGAGCCAAGCCATGTCCGAAAAAACGACTTCGATAGTTCGAGAAAAGTACGCTCAGACGGCGCGGAGCGGGTTGTCCAGCCGTGACCAGGGGGTCGAAGCAGTCGCCAAGGCATTCGGCTACTCCGCCGAGGAGTTGGCGGCAATTCCTGCGGAAGCCAACATGGGACTCTCGTGCGGCAATCCGCTGGCGACGGCGAATCTCCGCGAAGGGGAGACGGTCGTCGACCTCGGCAGCGGCGGGGGGTTGGATGTCTTTCTCGCGGCTCGCAAAGTCGGCCTTACGGGACGGGCGATCGGCGTCGACATGACGCCCGACATGATCGAACTGGCCCGCAAGAATGCTCAGCGAGGTCCCGACGGCAAACCGTTCGAGAACGTCGAGTTCCTGCTCGGCGAGATCGAAAAATTGCCCCTTCCCGATGCTTCGGCCGACGTGATCATCTCCAACTGCGTGATCAATCTGGCAGCCGACAAGGACGCGGTTTTTCGCGAGATGTTCCGCGTGCTCAAACCGGGCGGACGGGTCGCCGTCTCGGACATCGCCCTTAAACAGCCCCTCCCGTCGGCGCTGGCTGACAACATCGCCGCTTTGGTCGGCTGCATCGCCGGAGCCATCCTGATCGACGACTACGACGGCGGACTGCGCAGGGCCGGCTTCGAACACGTCGCGATCGTCGACACGGGATCCGATCTGACCAGCTACGCGTTGGTCGACGGTCAAGCGGGCTGCTGCACGCCTCCACCCGCTCCGGCGGCCGACGCGAAACCCGCGTCAGTGGCGAACGCGGGACTGGCGGTCGTCGACGCGGGAGGCTGCTGCCAGACCGAGACGCTGCACAGCGACCTGGCCAAACTGTTCAGCGACCACGATGTCAACGCCTATGCCGCCGCAGTGCGGATCTTTGCAGTCAAGCCGTAGGCTACGGTTCGGCCGAGACTTCGGCAAAGCTTTCGTCGGTTTCCCAGATCACGACCTTCGAGGCTCGAGCCCCCGTGCCTTCGAGGATTTTGGGACAGACCTCTTCGAGCAGGTAGCGAGCCATGTTCTCGGCGGTCGGGTTGTAGGGCATCACGAACAGCCGATGCGGCTCGACCTGGCGGAGCGCGGCGATTCCGTTCTCGTCCTGATCCCACAGCAAGAACGCGTGATCCCAGTGCTCGTCGAGCCAGCCCTTGCAGCGCGCTTTGAGGTCCGAGAAATCGATCAATCGACCGACCGCGTCCTGCTCTTCGCCAGTCACATAGAAGTCGGCGACGTAGTTGTGCCCGTGGAAATTTTCACAGCGTCCACCATGCATCCGCAGGCGATGGCCGGCACAGAAGCGGATGCGACGCATGATTGTCAAAGCCATGACGGCGAAATTCCTGCGAATCGAGGCGTGGGGTTTGGGGCGAGTCCAGTTTGACCGATCTCCCAGTAACCGACAAAACCCCTTGCAGCGAAACATAGGAGCGCTGCGATCATCAGCCGCCGGGGGCTAGCCCGGATATTTCATCCGCTGATGGATTTTAGGCTCGGGGCGGCTGATGCGGTTGGATTTTACGAGAAGAGGCGGGCGGGCGGG
>NZ_WRPR01000036.1 GCF_010367455.1 Candidatus Laterigemmans baculatus | reverse complement strand
CCAAAGAGAATCGCGAAAATGTTCGGGGGTGAAGGTCGAGCGATTGCCGCGATTCCCTTCGGGGGAGAGGGGGCTAAAAACTGCACGACCTCCCCGGGAGGGTCGCGAGGAACGAGCGGGGAGGGTTTCCGCAACCGTGCGTTTCACTTGGGGCTATCGTTAGGGATTGCTCTCCCTCCCCTCGCTGACGCTCGACCCTTCCGGGGGGAGGGTGGCGTTCCGTACCTTGGGGCTAAGCGATGATCTGGTGGATCGGCTTGCCGTAATCGATTTCCAACCGTTTGTGTCCTGGGACCTCGAGCTTCCGCGGATCGAGTCCCAGTTGGTGGAGCACGGTGGCGTGGATGTCGGTCACGTAGTGACGATGTTCGACGGCGTGGAAGCCGATCTCGTCGGTAGCTCCATGGGCCACGCCTCCCTTCAGACCACCTCCCGCCATCCAGACCGAGAAGCCGTAGGGATGGTGGTCGCGTCCGTCGCTCTGCTCCGATCCCGGCGTCCGACCGAACTCGGTTGCCCACACGACCAGCGTCTCGCCGAGCATCCCGCGGCGCTTGAGGTCCTTGAGCAACCCGGCGATCGGTTTGTCGACCGCTTGGCAACGCGTGGTATGGTTCTGCTGCAGTTTGCTGTGGGCATCCCAGCCATCGTCGTAGATTTGGACGAAGCGGACGCCCCGTTCGACCAGCCGCCGAGCCGCCAAGCTGTGGCGCCCCATGGTCTGGGTCGCCGGATTGTCGAGCCCGTAGAGCGCATGGGTCTCCGCGGATTCGTCGCTCAAGCGAACGACTTCTGGAACCGACATCTGCATCCGGTAAGCGAGCTCATAACTTTTGATTCGCGCTCGCATCGCAGCGTCGTCCGGATATTCAACGCCCGCGATCCCGTTCAACTCGTTCAATAATTCGAGCTGCCGCTGTCGCTCGCCGACCGTGACGCTTTCACCGGGCGACCCAAACGGCAGCGGGTTGTTGGGATCCAGCGCCATCGCGACCCCCGAATGCTCGGGTCCCAAATAGCTGCCATCGTGAGCTCCAACGCCTCCACAGCAGTCGCCGGGGCCGCCGCCCATCACGACGAACTGGGGCAGGTTATCGTTGAGCGATCCCAACCCGTAATGCGTCCATGAGCCGATCGAAGGATGAAAGCCATCAAAGATATGCCGCCCTGTGTGGAATTGCAGCTGGGCGGCGTGATCGTTGTCGGTCGTCCACATCGAGCGGACGATTGCCAGGTCATCGACGCACTGGCCCACGTGGGGCCACCAATCGCTCACTTCGATGCCGCTCTCCCCGCGTTTTTGAAACCCGATCTGCAGCGGGTAGAGCTGGGTCATTAAAGCTCGCGGTGTCCCGGCGAAGTCGCGAACATTTTTGCGATAGAAAGAGGAATCGAGGACCGCCGACTTATAAGGCGATTCCTCAATCGTTTTTCCCGCGAACTGGTTCACCGCGGGTTTGGGATCAAAGCTCTCCAAATGGCTGGTCCCGCCGAGCATGAAATACCAGATCACACTCTTGGCTCTGGGTGCGAAATGGGGCCCACCAGGATGAGAATCTGATAGCGGTGCGGGAGAGGCGGCGCTCGCGACGCCATCGCGGGCTAGCATCGCGCCCAGCGCGAGGCCCGTAAAACCCATACCCACATCGGCTAGGAAGGAGCGGCGATGGACCCGTCCACAGGGAAAGTCATGCATGGCAGGAGTGCCTCTCGCATTTAGCGGATGGTGACGAAGTCATTGTGGCTGTAGAGCACGAGGATCAGATTCTCCCTCGCTCTCTGATAGGCCATCGTGGCCGGGGCACGCTTGAAAGATTCGCTTCCGGCAGGGAACGCCGCCTGGTCGCCGCTCTGCAGCAGTGCGATGTTGTCTCGCAAGAACCGCTGGCATGCGTCCAGCTCTGGCTCGGTTGGCCCGCGCGTCAACAGCCGCTCGAAAGCGGCGGAGAGAAACTCGCGGCGGGCCATCTTGTCATCCCTGTCGCCGAGCGGCGCGCTCAACTCTTCGGCCACCGCTCGCGCGTGATCGACCGCCAAACTGCTGTTCATCAGCGCCAGCGCCTGATGCGGCACGACGCTTTCCTGACGACGATAGCACTCGTTGGGATTGGGGGCGTCGAACGAATCCATGAACGCCATCGACTCGTTCGGCGTGTTGCGGAAGTACAAGCTCCGCCGCAGCACTGTCTGCCCCTCGCGTTCGGATATTTCCGGTCCGCCGCGAGTCAGGTCGAGAGCCCGCGCAGTGAAGAGGACCGAATCGCGAATCACCTCCGCCTCCATTCGCTGGGAGTTCATCCGCCACAGGTAGCGATTCTCGGGGTCGCGGGCCACCGCCTCCGCGTCTCCTCCGCTCGCCGAACTCTGCCGGTAGGTAGCCGAGAGGACGATGCGGCGGTGCAGTGGCTTCATCCGCCAGCCTTGCTCGACAAGTTCCGCCGCCAGCCAGTCGAGCAGTTCGGGGTGGGAGGGTGGCTGGCCATTGATCCCAAAGTTCGCCACGGTGGGCACGATTGCCTGGCCGAAATGCCGCAGCCACATATGGTTGACTGCAATCCGCGCGGTCCGGGGATTGGTCGGGCTGGCGATCCAGCGGGCCAGCGCCAGCCGCCGCCCAGTGCTGGTCGAGGGATACTGCTCGCCGAGCGGCGTGTACTTTCCGTCCGCGGTGTCGCAGGCCGCTTGGGCCGCCACGAGCGCTTCGCGGGCCGCCACGAGCGCTTCGCGGGCTGCCGTCAAATTTTGCTCCGCTTCCGCGTGCTGCGTGGCGTGGAACTGCTGCTCCGCTTGCAACACGGCCAGCTCGGCTTGGGCCGCTTCCACCTGCCGTTCCGCACGACCGGCCGCGACGGCCAACGGAGCGGCGTCTTGCTCCGGTTCGTCTCGCTCAGGTTCGTCGCCCAAATACTTTGCCCGCTCGGCGGCGACTCGAGCACGGACGGCGGCGACTTGCGTGTGGGCAATTCGCAGCCGAGCTTCAGCCAGAGCGATTTCCGCTTCCGCCGCAGCCTGCTTGTGCCGCAGCTCGTCGAGCGTTGGGAGCAATTCCTGCAGGTCCACTTCCAGGAACTCGGCCGCACCGTTGTGGACCCAGAGGGCGAATTTTCCGTCGCGGCGAGCAACCGGCATTGAGTAGTGCAGCTTGGGCTGGCCGTCGAGCGAGATCGACAGCTCCTGTCCCCGCACGGTGATTTCAACGGTGACCACTTCGCCAATCGGTACCGGTGTTTTGACGATCCCCGCCTGCGGATATTCCTGCTTGCCGTTCTGGCGGTGAAAGGCCTGAATCGAAGGAGCCGAATCGTTGGCGCTGGTGTAGACATCTTGGGAATTGCCCGTGTCGATGTAATCGAAGCTCATGCCGACCGAGCGGTACATGCCGGGCTGCAGGGTGCGGTATTTGACGCGAGCCTGAAAGCTTTGCGGCACCGCGACCGAGGCGACGATCGTGGCGAAGTTGCTGACTGAGTTTTCGACTAACCGGCCGCTGTCCCAGGACCAGTTGCCCGAGACTGGTTTCCAAATTTCGGAACGTTCCGCGAACTCGTCATGGAGGATCGTTTGGCTCGGGCCGGTTGCGATCGCTTCGCCGCTATCGAGTCGGCGCTGGTAATCGGCAACCGCTTCCGCTGCGGTTGCCGCGGAGGTCCGAGCTTCGGTCAGAGCCTGCTCGGCTTTCGCCACCTCCTGTTCGGCCAGCCGGATCATACCTTCGGTGATCTCCGGGCGAAGGCTGGGGTAGTACGCTTCGGCTGGCAGCGCGACGGGCTCGATCTTGAGCTCTGGACCTTGCAAGGCGGGAGGGACACCCGGCGAGAGCGGCTGCGACTGGTCGGGCGAGCGATCGTCGCCGCGTTCAAATAAATAGGTCTTCGCATCCAACTCCTTGTCATACACGCGAGCCACGCCGTCGGCGAGCACCATTCCCAGGGTGGCATCCTTTTCTTGAGGCGCGTCGGCAGCCAGCGGATCGGTGCGCACATCGTGCGGCTCAAAGAACGCGCGGAAGCGGTAGTAGTCTTTCTGGGCGATCGGATCGAATTTGTGATCGTGGCAGCGAGCACAGCGGAGCGTTAGCCCCAAAAAGGCCTGGCTGGTGTGCTCGACTGCATCGAACATCCACACATTGCGATCGAACTTGTACCAGTTGCGTCCGAGGTAGCCGGTCGCCCGCAGCACCTCGGGATCGTCTGGAGCCAGTTCGTCGCCGGCTAACATTTCGACGATCATTTGGTTGTAAGGTTTGTCGGCGGCCAGCGACTCGACGATCCAGTCACGCCACCGCCATATATTGCGCTGGCTGTAGCGGATCTCATTGATCCCCCGGCTGCCATACCAGTCGCTGTACCGCCACACGTCCATCCAGTGCCGTCCCCACCGCTCGCCGTACTCCGGGCGGTCGAGCAGCCCATCGACGACTTTTTCATAAGCGAGCGGCGAATCGTCGGCGAGGAAGGCGTGCAGCTCTTCGCGAGTCGGTGGCAGTCCGATCAGATCGAGGAAGACGCGACGCAGCCAAACTTCGCGGGCCGCTTCGCCGCGCGGCGCGAGGCCCTGCTCTTCGAGTTTCGCGGCAACGAACGCATCCAGCGGATCGCGGACCCAAGCCGAGGCGGCGACCTGCGGAACGGCCGGTCGCTCCACTGGCTGGTAAGACCAATAGTTGGCTGGATCTTCAGGAATGGTTTCGTCGGCTGGCGACTGAGCCCCCGCATCGATCCAGCGGCGAAGCAGCTCGACCTGCTCGGCCGTCAACGGTTCGCCCTCGCCCTCCGGAGGCATCCGCAATCCGGAATCGGTTTCGGTGACGCGTTCGATCAGCAGACTCGCCGCGCTCTCGCCGGGTTCGACCGCCGGGCCGCTATCGCCTCCCTGCCGGATCAGCACCCCGGCATCGAGCCGCAATCCCGAGAGCTGCTGAAGCGCCCCGTGGCAAGCGGCGCATTTGTGGAACAGCAGCGGTTGGATGTCCCGCGCGTAGTCGACATGGCCGGGCTCGGCCGCGACCGCAGTCGCCGAGAGAACTGCGGCGATGGCCCATGGCGACAGCAGGATCGCGGCTCGGTAGCGCATGCCCGTGACTCTCCCTGAGTTGAAGACTCTGGCTGGTCGAACCGTCGAGTATGACGGGTTTGGCGAGCCGCGTCGAATCGGCCACGTCGAATCGGCCACGTCGAATTAGCCGCGGACGAATCGGGTGATTTCTAACTTGACAGCGGTCGGGGGTAAGCCATGTTTCCCATGAAGCGCCATCCCAGGCGTTCTTTTCCTTTTTTGATTCCAGCCGGGACTCTGACAGAACTCCCGAAAAAGGCAAACCGGTCGCGAGGCCGGGACGCAAAGCCACGGATCTCCCTGAGACCGCCGGGTTACCGAAGTAGAAACTTGTCCATTGTCATTCGACCTCCATGTCCACCGCGCGCTCGGTCTGAGCAGACGGTCGGCGCGGATGGGTGAGAAGTCCCATGGCCCAGCTCAAATCGCTGCCCCAGCCAAAGATTTTGGTTGCGGATGATAGTCGAACGATCCAGACGATCGTCCGCCGAACGCTCGAAGAGGCGGGGTATGACGTCACTCTCGCCGCCGACGGCCGGCAAGCTGTCGTAGCTGCCCGCAACGAGCGTCCCCAGCTCGTCATCCTGGACATCCTGATGCCCGAAAAGGATGGCTACGCGGCCTGCTTCGAGATCCGCGAGATGGGCGATCCGTGGAAGGATCTCCCGATCATCTTCCTGACCAAAGAACACACACCCGCACTCGATCGACTCGGTGCGGAGTTTGGCGCTTATCTCCCGAAACCGATCCGCGGAGATCTGCTGCTCTCGACCGTTGCAGCCCTGCTCGATCGAACCGAGGGATCTGCGGCCGCTCCCTTGGCTCCCGCTGTTTAACACATGTTTCTCGAAAGCGATCACCGCCATGCCGACTCGGATCTCGATGCGGATCCAACCAGCTCCGCAGCGCTGATCGATCATGACACGCTGGCCGAGTGGAAAGCGGAGATTCGCGATTTTTTCGCTCGAACCGGACAAAGGTTAAACCAGTTCCAAGTCGCACCTCACCCGTCAGAGACAGATCCGAATTTACCCGCCGATACCGCCACCAAGGATTCCGTAACCGAGCTGCCTCCAACAAGCCGGGCAGCGGATGAAGGATCGTTGGATCGATTGCAAATCATCAAGAACCGCTTGGCAGCCCAACTCGAAAATTCTCGCCGATAAACCATTCGAATGACAGCAGCAACCATGCAGGAGACCTCAGCGACGACGGGTCGGTCGGTGGTCAGCGACAAGCACTGCGTCTTTCGCGTGGGCTCCTCCTGGCATTCGATGCTCGCGACCAGCATCCGTGAGGTCACGATGACGCCGGTACTCGTGCGGGTGCCGGGAAGCGATCTACTCTTGGCTGGGCTGTGCCATTTTCGCAACGAGTTTATCCCGGTTGTCGATCTCAATCCGCTTCTGGAGAACACTTCCATAACGCGTCGGGCCGCCGGAAAAATGCTCGTCATCGGCGGTGCGGGGGGGAATTGGGCGCTGCTGGTCGATGAGGTCATCGCTCTGGAATCGCTCGAGACTTTGGTCCACGGCGATGCTCGGTCCCATGACGGCGGGGCGACGGCTGTCTTGGGAACGGCAACGTTTCGCGATCAAGTGGTGCGAGTGCTCGATCCCAACACCCTCTATCGACGCGCTGAGCAGCGGCTGCGGAGTGGCTGGTCGAACCTATCACAGCCACTCGCTCAGTCATCGACCGCATCGCGGGCTGCCACTGCCACTGGGGCCGCTATCGCCGCAGGGGCCGCTATCGCAAGCGGGGCTGAATGATGAAGATTCAAACCCTCTTTCTTTTCAGCCATGCGACGACCGCAGCCGTGGCGGTTTTGGCGTTTGGCGTTGCCGAGCGATTTCAAAGTGGAGCGTCGGCGTGGGGTGCCGCGGCGATCGCGGCGAGTGGAGCCGTGGGGGGAATTGCCTTTTTCCTGGCGACACGATTCCGCAGCCATCTCGCTGTATTGACCGCTGTCGGCGCGAGTCCCGGCAGTGCGTCGACCGCCGCCACTGGCGTCGCGGAAATCGACCACACGGCGGCCAAGCTCACCGAGCAGGCGGCGCGGTGGGATGAAATGGCGGCCAACGGACGCGAGCAGATGCGGGATGTCCAAGCGGTGTTGATGCTGCTCAATCGACGCGGAGGCGGGGGGCAAGTCAACGGTGCCGAACTGCGCCAGGTGCTCGGCAGCATCGGTCAGACCTTGCACGGGAATCTCGACCAGATGGAACAGAGCGCCGCGGAATTGGCTCGCTGCACGCAAGAGATCGCCGAGGGTGCGGAGATTCAAGGCAACGCGGTGATCAAAACCAGCACCTACGTGGAGCAGCTCTCCAGCAATATCGACCTGATTTCTGACAATACCAAACTCGTTCAAGAAGCGATTCTCACAACCCGCACATCGGCTCGGGAAGGTTTGCAGCGACTGGCCGATTTGCTGCAAGGGATGGAACGGATCCGCACGCACTCCCTGGCCAACGAAAAGAAACTCCGCGGCCTGAACGATCCGTCGCGACAGATCAGCTCCATCGTCGCCACGATCGGCGACATCGCCGCTCGCACCGATCTGCTCGCGCTCAACGCCTCGATCGAATCGATCCGAGCCGGTGAGCATGGCCGAGGGTTCGCCGTGGTGGCTGACGAAGTTCGCAAGCTGGCCGAGCAGACCGCTCAGGCCAGCCGGGAGATCGCGGGGCTGATCGAATCGATCCAGCTCGCGACGCAGGAATCGATCACGGGGCTCATCCGAGAGCGGTCCGACGTCGAGGCGGAAGTCAATCGCGCCGCCGCCCTTGAGACTGCTCTCAAACAGATCGGCCAAGCGGCCGAGGGGGACGCTTCGCGGGCCGGGGATATCGCTACGGCGGCCCATCAGCAATTGCAACTCATGCAAGACGTGGTTCTGGCCATGGAGCAAATCTCCAACGTCGCCAAATCCAGCCGCAGCCGCGCCGAGAACGCCTGCTGGACTATGAAGACGCTGTCCAAGATCCGCACCCAAATCGACGCCTCAATCGACCAGCTGAGACGATGCTCCGATCGGCATCGCAATGAGCCCGCCGATCAGCTCGCCATCGAGCCGCCGCCGCTTCCCGTGGGAGTGGAGATTCCATGAGTTGGGACGCCGTGAACTCGAGCGCCGAGGATTTTTGGGATGCGGCCATCGACCCTTGGGGAGCCTTTGCCGCGACCGAAGACGGTGAGTGCGAGGGCGAAGCAGACGCGTGCGAAGCGGACGGGGCTGGCTTGGATGCTCCCTCGCAGCAGGAAATTCGTGAGCTGCTCGCGGAACTGGTTCGCTCGGACGATCCGGCCGCTTGCTCCGCCGCGGAGCCCCGCGACGCATCCCCAACCAACCCCATTCCAGCCAACCCTGTCCCAGTCAGCTCAGCGACCCATGAGTCCGCGTCTTGGGAGTCAGCACCCTGGGAGTCAGCGGCGGCAGTGGAGCTCGATGCCGAGATCCGCGAAGCCTTTCTCGACGACGCAGGCCGCTGCCTCAGTTCGATCGAAGAGGCGGTACTAAAGTTCGAAGCTCAGCCGGAAAACCGAGCACCGCTGCAGCAGATCTGCCGCGAGCTGCACACGCTCAAAGGGGCTGCCGGAAGCGTTGGGTTGGCGAGTTTGGCCGGTGAGCTCCACCGCTTCGAAGACTCGCTCCGCGACAGCCACCAAGCGTCCGCGGAGCTGCCGAGCGTCGAGCAGCTGTTTACTCGCTACGACGCGATCCGGCAGCAAATCGCAAGCGTCTCGGCCGGCGATGGGGGAGCCGCTGCCGAGGTGGAAGGACGCCCCGCGTCGCTGCCGGCTACTCAGCCGAGTGCGGGATCGGAGAGTGTTGCTTCGCCGCCAGGGATGTCGTTTGCCGACGCTGGGGGTGACGATGAGACGGTGCGGGTTAAATCGTCCCAGTTGAATCGGCTGATGGATATGCTGGCCGAGCTGGTGATGTTACGGAACCGCCGCGACAGCGAACTCAGCGAACTGAAGGGCATCCACCGCGACTTGCTCGACAGCGTCTCTCGGCTTCGCGCGGTCGGTGATCCGGCGACCGGCGATCTGCTGGAAACCGCCCAGCGGCTGCGCGATTGCTACCAGCCGGTTGCCGAGGGAAATCAAGCGGTTTCGCAGTTCATCCGCCAATTCCGTCAGGAGCTGGTCGAGCTGCGACGGATGCCCGTTTCGGGACTGTTCCGCCGCCTGCAGCGCGTCGCGAGCGACGCGGCCCGGGCCGAGAAGAAGCAAGTCCGCCTGCGGTTGATCGGCGAAGACGCGGGGATCGAGCGGGCGATGCAGGAACGGCTCTATGAACCCCTCCTGCACATCGTCCGCAATGCCGTCAGCCACGGAATCGAAGAACCGCACGAGCGGCTCCGGCAAAGCAAAGAGGAGGTCGGTGTGGTCACGCTTGAGGCACTGACCAGTTCCGAATTGTTGGTGCTGGAGATTCGCGACGACGGGCGGGGGCTGAACTACGACGCGCTCCGCCGCCGAGGGATCGAGAGGGGGCTGCTCGATCCGACCATGGCAGCCACTCGCGAAGAATTAGCACAGCTGATCTTCCATCCCGGATTCTCCACCCAACAAGCCGCCAGCCAAGTTTCCGGTCGCGGCGTGGGGATGGATGTGGTGGCCGCGGCGATCGCACGAATGCGGGGCTGGATCGAAATCGATTCCACGCCTGGGCGCGGGACCACCTTTCGACTGACTTTCCCACTCCCCTCGGTGATCCAGCACACGATGGTATTCCGGGCGGGCGGACAGATTTTTGCCCTTCCGATGCAGTTCGTGCAGGCGGCTGGCAGTGCGGTGGACAAAGTCCGCGCAGTGCCCTTTGCAACGTTATTTAGTGAGTCTGAGACTGCCGGTGATGATGTCGGGCCGACCCAGATGTTGGTGCTGGCGTCTCCCAGCGGACAATCTTCCACCAGTGGTGCGGCCGACGCGCGTCCTTGGTCGCTGCTGGTCGATGAGATTCTGGGTCCCGAGGAAGTCGTCGTTCGCCCCTTGCCATCGCTTCTAAAACATCACCCATTCTGTTCCGGGGCGACACTCTCAGGGATGGGAGAAGTCGTCTTAGTGTTAGAAAAAAGACGGCTGATGGAACGGGTCGTCCGCATGCAACAACAGAGGGAAAGCCATGAGTCATAAGAAAATCCTCGTCATCGACGACAGCGCGACGATCCGGAAACTCGTCGACACCCATCTGAGCGCTGCGGGTTATGAGCTGTTTTTGGCTCCGACCGCGGAAGACGGTCTCCGCATGGCCGAGGATGTTCGTCCCGACTTGATCCTGCTGGACCACCAGTTGCCGGGCACCACTGGCTACGAGGTCTGCTGCCGGCTGTGCGAATCGCCTGTCCTGAAGCTGATCCCCGTCGTTGTCAGCTCGACGCTCCGCAACCGGGCTTACGCCGAATACACCGAGATGTCCAACGTCGTGGACATGCTCCCCAAACCGTACACCGAGGAGCTACTCCGGACGACGGTCGCCAATGCGTTGGAAACCGCGGCGATGATCGTCGCCTCCCAGACGCAAGGAACCGCGGTTCCTGAAGTGATCGCGACGGTCGGCGACACCGACTTGGCGGGCTCATTCGCAATGTTCGGACTCCGAGAGGTATTAGATTTCCTCAATAACGGAAACAAGAGTGGAGTGCTCGAAGTCGAAGCCGAGCGGACGCGAATCTGGTTCTACTTGAAAGAGGGAAGTATCCAGGGAGTTTCGGCGACCGGGCTCCGGGAACAGGAGGTGGAGAGAATCACTGCCGGCTTGCCGCAAGCGATCGAGAACCTGGCTCCGGTTTTGAAGCTAACGCTCGAAGGTCGCAGTGGAGCCGAGGTCGATGGTTTCCTCCAGTTGCTCAACCGCAAGGTGCTCGACCCTCGGCTGGTCACGAGATTGCTGTTGTATCAGGCGGCGATGCTCGTCCGCCTGGCGTTTACTCGACGCCTGACGGGATTTCGCTTCGAGGCGGGCCGGGCGGCGCCGGCCATGTATCGCAGCCTGCCGCTGGACATCAGCCTGCTGGCTTTGCTGGTCGAGGGTGCGGTGCACGACGATCCAGCCGGGCTTCCCGTGGAGGCTTCGGAGACGACATTCGTCCGGCGGGCAATTCGGGGCCAGAACCTGGACCGAGCGGGCCTTGCCCCTCGTCACATGAAAATACTCGGCTTGCTCTCCGAGCCTCGCACGGTCGCCGAGCTGGCCGGTCTCCTGCAGTGGGAACCGCTGGAAGTCCGGCAAGTGCTGAACGGTTTCGAGCAGGCTGAACTGGTGCAGACTGCAGCGCGGTCCGAGGGGGCCCGGGTGGTGGTCTTTGAATCCGACCCTCGCATCGCACAGCATCTCCGCACTGTCCTTGCTGAAACCGCCACCGGTTCCCAATTCAAAGTGGTCCGCGATCGATTGGCGTTGCAGCTGTTCCTGAAACGGGCCCGCCCCGAAGTCCTCGTGTTCGCCGCCGAAGATTCGGAGGCGTGCACGCAGATGCGAGAGCTGCTCGCAGCCGCTGCCGATCGGCTGAGCGACGCGAAATACGTTCTGATCACGACCGAAGCGGCTGCACGCGACGCGGCCGACGTGTGGCGGAAGCGTCTGGGAGTCGTTCCCCATCAGATTCTCGCACGCCCCTCCACCACGGAACAATTGTTAGCCGCGGTGGAGAAGGTATTAGAGAAGGTCGCCAAGGAACCATCGCGCGAAGTGGCCTCGCCCCAGCAAGTCGCTCCTGCCCGGGCGGTCAATCCTGCTCCAGCTGCCGCGGCATCGGCAGTGGCGAATCCGGTCACCGAACCCACAGCAGGAGTCCAATAAGATGAGCACCTCCACGACTCCACCCGCAGCACTCGTGGTGACGGCCGAGAACGATCGCGGCGAGCGTGCAATTCACCAGCTCGAGACGGGACGCAGTGTCTTGGTAGGCCGCTCCAAGGATTGCGGATTACGACTTCAGGGCGAGGAGCTGTCGGCTTGCCACTGTCTGCTCAGCTTCGAAAACGGGACGCTGTGGGTTCAAGATTGGGCGTCGCAGTCCGGAACGTTGCTCAACGGCCAACCGGTCGAGGCTAAGGTAGCCGTCGGACCGTCGGATGAACTCCGCGTCGGCGAGTACCGACTGACGACTGCCGCGGCGACCACTGGCATCGCTACAGCCTGGCTGCGCGGCGGGGATCAGCACGCCGAATCCGAGCCGAACAACGCGCTGCCGTCGCGGCGACCCGCTAAAGTCGAGTCGGGCGGGGAGCAAGACGCCACATGGGATCAGGACGCCGAAGCGGAAGCGGGCGATGCCACTGCGTCGGCGGAGGCAGCTCCGTTGTGGGGCGACGACGAATTGCTTGGCGACTTCGGGGACCGCGAGAGGGGCCGCACTCGCGGGGCGCTGGAGCCAGCGAGCTTCGAGCAGGAGACAATTGCCCTGCTGCGGGAAGAGATCGAATTACTGCAAGAGATGCTCGCCGAGCGCGATGCTCAGTTGGCTCAGCGCGATGCTCAGTTGGCCCAGCACGATGCGGCGTTCGACGAGTCAGCCGCGGGGATCGCCATCGCGGAGGAGGATGACGAAACCGAAGCCCTGCTGGCGCGGATGGAGCAACTGCTCGAAGAGGCGGCTCACGGCGACGAACGCGTGGCGTTGCTCGAAGAAATGCTGCGCGCGGCGGAGGAGGCGAATCAGGCGGAACAGGAAGAACGGCATCAGTTAGAAGCCTGGGTCGGTGACATCGAACGCCGGATCGCCCATCGCGACGAGCAGCGGGACGCCGAGGTCGAGGCGCTCCGCGCTCGGCTGGAGGAGGCGACGGAAGAACGCGAGCGAGCTCAGCTTCAACTGCAGCAGGCGGCTGCGGTGGGAAACGCACCGCAGCATTACGAACAGACGCTCGCCCGCCTGCAGCAACAAAACAAGGCGCTGCAAGAAAGAATCGCCCAGCTCATCAGCGAACGTGCCGGCCTCGCCCAGCAACTGGAGCAGAGTGGTTGCCGCGACGAAGAGGCCCTGCGGGAAGAGCGCGTGGCGCTTGCCCAGGAGCGGGCGATCGTCTCCCGCTTGCGAAGCGAACTGGCCAATAAACTCTCCGCCTTGGAAGAGTCGCCCAAACCACTCAAACCCGCGGAGTCGGATGCGGCGACGCGTCTGCAGGCTCTCCGCGAACACCTCCGCGAGATCCACAACGAAGAACAGCAAGCCTCCCCCAAGCCACGCAATCATGGCTTGAGCGGTCGGCTCTCACGGATCTGGAAACGCCTTGAGAATTGATGCGATGGAGATGGATACAACAACAAATCGATCCCACCCTGCGCCGCGGTCGGGGAATCTGGCGTCGGCGGCACCGGGGGCGTCGGCGGCTGAGCTCGGTCGCATCGCAGCCGATGTCGAAGCCTTTTTGGAACTTTGGGTGGGGCGTCTCGAGAAAGTGCTCGGGCAAATCGCTTCCGGTTCCACCGATGAACAGACCCAGCAAGAACGTTTGGTCCTGCAACAGCGGATGGCGGAGTTCGAACTCGCGCGCCGTCACTGGAACGAAGAACGGCGTCGCGACGTGCAGCAAATTCAAGAAACGACCGAACAGCTCTCGGCGGCTTGGGAACGCTTGGAGGAAGAGCAGCGGCGAGTCCTGCAGTCGCAAACTGGCGTGGCCGGACCGGGGGCTCCAGGGCCACGCCCGACGATCGACCGACCGCTGGTCCCGGCCAATCCGGCTCCGAGCCTGCACCCGCAGACTCCGCCACAACCCCACCCGGTCTCACCGCATCCGGCGTCAGTGAATGTGCCTCTTCACGCTCGCGCCTCCGAACCACCCGCGGGGGGCGAACTCCGCTCGAACGAGACCGCCTCGGCCGCGCGTGATCGAGCCGTGCGGCAGTTTCAGATATTGAGGCGTCAAGTCGGGAGTCTGCCCGGATAGAAACCGAGTCTTTTGCCAACATTGTCCACGCGATTTCCGCCGGATCCCTATCGTGTCACTCACTTCGCTTTTTGCCCAATCGGTCGCGTCACTCTGGCACCGCTCCTCTCCCGTCATGGCCGTTGCCCCGGAGGCTGCGTTGGCTTTTGCCGCGGCACCGCCCGATGTCCGTCGGCTGATCCGCGATCGCCGCTACTGCAAACTGCTCGCGGTCGATTCCGATCTCCCCTTCGAGGAATCGTCCAAGGCATTTGCCTGGCAGGCGGTCGAGCAGGAGATGGCGCTCGTGCCGGCCGGCGAGGTCCGGTTGGCGACGAGTCTCGCCGCAACGGCCGGATGGGTCCTCGAAGCCAATGCGAATGCGTTTTGTAGCGATCGAGTCGAAACGCTCTACCTCGATCGGTATCCGGTGACGAATGCCGACTTCGCCCGGTTCGTCGCAGCCGGTGCCTACGAAGAGGCTGATTACTGGCCGGAGGAAGTGTTGCCGAACGTATTGCAGTTCGTCGATATCACGGGCCATCCAGGACCTCGCTATTGGTCACAGGGACGACCCGACGCCAACAAATTGAATCATCCGGTCGTTGGGGTTTGTTGGTATGAGGCGAATGCTTATGCCGTCTGGGCGGGCAAGCGGCTGCCGACATCGGCCGAGTGGCAGCGGGCCGGAACGTGGTCCAGAAGCAGCAGCAGTGCGCAGCTTCGCTACCCTTGGGGCAACGCATTTGATCCCCGCAAAGCGAACCTTCGCGCGGCCGGGATTCTTGATACGGTCGCCGTCGATGCCTTTCCCGAAGGTCGCTCGCTCAATGGGGTCCAACAGTTGATCGGCAACGTATGGGAGTGGGTGCGCGATCTATTTCACTTGGAAGTTAGCGATGAGATTGCCGTTGTCTTCGACCAGCCGATGGCTGAAGTCCGTGGGGGAGCGTTTGATACGTTTTTCCAATCCCAAGCGACTTGCCAATTCCGCACCGGCCAACCCTATCTGCATCGAAGCTCGAACGTTGGATTTCGCTGCTGTATCTCCGACGGTCGACTCGCTCCCTTGCCCGACTCCATGGACTCCTCCGAGGGAATTGCAAACGCATGATTACGGCACCTCCTCATGATGACTATGCGCCATCGCTCGGCAATCTGAGCTGTGCGAGCTGTGGATTTGACATCTCCGACTACGAAGGCTCCTGTCCCGATTGTCAAACCCCCGTGGAACTCTCGCGGATGATCGCCACGCGAGGGATCCCCCAGCGGTTCGTCTCGGTGCTTGGAGCGAGCGGTGCGGGGAAGACGGTTTATCTCGGCTTGCTCTTGGACCTCCTCAATCGTGGAGAGAACCATCTCAAGGGTTTAGCCAACGATGCGTTTTCCGTCGCTCTGCAGGAGCAAGTCGTCACGGCGCTCGAGCATCGCGTCTTTCCCGATAAGACACCTGCCGAAGCCGATGCGTGGAAGTGGGTCCACTGTGAGATCACCTCGGGAGAAAAAGAACGACTGAAGCAGATCGACTTGGTGGCACCCGATTTTGCCGGCGAAGCGATCGCAATGGAGATCAGCCAGGCTGGCCTTTATCCAGCGATTCGGGACGTCGTCAAAAAGTCGCAAGGGTTGTTGATCCTGTGCGACTCGCTGAAGGTGCGGGACGCGGGACCTGGCGAAGATTTATTCGCTATGAAGTTGGCCTCTTACATTGCCCAGCTCCACGCTTCGGGAAAAGAATCGGATCGCAAGCGTCAAGATATTCGGGCGGCAATCGCCGTGGTCTTCACGAAGTCGGACGTTTGCCCGGAGGCTCGAGAAGATCCCGCATTGTTCGCGGCCAACAATATGCCGAGGTTGGCGGAATTTTGTCGCAGGACGTTTGGGAAACATGCCTTTTTTGCGGCCAGCGTGGCGGGCAGTACGGGCATGCTTACCGATCGCTCGGGACGGCAGCGGCAGATCCCCCTGCATATCGAACCGCACGGAATTCTGGAGCCGCTCGAATGGATCGTCGCCAACTGCTGATCCAGGGGCGCCGAGGGCACGATGGAGGCAGCTACGATGCAGGCGGGTACGATGCAGGTTGAACAAGCGATCTTTGCTTCCGCCGACAAGGGAGTGATGAAAGGCTATCAGCTCGTCTCTCAGTCTTCCGGAATCGATCGTCGCTTGGCTCAGGAACTTTGTCGCTGGGCGCCGTCGCATGCCGCGCTCGCCGGGGAAGAGGAAAATGCATCGAGTTGGAATTACTTTCCTGCCGGGGACGACTGGGTCGCAATCACGCGGACGACCTACGGCGGACCGGAGTACAGCCGCCGAGGTGGCCGACAGGTCGTCACGATGATGGTGGCGATGCAGCTAGAACAGTTTGCCGGCTACGCATTCAACCCTCTGGCGGTGGCCAAAACGGCGTTTGCTTTGGGGCATTTGCGGCTGCGCGCCGTGGTGCCGGAGGCGTTGCCGACGATCACCCTGCCCCGTCGCTCGTTCGACCTGCTGGCTGAAGCCTCTCCGCTGGATGTCGGGGGAGCCGCCGCTTCCGGTGGAAGGACCGCTGTTCCGCCGCTGCTGAGCAAGGTGGTCGAGCTGTTGCGGAGCGAGCAACGGGTGGCGGTCGCGGGAGTTCGCGATCCGCTGGCAGCGTTTGAAGAGTTGATCGCGAGGATTCCGCTCGACGAGCGACCCGGAGTGAGCTTCACGACCGGCCTCAAACCCTCGGCTCGGCGACCATTTCGGCTGCACTTCCTCACCACCAGCGATCACGCCCTGAGGCGGGTGCTCGCGACCCAAGGGATTCAGTGCCTCCCCGAGCCGGGCAAACCGCTCGCCACCCTCGGCTAGACATCGGGGTACAACGTTTGGGAGTCGCCGGAGAGCGATTGAACCACATAGACATCCCGCCCCCGGCAATTGACCAGTGGGCGGATCTCGTCGCTATTCATCGCCAGGCCTCGAGGTGGTGCATCAGGGTTGCTCGTCCGGGCGTCCTTTTTGCGAGTGTGCAGCGGCTATACCAACCGGCGGTCTCGAATTTGGTTGCTCCGCCGACCAAAATGCTCCATAAACCAAAGGGTTCCGAAGGACGTATTCCGCACCCCGAGACGTCGCGCAGCTCCCGCCATTCACTCCCCACCCACAGGCTGCTGACATGTCCTGCCTCCGCACCGCTGTCGCGGTTGGTCTTCTAATCCTGGGCAGTTGGGTCACAGCGGCTGAGCCTCCCTTGCCCACGATACGCGCGGTGGAGGCTCAACCCTTCAAAGCCCAAGCCAAACGGGTCGCCGCTGCGCTCGAGTTCCTCGGCTCGCCGCTCACCGACCAGCAGCGCCAGCGGCTCCAGGAGGCGAACGACGAAGCCGACCCGCGCGAGGCCACCGAGCAACTCCAGCAGATTTTCGATGAGCGAGTTCTGGCGGTCGTAAATATCAACCCCGAGAGTCGCGTCAAAGTTTCCACTGGGCCGGCAAGCCGTCGGTTGGTGGAGCAGGGCTGGACCGTGTTCCTGGTGAAGGTGCACAACCAAGCGGGGGTCACGGCGAGCCTGAATGTCAGCAGCCCCCATGCCGCACCGGTCTACAAACGCTCGACCGGTGACAAGGATCCCGAGCCCGAGATTGGGCCCTCCGACGTGCTCGACCGGTGGATGGACGTCGATCTGTTCGACGAAAGCCCGCTGCAGCCAAATCTCAGCGGTTTGGAAGTCGAATACCGGCTGCTGTCGATCTACAGCCGCGATGCGGGTAAACGCGAAGCGTCGTTGGTGTTTGACGTCGGTCAGGGAACGCAAGATCTGGGGTTCCGCAACGAGCTGCCCGTCTTGTTCGAGTGTCAGCCGGCGGTGCGAGTTCGGCTGGATGTGTTGGATGACGATGGCCAGCCCACCACCGGCCAGTTCGTCTTTCGCGACGCGAGCGGCCGGGTCTATCCGGCCCGCTCGCGACGGCTAGCGCCCGACTTCTTTTTTCACGATCAGATCTATCGGCACAGTGGCGAAGAAGTCACGCTCCCTCCCGGCCAGTACGAAGTTACCTACACGCGTGGTCCGGAATATCGAATTCTGAAGCGGACGATCACGGTTCCCGATGCCGAAACGCATGAAGAGTCTTTCCGGCTGGTGCGGTGGATCAAAATGGCGGACTACGCGTGGTATTCTGGCGACCACCATATCCACGCGGCCGGATGCTCGCATTATGAATCGCCCACCCAAGGCGTGGCTCCACCGGACATGATGCGGCACATCCTGGGCGAAGACTTGAACGTTGGATGCGTTTTGTCCTGGGGGCCGTGCTGGTACTATCAAAAAGACTTTTTCGACGGTGCGATCCATCCGTTGTCGGGGCCGAGCCACTTGATGCGGTATGACGTTGAGGTCAGCGGCTTTCCCTCTTCTCACGCCGGCCATCTCTGCTTGCTGAACTTAAAAGAGGATGACTACGAGTATCCCTCGCCCGTCGAATTCGACTGGAGCTATGCGGCTGCGAGCGGCCACTTCTCCGGGACGAAAACCAAACAAGTGGGCGAGTGGCCTTCGTGGGACTTGCCGGTATTAGCATGGGGCAAGCAGCAGGGCGGGATCGTCGGGTTCTCACACAGCGGCTGGGGGCTGCAGGTTCCGGGAGATGAACTGCCGAACTACAACCTGCCCAAATTCGATGGAATCGGTGCGAATGAATACATCGTGGATGTCACGCACGGCGTCTGCGATTTTATTTCCGCCGTCGATACGCCGAGTGTGTGGGAGTTAAATATTTGGTACCACACTCTAAACTGCGGCTACGATTGTCGAATCAGCGGCGAGACTGATTTTCCTTGTATCTACGGCGACCGTGTTGGATTGGGGCGGTCCTATGTAAAGCTGGGTGAGGACGAGCCGTTGACCTACGAAAGCTGGATCGAAGGAATTCGCGACGGCCGCAGTTATTGCAGCGACGGGTTGAGCCACTTGATCGATTTTCAAGTCAATGGCTTGGGAGTGGGCGAACCGGGGGACGCGGGGCGAGCAAGCTATCTGGCGGTCAGCGGTGGCGAAAAGCTGAATGTGACTGCGAAAGTGTCCGCTCTGCTGGCGGAAACCCCTGACGAGACGATCCGCCGACGGCCGCTCGACCAAAAACCGTATTGGCACGTCGAGCGCGCCCGCGTGGGAAACACGCGTCGGGTCCCCGTCCAACTGGTCGTCAATGGAGAACCGGTGGAACGCAAAGAGATCCTGGCCGATGGATCGGTGCAGGAGGTGGCGTTCGAGTACACGCCCGATCGTTCCAGCTGGATCGCGCTCCGGATTCTCCCGAGTGCGCACACGAATCCCGTATTCGTTGAACTCGACGGAAAACCGATTCGCGCCAGTCGTCGCAGCGCCCAGTGGTGCTTGGACGCCGTCGACATCTGCTGGAACGCAAAGAAGGAAGCGATCTATCCGCGCGAGCGAGCGGCAGCCGAAGCGGCCTACCGGCAGGCGCGGGAATCCTACCAGCGGATCTTGGCTGAGACGCTGCCCTAAGTCCCATCGCTCTCCAATACTTGCATCCGCACCCCAAGCTCTGAATCGTTCCGATTCGTATAAAGGCAAGCATGCCCGCCGCGATGTTGCTCCGTTCTCACCGCCCCGCTCTCGGCATCCGCCGCGCCGCCGTCTGCGGAGTGATCCTTGCGATGTTCGCATCGGGCGGCGATGGGCGGCTGCGTGGGGAGGAAGCGAGGGCGGCTGTGGGAGGATCGTCCTCGGCAGCGACCGCGGATTTCGCTCGGGACATTTATCCACTGCTTCGCCGCGCGTGCTTTGAATGCCACGCTGGGGACCAGCAACAAGGCGGTCTGCGATTGGATACTCGGGAAGGGGCCTTTGAGAGCGATTCGATGATCGTTCCCGGCCAGCCCGAGGCGAGTGAACTGGTGCGGAGGATCTCGCTGCCGCACGGAGACAGCGAGATCATGCCGGCGATCGGTCAGCCGCTGCCCCCGAGTGCTGTGGAGCGGATTCGAAGCTGGATCGCCGACGGAGCAGCCTGGCCGGAAAAGCTGGAGCTCGCTCCCCACTGGGCATACCAGAAGCCGGTTCGGCCGCCGGTACCGTTGCCTCTTGCGCCTTCGCCTCTCGAGAGCGGGTGGCCGCGAAACGAGATCGACGCCTTCGTCCTCACGCGCCTCGAGCAAAGCGGCACCCGCCCCTCGCCGGAGGCGGCTCCCGAGGAGTGGGCCCGCCGGCTGTACCTCGATCTCACCGGGCTGCCGCCGGCGCCCGCGGAACTCGACGCGTTCCTCAACGATCCCTCGGACGATGCTTACGAGCGACTGGTCGATCGCTTGCTGGCCGAGCCCGCTTTCGGCGAACGCTGGGCCCGGCCGTGGCTCGATTTGGCCCGGTACGCCGACTCGCACGGCTTTCAGCGGGACGACCTCCGCGACCTTTGGGACTATCGCGATTGGGTGATCGACGCACTTAATGCGGACATGCCGTTCGACCAATTCACCGTGGAGCAGATCGCTGGCGACCTGATCCCTGGAGCCTCGGAGTCGCAGCGCATCGCCACCGGGTTTCATCGCGCGGCACCGATCAATGTCGAGGCTGGCTCGATCCCTGAAGAAACCCGCGTGAACCAGATTATCGACCGGGTGAACACCACGGCGACCGTCTGGCTCGGCACGACGCTCGAGTGCGCCCAGTGCCACGATCATAAGTACGACCCGTTCTCGCAGCGTGAGTACTTCCAGCTGTTCGCATTTTTCAATAGCACGGAAATCGAGGCAGAACGGCAAGACCCGAAAGTCCCTAGCTCGATTGCCTTCGTCGGCCCCACGATGCCGCTGACCTCCAAATGCCGCGATGTCGATCAAGGCATGGCGGCGCTCGTCCGAGATCTCAAGCAGCGGGGAATGCTCGACGACACGCTGGTGATTTGGGGCTCCGAATTCGGCCGCACGCCCCTGCGGCAGGGGGCCGCGAAAGGGGCTAAAGCGAAGCCGGGCCGTGACCATCATAAGGACGCCTTCACCATCTGGCTCGCCGGTGGGGGAGTCAAGCGAGGATTCTCCTACGGCACCACCAATGATTTCGGGTTTGATGTCGTCGACGGTCCGGTTCATGTGCATGATCTGAACGCGACCGTGCTGCATTTGCTGGGACTCGACCACGAGCGGCTGACTTACAAATACCAAGGCCGCGAATTTCGCTTGACCGACGTTCACGGACGTGTCGTGACTGAACTGCTGGCTTAACGAGCGCTCGCCCCTATATGATCTCCCCCCGCAGCCTGGCCGTCGCAATCGCTCTCGCCGCGACTCTTCCCTGCGCGGCGCAGCAAACGACCGCGGAATCCCCGGTCGTCGAACCGAACGTCGCTGAAACTCCAGCGGTCGAACGCATCCCTGGCGGCGGGTCGTTGCTGCGGGTCATTGCCGCCGACCGGCTTTCGATTTCGGTCTACAGTGCCGAGACGTCGAGTTTTGCGCAAGTGAAGTTTGCGACTCCCCTGCCCGACGATCTGCGGCTGATCGCTGAGAATGACTTTGTGGTTTTCCAAGTGGGACGATCGGTATATGCGATCAACCCGGTTGCTGGGAAATGGGCGCGCCTTGAACTATCGGTCGACGCTCCTGTGAAGCTTCGCCTGCATCGGAATTTTGTGATCGCGCTAGACGATCGGGGCATGTTCGTATTCGGTCGCAAGGCGAGCACTTGGCAAGGCATCAACCGAGCCACCGGAAAGCCGCTGGTGGCTGAGAAAGTGGCGGAATGAGGCATCCGAAGTCGGCGAGGCCATTACGGCTTCGCTTGCACCAGTGGGTCGAGGAACTCGAATAATTCCTTGGTGGCCGGGTCATCGGGAAGTCCGAGATCTGCGTTGAGTTTGTTGTGCGTCGTCTCGCGAGCCCCAAATACTTTCACCGGGACTCGGGCGGCTTCCAGAACATTGGCAAGACGCCGAGCTTGGGCGGTGACGTCGGGATGCCCCGCCACGTGCAGAATCAAAAATGGTGGGATGCCCTTCCCCTCGGCGACATGCGTCACCGCAGAAAAATCGATATGTTTTTCTGGATCATTACCAAATTTGACGCGGTGTCCCACACGCGGCAGCGGCAGGCCGTGGAGCGTCTGGCGAAGTTCGGCCGTGTGAATGATCGCCGGTATATCGTACGTGTCTCCGTCGACCGGGACGCAGCCGCGTAAAGCGTCGAAGGGAACCCCTTCCGCTTTGAGATAGCGGTCGTCGATGCAGAGCAGCGCGGCGAGTTGGGCTCCGGCGGAATGCCCCATCACGAAGATCCGCTGCGGATCGCCACCATAGTCGGCAATGTTTTTGTGAACCCAACCGAGCGACTTGGCAACATCTCGGATCAGAACCCCCATCTCCACGTCTGGGAGCAGGCGGTAGTTGGTCGAGACGAACACGAAGCCGCGTTCCGTAAACACTTTCGGTTTGAGCTGCACATCGGTTTTATCGCCGGTCTGCCAACCGCCGCCGTGAATCCAGAAGATAACCGGCTGGCTTTCCGCACCCACGGCCGCATAGATGTCGAGGGCCTGCCGCGGATGGGCCGGCGCTGCGTAGGGGATGTCCGACTTCTTGTCTTGGGCCTGTGCGACCGACAGGAGGAGGAGATAGACCAGGACCGTACGCATCGGGATGACCTCCAGGGCGATGGATCGGATTCGCTCGCGAAGAGCGACACCCGATATCGTAGCCGCAGCGGAAGCCTGCTGCGGCACAAGCTGCAGCCACGAAGGCCGCAATCGAGGTGCGTCCCTTTCTCTCCACGAGCTCATGCTCACGGATTACGTAGAGACGGGAGAACCACGAAGAGCAGGAAGAGCACGACGAAAGGGTGGGGAGTGAACCGCGGATAGCACAGATAGCACAGATAGCACAGATAATTGGCTGTGGATCTCCTCTTCCATCCGCGTTCTCCGTGTTATCTGCGGTGCGCCCCCCCTCCGCGCATCCATTCGTTCGATGCGCGTCACTCGCGGTTGTTTCCCCGGTTAGATCCGGACAGAGATTCCGTTAGCGTCAGCAGGTTTCAGGCTGAGCGCCAGCCCCGGAGGGGGCGACTGTCGCCGCTAAGCGGCTGCTATCACGGGCCGTCCTTTGAGCCGGAGGCGCTAGCCTCGGGCCTCGTCGCCCCGGAATTCTCGCTGCAGCACCCGCAGCTAGCGCCGTCGGCTCAGGGGGGGCTGACAGAGCCTAGGGGGCGCTACTTTCGCGGAGCGAAAGGCGACTATGGAGAGAAAGGTGGGCGATGAGGGATTCGAACCCCCGACTTCCTCGGTGTAAACGAGGCGCTCTAACCAGCTGAGCTAATCGCCCTGGAGGCGGTGCCTGGGCCCCCGGGGGATCGCGGTGGTGGCGATCCGGTGGCGCAGCCCTTGGGGGTTCTGCGGCCCCGCTCGCGCGGAAGCGTGAGGGGCGGCACCGTCGACGCTCGATCCCGTTTGGCGACCGACGCAGCTGTGGGGTCGGCCGCTCGCGATCGGCGGTTCGCAGTTAATGGGCAGCGGGCGCGGCTAGTTGGCCAGCAACCGCGTGCGGCGGGAGCGACGCTCGGCTCGCAACCGCGAGCGACGACGCGTTTCGCTGGGCTTTTCGTAGTACTCTCGGCGACGCATCTCTTTCTTGATGCCGCTCCGCTCGACCAGCTTGCGGAAACGACGCACCGCTTCCTGAATTGTTTCGCGATCCCGAACCACTAACTTGACCATCGATTCTCCCTGGACATCACTCTGGAAGGTCCTCCGCGTGAAAGGAACCTGAGGACGGAAAACAGACACTGAGCCGCACAGCGTAGCAGCCCCCAATCAGGGTCGGCAACGCCAGAGACTCCCTTTTTCAGCAATTTTGAGCCTTTCCGCCCGGCCCTCAGCTTCCGCCTGGGCTTGCGGTGCAGCAGACGGCATGCCGGCCGGGAGTGGCGCGTGCCCTCTCCTCTCGCTTCTGCTTCTGATTCGGCTTCTGCTTCTGCTTCGGCTGGCGGGGCGGCGGCGGTCGAGGTGGCTCGCGAGGGAAGTTGCCTATCCGGTCGAACTTGCGTGGAACGTGAGGGTTGCCCGGCCTGCGCATCCTGAGCGACGCGACCTTTCGGAACCCGGATCGACCGCGCGGGCGAGCGTGGTCGATAGCTCTGGTGCGATCGGTTTACCACGAGATTCGCCCGAGGAACGCGGCAAGGATGCCGCGATGAAGCCCCGCTCATGTCGACCGTACCTGACGCTGTGGATGACGCTCCCGGACAACTCCTCCGGGAGCTCGAACGCCGCCAAGACGATGTGCTCGCCCAGCTCGATCGGCTCAACGAGCAGGTCGAGGCGGTGCTGGAGAAGCTGGGAGTGCGGCTGGATGGAGCCCCGGAACCGGTAGCCGAGCCGTCGACCGATGGGGAGGAAGTGGAACTGGCGGAGGCGGCCTGACGTACGGGCTTATTCTTCTTCTCGGGAGAGGGCTCCGCTGCGGCGGATGGCGCGCATCAGGCGAACCATCTCGAGCAGGCTGAGAACGGCGCCGGTGAGCCCGAACAGGCTCAAGCGATGCATCCCTAAAAAAGTCGACTCGGGGAACAGCAGCGGCGGCACTTGCTGGGCGAGCAGCAGGGCGGAACCCAAAAACAGGGCGCTGGCGATCAGCCCGAGGACGAGCCGGTTGACGGTCGGGCCGACGCGGATGTGTTCCAGGCTGACGCGCAGCCGCCCCTGCCGTACCTGCTCGAGCAAGCTCAGGAATTGATCCGGGGCGACTTCGAGGAAGTTTTCGGCTTCGAGGTAGATCCGCCGCGCTTGCTGGAGTCGTCGCTTCGGGTTCAGGCGGCGGAGCATCGCCCGACGGACGAACTGTCGCATCACGGTCAGCGTGTCAAAGTCGGCTTGCAGGCCCCGCAGCGTCCCTTCGAGCGACACCAGCATCTTGAGCATCAGGGCTGACTGATGCGGGAGCTTGATCCCATGGCGGTGGAGGATCGCCGAGAGGTCGTCGATCGCCGCACTGAGATCGAACTTGTCGAGTCCCTGCCGGCCGTAGGTCCCGATGAACTCCGAAACGTCGCTGGAAAAGGCCATATCGTTGATCTCGGCCGGGGCATTGCCAACCCGCTTCATCAATCGCGTCAGCGACCGCTGATCGCCGACGGTGGTCGCCACCATCATTTCCTCGATCGTCTCTCGGAGGCGATCGTCGATCCGGCCGACCATGCCGAAGTCGAGGATCCCCAGCCGGCCGTCCTCGAGCAGCACGAAGTTGCCCGGATGCGGATCGGCGTGGAACAGCCCGTAATCGAAGATCATCCGCATGTAGCATCGCGCCAGGACTTCGCCGAGCGCCCGCCGCGAGGCGGCCGAATCGGGCCGCCAGGGATCGCCCGCTTTCCAATCATCGACCCCGTCCGCGTGACCGATCACTCGCGGGTGACCGACCACTTCGGGGTGGCCGATCGCTTCGGGGCGGCCTATCGCTTCGGGTTGGCCGATCGCTTCGGGGTGGCCGATCGCTTCGGGTTGGCCGATCACTTCGGGGTGATGGGCCCTGTGCGGATGATTGACCGCTGGCGGCTCCTCGTACCGCATCCACTGGTTGAGCGATGCGCCGCGAAAGCGAGTCATCGTCAGCACGCGGCGGGTGCACAGATGGTCGATCGGAATCGGGATCGCGATCTCCGGCGTGTCGCGGAAGAACTCGGCAAAGAGCAGCAAATTCTGGTGTTCGCGTTCGAAATCGAGCTCGCGGCGGAGCATCGGGCTGAGTTGCCGCACCATCTCGACCGGTCCCCAGGCGGCGAAGGCCGGGACGCGTTCGGCCAGCTGCGCCAACCCGGCCAGCACGTCCAAGTCTTGGCGAACGATCGCTTCGATCCCGTCCCGCTGGATTTTCAACACCACGTCGGTGCCGTCGCGAAGCCGAGCCGCATGGACTTGGCCGATCGAGGCGGCCGCGATCGGTGTCTCATCGAACTCGACGATCTCCGACTCCATCAGCTCGCCGAGTTCTTCGGCCAGAATCCGGCGAATCACCTGCGGCGGGTCGGGGAGCACGTCGGCGCGGAGCGATTCGAGCTCTTCGGCCAACGTCGGACCGACCAGGTCGGGGCGGGCCGAGAGGGTTTGGCCGAGTTTGATGAAGGTCGGGCCGAGCTCGGTGAGCGCCTTGCGAATCCGCACTTCCCGCGATTGGCGCGTCAGCGGCAGCCCCTCGCTGTCCTTCAAATAATCGCGAAAGGGCAGCTGCGGAAAGTGGCTCAGCCACCCGGCGAGCCCATACCGCCGCAGCACCGCCAGGATTTCCTGCCAGCGGCGAAGGTTGCGGTACAGCTGCGGGATGGAGGTGAATTTCATTCGCGAGCAGAGTGAGTCGGTGGTCGAAGCCGGTGCAGTATAATTGTCGCCCTCCCCGTTCCCGACGAGCCGGGTGTCGGCAAGGGGGACAATCGCCCCGACAGCAGGCTCGGTGGGCGATTGCAGGGGATCTACCGTCTGTACCACTCGTTTGGCGGGTGGTCTTCGCGTCTCCTGACCCTCAAACTGCGAGGGACCCCTCGGGCGCTTCTAAACTGGGGAAGTGGGAGTGGGTCGGTCGGCTCACGAATCGAGAGCTCCAATGGAAACACGGATGCAGATCTGCTGGGAGAGAGCGTTGCCCACCGCACAGGCCCAAACCGGCCTCGAGCCAGCGATCGGCCTCGAGCCAGCGATCGGCCTCGAGCCAGCGATCGGCCTCGAGCCAGCGATCAGCCTCGAGCCGAGTGGCACTCGGCCAGGCGTCGCGCGGCCCAGCACTCGGCGGTGCGTCGTCCGGGAGACTGGTGCTTGGATGGTGCGGATCGCGTTGGTCGCGGTCTGCGCGATCGGAGCCGTGGGGACTGTCGGCGGGCCGCATGCCGCGGCGGTGGAGCGGGTTGTGTTTCGTCCCTATCCCGACAGCCAGGAGACGCTGGACGTCGTCGGTGAAGCGCTCGTCCGAGTGCCCAGCGGCGGGATGCTGCTGATGGCCGACGATGGCCAGTTATGGACGGTCCAGCCCGAGCGGCTGATTTCGCGGAAGAGCGACAACCAGCCCCTGGTGCCGATCGACCATCACGAGGCGGCCCAGCGGTTGTTGGCCGAGCTGCCCGCCGGGTTCCAGGTGCACCACACCGCGAACTACGTCATCTGTCACAACACGCCCGAAGAGTACGTCTCCTGGGTCGGGGGGCTGTTCGAGCAAATTCACCAGGGGTTCTACACGTACTGGAAGAACAAGGGCCGCAAGCTGCCGAAGGCGGAGTTTCCCTTGGTCGCGGTCGTGTTCGCCGACCAAAAAAGCTTCGCCGAGTACGCTCGGCCGGAGGTGGGGGAGTTGGTCAATTCGGTGATTGGTTACTATCACCTGCAGACCAACCGCATGACGACTTACTACCTGAAGGACAACGAGCGGCGGGTCGCCACGCTGGTGCATGAAGCGGTCCACCAGTTGGCTTACAACAGCGGACTGCAGCGGCGGATGGCTGACAACCCGTACTGGGTCAGCGAAGGATTGGCGACTTATTTTGAATCGCCCGATTTGAACAGCGTCCGCGGCTGGCGGAACATCGGAGCGATCAACACCGTCAATTTGGCCCGCTTCAATGCCTACCTGCGGAAGCGGCCCCGCGATTCGCTGACCACGTTGATCCGCGACGACTCGCGATTCCGCAATCCGGCCGAAGCGACGTTCGCGTACGCCGAAGCCTGGGCGCTGAATTACTTCCTGCTGCGGACCCGTGAGGAGCAGTACCTCAAATACCTCGACGAGTTGGCCGAGGGTCCGCTGATGTCCGAGCCCGATCCGCGGGCCCGCGTGCAGGCTTTTCAAGACGCGTTCGAGACCGACCTCGAAACGCTCGACCGCCAGTTCCTGTTGTACATGAACCGCTACGGCCGCCGGCGGTAGGGGAGCGGCGGTCATGCTCGTACTCGGAGCGAGCGGATTGCCGCAGGAGCGAAGGAACAGGAGAAAGCAGAGGCAACGGAGAAGCATTCCTCTGTTGACTCACTTGCCTCCTGTTCGACTTACGGTTTGTGTCAGGGTGGAAAGCCTGACGGACGGTTTTCAGGTGTCGATGATATCTTCCGGGGCGAGCAGGGGGAGTTCGTTCTCTTCGATCTCCTGGGCTTCGCGCCACGGCTTGCCGGCGCGGTAGCTTTCGAGCTCTTTCTCGAGCTGCTCGAGCTGGTCGTGTTTCTGCTCTTTGCCGAGCTCGACTGCTTTGCTGGACCACTCGATGGCCTTTTCAAAGTCGCCCGTCTCGGCGTAGGCGGCTGCCAGCGTGCTGAGGATATGGGGCTCTTGGTGCTCGGTCAGTTCGGCGGCTTCGGTGGCCAGTTCGAGGGCGCGTTTGCCGTTGCGGAGATCGTCTTTGGGGGTCGTCGAGAGGACCCAGGCCAAGTTGTTGAGCAGCCCGGAGCGAGCCGTTTTGCTCATCGCATCGGGATCGAGGGCGGCTTCGGCATCGGGCGTCGCTTTGGTTTTGAGAGCCGCTTCGTAGTCCTCGATCGCTTTGGCGTGCTCGTTGACACTCAGGTACGCGTCCCCGCGCAGCCGGCGGGCCTGCCAGTGGCTGGGTCGGCGATCGAGGATCGCGGTGGCCGCATCGATGGCTTTCCGCGGACGCTGGTCGAGCTGATAGAAATTGCCGAGTTGCAGCGACCAGATGCTGTTCTCGGGCTGGCTTTGAGCGAGCAGCTGCATGTCGTTGATCGCGTCGGCGTAGCGTTCTTCCTGAGCGGCGATCAGGCTCCGCAAATAGATTCCACGGACGTTGCCCGGCTGCACCGCCAGGGCCGCGTCGACATCGGCTTTGGCGGCGGCGATATCCTCTTCGCGAAGTTTGGCTTCGGCGCGCAGGAGCAGCGCGATCGGGTTTTTGGGCTCGATGGCCAGTGCCCGTTCGAGATCCGAGAGAGCTTGTTCATGCTTGTCGGCTGCTCGCCGCATCTCGGCGCGAAGCAGGTAGAGGGCCGCGGTGGGCTGGGCCGTGATCGCTTCTTCGAGCACCGCTTCGGCGTCTTCGGTACGGTCGAGCTGCAGCAGCGTCTCCGAGGCGGCGACGGCAGCGGCGGTGTTGGTCGGGTCTTTCTCGAGCAAGGTTTTCAAGTCCGAGACGGCACCCTCGGGGTCATCGTTCTGCAGTCGCAGCAGGGCCCGGGCTTGGTAGGCTTCGGTGTTGGCCGGATCGACTTCGAGCGCCTTGTCGAGATCCTCTCGCTGTTTTTCTTTATCTTCTCGCAGGACGGCGCGGAGAACGTAGGCTTCGCTCTGTTTTTCCGCATCGTCGCCGAGCTTCTCGATCGCCGCGGTGGCCGCTTGAATTGCCCGCTCGGTGTCGCCCCCGGGGAGCGTATTGAGCCGCGCGATGAGCAGATGCCCATCGACCAGCGTGGGATCGTTCTCGACCGCTCGCTCCAGATCTTGGAGCGCTTCGCTGCGAAGCTCGTCCAGCTGATTCGCGTCGATCCGTCCGCGCATCATCCGCGCCACGATCGCTTGACCCTGCTGCAGCGAAATCCCGCCGAGCATCTTTTGGGCGAAGGCCTTGTTCTCTTCATCCAGCCCTTTGGCAATCGCCGATTCGACCAGGGCCGCGACTTTCTCCAAGTCGCCAATCGATTGGGCATCGATCTTGGCGACCATCGCTTCGTCGAGATCGGCCAGCCCTTCGTTCTGGGCGTAGCTGATCGACGGGACCGCGGTCAGAGCCAGAGCGGCAACGAGCGGAGCGAGCAAACGCAAGCCGCGCTGCTGGCAAGGCCGCAAAGAGCGCTGCAATACCGCCCCCGGGTGCTGGCCAGAAATGGGGCGGGGGCCAGTCAGCAAGCGGGGGCTGAAACGCAGGCGGGAGGCAGAAAGGAACAGCGAGGCCATGGGGGTTCTCCAGGCCGCGGCACGCGAGGGTCCGCAGCGGTGACATTGGCGAGTGCTAGTGCAAGCGGCCGCGGAATGATGGGCAAGACTCCGCTGCCACTCCTCCCAGTATGGCGAAGTTGGCTAGGGGATCGAATAGGAGTTTTGGGGAATTTGTGCCGACCGCTTCGCAGCGAACCCTTGCGGAGGAGCAAATTCGGCGCCTCCGGTGGTGCGTGATGCGGGGCCTCGCCTCCCGGCTCAGCCGAACCGCCGCTGGCGATAGAGCACCACGCCGTGCAGCGCGTGATAGAGGGCGCCGCACTCGAGTTCGACGTGCTCGGTCGCTTCCAGAACTTCGCACAGCCGCGTCGCTGCCGCTTCCATCCAAGCCGCCCGCAGCATTTCCTCAGGAGCGGCGATCGCTAGGAATTCCAGCACATGCCCGGTCGTCCGCAAGACGTCCGAGAGGTCGCTCGACCAGCCGGGGCGATCGAGGAAGTTGGTCGAGAACGAGCCGTCGGAATTCTGATAGCGACGGGCCGCTTCGATCTGCTCGCGGAGCCGAGCATCGGCGGCCAGCCAAACGCCGGTCAGGTTTCCCCCCTGCTCGAGGTGTCGGTTGCGGGCCATCGCCAAACCGATCAAGCGGTGGGTCCCGCCGCACGCGGCTTGGGTCAAGCTATTGTGCGTCTCGGAATCGACCAGCTCCTCGATCGACCAGCGACGGCCATCGCGGGCCGGCCAGGAATAATCGGTCGGGAGGTAGCGGGTCGCAGCGATCAGCGTCCAGCTGTATTCGAACGCCAGATTGCGGGGGATGTCCCACAGCATTTGCTGCAGTCCGTCGCCGAGCGTGTAGCTCTCCGAGCCGATCTTCAGAGGCGTCTCGGCCGGGAGGTCCGCTTGCGAGAGCACCGCCAGCCACTGGTCGTAGTGCCCTTGCCCGCTCATGCTCCCCACCTCCAACTCGAAGCGGACGCCCCGCCGCGGCGGATCGCCGAGTAGATCTCCCGGGAGCGGATCCCAGCCCGCCAAGCTCCCTCCGTCGAGCAGATAGTCGATCGCCGGAACCAGCTCGCCCCCCGCTTCGATGCGGCAGGCTTTGCCGTAGGCCAGGATTCCATGCAGGACTTGCCAAGCTCCATTCTCGACGGCGCTCAGGCGGCGAGCGAGCCCGGCAGAGAGCACGCGGTCGAGCGCTTCGCGGAGTTCCGCTGACGGGTCTGCTGACGGTTCCTCTGCCGGTGCGGGTGATCCCCCGGAGGAGGCCGCCGCTTCGGAGTCATCCGCCGAGTCGTCCTGGCCGGCCAAGAACTCTCTGTCGGCTACCGGCAAGCAACCAGCGGTGAAGGTCGTCAGGAGGGCGGCGAGGACCGAGCGGCGGTCGAGAGAACTGGAGTGGTGCATGGGCTCGAAGTGTAGTCGTCAACCGAAAAGCCGGCCATAGATTCGCCGAAAATGTTGGCCAGCCAAAATGTCGCCCGCCAGGCGCTACAATACGGCCAGGGCCATCCCCCGTGAGCCGACGGCGCTAGCCGCGGGTGAGCCGACGGCGCTAGCCGCGGGTGAGCCGACGGCGCTAGCCGCGGGCCCTAACCAGGTGAGCCGACGGCGCTAGCCGCGGGTTCCGTCGCGCCGCCGAACGGATCCAGCGCGTGTTGAAACGCCGCTGAAACGCAACACTTTCGTATGCCGCGGACCGGATCGGGCCCGAGGCTAGCGCCTGCGGCTCAAGGGCCCGAGGCTAGCGCCTGCGGCTCAAGGGTTCCGTTGCTTCCTTCCTCCCTAAGCTTCACTGAGAGGTTCTGCCCGATGAAACTTCACCTGCTCGCAAGTCCTCGCCGGTCGCTGCTGTTGCCGGCCGCGTTGGGGGTCCTGTTCGCCTGCAGCCCGACCCCCGAATTCGGTTCCTCGCTCACCGCGGCAGAACCTCACGCTCCCGCCGATCCGCCACCGGGCGAGCCGAAAGCCGAGGAGGAGAAACGGGCCGAGAAGGAGAAACGGGCCGAGAAGGTGAAACGGGCCGCAGAGGCGACGACTCCCGCTGCAGAGGAGGCCGACCGCGTCGCCTGGTTCGAGCAGTACATGAGCGGAGCGACGCTAGCGGGGCGGTTCACGGTCGTCGGCAAAGAACAGGATGAGATGCCCGAGGAAGAGTACACGATTCTCAAGTGTGAGAAGCTGCCGGAAGGCGATCTGTATCGCTTCACCGCCCGCATTCGCTACGGCGAGACCGATGCCGAACTGCCCATGGATCTGCCGGTCCTGTGGGCGGGCGACACGCCAGTGATCTCGCTGACGAATCTTTGGATTCCGGGGCTGGGCACCTTTTCCTCACGCGTGATGATCTATCGCGGACGCTATGCGGGAACCTGGACCCACGGCGAAGTCGGCGGCCACCTGTTCGGCGTCATCAAGAAAGAGGAAGCGGCCGCGGAACAGGAGAAGTGACCCGCTAACGAAAGTCACCCTCCCCCCGGACGCCAATTATCAGCCGCCGGGCGCTAGCCCCCGGTTTCCGAAAAACGCTGGGAAAACCGGACGCTAGCGCGTGGCGGCTGATATTGCGAACGCAAACGATGAACGGTCCTGCGCCTAGACCGCTGCTGCGAGGAAAGCGTCCAGCAGGGGTTGCAGGCGGCGGCAGATCGGCCCTGGCGGTTTTGGGATATCGTCGACCTGGCGGGCCGGCCAGAGTCCCGCTTCGCTGCCGGTCAGTAAGACTTCCTCGGCGGCGCGGAGCGTCTCTGGGCCGATCGCCGCGCGCTCGACCGGAATGCCTTCGGCTCTCGCCAGATGGATCACGGTCGAAAGCATCACGCCGGGCAGGATCCGTCCGGCTGGAGGTGCGATCAGCCGCCCCTCGGCCACCGCGAGCACGTTTGAGACGCTCGTTTCGGTGATCGAGCCGTCGTCGTCGATCAGCACGCCGAGGGCCTCGGGATCGCGCTCCCGCGCTTGCTGGTCCGCCAGATAGTAATGGATTCGGGAGCGGACCTTGATGTCGCGGGGCCAGCAATCGAGTGGCGGCTGGCGGACGCTGGTGATGACGAGTGACTGACCCTGGTCGCGGAGTCGCTCGAGCCGCGGGAAGTCGAGCGGTGAGAGATGCATCCCGAGCGTCGGGGTGTCACTGCCGCGTCGGCCGGGAGTGGCAAACAGTACGATCCCAGTCTCGCTGTCCGATTCGTGTTTGCCGAGCAGTTCACCGATCAATTCGATCAGCCGGTCGTCGCTGGGCAATCCGGCGATTTTCAGCGTCTGCGTCGTGTGAAAGAAGCGCACCAGGTGGGCTTCGAGCAACGGAAGGCCGCGATTCCAAGTCCGCATTCTCTCGACGGCGGTAACGCCTTGGAGGAAGCCCAGGTCGTCGATGCTGAGCCCCATCTGATCGGTGCTCGTCCAGCGACCATTGAGATATCCGGGAGAGCTCCGATAACCTGGAGAACTCATGGAGTGTCAATCAAGTGGGCCATCAGCCAACTTCCTCCGCAATCGTCACTCATATAATCGATCTCATCATGCTCGCGACCGACCGCGCGGCTGCAGTTGACCGCGCGGACCGGCAACGGCGAGCCGTCGTGTCGCGTTCCGAATCGCATCGGCCCAACCGCACCGAGCGCAAGTCCGATATCGGAAAGATCGAGCAACCAGTACTGGCGGAGCGCCACATCACGCGGGTTATACATCAACACCATGCGGTTCATGTTTTTTGTCGCCAACCCATGGTAGTCGCACGCCAATAACCACTCGCGATGGATCGCTGGCGCAATGAGCCCGACATCGACGCGGAGTCCTCGGATCGTGGCTCCCGGCAGTCTTCGGCCATCGAGCGAACCGCCGGCGACGGCATGCAGTGCACCGGTCACCACGCGACCGCCAAAACTGTAGCCGAGCAGATCGAGCGGTGCTGGCGAGACGGCGATCTCGCGCAGCAGCCAGGCGAGATACAGCCCTTGGGAGTCGGTCCGATCGGCTTTGGTGCGAACATCCTTTAGCAGGCCGTGGATCGGTTCGCTCGGCCAGCTCCAGACAATGAAGCGAATATTCTGGGGGGAGGCGCGGCGGGAGGTGATCCGCCGGTAGACGTAGCCCGCCCGCTGAATTGCGTCTGAATGTGTGAAGCGGTTGCCATGGACATAGACGACGTTGGGCGTGGTGGGATCGGATTGGATCGTCGCCAACAGCTCGTCGGCGGTCGCGGGAACCAGTTCCGCTGCTTCGTTATACCGCTGCACGGAAAAGTTGGGGCGATGCAAATCTGCAGCACAGACGTCGGTCGTGAGGTTGCGGGTGCAGAGGATCCAGATCTCATCGCCGCTGCGAATGCTCGAGGCGCGAGCCGACGCCGGGGTCCCGATGCCCAGGAGCAGCGCCAGCCCCAACGCCGCGCCCGTGACCCAAGTGCGGCGGCTGGTCGCCACGAGCAGGACGGACCCCATCTTCGACGGCGTGTGTCGGGACGACGTTTGCTTGGGCCGCATGGGCTTGGATGGTGCTCTATGGGAGGCGGTGAAGTGCGTCGTAATTGCCATCGATCATCGCACGGCGGAAATGTGCATGATGCTTTCATGCAACGTTGGTTGAAAAAAAACATCATGTTGCGTTTGCACCTCATCGGCAGCGACCTAGATTTGTGTGACCCAAGGTTTGGGTCGAACATTTAGGCCCAGTTTGCTCGGGAGGGGGATTGCAATGAACGCTCGACTTGGATCGGTTGTAGCTATCGTTTTGATGTTGCCTGCGGCCGGCGGTTGCGGGGCGGTTCGCAATCTCCTCTACGGTCGCGGCGCGGCGTGTGGGATCTGTGCTTCTGCCGCTCCGACGTATAACGTTGCCCCGCCCGCGGTCGGTGCCCCGAACCTTGGTACCCCCGGCTGCGGCATCCTCGGCTTGGGCGGTCGGGGCTGCGGCACCCCGGGTTACGGCACCCCGGGCTATGGGGCTCCAGGTTGTGGGACTCCGGGCTACGGCGCTCCTGGATATGGCGCTCCCGGATATGGCGCTCCGGCTTATGGACCTGCAGGCTGTGGAGCGCCCCAGTGCGGCGTGCCCAATGCGGGCGGCTGCGGGTGCGGTGGTGAGGCCGCTGGCAGCTACTACGGCGACTACGGCTACTCTGGTTATGGCGACGCGGGTTACGGCGATGCGGGTTATGGCGACTTCGGTTACGGCGACGGGGGATACCTCGGTGGTACCAGTATCGGCTCGCCAATGGTCGGGAACGGGATTTACGGCGGATACCCGAATAACTCCTACATCCCCGACAGTGGCTGGATGCCGGCCGACCCGAACATGGTCCCTGGTTCGGCCACCGTCACCGATGGGGTTCCCGCGGGGACGATGACGCCCATTCCTCGCGGCAACTGAACGCACGCCTCGATTCGTTTTTCCGACAGAGTTTTGGGGAGCGAAGTAGGATAGAGTGCTCCTGCCGCCACCGTGTTGCTCCGCAAGATCACTCGCAATCGCTCAAGGTTAACTCTGGAGATGTCTCAGAACTGCCGCGACCACTCGCTGCTTTCGGACCCGACGACTGGGGCTCAGCCGACGTCTGGGAACGCTCGTCCGACGCCGCTCGACCGCCGCCGCTGGTTGCGGATTCTGGCCGCTGGCGGAATTGCCAGCCTGGGTTGGGGCGGCCGGGGCTGGAATGGTTTGGCAGTGGCCGACGACGAGGGAGCCCCAGACGAGGTGGCTGATCAAGCGGAGTCCCCAGAAGGGGCGGAAGGGGCGAGCGACCCCGCGCTGCTCGAGTACCGCGACCCGAAGGTCCAGCGTTATCGGTGCGGCTTGGTGCTGGAGACGGGCAGCGCCAACTGCCGGGGGATCGTCAGCACGTTCCCCATTCCCCGGGAATGGCCCGAACAGCAAGTCAAGTTGGTCGAGCAATCGGTCGATCCGGTTTTTGCCAGTTCGCTGCAGGTTCGCGAGCTCGACGGGCTGGTGAGTCAAGTGGTGATGCGAGCCGGCGGAGTGCCGGCCGGCAGCACGGCCGAGGCGACCTTCACGTTCGAACTCACCCGCTCGCGGATCGTTGCCCCGCCATCGGTCGCCGGGCTCAGTGCTCCTCGGCGTCCGGGCCGCGAACTCAGGCAGTATCTGATCAGCAGCCCCTACATCGATCCTGGCAGCGCCCGGATTCGCGTGGCGGTCCGCGAGATCGAGGCGGTCCTGGCGGAGTCGCAAACGCGGGAAGCCGCTGTGGATTCGCAGGACTGGAAGCGGATCGAGACGATCTACGACTGGGTTCGCGAGAAAGTCGCCTACGTCGAAGGGGACATCAAGACCGCTGACGAAGCGCTGAAGGATGGCACCGGGGACTGCGAGGAGCTGACCAGCGTGTTCGTGGCGATCTGCCGGGCGATGCGGATTCCGGCGCGGATGGTCCACGTGCTGATGCACTGCTATCCGGAGTTTTATCTGGAAGATGCGGACGGCCAGGGACACTGGTTCCCCTGCCAGGTCGCCGGCACGCGGCAGTTCGGGAGCATGGAGGAGTACCGGCCGATCTTGCAGAAGGGCGATCGTTTCAAGACGCCTGAGCAATCGCTGCAGCGGTACGTGGCCGAGTACTTTCGAGCGGCGGCGGTCCAGGGAGGCAAGCCGAAACCGCGGTTCGTTCAAGAAATCCTCGAGTGAGAACGTCGACGAAACCTCGGTGGCTGCCTAGGGTTTAGATAATTCGTGGCTCTGGTTGGTCGCGGTTCGCTCCGATCGGCCGTCCGGTCCCGCTGGGGACTGCCGTTATCTCCCTCGAGGTTGCTTTCGATGCGCTGTCTCGCCACTGGGCTGATCGCCGCCCTGAGCTTGGTCACCCTAGGTTCGTTTGCGCCCCCTGCCCTGGCCCAACCCGGTGAAGGTTTTCGTGGCCGCGGTGACGGCGATGGCGGGGACCGCGGTGGCTGGCGGGGCCGGGGGGGTGGCGATCGTGGCGGCGATGACCGTGGGGGCGATCGTGGCGGCGATGACCGTGGCGGTGACCGTGGGGGCGATCGTGGGGGCCGCGGCGGCTTCGATCCGAGCAACTTTCTCGAGCGGCTCGATCGCAATGGCAACGGGATGCTCGATCCGGACGAGATGCAAGGTCCGGCAAACTTCATGGTCCAGCGGATGCAGCGCGAGGATCCGAGCATCCGGACCGATCGTCCGATCCCGATGAGCAAACTCAAGGAGGCGATGGAGAAGATGCGGGCGAGTCGCGGCGGGGGCGACAGCGACCGGGATGACGGCCGCGGCGGTGACGATGATGACGACGATGCGCTCGTCGTCGGCGTCTTGGTCCCCGGCTTTGGCGGCGTCGAGCTTCCGCCGCTGGTTCCCGGTTTCGGGGCTGCCGCGGAATTGCTCGCCGTTCGCGTCACCGACGCCGATCTGCGGGAAGCCGAGGAGAGTTTGCGTCGCTACGACCGCAACAAGGACGGCTTCATTGGAGCCGACGAGATCTCGCGTCGCTGGGATGGCAATCCGGTGGATTTTGACCAAAACCGCGACAACAAACTCTCGCCCAGCGAGCTGGCGGTTCGCGTGGCGCGGCGGCGGGTCAATCGCGCCGAGGAGGAGACGCGTCGCGCGGACCGCGGTCGACGGCGCGACGAGGGAGATCGCGGCGAGGAGGAGGTCGAGGATCGCTTTGGCGGGCGGCTCTCCTACCGCCCACCGAGCGATGCGGCGCCCGAGGGACTTCCCGGCTGGTTCTCCGATAAAGACCGCGACGGAGATGGCCAGGTGATGATGAACGAGTACGAACGGAGCTGGAGCGATGACAAGGTGGAGGAGTTCTTCTCCTTCGACCTCAACCGCGACGGCGTGATCACAGCCCAGGAAGCCCTGCGAGCGGTCAAGCAAGGCGCTTCGTCCGCTCCCTCATCCTCCGCTTCGATGGCTTCCTCCTCCCGGGAGGAATCTTCGCGCTCGGGGTCCCGCTCGCGGTCCCGCTCGGACGACGACGCGTCGAGCTCCAGCAGCCCCGGCACCAGCGGGGAAGTCGACCCCAAGTACGTTCAGTACGCCGAGCGGATTCTCTCCCGCTCCGATAAGGACGGCAACAAGGTGCTGACGGTCGACGAATGGAAAACCATGATCATGGACATCAGCCCGGCCGATGCCGATCGCGACGGCAAGATCACCGTCGGCGAGTACGCGGGTTGGCTGCACGCCCGAGCGAACCAGTAGAGACGGGCTAGCCGGTTGAGCCGTGGGATGGCGCGGCGGAGTCCGTTTCGCCGCCGCCACCAATCCCCATCCGCCGGAGTGCTCAGTATTCTCCGACGACCTCTCCACCCTGGGCCGTGCTGAGAGCGCGGTAAGTCAGCAGGTCGATCGTTTCACCCACGAACCGTGCCGAGCCATCGCACAGGGCCACTTGCACTCCTCCGGGATGCCGGCTCCGCGAAGCAAACATGGTGGGATCGGTGGTCGTTGACAGAGCACACGGCAAGTTCTGCTTCGGCATGTCCGTGAAGTAGCTCGTCGTGTGGAGACGATCGGGAAGGTTGCTGTTAGGTGGCAGGTAAGTGGTGAAATTGGAATTCAAACCCCACCAGCTCATGCCTCGCAAGTCGTTTGCCGCCTGTCCTTGGAGAATTTCGCCAGCCAGCAGCGTGTTGCTCGTGCCGTCGCTGAGCGCGGAGAAGCCCACGATCTTATGCAATGTGGTCGTGGAAATTTCGGCGAAGGGCGCCCCGCCAAAAATGACTCCGTTTAAGTCGGCTTGCTGCTTGTAGTCGGTGTTGCCAAAGTTCACCCCGTAGTTGTGCAGCGTCATGTTGCTGTAGGTCGCAGGCGAGTCGCTGGGGCAGGAGTGCGCATCGAGCCGCTGTTCGGTCACGCGGCGGTTGGTGGTTGAGCTGTATCGTGAGGTATCGACGGGAATGCCCCATTTGTTGCCATGGTCATACAGCTCGTACAGATTGTCCTGCTCGATGTACGGCAAGGTGCTGACGACCCACGTGCCCCATCCCCAGCCCCAAGCGCCCGCAGGAAAGCTGTTATGGGTGTCATGGTAATTGTGGATCGCCAATCCGATTTGTTTCAGATTGTTGCTGCACTGCATCCGTCGAGCTGCTTCGCGAGCGGCCTGCACGGCAGGGAGCAGAAGGCCCACCAGGACCCCAATAATCGCGATGACGACAAGCAATTCGACGAGCGTGAATCCGCGTCGTAGTCTCATGAATAACCTCCGGGAACGAAAACAAGTAAAGCATCAGGACAGGCGGGACCGACGCTGCGATCAGCCGCAATGCGTTTAGGTTCTGTCAAAAAACCTGGCGATTTCACTCTTTTGAGCCGTAGGCGCTAGCCTCGGGCCTCGCAGTCCCGGGATCTCCGCTGCAGCACCCGCGGCTAGCTCCGTCGGCTCACCCGCGGCTAGCGCCGTCGGCTCACCCGCGGCTAGCGCCGTCGGCTCAGGGGGGTCTGACAGAGCCTGGCCCCCGGTCCGCGAAAATGCAGTGAGAACCGGACGCAAGAAGCGTGGCGGCTGATGACGGCAGAGCCTTAGGGGATGGCGATGTCGTACGTGTTGGGGCCGCCGTCTTTGATCACGGTGGTCAGCGTGCTTTGCGCATTGAACTCCGCAGGGATCCGTTCAACGCGAGGAGCGAACATGGAGGGATCGCCGGGAGCTTCCTCGGCGGGAGGTGGTGCAGTGGACTCGCTGGCCGAAGAGACTCGTACAATCATTTCGCCTGGTAGGAGGCCGTCGCTCGCGGCGATCTCGTACTCGCCTTGATGAATTGCGGCACCCGACATTTGCGAACCATCTTTGGAAACAAATTGAATGGTGCCTGTTTCAAGAGGCTGGCCTTGATAGGTCACGGTTCCCGAGACTCCTACCCGCCCACCGGTGTCGGGGCCGCAGCCGACGTAAATTACCGACAGGGCGCCAAGAAGAAATGTCAACGTAGTCGAACGCGACATACAGCGAGCTCCGGAGGTCAATGGCTGCGAGTTGGGTGGTGTCTCCACCTTATAAGAGTGGGGGATCCGCGATGCAAGCGAATTCTCGGTGCTTGGGGTTTCGCGGGATGGGGTTTGGGACGAATTCTGAGACGATAGGGAGTCCCTTGAGAGTCATTAACCCTCCTTAGACCGCTTTCGAAAAATTTGAAAAATTCCTGTTCCGATTTTTATTCGAGGGCGTCTTTGAGCAGCTTTTGGTAGGTCTGCTGGTCGGCCTCGTACTGGGTTCTCAATTCACCGCCAACATCTTTGCCGTCGGCGAGATCGTCCAGGATTTTCGTCAGTTGCTCGGTGAGCTCCGGCCCCACACGGGGCTGAAACCAGTGCAGTTTGCCCTCCGGGCCGAGCACGCACAGGGTCGGAGCTTCACGGACGTTGAACACGTCGCGGCCGGTCGCGGCGAGGTCGTCGATGAACCGAAGTCCGACGTTCCACCGCCGCAGCATCTGGCCGGTGGCCTCGGGACGGGCTGCGGAGGCTTCGGCCATGACCAGCAGAAACCGGGTGCGGTCGCTGATCGCCGACGGCATCCGGTCGGCCACCGCTTGCAACTGCCGCGCGGCCATCTGCGAGGCGGGATGGTCGGCGATCCAGAGCAGAACGGTAAAATCGCGGTCGGAGCCCTGCTCCGAAACGAGCCGTTCGCCGTCGGGTCCGCGGAATTCGAATTCGGGAAGCGGACCGCCGAGGTGGGGAGAGACCAGCGGCGGAGGGGGCGGGACGAAGTTGCGGACGATCGTGGTGCGGGCGGCCAAGGGGCCCTCCTCAGCTGTGGTGAGGGGGCCAGCTGTGGTTGGGGGGCCAGCTGTGGTTGGGGGGCCAGCTGTGGTTGGGGGGCCAGCGGCGAATCGCCAGTTTTCGCTGGGGGGGATTTCGAAGCTGGCCGCCGGCAACTCGATCGTCAGCCGCACGTCGCTGACCTCCGGGTTGGCGGTCAGACCCGTGGCTTCGGCCGGCAGCTCCACACGCCGCAGCAGCAGCGTGGCCCGTTCGATCCAGAGTTTGTAGACGAGTTGATCGTTCTCGATGATCAGCGCGTCGTAGGGCTCGCCCTCCCTGGCCCCGGAACGGTCGAGGCGGAGCGCCGTCGATTCGTCGAAAAGCCCTCCAAGTGGCTGATCCGACAGCAGCAGCTCCAGCTGTGGCGACGGGCCCCCGAGTCCGGCGGTGGCGAAATGGGTGAGGGTCGGATCGGCGTAGATGTCGGCCAGTTCGAGTTTTTCGCCGAGCAGCGGTCGGCTGAGCTGTTGGCCGTCCATGTTCGCGGTCAGCGGATCGTAGATCACTGCCCGCAGACGTCCATTCTCGGCGATCATTTCGGCGGCATAGGCCCGCAGATGCAGCTTGTTGGGCCGCTGGAGCACGACCGCCAGAGGGGCCTCGTCGACATATTTTTGTCCGCCCTGACGGTAGGATAACCGGACGCGAGCGTCATCGGAGTAGGTTTTTGCTCCCCGATATCGGGCAATCATGGCTTCGAGCAGTTGTCTCGCCGCCTTCTCGTCGGATTGCATGGGAGAGTCTCCGCGCGCCGATACGGGTTGAGAGACGACCTCGACGCTAGCCGGACCGTCCGGTTCGGAAGCCGGCTGGCCGCAGCCGACCAGGAGCGAAGCGAGCAGGCCCGACGACCAGCCGAAGAAGCCCGACCGCCTGCTGAAGAGCTCTGACTGCCCTCGGAAACCGCGGAACAACCGCATCGTGGTTGATCTGGACGCCGCCGGGGGGTCTAAAGACAGCTCGGGGGCTTGCGGAGTTCGGGAGGCGTGTCCGAGTGGCGTCGCGGGTATGTCGGGCGTCGCGGGCATGTCGGGCGTCGCGGGCAAGTCGGGCGTCGCGGGCATTCCGCAGTTCGCGGGCGGTCTTCGGTTCGCATGCGGGCCGCGGGGATGCATGACAGCTGCCTCTGGAATCTCGAGCGAAAAAATCGGGATGATCGGGGCGGGAAGAATCAGTATCGACAAAAACGGATGCGACGGTTGACGACAACGAGGATGCGAATTGGCATCGGGCACGCCGAGACGGTGGAACTGCCGCCGGCAGGGGCGATGGAGATGTGGGAGTTCCACCCCGATCGCGGCCGCCGGATCGATGCGGTCCGGGAGGTGGCGAGGCGGGCTGCGGCAAGGCCCGAGGATTATCCTCCGCTCGCCGAGGCGATTGTCGACGGTGACGCCGTGGCTTTGGCGGTCGATCCGAATGTTCCGCATGTGGCGGAAGTCGTGGCTGGGATCGTCGATACGCTACCGCGGGAGCGGATTGGCAGCTTGTCGGTCGTGCTTTCCGAGGAGGCGCAGGAGGCGACCGCTGAGCAGCTGCGGCAGATTTTAGCGGGCTTGGGAGAGATCGAGGTCACGATCCACGATCCGGCCGACCGCGAGTCGCTCGGTTACCTGGCAGCCAACACGGCGGCCGATCCGATCTATCTGAACCGCCGGCTGCTCGATGCCGACCTCGTCCTCCCGATCATCACAGCCCGTCCAGCCGGTTCGCTCGACCCGGCGAATTTTGACGGCGGAGTGTTTCCCGCTTTTGCCGACGGCGAGACGCAGCGGCGGCTCCGCGGCGAGACGATCGACGCGGCTGGCCAGGACGACCGTGAGGCGGCCGAAGCGGCGTGGCTGTTGGGGCTGCAGGTGCTGGTCGCCGTCGTGCCCACGGCCGATGCCCACGTTGCCCGCGTGCTGGTGGGAACTCCAGGGGGGATCCGCCGGGCCGCCGAGCACCAGGTCGAGGCGGGGTGGCAGCGGGACGTCTCTCGCAAAGCGTCGCTCGTCTTCGCCTGCATCGACGGCGGGCCGCAGCAGCAAACCTGGGACAACGTCGCTCGGGCGCTGCACGTCGCGCGGCATCTGGTCCGCCCGGGAGGAACGATCGTGGTCACGTCGCGGCTCGGCGAACGCACGGAGAAGTCGCTGCGACGGTTGGCGGGGACCGAGACTTATGAAGCGATGTTGCAGCGGATCAAGAAGGATCGGGGACGGCACGCGCTGGCCGCCTCGTTGCTGCTGCAGCTTCGGCAGGAAGGCCGCGTGCTGCTGATGTCCGACCTGCCCGCCGGGGAGATCGAGGCCCTGGGGATCGGCGCCGTGGAGTCGACCGACCAACTCCTTCGGTTGGTGGAAAGCCATGATAGCTGTGCGATAATTCGGAGTGCTCAGTTCTGCGGAATCGGCACTCTTCCATGATGACCTTTACGACCCTCTCCATGTCCACCTTGAAGATGAAACCGTGAAATCGATCAACGAAGAGCAAGCGGTTGGCGAATCGATTCGCGACTGTTTCGAATCCGGAGAAATCTACGTTCCGGTCGAACAGGTCTCGTGGATCGATTTGCTCGGTGCCGACCGCGGCAAGGTGCTTGGCAATCTGACCACCAACCACGTCGCCGGCCTCGCTCCGGGGGAAGGCTGCGAGACGTTCATTACGGACGCTCGCGGGAAAACGTTCGGGCACGGTTTCGTCTACGCGCTCGACGACCGCTTGCGGCTGTTGACCGTGGGCGATCAGTTCGAACGGCTCTCGGCCCATATCGATCGCTACGTGATTCGCGAAGATTTGACGATCGAAGACCGCACCGCCGAACTGCACACGGTTTTCATTCCGGGAGTCGGCCAAACGCGGTTGACGACGCGGCTCGGGCTCACCGCGGCCGAACCCCCGCGTCTGAAAACGCAGATTGGCCAGCTCGATGCGGTCGAGCTGCGAATCTATCAAGTCCCCTACACCCGCGACGCCGACTGGCTGCTGCAGGTGCCCGCCGCGCAAGCCGACGCGCTCGACGCGGCCCTGGTCGCCCTCGACATCCTCCCTGGGCACTGCTCGCTGATGCACTGCGGGCGGATCACCAATCACTTCCCGTGGTTCGGGATCGATTTCACCGAAGCGAATTTGCCGCAGGAGATGGATCGCGACGACCGGGCGATCAGCTTCCGCAAAGGATGCTATCTCGGCCAGGAGACGATCGCGCGGCTCGACGCGATGGGGCAAGTCCAAAAGAAACTCCTGCTGTGGCGGTTCGATGGCTCGGTCGTTCCGCCGCAGGGGACCGAGTTGCGGCAGGGAGAGAAGGTCGTCGCGACTGTCACTTCGGGAACCTACTGCTTCGCGCACCATGCGCCGTTTGCCCTGGCCCTGACTCGCCGCAGCCACTTTGCTCCCGGAGCGACCGCCGAGAGCGAGTACGGCACCGCCACGGTTGTCGACCCGAACGCCGAGTGAGCGGCCCAGACGAAGCGGCCCAGACGAAGCGGGCTGTACGAAGCGGGGGCCTGCGGCGATAACCGTAACGGAACGTTCGCCCCCTTCCCCCGAGTCGCTTGCCCGCGTGGATTCTCCGAGTCGATTGATGGAACCGCAGACCTCCGCGAGCGACGGGCCCCGAGAATCCGAGAAGCCGCATTCCGAGCCGACTGGTGCTCAGCCGAGGGAGGCGGCACCGCTCGACAAGAGCAACCGGCGGGTCCGCGACATGTTTGGCCAGATCGCCCCGCGGTACGATCTGCTCAATCATCTGCTCAGCCTGAATATCGACCGGGCTTGGCGGCGGCGGACGGTCGAGCGGCTGCGGATCTCCGGCGACGCGCCGGTTCTCGACACGTGCACCGGGACGGGCGATTTAGCGATCGCGATCAGCCAGGCGGTGGGGGAGAGGATCACGGTCATCGGGAGCGACTTTTGCCACCCGATGCTGGCCCACGGCGTCGCCAAGCTCCATCGCTCGCCGCGGAATGTTCATTTCGTCGAGGCCGATTCGCAGCGACTGCCCTTCCCTGACGACACCTTTCAGTGCGTGAGCGTCGCGTTTGGGCTGCGGAATATCGCCGACACCGATCGGGGGCTCGCTGAAATGCGCCGCGTCTGTCGGCCTGGCGGACAGGTCGCCGTGCTGGAGTTCTCGCAGCCGACCGCGCCGATCCTGAAGCAGACGTACGGGTTTTACTTCAAACACGTGTTGCCGCGGATCGGTCAGTGGATGGCGCGGAACGACAAATCGGCGTATGAGTACTTGCCCGCCTCGGTGTCGACGTTCCCCAGCGGGCAGGCGCTGGCCGATCGGATGGAAGCGGCGGGGATCCGCGAGGTCCGCATGCATCCGATGACCTTCGGCGTGGCCACGCTTTACGAAGGGACGAAATGAGCCAGCCGTCCGCTGCCGAGTCTCCGCTGGTCGTCGCGATCACCGGTGCGAGCGGGGCTCCCTACGCCTTGCGGTTGCTGCAGGTGTTGGCCCGCGGCAAAGTGCCGGTGCATTTGACGGTCAGTCCTTCCGGGGCGGCGGTCATCGAGCAGGAGTTGGGGCTGGCGATCGATTTGCGGCGGTTCGATCCGGCGATCCTGCTCTCGGCCGCTCCGCCTTGGGCGCTGCCTGAGGAACAGGCCGCAGTGGCTGCGGAGATGAAACGGGTCGACCGCTCGCTGCTCCGCTACTACCACTACCAGGACTACATGGCGCCGATCGCCAGCGGATCGGCACGGACGCGGGGGATGATTGTCTGTCCGTGCAGTGGCAGCACGCTCAGCGGGATTGCTCGAGCGGCGGCGGGAAATCTGATCCAGCGTGCGGCCGAGGTGCATTTGAAGGAGCATCGCAAGCTGGTGCTGGTCCCTCGCGAGACGCCCCTCAGCGTGCTGCAGTTGGAAAACATGCACCGTTTGGCGGCAGCCGGAGTGGTCCTGTTGCCGGCGATGCCGGGCTGGTATCACGGCGTTCGGGGGCTCGGCGATCTGATCGATTTTGTCGTCGCTCGGATCCTCGACCAGTTTGAACTCGGAGAGGGATTGATGCGGCGGTGGGGAGAGTCGGAAGAATGAAAACGCTGCTCCTCCGCGGGCGGATGCTGTTGGAGTTGATCCGCTTTAGCCACACGATCTTCGCGTTACCGTTCGCGGTGCTCGCGACCGTGATGGCGTTCCGCGTTCCGCTCTCGAGCGGTGAGCTGCCGGCGGTCCGCCCGCAGGACCTGCTCGGGATCCTGGCCTGCATGGTGCTGGCCCGCAGTGCCGCGATGGCGTTCAACCGCGTGGTCGACGAGCGATTTGACGCGGCGAATCCGCGCACCGCGAGCCGCCACTTGCCGGCCGGGCTGTTGCGGCGGAGCGAAGCGATCGGGCTGACGGTCGTCTGTTCGCTGGGGTTCGTCGCCAGCACGCTGCTGTTTCTGCCCAACCGACTGCCGCTATTCGCGTCGCTGCCGGTGCTGCTGTTCCTGCTCGGCTATAGCCTCGCCAAGCGGTTTACTTCGGCCGCGCACCTCTGGCTGGGGGGCGCCCTCAGCTTGGCGCCGATCTGCGCGTGGGTAGCGATTCGCGGCGAGGAGGTTTTGAGCGCCCCGGCTGATCTGTGGCCCCCCGTGGTGCTGGCGGCGGCCGTGGCGCTGTGGGTCGCCGGGTTCGACATCATCTACGCTTGCCAGGATGAAGCGTTTGATCGCCAAGCGGGACTCAGGAGCGTGCCGGCCGCTTGGGGAGCCCGCGGAGCGTTGCGGTGGGCTGCGGCGGCGCACGCGGCGATGGTCGGCGTGTTGGTTGTGCTGCCCCTCGTTTCGCCGGTACTCGGATTGGGGTGGCTGTATTATGCTGCCGTGATCGGCATTGCCGCGCTGCTTTGGTACGAACACCACCTGGTGCGCCCCGATGACTTGGAACGCGTCGGCATCGCTTTCTTCCATGTCAACGCAGTCGTCAGCGTCGTCCTGCTGCTAGCCGCCAGCATCGATTGCTGGTGGGTCTAGAGCCGACCCGACCTTTGGATAACGGAACCCACATGATCCAGACCGAACGAGACGCCCGCTTCCGGGAAATCCGCGACAAAGTCGAGTCGGGTGAGCGGCTGTCGATGGAAGACGGGCTGTTTTTGTACGATCCTGACGTCCGTTTGCAGGAAGTCGGTCTGCTGGCCAATCTGGTCCGCGAGCGGATGAATGGGAATGTCGGGTTCTACAACATCAACACCCATCTGAATCCGACGAACGTCTGCGTCTACCGCTGTCGGTTTTGCGCCTTTCGCTCCGATCTGCGCGACCCGAAGGGGTACGTGATGGACGACGAGCAAGTGCTCGCGCGGGGGCAAGAGGCTCACGAAGCGGGCTGCACCGAGATGCACATCGTCGGCGGACTGCACCACAAAAAGCCCTACGAGTGGTATCGGCATCTGATCGAATTGCTGCACGAGGCGTATCCCAAAATCCACCTCAAGGGCTGGACCGCCGTCGAGATCAACTGGTTCGAGTTTCAGACGAAGCAGAGCGTGCGATGGGTCTTGGAGGATCTCAAGGCGGCCGGGCTGGGAAGCATGCCGGGGGGCGGAGCCGAGATCTTCCACCCCGAAGTCCGCGACCAGATCTGCGAACACAAGGCGACGACGCACGCTTGGCTGGACATCCACCGCACGGCGCATGAGCTCGGGATTCGCACCAACTGCACGATGCTCTATGGGCACCTGGAGAAAGCGTACCACCGCATCGACCATCTACTCCGGCTGCGCGAACTGCAGGATCAAACCGGGGGTTTTCAGGTCTTCATTCCGCTCGCCTTCCATCCCGAGAACACCAAGCTCGACCATCTGAAGAAACCGTCGGCGCTGATGGATCTGCGGACGATGGCGGTCAGCCGGTTGATGCTCGACAACATCCAGCACATCAAGGCGTACTGGATCATGCTCGGCATCGAGACCGCCCAGACCGCACTGGCCTACGGGGCCGACGACATCGACGGGACCGTCCGGCACGAGTTGATCTATCACGACGCCGGCGCGACGACGCCGCAGAGCCTCTCGGTCGAGCAGATTCGGCAGCTGATCGCCGAAGCGGGCCGCGAGCCGGTCGAGCGGAACACCGTCTATCAAACGGTGCTTCGCGACCCCCACGACTTCACCTGCTGGGAGATCGGCAGCGAAGTCGGCTGCGAGGTGTAGTCGCCTTTCGCTCCGCCATAGTCGCCTTTCGCTCCGCGAAAGTAGCGGGGGACGGAGCTACTTTCGCGGAGCGAAAGGCGACTATGGGGCGATCTGGTTTTGCTCCGGCGGCGGCGTGCCTTGGAGGTGAGCCTCGAGGATCCGCTCGAGCGTCTCTTCGTCGCAGCCTCCGTACCAGCAGCCGCTGGGGAAGACGCCTGCGACCGGGCCGAAGCGACAGACGTCGATGCACTGGCTGCGGATCGTGGTGATCCGAATCCCCTGCTCTTTGCGAAGCTGCTTGGCCCGCTTCCGCAGATGCTTCCAACTGCGGTGCATCTCCGCGGCCGAAGCGCACTTGGCTTTCTTTTCGTCGCCGCAGAGGACGATCGTCAGCTGGGCTTGGCCGAGCCCTAGCTTGTCCGCCCGCTTCTGCGCCCCGTCGCTGTCGTTTCGTTTGCCCACGCGTGACCACCTTGAGGAGAACCAGCGGCGAATCGTTGACAAGGCCGCACCACCTGACTCTAATTGCACTTGAGAATCGTTCTCAACAGAAACGTTGTCCACCAAGTGGATTGTCAAACGCTCGATGGGCGAGCGTTTTCCAGGCAAGGGGGAGGCTGGGCCCGAACCGATGCGAGAAACCATTCTAACTGTTCTCGAAGGCGACACACCCCAGCAGCGGGTGGTCGTCGTGCTCCGCCATCTTGAGGGCGGAAGGACCGAGCTGGCTCTGCGGCGGGAGTCGTGGAGCGTGAACGTGGGCTGGTTCGTGCAAAGCAGCGTGGAGCTGTCCGCCGATCAGATCAGCGACTTGCGGTCGGCCCTCGGCGTCGTTCCCACGCGCCGCCCCCGCACGCTTGCGTTCGCAGCTGCCGGGCCGCAGGAGAGCGAAGAGTCGCTCGAGTGCATTCCCTTCCCGGCCCATCGGGCGGGTTAGGCAAGGGTCGCCGATAGCCGCCTCTCGCTCCGCGAAAGATTGCATGAAATCAGCCGCCACGCGCTAGCGTCCGGTTCTCACGCCGATTGCAGGAACCGGGGGCTAGCGCCCGGCGGCTGATGAAGGATCCAGGCTCGCGCCCGGCGGCTGATAAATCAACCGACCTAGCTCGCAGCTCAGCCCGATTTGCGGTGGCTGCTCGAGAGTTCGGCCTGGGTTGCCGGGGTTTCGCGGAGCAGCTTGGTGTATTCGTCGACACCTTCCTGCTCGTCTTTGAGGATGTCTTCGAGGAACACGACCAGGGCCCGGTTGCCTTCGGCCAATTCGAGCGCCTTGGTGTACATCTCTACCGCCTTGGCCTCGAACGCGAGGCTGTATTCCAGCACTTCGCGAAGATCCCGCGACTGTTTGACTTCGTTGCGGAGGACGGTCGGAACGCCACCGAGGGCCGAGATCTTGTCGCCAATCAGTTTGGCGTGGCCGAACGACTCTTCCGCGTCCTCAAGAAATTTGTCGGCGTAGACTTCCCGCCACACCCCTTCGATGATGAAGCCGGCCTGAGAGTATTGAGCGACGCCGGTCCACTCGTGCTTGAGGATTTCGTTCAACTGGTCGATTACGGCTTGCATGTTCATCGTGTGGCTCTCGGTAAGAAAATGAGGATGAGAGGCTTGTACACCCGTGATTCAGTTTAGGGCAACAGCCGATTGCGTCGATCCCGGGGACGCGGATCCGTGGGGGGCGGGCCAAAAGAAGAGCAGAAGCCATGCCGCCGAGCGTACGTCAGGCTTTTCAGCCTAACTGCATGCCTGTATCAGCCTGGAAAGGCTGGCGTACGGGTGGGCAAGCCTGACCGGGGCACGTCCATGTGCCCGAGTGGTCGAAAGGCTCGCACAAAACGCGTCCTCATGAACGCGTGGCGTGCCGTTCGCAGATGAGCGCCTCGTGCGCCCACCCCGTGAGGGGCCTGGCGAAAGCTGCTGGAAGTCGGTGACTTCCCGCAACCCTCGTTGCGTCAGCCCGTGGCCGCAAGCTGACACGCGACTTCCCCACGCTGTGGCGAACGCGGAGGACTTCCCTAGCATAATCTTTGATCGTGGTGACGCCAGATCGGTCCCCATCCGAGGGGGCCTTTCCTGACCGCCGAGATCGATCTGACCTGCTTGAGCTAAAATGAACGGCTGTAAGAGCTTACCATCTGCCTGCCAGGCCCCGGCTAATGTCCAGTGGCGCTCTTGGGGGGCCCCTCGAGCAGCGGCTTCGCTCTCCGAACGTCCTCAGAATACCGCTGCTCGGGGCATGGTCAACACGCGGCCGCTCGCCGGCTAATTACAGCAAATAGCGCAGGTGCTTGCCGCAGGCGAACTTAGGGGACAGCGGAAATTTTCCGATTCGCCCCGGCGGGTGTCGGCGGGCAGTGGAAGCTGCTGCGGCACTGCGAGATAATGTCGCCATGCGGATCGACCTCCTGACGACCGAACTTCGCACCGGCGGCGCCGAGCGGTGCCTGACCGAGCTGGCCCTCGGGTTGCAAGCGGAGGGCGATCGCGTGCGGGTCTTCTCGCTGGCTCCCTTGCCCCAGCAATTGCCGCAGGCTGCGCAGTCGGTACTGGCGGGTTCGCAGCCCGCAAGTCGCGACGAGCTGCTACAGCGGTTACTCGGTGCGGGGATCGAGGTTGCCAGCGGGGGGGCTGGGAGCGTTGCCGCGGTGCGGAAGGCGTATCGGTCGGCCCGCCAGTGGCTTGCTGAGGGAAAGCCGGAGGTCCTGCAGACGTTTCTGTACCATGGCAATCAGTTGGGGACGCTGGCCGGAGTGTCGGCGAGGGTACCGGTGCGAGTCGGCGGCATTCGAGTCGCGCAGCCCCGCCCTTGGCGGTGGTGGTCCGAGCGTTGGGCGGTCCGGAGAATGGACGCGGTGGTTTGCGTCAGCCAATCGGTCGAGCGTTTCGCCCGCGAGCGGCTGCGGCCCCCTAGCGGAACGCGACTGCTGACGATTCCCAATGGGATTCGCGTGGAAGCGATGGCCGGTGCCGCGGCCCGCGACTGGAGTCGCGACGGAGTGCGTCCCGGCAGCCGAGTTCTGCTGTTCGTTGGCCGCCTGCACCCGCAAAAAGGGATCGACCTTCTGCTCCGGTCGGCCGCCGACCTGCTCGACCGCCACCGTGACGCTGCGCTGGTGATCGTCGGTTCAGGTCCACTTGAGCCGCAGGTGAAGCAGACGCTCGCGGCGTTGCCAGCGGATCGGGCGATCCACCTGCCCTGGCAGAGCGACGTTGCCAGCCTTTACGCCGGAGCGGAGATCATCGTCGTGCCGAGCCGCTACGAGGGGATGCCGAACGTCGTCCTCGAAGCGATGGCTGCGGGGCGGCCGGTCGTCGCGGCGGACGTCGAGGGGGTCAGCGAGCTGCTGGGCGAGGAAGCTGGGCTGCAGTCCTACCCGCCAGGCGACGCGGGCGCGATGCTCGAGCGGATCGCTCGCTTGCTTGCGATGCCCGAGTTGCAATCATTGGGGAAAGCCAACCAGTGCCGTGCCGCCGCCGCGTTTTCGCTCGAGTCGATGGTCGACCGCTATCGCACGCTCTACCAAGAGCTGCTGGCTGACCATTAGGTTCTGTCAGAAACCCCGGCGATTTCACTCGCTTGAGCCGTAGGCGCTAGCCTCGGGTGAGCCGTAGACGCTAGCCTCGGGCCTCGCAGCCCCGGGATTTCCGCTGCAGCACCCGCGGCTAGCGCCGTCGGCTCAGGGATTTCTGACAGAGCCTAGTGCTGGCGGGGCACTGATTTTTCATGTCTCGCCGGAGCAATCTTGTCAGCGCCGGTGGGGTTCAGCCGGTATACTTAGTTCTTGCACGCTTCGTCCGCCTACCGGATCGACTGATGCGGAATCCGCTCGCCATCCACTACTTGTCGTGTGCCCTCGCCCTGCCGTTGGTCGCGGGAATTGGGGTGGGGCTGCCAATGACGGCAGCCGTTGCCGATGTCCCGCGCCCGGCGAGCGATGCGCTCCGCCGCGCCGCCTCGTGGCAAAAGCCTGATGCGGAGCGGATCGCCGCGATGCTTGCCGAGGGTCTCGAGGAGCAGGGAGTTTCGCAGGCTCAGACCGACGCGGCTGCCGCGGAATTGTTGGCCCAGTTGCAGGTGGAGGGAAGCGATCCGCTGGACGCTTTCGTAGCGGCGGCTGCGGAGGTGGTTCCGGCGGTGGCCGAGATTGTCGAGCGGGCGGAGCGGAGTCCCACGGCAGTTGCGAACGACGCGCTGCACCCGGTCGCCCAGGGTCTGCGGCCATCGATCCAGGTGTGGCTGGCTCGCAGCCTCGTGCGACTGCGGCTCTATGACGAAGCGCAGCCGCTGCTCACGGCGCTCGACCCGGGGGGGACGGTCGATCCCGCAGCGGTGCTGTTCTACCGAGCCGCCTGCAACCACGCTCTGCTCGCCAAGCAATCGACGATTGAGGATTTGGAACGGTTGCTCGAAAACGACGAGGCGGCTCCGGAGCGATTCGTGCGGACGGCGCGGCTGATGTTGGCCGACATCAAACCGCTGGAAGAAGACAGCTTGGATGAAATTTCGCGGTTGATGAATGATGTCGGCCGGCGGCTCGATCTCGGACGCAGCGGTGAACCGGTTCAGGAGCGCGAGCAGGAGATTATCGACAAGCTGACGAAATTGATCGACAAGCTCGAGCAGCAACAACAGCAGCAGCAACAGCAGCAGCAGCAACAGCAGTCCGGCGGCGGCAATGCCCAAGGGGGCGAGAGCCAGCCGATGCAGGACAGCCAGATCGCCGGGGCCAGCGGTGAAGGGGATGTCGACCGCAAGGATCTCGGTGACCGCAGCGGATGGGGCAACCTCCCGCCTGCCGAACGCCAGGAAGCGTTGCAGCAGATCAGCCGCGATCTGCCGACGCACTATCGTGAAGCGATCGAAGCGTACTTCCGCAAAATGGCAACCGAGCAAAAGTGACTGACCTTGAGCACCCAGAACTCTTCTCCGGCGGTCGTCTCAGAATTAGCTAAGCGGATCATCACCAACGTCGAGCAGGTGATTGTCGGCAAACGCAAGCAGCTCGTCCTGGCGCTGGTCGCTTGGCTCTCCAGCGGGCATGTGTTGCTCGAGGACGTGCCGGGGGTCGCCAAGACGATGCTGGCCCGATCGTTGGCCCGGAGCGTCGGGTGTCGTTTCAAACGAGTCCAGTGCACTCCCGACTTGCTGCCGAGCGACGTCACCGGCACCTCGATCTTCAACCAAAAAACGGCCGAGTTTGAGTTCCGCCCGGGGCCGGTGTTCACGCAAATCCTGCTGGCCGACGAGATCAACCGAGCGACTCCTCGGACGCAGGCCTCACTGCTCGAAGCGATGGCCGAATCGTGCGTCACGGTCGACGGCGTCACGCACGCGCTCGCGCCTCCGTTCCTGGTCATCGCCACGCAGAACCCGGTCGACCACGAGGGAACTTTTCCGCTGCCCGAAGCCCAGCTCGATCGTTTCCTGATGCGGTTCAGCCTCGGCTATCCGACGATGGAAGAGGAGCTGCGGATGCTCGACCTGCTGCAGCGTGCGCACCCGGTCGACAAGCTCGAAGAAGTCGCCTCGGCGGCTGAGCTGCGAGCCGCTCAGGAAGCGATCCGCCAAGTCCACGTCGATCCAAAAGTCCGCCAGTACTTGCTGCAGATCGTCAGCGACACGCGCGAGCATGAAGATCTGGCGCTCGGTGGAAGCCCGCGAGCGAGCATCGCCCTGTTTCGCTGCGCTCAAGCGATGGCCGCGATTCGTGGCCGAGGCTACGTCCAGCCCGACGACATCAAACGCTTGGTCGGCCCGGTGATGAACCATCGCGTCATCGTTCGCCCCGAAAGTCGGCTGCGGAAGATCACGGCCGAACAGGTAATGGAAGAGATCGTTGCGGAGATCGCGGTTCCGACGATCGAGGCCACGCCAGCCGCGGCGGCCGGGAACGAGTTGCTGGCCGAGGGCGCGCGGGGCTCGAGCCAAGCCGCTCCTCGAGTCGCCGCCCAGGCCTCGAGCGGGCGAGGCGTTCGGCGGTGAGCGTCGGCGACCCCGCGCTGCCCGCCGTCGACGCGTCGAGGCCCAGCGCCGGTCGGCCCAGTGAAGAGCCGTTCGCTGGGGCCGGGGCTGGGGGAGCGGGAATCGGCGTGCTCGGTTGGTTGGCCGCGGCGGCGGCACTGATTCTCCTCGGGATGATTGCGGGAGCTTCGCTGTGGCTTTACGCGGCCTACGCGGCGGTGGCGCTGTTCGTCGGCAATCGCTTGCTGGCGCGGGCCTGGTCGAACCAGGCGGTCGCGCGGCGGCGGACCGGGCCGCTGGAAGTCGAGGTCGGTGCGACGGTGCCGATCGAAATCGTGGTGGAGAATCGCGGGCGGCTTCCGATCGCGTGGTTGTTGGTCGAGGATCTCTTGCCGCGGGCGGCGCTCCTGCACGATCCCCCGCCGCTGGGAGTCGAGGGCTCGCGGTTGCAGTTGATGCTGCTCGGCCCCGGCCGGTCGCGCTTCCTCGGCTACCGACTGAAGTGCAACCGCCGCGGTTACTACCAGATCGGACCGAGCGTGTTGGAGACGGGGGATCTGATGGGGCTCAATCGGCGGTACCGCGTGGGGGCCGAGCCGCAGTACTTGCTGGTGATGCCGCGGGTCATTCCGCTGGCCGGGTACGACGTCGCTTCGCGGCGGCCGATCGGCGAGATTCGGATCAGCGATCAACTGATGGACGACCCGACGCGGCTGCGCGGGATCCGTCAGTGGCAGCCGGGCGATCCGCTGCGTCAGGTGCATTGGGCAGCCACGGCGCGGACCGGGACGCTGCACAGCAAGGTCTACGAACCGACGACCGTGGCTGGCGCAACGCTCGTCCTGGACCTGCACCGCGACACCAATCCTCAGCGCCATGAGCCGGTGCGGAGCGAGTTGGCGATCACGCTGGCCGCGTCTTTGGCCGCGGCGCTGTACGAGATGGGGCAACCGATCGGTCTACTCACCAACGGGCGGGACGCCGCCGATCGAATTAAGACCGAAGGCTGGGCGGCCGATTTTCGCACTCGTTCGCTGGCCCGCTCGACGCTGGCGATGCGGGACGAGGACTCGCGTCTCCGGCCGGTGGTGATTTCGGCGGACCGCGGGCCGGTGCATCAACGCGAGATTCAGCGGACGCTGGCACGGCTGGAGTTGACCGCAGCCTTGCCGCTGGGAGTGACGCTGCTCGAGGCCGAATCGCGGCTCGCTCGCGACACGACGCTGATCGTCGTCTTGCAGCAAGCCGAACCCTCGACCACCGCCGCGATTCTGGGAATGGCTCGTCGCGGCTGGTCGGTCGCGATCATCGTGAACAGGTATGATGTGAATGATTACGCCAAAGTCGCCGGACCCTTCATCGCCGCAAATATCCCCGTGATGCAGTTGGTCGACGAGCAACAGTTGCCGGAGGTCTGCCGGCGGGTGGTGAGTCGATGAGCCGACCCAAGCAAACCGCCGCCGATTACGCGGTGATCGCGATCTGTCCGTCGCTGATCATCGTGATGCTCACGGCGCTGGTGCATTTTTTGGTGCTCTGCCTGTACCGCGGCGATTTCCCGGGCAGGCTGATGTACATCCTGTTCTTGTTCATCTTTGCGACGACGTTGATCGCTCGGATCGCGATCGAAGAGGGCCGCGGCTATGCGTCGGGGTATGCCGCCGCACTGGGGCTTGCGACCTTCCTGGTGATCAGCCAGTTCGTCACCCTCAGCGGCCCCATGGCGGAACTGAGTTGGTTGTTCAACCTGCTGCTGTTGGGGCTGATCTGGTGGTTGGCCGACCGCGTGACTTTCGATTGCACAGTGATCGATGATGCGGAGCGGGCCAGTGGCGAGGGATTGGTTTCGGCCAGCGGATTGTTTGGCGGGACTGGTTCTCTCGGGGCGCAGCGCAGTCGCACCGCGGCGGCCGATCTCCGCCTCGACGGCACGACGAGCAGCGAAGAGCGGGAGCGGGAAGATTCGCGGGCGCTGCCGCGGAAGAAACGCGGCCATCAGCCGGGCCGGTGGGTGTTGTATTTGGCTCTCGCAGCGCTCCCGATGTTCGGACTCGGTCAGCTTCTGCTGCCCGACAGCGAGGAGATTCGCCGCAGCGCGTTGTGGTCGCTCGGACTGTACTTGTTCGCCACCCTGACGCTGCTGGTCACCACCAGCTTTCTCGGGCTCCGCCGCTACCTGCGGCAACGCGGGACCGAAATGCCCACCGATGTTTCGGTGGCTTGGCTCGGCGGCGGAGCGGTTTTGGTCGCCGTGATGCTGCTGGTCTGTTTCGCGCTGCCACTGCCGGGCCGGCTGGTCGCGGCGCTCGAGGTGCCGAATTGGGTCGTGTCGCCCGAGTGGCTCGAGCCGAGTCGATACGGATGGGGGGACGAAGGGACGGGGTCTGCCGATGACGCTCCCCCAACTGCGACCCAAGGAGACGATTCCGAGGCCGAGCAACCAGGCGACGGGCAACGGCCAACTGGTGAGCCGTCGGGTGGAGAGCAGTCGGGTGGTGAGCAGTCCGGAGGTGAGCAGTCGGGCGGTGAGCAGTCGGGCGGTGAGCAGTCGGGCGGTGAGCAGTCGGGCGGTGAGCAGTCGGGAGAACGGTCTTCGGAGGGAGCGCAGCGGGCTGAAGCCTCGTCCTCGGCAGCCGAGTCGAGCGGGAGCGGGCCGGCGAGCAGCCCTCCGCCGCCGTCGCCCGCTCCTTCGCTGCCGCAGCTCGGGAGTTGGTTGACGACGCTCGTCAAGCTAGTGATCGTCGGCGTACTGCTGGCCGTGATCGTGATCTTTGCTTACCAGCATCGCGACCAGCTTCGAGAGTGGTGGGAAAGCGTGTTGCGGTTTTTTCGTGGGGAAGTTGCGGCGGAGGGGGCGCCAGAGTCGGAGCCGGCAGGGATTTCCGCTCGGCCGCTGCGATCGTTCGCTTCCTTCCGCAACCCGCTGGCCGACGGCAGCGACCCGGCGGCGGCGATCGTCGTCTCGTTCCAGGCGCTCGAGGCTTGGGGACGGGAGCAGGGTGCGCCGCGAGGGGAAGAGGAGACGCCGAGCGAATACATGCGGCGGGCTCGGCGGCTGTTGGGAGATTCCGCGGCGGCCGGCGAATGCTTGGTGGAAGCCTACAACCGGGTGGTCTATGGGCAGGGGAAACCGACGCGCCGCGACTTGGCTGCGGCCGAGGAAGCGTGGCGAGTGATGCTGCGGCCAAGGCAGGCGAATCTCGCCGAATGATCTTTCACCTGACCGCCGCGGTCTGGTAATCGACGTCGAGATCGCTCCAACCACGCTCCACCCGCCTCGACGGGAGAAACCAGATGGCATCACGCGCCGGTACTGCTTGCGGCTCTGCTCCATGCAACCTGTCCGCTGTTTCGAAGCCGATCGGCTTCACGCACGTCTTGAGGGGGGGGCTCGTGGCGCTGCTTGCCGCTTCCCTGCTTCCGACTTTGGCGACCGCCGATGGGCCTTCGTTCCTGCGGCTGTTCGGGGCCCGGAAGGTCGAAGCCGATCCAGAGCAGGCGTATGAGCTGACCGAGGTCGAGGGGCCGTGGATGATTCTGGCCGAAACGTTCTCGGGGCCCGAGGGAAAAAAGCAGGCTCACCAATTGGTGATTGAACTTCGCCGCGACTACAACATGCCAGCCTACGTTTATAAAGAGAACTTCGATTTCACGAGGCCCGTCGGTTCGTTCGGGCCCGACCGGAAGCAATTGCGATACGCCAACGCGGCTCGCTACGAAGCCTACGCGGTGCTGGTGGGTGAGTTCGATTCAGTGAACCATCCCGAGCTGAAGTCGACGCTCCAAACCTTAAAGACGATTCAGCCGGGTGTGTTCCAGCAGGTCTCGCCGGAGACCGAAGTCGGGCCGATGGCTGCCATCCGCCGGATTCATCAGCAGCTGACGCAAGGTGAGCAGCGGAAGACGCGAGGTCCGATGTTCAATGCCTTCGTGACTCGCAATCCGATGCTGCCGGACAATTTCACCCAGGCCCCGGAAGTCGACTCGTTCGTCCGCCGCCTCAATGAGAATGTCGAACACAGCCTGCTCGACTGCAAAGGCAAATACACGGTGGTCGTGCGGACCTTTGAAGGGCTTTCGACCACGATGATCGGTGGCAAAGTCGAAAAAGATCTCAAGCCGAGCAGCGAGCGGCTCGACCAAAGCGCCGACTTGGCCAACCAGATGGTGATGGCTCTGCGGGAGAAAGGAGTGGAGGCTTACGAGTTCCACGATCGCTCCAAGAGCATCGTCACGGTCGGCAGCTTCGAGAGCCTCGGGCGGCCCGTCGGCAATGGCTTTGAGTACGCTCCGGAGATCCGCCGCACGATCGAGCAGTATGCCTCGGGCGAACGATTTGAACGCGATACGCAGGGCAGAATGGTCCGCGTAGCGAATCACATCAAGAAGATTCCATTCGACGTGGAGCCGCATCCGATCGCGGTTCCCAAAGTCACCAAACGCAGCCTCTACTCCGCGGCGACAAGCCTGGGACGCTGATGTTGGATATTGTTCTCGGTTCGCATAATGCCAAAAAATTGGTAGAGCTTCGCGACCTGCTCGCGGGCTCGGGAATCTGCGTTAGCTCTTTGGCCGAGATCCCCGAGGCGATCGAGGTCGAGGAGACGGGAACGAGTTTCGTAGAAAATGCCCGGCTCAAGGCGACCGAGCAAGCGCGACATCTCGGTCGCTGGGTGTTGGCCGAAGACAGTGGGCTGTCGGTGGACGCTCTGGGCGGCAGACCCGGCGTCTACTCGGCACGCTACTCGGGCCCCACCGCAACCGACGCGGCGAACAATCGCAAACTGCTTGAAGAGCTGCAGGGGGTGCCGGCCGAAGATCGGTCCGCCTTCTACACCTGTCAGCTCTGTCTCTCGGATCCCGACGGCGAGGTGCGGCTGGAGATTAGCGGAATCTGCCGCGGGCAGATCGCCACGGCGGAAGCCGGGGCGCATGGTTTCGGCTACGATCCGCTGTTCTTGATACCCGAGTACCACCGAACGTTCGGGGAGCTCGGTCCAATGGCGAAGAAGGCCCTCAGCCACCGCTCGAGGGCGATGCGTCTCCTGCTGCCGCCATTGCAACGCCTGGCGTCTTTCCATTGAGCCGTAGGCGCTAGCCTCGGGCCCAATCCGGTCCGCGCCGCGCGAAAACGTGGCGCTGCGGCGGCGTTTAGATACGAGTTCGATCCGTCCGGCGCCGTCGGCTCACCCGCGGCTAGCGCCGTCGGCTCAAAAAGTAGAAGGCATCGCCCGCTGTCCAGATCCTCCATCAGCCGCCGGGCGCTAGCCCCCGGTTCCCGAAAACTCCGTGACAACCGGACGCTAGCGCGTGGCGGCTGATGGGCAACTCCGGCTAGCCAGGGGGCTCGCGGAAAAAAGCCTCATCTAATACCGCAGAATCGCTTTGGGATGTTGCGGGGCGCGCTCCGTGCCGTAGCGGAGCGGAATCACGCGGCCGCTCGAGCGAAGCGTGTCGACCACCGCACGGTTGACCAGATCCTCGCAGGCCGCACCGTCGGCGGCTTCCTCGTCCGCGTCGACCAGCGATGCCGAGGTACCGTCTTCGCTGAGCTGCCCTGCCTGTTGGGCGCGGGGATCGAACAGCAGGACGTCAATCTTGCCGACGGCCGCCGCTTCAGCGACTTCGGCAAACCCTTCAGCGCCTTTTCCGGCAGCCGCGGCCGTTCCGAAGCGATCGAGCATCTGCGACTGATCGCCCTCGAGCACCGGAGCGGCGATCCCCCAAGCTCGCTGGCGAAGGTCTTGGAGCGACAGCGAGTCGGGGCTGCCCGCGACGCCGGTTTCCAGAAGCCGTCCGCGACGGTGCTCGCGGCGGTAGAGTCCGGCCAGACCATTGTCGGCGGCGAGGATCAGCGGCGAATCATCCTGGTAAAGATAGGAGGCGACTCGCTCGGCGACAGCCTTGATGTAGTGGACCGTGTCGGCTTCGAGCTTCGATTCGCCTTCACCATGACCATGGTAGTGCGCCTGGCCCGCGTCGCTCGGCGTTCCCCGATCTCCGCGAGCACCCGGGGGGGCCGCGCCGCCGTGAGACTGCAGTTGGACCTCGGGATCGCGGACCGCAACAACTTCCTCGGCGGTGATCGGAAAACCGCTCGCATTGATTTCGACGAGTTCCTTCTGAGAGCCAAGGAACAGTTTAGCGCGCTCCTCGGTCAGGGCGAGCACATAGAACGGATCACTCGCCGCCACCGAAGCGAGGATCGGTTTAACATTGAACCGCGGGCCGATCGTCATCGATTCCTGGACCGCCTCGGGCAACCGCAGCATCCGCGCGGTTCCCGGGGCGAGGTAGATTGCCAAACCGTAACCTTGATGCTGCCAGAAGCTGAGCTGGCCGAGGACATCGCGAGCCGGTTCAAGGAGCGAATCGATATCGGGGCGCCGCATGCCCCGCTCTTTCAAAGCCTCCTGCGCTTTATTGAGGAGATTCTCCAGGCGAATCGGATCTTGCCGCGAGTCCTTCCCGGTGGGATGCGAAGGCATGAGGATTGAGACGCAATTCTCTTGCTCGATCGCAGCCAGGTCGGCCAGCGTATTGGGACGGATGAGGTCCATATCCATGATGCATCCTGAGTCGGAGGGCGGTTGACGAGTAAGAATCGTGGTAGCCGGTCAGGGTGTGGTTTCTTGCAAAGTCCGCATGTAGCTGATCGTCTCCAGTTCACGCGTCGGGTGCCGGGCGAGCAGTCGCACGGCGGGGTCAATCAAGTGCTCGAGCCAGTCGCCAAAGAGGACCTCGCGAGGCCATTTCGGATAGCGTTCGAAGGCCAGCAAAAAGGTTTCTTCGATGATGTCATCGATTTGCAGGCGATGGCCGAGGGCGGCGGTGACCTGCGGGTACCGCTCGATCCAGCGGCCGATGCGGGTTCGCAAGGAGTCTTCATAAGGGAACAGGCAGCGGCGGAAGGAGACATAGTCGTCCTGCTCGTGCGCCTCCTGGACTTTTTGTCCGTCGATCAACTGCGAAGGCTCGACGTCATGGACCGTTCCCGCCGCCAGATGAGCGTGCCGCGCGTCGCCACTCATCGACGATTTATAATGCTCGACCCGTCGCCCCACTTTTCGCAAACATTGCTCGAGCGAGGGTTGCCAGTGCTCAGCCGTATCTCCGGTGGAGAAAGTGCGGCCGGGCAGAACTAACGAAGTCCGGACCTCATACTGCTGACTCGACTCGTTCAGCACGATCGTGATGTATAAGACCGCGGTCGGAAAATCCTTCACGAGTGGGCGGAGGTAGTCGACGTCGGTCTCGATCGAGGTGACGTCGGCTTCGGAGATTTTGAATCCCTCCGCATCCAAGTCGATCCGCATTTTCGATGCTTCGTCGCTATTGGGCATGACGCAAACCTTAGTGAGGGTGCAGTCCTTGGCTGTCGATGCGATCCCCGCCGAAATCGCGGAGTCCGTGCCGCCAAGAGTGAAATCCAGGAGTCGAATCGAGGGTCAGAAAGAAGGATCGAGTCAATCGAGTAAGAGGACGTTATCGAAGACGTTACAGAGACAATTTTTCATGCTCGCCAGGCTCCTTGAGCCGCTCCCCGGTCGTAGCCGCTTTGACCATCCCGGCGATCGTGACGGCCAATCCGGAGCTAGAATCCCAATACTCGGCCATCGTCGGCCGCACGCGGAGCAGCGCGAGCCGGGGATCGTCGGGCCCCTGAGGGAACCAGGCTTTGGCGAACGGATTCCAAAGCTCTTTGATTTTGCCGCGGTCCTGGGAAAGTTCTGCGATTCCCGAGACCGAGACGAATTTGTGGCTGCGGGGATCGGCGTAGCTCACACACACATGGCGATCGGCCTGAATCTCCAGCACTTTGGCGGAGTTCTGGTCAGTAAAAAACCACAGCTCACCGTCGAACTCCGTCGCCTGAGTGACCATCGGGCGACTCCGCAGCGAGCCATCGGCCGTTTCGGTGACCAGCATCGCGGTGTCGATGTCTTTGATCAGCTCTCGAAACTTGTCGAGGTGCTCTTTCTCGGGTAGCTCAGGGTTGTCGTGAAGCTCAGGGTTGTCGGGACGTTTGGGGGGAGTGGCCTCAGGCATGGCGGCGTCTCTCCGGTGGTTCGGGTAGCGAACAGCGGCTCCCCAACGATCATCATTAGACGAGGGGAAGCGGCGGCTGAACCCCGTCCGTCGGAAACATGGCTGGGAAACGTACACCTCGTTGCCGAAGCAAAGGGCATGCCGATCAGCCGGTGCCGGGAGCCATCCTAGGGGTGCTGCGGGGGGCCTGGCGGACCTTGACCGCGGCCCGCAATTTCGCGCTTCGGCTGCGGGGATTGGCCGCGATTTCAGCCGCTCCGGCCAACACCGGTTTACGAGTCAGCACTTCCAGCCGGTCGTCCTTCCGCAGAGCGTGCTTGACGATCCGATCCTCGAGCGAGTGGAAGCTGATTACGACCAGCCGCCCACCCGGATTGAGAAACCCGGGCATTTGTTCGAGCGCATGGGCCAGGATGGTCAATTCTTCATTGACAGCGATCCGCAAGGCCTGGAAAGTTCGCGTGGCGGGATCGATGGGATGATTTTTCGAGCGTGGGACGCAGCGTCGCACGAGTTCGGCCAGCCCCCCGGTCGTGCGGACCGGCTCGCCCGCCTTCCGCCGTTCGACGATCCGCCGGGCGATCCGCCGGCTGAACCGCTCTTCGCCGTACTGGTAGATCACGTCGGCGATCTCCTTTTCGGGCAACCGCAGCAGCAATTGCTCGGCGGTCTCGCCGCGGCCGACGTCGAAGCGGAGGTCGAGCGGACCATCGCCTTGAAAGCTGAACCCGCGTTCTGGATCGTTGAGCTGGTCGCTGGAGAGCCCGAGATCGAGCAGAATGCCGTCGACCGCTTCGATCTCCAGATGCCTCAGCACGCGGTCGGTGCGATGGTAGCTGGCGTGCAGCGGAACGACCGGCGGAGAGGCTTGCTCACGCAGGGCTCGCTCGACCGGGATCGCGTCGCGGTCGAGCGCAATCACCCGCCCGCTGGCCGTGACCCGCTCGGCGATCAGCCGCGTGTGGCCGCCACCGCCGAGCGTCCCATCGAGGATCGTCTCCCCCGGAGCCGGCGCGAGGTACTCGAGGACTTCCTCCGGCAATACCGGGATGTGGATCGTAGCCACCGAAATCAAGCGGTCCCGGCGGGATTGAAGTAGGCCGGTTCGTTGCCCGGCTTCCATTTGATGTTGCAGCCGATGCTCGGCGTCTGCGCTTCCGGGGCTTTGCCGCTGGCCAAAATTCCGTCGAGCGCCGCGCGGAGGTCTTCGCCGGTGATGGGCCGATCGGTCTTGGGGCGGCTGGAATCCATTTGCCCGCGGTAGGCCAACCGCCGTTCGGCGTCAAACACATAGAAGTCGGGGGTGCAGGCAGCGTGGTAGGCTTTGGCCACGCTCTGGTCGGCGTCGTAGAGGTACGGGAAGGTGTAGCCCTGAGCGGCCTTCTCTTCGGCCATTTTCGCAGGCGAATCGTCGGGGTAGGCGTCCGCATCGTTGCTGCTGATGCCGACCACCGCCACGCCCTTCCCCTGGTACTCGGCCGCCAAGTCGCGGAGCCCCGCGGCGACGTGCTTGACGTACGGGCAGTGGTTGCACATGAAGACGACCAACAACGCCGGAGCGCCCTGGAAGTCGGACAGCCGCACGAGGTTCCCCTCGGTGTCGGGCAAGGCGAAATCGGGGGCCGACGTTCCCAGCGGCAACATCGTGCTGGCGGTACGAACCATGGCGTGGTCTCCTCTCAAAGATGGCAAGCGGATAAGGGGGCCAGTTAAGGGGGCCAGTTAAGGGGGCCAGTTAAGGGGTTAACGGCAGCGGGATGTGCAGCAGTTGGTGATAGAGTTCCGCGACCGCCGCCTCGGACGGTTCCTCCGCCCAGCGGCAAGTCCAGTAGCGGGCCTTGCGGATCACTCCCTTCTCCAAAAACTCGGCGAGCAAGCGATAGCAGACCGGCCGAGCGGCCGAAGCTCCCCCCGCCCCGCTGCGATTCTCGGCCCCACTGCGGTTCTCGGCCCCGCTGCGATCCTCGGCGACTCCGCGGTCGCTCGGCGGCAGCAGAAGCACGCACACGCTCGGCCGCGGCGTTTCGTCGAGCCGCGTCGCAACTGGAGGTGCGACGCTCGATGGAGAACCGGCGGTGGCGTCCGGGGCCGTACTGCCAGAGCCGTCGACCGCGGGCAGCGGCCGACCGGCGGCATCACTGACCAAGTCCAGCGTCGGGTGGCTGTCGAGCAGATCGGTTTGAATCGTCACGATCGTCTCGCAGACGACCAACTCCGAGGTGCTGCGGACGACGCGATGGCAGAGATTCAGCCCGAACTGGCCGTCTGCGGTCTGGGGCAGGTTGGCGATCAAGTCGCGGCCCCGCGAATAAACTTCGGCTAGCGGAGGAAAGGCCGTTCCGGGGGGTGGCAGCAGCCGCACCGAGGAGGCGGGGATCTCGTCGCTCGCCGCCGGATCGACGCGGCGGTCGATCCACAGCCCCGCTTCGGGACGCGCCGGATCGGTGCCGAGCTGCCACGGCGTTTCTGCGTCGCGGAATCTCGCTCGGCCATTTTCGTCGATGATCCAGGTCACGCCTTCCGCCCTCTTTGACTCTCTGGTGATGCCTCAGCTCTCGCTCCCTGACGTTTTACAACAATTGCCCCTCACCGGCTGCAGGGGGAACGGGGCTGCAAGTGGAGCTGTGCTGCTAGGGGGGCTGTGCTGCTAGGGGGAGTTGGGGCTCGGCGGTGCAAAAAAAGCTCCCCATTTGATTGACCCGCGCAACCCAGAGCCCTATCTTCGGCGGTTAGAGGACGGCACTCTCCCCAACTGATGCAATCACCCCCGGCCGTTCACCCTGCCCCACCCCATCCTCCCGCCCCACCGGGATCCTCGCCGGCTCCGCGAAACTCCGCCTTCTGGAGAAGCCGCCGGCCCGAGGGTTTCCTTTCTCCAGGAAAGCCGCCATGTTGCAGCTGCACTGGTCGCGACCGCGTCGCCTCGCCTCCTTGCTCGCCGCAATCCTGCTGCTCACCACGATCGGGCTCGGCGGCAGCGGTTCGCAGAAGCCGCTGTGGGCTGATGAACCAGCCCCGGCCGCCGCAGAGAAAGCGGCCCCAGAAAAGGCTGCAGAGGAAAAGGCTGCAGAGGAGCGGGCGGCTTTGTCGCAGCTTCGCCACCGCGTCGACGAGCTCATCGAAGCGGCGGCGATCGGACCGCTCGCCCCGCTCTGCAGCGATCATGATTTCGTGCGGCGAGTGTCGTTGGACCTGACCGGCGTGATTCCCACGCCCGCCCGCGTCCGCGAGTTTTTGGCCGACGAGCGGGTGGACAAGCGAGAGCGGTTGATCGACGAGCTGGTCTCGAGCCCCGAGTTTGCCCGCCACATGGCGGTGCTGCTCGACGTTGCCCTGCTCGAACGGCGGACCGCTAAGCACATCCCGGTGCCTTCCTGGGAGCAGTATCTGTTCGAGTCGATCGCGGCCGACAAGCCGCTCGACCAATTGTTCCGCGAGCTGATCGTCGGTGATCGGCTCGGCGCCGAGACGCAGCCGGCGACCAAGTTCTTGACCAGCCGCGAGGCCGAACCGCACGCGGTCACGCGGGGCATCGGCCGGTTGGCGTTTGGAATGGATCTGCAGTGCGCCCAGTGCCACGACCATCCGCTGGTCGACGACTACTACCAGTCGGACTACCACGGGTTGTACGCGTTTCTGCACCGAACCAGCTTGCTGGCGGCTGCCAAAGGGAACAAGCTCAGCGAACGGGCCGATGGCGAGGCGAACTTCACTTCGGTCTTTACCGGTGACGGTCGCCAGTGGGTGCTGCCCCAGCTGCCCAAGGGCAAAACGCTGCTGTCTGAACCCACTTTCGCCGCCGGCGAAGAGTACACGACCAAGCCGGACAAGACGGTCGCGGGGGTGCCTAAGCACAGCCGCCGCGAGGCACTGGCCCAGCTGCTCGGCGAGAGCCGCCAATTTCAGCGAAACGTCGCCAACCGGATTTGGGCGCTCGTCTTCGGCCGTGGAATCGTCGATCCGCTCGATTACCATCACACCGACAATCCGCCGCAAAACCCGGCGCTCCTGAATCTCCTGGCCGACCAGGTGCGGGAGAGAAGGTTTGATCTGCGGGGGATGATCCGCGAACTGGTCGCGACCCGCACCTACCAGCGAGCCTGCGATGCGCCCCGGCCGGAGACGGTCAACTTTGCCGACATCGCCGCCCGCGCCGAGCGATTGGCGGGGCGGCTGGAGGCGGCATTGGCGGCGGTCGAGCCCCTGCAGAAATCGGCGGCCGCGGCGAATGAGGCTTGGGAGCAAGCGCTCACCCACAACGAAGCGGTGGCGGTCCAGTTGCCGGAGCTTCAAAAGGGAGTCACCGCTGCGAAAGAAAAGCACGAGCAAGCGGTGGCGGCTCAGAAAACGGCTGCCGAAACCTTGGCCCGGGTGCAGGATCAAGCAGCGGCACTCGCGGCCGCGGCGAGCCAAACCGAAGCCGCGGCTGCAAAACTCGCCGATGACAAAGAGCTCGCGGCCGCGGCGGCGACGGTGCGCAGTAAATCCGACGCGGTCGCCGCGACCGTCCCGGCGGCCATGTCCGCGGTGAGCGGTGCGGAAGCCGCCACGGCAGCGGCAGTGAAAGCGGTCGCCGAAGCCGAAGCGGCGGTGGCCAAGGCGGTCGAGTCGCGAGTCCCGGCGGAGAAGTTAGCCGCGCTCGAGCAAGCCCGGCTCGCGGCGGTCGCGCAGTGGACCGCCGCCAAACATGAGCACCAAGCGATAGCCACACAGCTGGAAACCTGCCGCACGGCGGCTGAGTACGTGTCGGCCAACGAGAGCGATCCGGCGACCGCCGAAGCTCGCTGGCAATCGCTCGTCGAGGCCTGGACGATCGCCGGCCAAATCGCACCCCTCAAGCCGCTGACCCCCGAGCAGCTTGCCGCCAGCGGAATGCGGGCGACCGGCATGCTCGCCCCCCAGATCGCTGCCGTCGAGGCCAAACTCGACAAGGCTCCACCAGAACCCTTGAAGGCGGCCGCTGAGGAGGCGAAGCCGAAGCTCAAGGCAAAGCTGGTCCAGCAAGAATTGCTCAACCAACTTCGCGGCACCGTCCGCCAGTTCGTCACCCATTACGGCGGGCTGCCGGGCGAAGACTTCCAAGCCACCGTCAACCAGGCTCTGTTCGTCGGCAATAGCACCCTCGTCGCCGGCTGGTTGAACCCGGCGGGCGACAATCTCGCCCAGCGATTGGCCGCGAGCGAGGATCCGGCCGCGGTCGCCGACGAGCTGTACGTGTCGGTGCTCTCACGACACCCGAAGCAGGATGAAAAGCAGGCCATCGCTGAAGTGCTGGCCGACGCTGGGGAAACCCGCCAGGAGCGGCTTGGCGAACTGATTTGGGCCCTGCTCTCGAGCACCGAGTTTCGTTTCAACCACTAACTGTTTTCGAGGGAGAACGCCATGAAATGCCGTTACGCTTGTCAATCGGCGGAACACCTCACCAGCCGGCGTTCCTTTCTCAGTGGGATGGCAGCAGGCTCGGCGGGGCTGGCTGCGGGACTCGGCGGAATGGGACTGGGCGGGATGCTGGCGAGCAACCCGGCAATCGCCTCCCAGGTCCAGGCGAGACATAAGAAGATCCTCAACATCTTTCTCCATGGGGGCGTCAGTCAGCTGGAGTCCTGGGATCCAAAACCCAATACCGACACCGGTGGGCCTTTCCGCGCCATTCCGACTTCGGCTCCGGGAATCCATATCAGTGAGCTTCTGCCGCACACGGCAAAGCAGATGCATCATCTTTCCATCGTGCGGAGTCTGAACACCAAAAATGGTGACCACGGGCGGGGCACGGTCGAGATGATGACTGGCCATAAAGAAACCCCCGGAACCGAGTATCCGCACCTCGGCGCGGTGGTCGCGAAATCGCTAATGCGCCCCGACTTCGCTCTTCCCGGTCACATCCTGATCCGTGGCGGCGGGCCCGGAGCGAGCTCGGCGGCGTATCTCGGTCCCAAGTATTCGAGCGTCGTGATGAACGGAGGACAGCCGCCGGCCTTTACCGAGCGGCCCGCAACGCTGTCGCTCGAGTCGGACCAGCGACGCAATGCATTTCGAGCCCGGCTCAACGATCGGTTCGCCGCGCGTCGCCGCACCGCCGATACCGACGCCTACACATTCTCCTACGAGCAGGCGCAGAGCTTGCTCGCCCAGCGGCAGGTGTTCGAGGTCAGCCGCGAATCCGAAGCGGACCAGGAGCGGTATGGGACGAGCGAGTTCGGACGCCACTGTCTGCTCGCTCGCCGATTGCTCGAGCACGACGTTCCGTTCGTGCAGATCAACCACTCCAACTACGACACCCACTTCGAGAACTTCGATTTTCACATCGAACAGCTCGGAGAATTCGATCAGCCATTCGCGAATCTCGTCGCCGATCTAGCCGACCGAGGGCTGCTCGAGGAGACGCTGATCTGCGTGATGTCGGAATTCGGACGCACGCCGCGGATCAACAACCGTTACGGACGTGACCACTGGGGCACCGCCTGGAGCGTCGTGCTCGGCGGAACTGGGATCCAGCCCGGTGCGGTGTATGGCAAGACCAACGAGAACGGCACTGCGGTCGAGGACGGCGAATGCGATCACGGACACATTTTTCACACTCTGCTCCAAGCGGTGGGGATCGATTCGACTGCCGAATTTGATATTGGGGGTCAGCCGTTTCCAGTTGCCGATCCGGCCAAAGGTCCTCTTTGGGATGTGTTGACATGAGCACGATCGAACCCGCAAAGGCCCACGTGGAACTGGAGCATCCCCACGCTCGGCCACTGACCGCGTGTCATTGGGACCCGCTGGGCAGGTATGTGTTTTTTGGGGCGGAGGATTATGGCGTCCACCGCTTTGACGTGGCCACTAAGACCGCCGTCCCACTGATGGCTCACGACAGCTGGGTCCGCGGCTTGGGCTGTTCGCCGAGCGGCGAGCAGCTGTACAGCGGCGGTTACGACGGTCGGCTCGTTTGGTGGCCAGCGGCGGCGGAAAAGCCTGAGCCGATTCGAGTCGTCGATGCCCACCGAGGCTGGATTCGCGAGCTGGCTGTCAGTCCTGTCGGTGAGCTCGTCGCCAGTTGTGGGAACGACAACTTGGTCAAGCTCTGGAACGCAACCGATGGCTCCCAGGTGCATGAATTTTCGGGCCATGAGTCGCACGTTTACAACGTTGCGTTTTCTCCCAATGGCGAGAGTCTCGTCTCTTGCGATCTGCACGGAAAACTGAAAGCCTGGGATCTGAAATCGGGGAAGCTCCAACGCGATCTGGGCGCGGCCGAAGCGCTGTACCTGTACGACAAAAGTTTCCTCGCCGATATCGGCGGCGCCCGCTGCATGAATTTTCGCAGTGACGGAAATCAGGTGGCGGTCGGCGGAATCACCAAAGTCACGAACGCCTTCGCCGGGATCGGTGAAGCGGTGGTGGTGCTGGTGGAGGCCGAGAGTGGCAAAGTCGCTCGCCAACTCGAAGCGAAGGAGAAAGTCCACGGCACTACCTGGGGTATCGCCCATCATTCGCAAGGACTGTGGGTCGGTGTCGCCGGTGGCGGAGGTGGCGGGTGGCTTTACTTCTGGAACGAGGAAGGCGAGCCGCAGGAGATTTTCAAGTTGAAGTTGAAAAGCCCAGGCCGCGGAATGAGCCTCGCAGCCGACGGCCTCCGAGTCGCGGTCGCCCACTCGGACAACCACTTGCGGATCTACTCGCTGGTTTGAAAGCCAGTTGAGGATTTAGGTTTCAGGTTTCAGGGATTTGAGATTTGCTGACAGAGCCTAGCTGGACAGCGCCACTTTGGATTGGTTCGGAGCAGGACGGCTCGCGGAAAAATCGTTTAACGGCAAGCCGAAGGCGACTGCTTTTTA
>NZ_WRPR01000035.1 GCF_010367455.1 Candidatus Laterigemmans baculatus | reverse complement strand
TTAAAAAGCAGTCGCCTTCGGCTTGCCGTTAAACGATTTTTCCGCGAGCCGTCCTGCTCCGAACCAATCCAAAGTGGCGCTGTCCAGCTAGGCTTCCCCGGGGAGCGTGTACTCACGCTTGGGGAAGCCGCAAGAAAATCGGCTGAGCTCTGGCTCAGCCAGCCAGTCGCGTGATGCGGTTGGTCGGCGAAGCCAGCTCCTCTTGCGAGGGGTGGTACCGCAACTGCATCAGATACGCGTCTTCGGTCGAGTCGTCGTAGAAATCGCGAAGCACCGAGATCGCGCGGAAGCCGAGGCTGCGGAAGAACAGCTGGGCGTCGAGGTTTGTCTCGCGGACCTCGAGCATGATGCGGTTGCGACGCTCATGCGACAGCTTGCCGATCAGCTTCTCGCACATCGCTCGGCCGACGCCCGTCCGGCGGGCTTCGGCGGCAACCGCAAAGTTGAGGATGTGCAAGCGGTTCTTGTGGAGCTCGTAAATCATGAAGCCCACGACTTGATCGTCCTGTTCGGCGACCATGCCAATGCAATTGCGTTGGCGAAGGCAGCGAATGAATTCTTCTTCGCTCCAAGGAAATTCGAAGCCTTGGCTCTCGATTCCCAAGACCGCCGGCATGTCGCGGCGGATCATCCAGCGAATGTGAACAGCAACGGGAGACTGCTTCGTGCGTCCCATTCCGTACTCCTTCCATGGCGACGGTTTCACGCGGTTCCTGCACTGCGATCGAACCAAGTTTCGGTTCACAGCCGCGTGCCAGGAAGGTATCAGAAGCGGATGCGAGGGCCAAGAGAAATCGATTCCCCGCAGCCCGTTTTCTACCTGCACGACCCCGTGCTATCCCCGCCGCCGCAGCAGGGTCAGCACTCCAGCCGCTTCGATCGCCGAGCCGATGCTGATCACAACGAAGAGCGGCAGCACCTGAAACGAGTCGGCGATGACGGCGAAGAATACGACTCCCAAAAGCTGGATCGCCGCGCCAACCAGAATCAGAACCAGAGGAAGCGGACTCATGAGGAAACCCCCTCCGGTTCCGCAGCCTTTCGAAGCGAATCGCCGCCGAGTAGCTGCTGAATCCTATCCACGGCGAGCCGAAGCGAGCGGGCTGCCATCTGGAAGTTCGTGTGCCCGCTGACTTCCGGCTGAATTTCCACAAACAGCTCGGTCGCCCCCCGAAGACGACGCAGCTTCTTCTTTGCTTGTTTTAAAAAGCCCGCGTCGTCGCCGTCGGTTCGATGGGGTCCCACAGCCAACATGAAATCGTAGAGGTCGCGTGATATTTGCTGCAGTTCCTCGTCGTCCTCCGCCTCTTCACAGTGCTTGAGGAACCGCCGCACCATCCAGACATGGGCGATCTGATCATCGATCGCCTCGACTCGTTCCCGGTCGTTCATCCCAGCACTCATGCCGAGGGAGCGGCGGTGGTCGAAGGTTCGCTCGCCAGCACCGGTTTCGCCGGCGGGGCGGTCGGTTTCGGAGCAAACACCAGGACGCTCACCGCCCCAGCAATCGTGACCAGCACGGCGGCGATGAATTCGGGACCGATCCGCCCCCAGCTACCCGCCCCGGTGACCGTGGTGATCGTATTCATCACCGGAGCCAATCCGAAAATCAGCGGCATTACGAAGATCGGCTTCCCCCCGAAGTTGAACGCCAACACGATTCCCAGGGCTCCCAGAGCGCCGGCCGCTCCGCCAGCCAAGCTCCACATCCAGCCCTCGGTCATTCCCGGCGTCGACCAATCCCGTAAGCCGGTGGTCATCGGAAGAATCAGCAGCGGCAGGGCGACGGCGATCAAAAAGTAAGCGGCTCCCACACATAAGAAGGGCCGCAGCCGACTGCCGCCCATCTTCATCTGCCCTTTGTGCAACATCGGACCGTAGCTCCCCCAGCAGACGATCGCCATCAACACCGAGAGAGCGACCAGGGAGAGCTGCGTTTCGGCCTCGGCCGCAACGACTTCAGGAACCTCCGCTGCGGCGGTCTCCGCGACATGCTCGGCCGCCGGGGCCGTCGCTTGGGGAGCCGGCTTGAAGTACAGCACCCCCGCGGCTCCGATGGCCGCGGTCAGCACCCCGAGCAAAAATTTCTTGCTGATGTTCGTATGCGACTTCGCCATCCACATCGTCACGATCGTGTTCACGATCGGAGCACCGCCGAAGACCAGCGGCATCACGTACATCGGTTTGCCCTGGAACGTGAAGGCGAGGATCACGCCGAGCGCCCCGAGCGCCCCGACCGCTCCGGAAATGAACGAGAACAGCGCCCCTTCCCGCGACCAATGACCCCGCTCCCCCGAGATTTTCAGCATCACGCTCGGGGCGAGCACGGCGATTACAAAGTAGGCGAAACCCACTCCGATGAACGGGTGGAGGGCATCGTGCATGTAGTGCTGACCTTGGTGCATCAAGGGGCCGTAGTTGCCCCAGCAAACAATGGTCAGAACCACAAACGGAAGGGCGGCAACGAACGATCGCATCGAATTTCTCAGGCGAGGGAGAGGGGAGCCGGTTGGAGTCGCTCGCAGGACTCCGTACTCAGGTCGCTAAATCTGTTGCCCGTTCCAGCGGGTGAAGGCTTCCAGGGCAAAGTATTCCGGCAACCCCAGTTGGTTGTAACCGTCGGCGGTTCCTCGGTTGCGATCCTCGGCCCGTTCCCAGAATTCCCGCGGATCGCTCCCGGGGAACAGCGCCTCGTCCTTCTGGCTCTCGTGCATGAAGATCGCCTTGCGTTTCAGCTCGATGTCGCCGGGCGAGAGCGGGACGGCGATCTCGATCTCGTGCATCGCGTACTCCTGCCATGCCCCGCGGTACAGCAGTACCTCCGGAAGCGGGTCACCGGCCTCCTCGAGCACCAGGATGGCGCGGAAGATCGCATCGGCACAGACTCGGTGGGTTCCGTGGGGGTCGGCGAGGTCGCCGGCGACGAACACCACCTCAGGCTGCACCCGCCGCAGCAGGTCGACGATGATCCGCACGTCCTCTTCGCCGACCGGACGCTTGCTGACCGTGCCGGTGCGGTAGAAGGGAAGGTCGAGGAAGTGCAGGTCCTCGTCGCGGCAACCGACTTTGAAGGCGGCCGCACGGGCTTCGCTCCAGCGGATCAGCCCTTTGATTTTCTGCAGCGCTTCGACGTCCGGCTGCCCAGGCCGCTTGCCCTGCAGCCCTTGGTGGACTTCCTGCTGCACGCGGAGGCTCTCGGATTGGTCGATCCCGAACAGCCGGTTGTATTCGGCGACCAAGTCAGCGATCCGCACCGCGTCGTGGTCGAAGACCGCGATGTTGCCACTGGTCATGTAGGCGATGTGGACGCGATGCCCGTCCTCGATCAAGCGGATCAGCGTTCCCCCCATGCTGATCACGTCGTCGTCCGGGTGGGGGCTGAAGCAGAGGCAGGTTCGCGGTTCGCGGCCGGCCGGATGGTACTCGAGCGTGTCCATCATCAGGCGGAACACGCGGCCGGCCAACCGCTGGGCCGGACCGTGGTGCCGCAGCAGCTGGTGCAGGTCGTGTTCGCGGAAATCGTCGTCGCTGAGCTTCAGCAGCGCCTTGCCCGTCTGCTGGCAGAGCCACAGCACGACCCGCTTGATCGAGTCCTCGGTCCACTCGGTCTTGCCGAGCAACCACGGCGTCGCGACCCCGGTCAACTCGCCGGCTGCCGGGGCATCGAGAAACACCTCCACCATCGAGTGTTCTTGCAGGAAGCTGGCCGGGACGCGGTCGGTCGCGGGACCTTCGAAGGCGGCGCGAACCATCGCCGCTTTGTGTTCGCCGAGCGCCAACACGCACAGCCGATCGGCCGAGAGGATTGTCTCGAGGCCCACCGTCACCGCCTGCAACGGCACGTTCTCTTCACCGAAGAAGTCGTTCGCCGCCGCCCGCCGGGTGACCGGATCGAGCGTGCACAGCCGCGTGCGACTGCTCCGCACGCTGAACGGCTCATTGAACGCGACGTGGCCGTTGCGGCCGATTCCGCAGACGACCAAATCCAACCCTCCGGCTTCGCTGATCGCGCTCTCATAGTCGCGACACGAGGCCTGGAGCTGCGCTGGAGTGCCGGCGACGTTCGGAACCCGCACCGACTCGCGAGGAATATTGACGTGGTCGGTCAGATGGTCGGCGATCCACCGCGCATGGCTCTGCGGGCTGTCGGGTGCCAAGCCGACGTACTCGCCGAGCAGGAAAATCACGACTCGGGAAAAATCGAGCCCCTCCTCGCGGTGCAGCCGAATCAGCTCGCGATAGGTGTCAGCCGGCGTCGAACCGGTGACCAATCCCAGCACGGTTCGCTGGCCGAGCACGCTCCGCTGCTCGATCACATCGGCGATGATCCGAGCCACATGCGAGGACAACTGCGATGCCCGCTCGAAGACGAACGCGTTGACCGAGGTGCCGGGAACCGGTTGAGCAATCGGACGGTGCGAAGGCTCGCCGGACGCCGCGGGCCGGGAGGCCGAGGCAGACGGATCCGAGAGAGACGCGTCGGACGGAGAAGAGGAGTCGAAGGCCATGGGTGCGCTGAGGGAGCGTGGGTAGAGGGAGGTGGTTAGAGCAGGTGGTCGGCTTTGATCCGCAGGTACTCATTGACCAGCGGAGCGGTCATCTCTTCGGGGAAGACGTCCAGCACGAGGCTGCCGCGGTGCCGTAAGTCGTGAATCAGCTGATCCCGCCAACACAGAATTTCGGCTGCAACTGCCGCTCTGTAAAGGCGCGTCGGGTCATCCGAGGGGTGATCGGCGGCATCAAAAATCTGCCGGTCGCGGATCAACAGGCCGAGCGGCAAGTGGCGACCGACGAGGTTTCCCAGGTAATCGACGACCTGCCCGGCGTTCACCTCGTCGATCACGCTGGTCATCAAGGCGACGAGCGTGCGACGTTTGCAGTGGTTCGAGAGATGCAGAAAAGCCTGGTCGTAGCGGCTTTCGACCAGCCGCGGGAATTGGTCGAAGCCAGCCTGCAGCAAGCGGTTGAGTTGGTTCCGGCCGCCGCGCGGCGGCAGGTAGGCGTGGACGCGATCGGAGAAACAGAGCATGCCGACCGAATCGCCCTGGGAGAGCGCCACGTAGGCCATCATCAAGGCCGCATTGAGCGAATGGTCCAGCAGCGACATCCCGGCCCGCTCGTTGGTCATCATCCGCCCGCAGTCGAGCAGCAGCATGATCCGCTGGCTCTGGTCGGACTGGAACTGGCGGACGGTCAGCTTGTGCCGCCGCGCGGTGGACCGCCAGTCGATGTGCCGGTAGTTGTCGTCCGGTGTGTAATCCCGCAACCGCTCGAAATCGCTGTCCTGGCCGATCCGCCGCGTTCGCCGCACGCCGATCAGACTCAGCCGGTCGGTGCGGGCGAGCAAGGCGTACTCGGCCATCTGCTTCATGTCGGGATAGACGTTCAGCCGGCTGGCGACCGGCAACACGATCTGCCGCTTCCACAGTCGCAGCGCGCTGAACGTCTCGAGGTAAACCCGCTGGAAATCGATCACGCCCCGGCGGGTCGGCGTGACCCGAGCGGTATACGTCGCCTTGGACAGCGGCGGAAGCAGGACCGGATGGACCGCCGGCTCCGCTTCGATCCCCTCGGGCAGATCATCGCGGACAAACCCCCGAAAGGTCCGCCGCGTCCCGTTGCGGAGCGTCAGCTCGCTAGGGGTGGCTGCGTTGATCGAGGTCGTGCGAGGCAGCTTCCGCTCCGCCGCGAGCCGTCCGGCCGGGGCACTCGGCTCGTCGCTCTGGCTGCCGCCCGCCTCCCCCTCGGCCTCCCCGACGCCGCTCGTTTTGCGACTCTCGGCGGTCCTGGTGCCGCGGCCGCCGCGGCTCGCCACCGGCAGCGTGATGTAGTCGATCGCAGCGATGACCAGGATCACCCCGTCGACGATCGCCAGAACCAGCAGCAGCGGCGCCCAGAGGGCGACCAGCAGGCTGCACAAAATCGGGACGAGCAGGATCCCCACCAGGACCCGCGTGGGATACGTTTGCGATCGCCACACGGCCAGCAGCAAGGGAGCCGCGATGGCAACCAGCAGCAACCACGGAACGGTCGATAACCACAGAAGCGTCGAGTTGCCGCCCATTCGATCCGAGGTGCTCAAGAGGTGTCGCCGGCTGAACCGCCCGGCTTGCAGCGAGCGGTTCCCACGGCGTTTCGAACAAACCGACGGCTACCGCCCGGCGGCTGAGGTGATGAAAACCAGTGGCGGTAGCGGCTAGCTGCGAGGCACGTCGACCGAGCGGACCAGCGAGCGGAGTTCCTCGTCCACCTGTCGCCCCTCGACTTCCGCTTCGGCGGTCAACTGCACGCGGTGCCGCAGGGCCGGCAGCACGATCTCGACGACGTCGTCGGGAATCGCATAGTCGCGGCCGTTGAAGGCGGCCAACGTACGGGCCGACTGCATCAGTGCGATCCCCGCTCGCGGCGAAGCGCCGATGTGGAAGGCGGGCCAGGAGCGGGTCAGGCGGACGAGCTTGTTGATGTACTCGAGCAACGGCTCTTCGACTCGCACTTGACCGCAGACCTCGATCGCCTGCACGATCGACTCCGGCGTGCCGACCGCCTCCACGTCGGTCTCGAGTCGCTGGTTCAAGTCGATCTGCAGGCTGTGCATGCGGAGAATCTCCGCCTCTTCATCGATGCTCGGATAGTCGACCTTCAGCTTGAACATGAAGCGGTCGAGCTGAGCTTCGGGCAGGTTGTACGTCCCCTCGCTCTCCAGCGGGTTTTGCGTGGCCATGACGAGGAACGGTCGCGGGACGCGATGGCTAACGCCGTCGATCGTGACGCGGTACTCCTGCATGATCTCGAGCAGCGCCGCGTGGGTCTTGGCCGGCGAGCGGTTGATCTCGTCGGCCAGCAAGAGTTGGGTAAAGACCGGCCCGGGACGGAAGCGGAATTCGGTTTCCTTCATGTCGAACATCGGCGCGCCGGTGATGTCCGAAGGCATCAAGTCGGCGGTGAACTGGATCCGTCCGAATTGGCAACCGAGCACGCGGCCCAGCGTCCGCACGAACAGCGTCTTGCCGAGTCCCGGCACCGACTCGATTAGCACGTGACCGCCGCTGAACAACGCGGTCAGCGTGCCCAGCACCAGCTCCTCCTGACCGACGTAGATTTTGCCGATCTCGTGGCTGATCCGTTCGTAGAGGTTGCGGATCTCCGCCACCGAATCGCTACTGATCATCGTTTGCGTCAACGTTGGGACTTCCAGTTCGAGGGGAGCGAGGAGGCGGTTCCGCCGAATTCTCATGACTCGCCGCGCCGCCGTCCAGCGTCCCCGCCCGCGGTGCGGCTGGCTGATCGAGTGCGGCTGGCTGATCGAGTGCGGCTGGCTGATCGAGTGCGGCTGGCTGATCGAGTGCGGCTGGCTGATCGAGTGCGGCTGGCTGGGTGGGCGGAGCTGGAATAACCCAGCGGCCGTCGGTTTCGCCGCGGACGCGGACCCAGTAGTCGCTGATCTTGGCCCGAGCGTACTGCTCATCGGTGGTCCGGGCCATCAGGGCGGCCACGGCGTCGATGTGCAGCGCAAAATCGGTCGAGCTCCGCGACGGGATTCGCTGGGGGCGGCCAAAGATCGGCAACAGCATCAGGCAGATCACCAGCCCCAGGACCGCCGCGTGGATCGTGACCAAATTCAGCGGCCAAGCGGTCAGCATCTCGAGCCCGCTCGGCCCCATCTGGGTCGGGTCGAGGGAGCTGAGTCGGACGCCCATTTCGTCACTGTACAGAAAGCCGACGATCGCGGAATCGTCCGGCGGCGGGGCGTCGCGCAAGTCGCTCGCAGCGATCAGCCGTACCGCCAACCGCTGCGCCGCCGGACGGACCAGCCCAAAATTGTTGATCAGTGATCCGCCCGAGACGACGACGATCTGCGAATCGGGCCACGCGTCGGAAGTGACTTCGGTGACCAGCGGCGTTCCTCCGGCAGTGGCGAGCGGGCTCGCGTGCTTGACCTCGGTGTCGCTGAAGCCTTCTTCCCAAAAAATCGGGAAGCCCGACGCACCGATCACCGCGGTCGTCGAGCCCGATTGGCGGTCGGCATCTCGAGCCGGGCGAACGGCGTACTCGATGCGTCCTTGATCGCCAAAGCTGCCGACCTCCGCGGCCCAGGGGCCGGTCGAGCTGCCGATGCGCGAGGGAGGATCAAGTGGTTCGGCAGTGAACCAGCCGGGGGAGATTCGCTCCGGCCTCGCGAGCAACTCCCGCTGGTATTGCAGTTCGGCGCGGGCCACGCGGCGGCGGTACTCCATCCGCTGTTCGGGCGCGGCGAGCTTGGCGGCCTGTCGCCAGTAGGCCGCTTCGGTGGAATGGTCCCGGAGGACGTAGACGAGCGTCTTTTCACCTCGCTGGAGCCATTCTTCGAACCAGTCGATCACCTCTTGGTCGGGGGCTTCCTCGACCGTGGGGGTCCAGACGATGGCGTCCACATTGTTCAGTCGCTCGCTCAGCCGGGCGACCGTGCGGTCTTCCCAACCTTGACGGCGAAAGGCTTCCCGGAGCACCCCAAAACCACTCAAGCTCCGTTGGCCTTCGGTTCCCACCGAACGTCCATAATTGGTTTCCAGTCGCGAGCAGCCTGAGAATCCGACGAGCAACACGAGTGCTGCGGCTGCGAACGCCCACCGGCCCCGCGGCTCGATTCTTGCCTGGCTGGCTGGGGTACTCATCAGGCGGCCTCCCGAAGCCGGGCGAGCAGCGACTCGAGCGTCGGTTGGCTGGCGCGGATCTCGGCAAACCGCTCGGCCGTGATCTCGTAGCGTCCAAAGTAGCTCGCTTCGAACACGCTGACGGTCTCCCGCATGATGCCGCGGAGCTCGTTCCGTCCGAACATTTCGCTCAGGTACTGGCGGTTGGTTTTGCCGCGGGCGAGCCGAATCACGTGGTGCCGGTCGAGCTGCAAAAGGCGATGCCCGAACAGGTAGATGATCGCCTCGTCCAACTGCCCGGCCGCAGCCAAGCGGTCGGCTTCCTCCAGCAGATCACCGCTCGGCCGGCGGACTTCGACGGGCAGCTTCTCCAGTCGCGTTTGAAAGTCCTGCTCGCGCTCCTCCGGAGCCGCCACGTCCGAAGCCGATGCCGATTCGGTCCCCTCGATCTTCAAAAAGGCATACACCAAAAGCCCCACCACCAGCAGCATCAGACCCACGACCAACACCCACCCCAAAATCTCCGCAAGCGAAAATTTGCCCGACGGCGTCGGCGCAGCGGTGCTGGTTCCCTGAGACGTCGGCTGGCCTGAGGTGGGGTTGGTGCTGCGAGGTTTCGGCAGCCAGCGACTGTTGCGATTAACCGAATCGTCGACTCGCGGCTCCACATGGACCGGGGCGACCTCCCCACTCTCGGAATCGTACCACGGCAGGCGGCCCATCGACTCGAGCGATTCGGCGACGGTCGGTTCGCCACCGGCTCGAACGGAACCTGCTACTTCACCGGCCCCCTCGTCGGCCAGTGCCGCGGTCGCACTCAGCAGAAACACAGCCAACCGAGCGAGCCGACAGACATCCAGACGGGGCAGCCCGGCGAAACGGAGCAGAGAAGTCGCTGGGGTCATGGGGCCCCCACTGCGGAAGCGGGACTCGCTGCTGGAGAAGCGTCGGCTGCCGAGGAAGTGGCGGCACCTGATACGGTGGCAGCACCTGATACGGTGGCGGGGGACGGCGAGAATCCACTTTCCTCGCCGAACTGCCGCATCGCCTCGGCTCGCAGGCTGAGTTCGACCTCCCAGCCCTCGAGGCGAATTCGGCAGTCGAGATACGAGAGGAACCGCACCAGAACGCTGAACCCCGCCGCCATCCAGAGCGCCAGCGGAAGCAACACGAGCGTCACGGTCAACGACCACTGCGAGGTGTTGGTCACCGCTTCGAAGGTGAACACCAGGGAGTAGAACAGCCCTAGGGCGAGCAGGGCGATCAGACTGCCGGCGAGCGCGAACCGCCCGAACAAGTCACCCCCGAGCGGGTTGTGCAGCAAGCGGCTGCGACGCCCGGCCGACAGCGCCGTCGCGTTTCCGCCGGCAAAAATCGGACAGCGTTCGAGCAGCAGGATCTCGGGCAGGAACGGACGGAAACTGCGGATCGCCGTCGCCCAGATCAGCAGCACGAACATCCAAAAAAGCTCTCGCCCCAGAGCAAACTCGCCTCCCCAGTTGCTGAGCACCAGCAGCATCGCGGGAATGGCGCCGCGGACGATGCCGAGCGACCAAAGCAGGCGGAGCGAGACGGCGGCCGTTTCGCGAAAGACGCGCTGCCACGGCGGACGCTCCTCAAAGATCGCTTGCCCGATGTAATAAGTCGTGAACGCACCGGCCAGCGGCGACTGTAAATAGATCAAGCATGTCATCAGCCAAATGTAGCGATAACGTTGCTCAATCGTCTCCTCGTCATAGACGTTCTCGATTGTTTCCGAGAGCGGAAGCCAGCCGACGAGCAGCAGATTGCAGAGTGCCCACGGCAACGCGCCAAGAAAAAAACCAACCAGTAGCGCTTGCGGGTATTGGCGAATCAGCATCAATGCCAGATCGCCGATCTCCGAGAGACTCCGCGGGCGAACTTTGACGTGCGTTCGGTCAAGCTGCATCGTCGCCCCTCCGCGGAAACCCGAGGACGACGAAATAGAACATCAACAATCCGCTCGAGAGGATCGCCCAGGCAGCCTTGACCACGTAGGGCAGCGGGCTCGGCGAAATAAAGCCTTCGGTAAATGCCGCTAAAAAGAACATCACCACCGCCGCCGCCATGATCGGAACTGCCTTGAGGGCGCTCAGCCGCAACGAGTCGACTCGCCGCAACCCGCCGGTCGCGAACAGCCCCAACCCCATTCGTAAACCGGCACCAGCGGACAGCGCGATCGCCGTCAATTCGAATGGGCCGTGGGCAGTGACGAATTGGAAAAAATTGTCTCCCGCGGCAACGCTGTCGCGAGCCATATAGCCAAACGAAGCGCCCAGCACCACGGCGTTATAAGACAGCGTGACGAGACAGGGGATCAACAGAATGCCAAAGGCAAAACATTGCAATCCAATCCCGGTGTTATGCTGGATGTAGAATCCCGACATCATCAGATAATGGTCCATCGACGCATCGAGCGGTTCCTCGAAGCTCGATTCCATCATCGTCATGTGTTCGGCACCGAGCACCGTTTCGGCGAACTGCGGAAACAGGGTTTCGTTCCAGGCAAAAAGCATCGAGAGCGTGAACAGCCCGAAAAATAACAGCGCCGCAACTCGCACGCAGGGGTCGGAGAAAATTCGCTGCGGGGCTTGCCGAATGACGATGTCCACCCAGCTGGCGAAGGTGGACGTGCCGCTGCGATAGAGCTGGTTGTGCGCCCGCCCGACCAAGCGGTGGAGATACGCCACGGTGGCCGGAGGGAGTTGGTAGGCGGTCGCCAGAGCCAAATCCGCGCAGGCCGAGCGATAGAGCGTGGCAAAACGGCTGACGGCCGCCGCGCTCCGCTGCTGGGTGCGGCCGCGGACTTCGAGCTCGCCGCACAACCGTTCCAACTCGGTCCACTGCAGCCGACGCTGTTCGAGCAGTTTGGCAATATTCATCCGGATCGGCCCTCCTTCCTCAGGAGCGGTCCTCGGGGCTAAGGGCGGTCGCGTGGTCAGCGCTCGGTTGAGTGGCGGCGGTGTGAGTGGCGCTCGGTTGAGTGGCGGCGGCGGCAGTTGTGTGTGCTGCGGTCGCGTCTTGGAACTGCGCGTCTTTGGCGAGCGGGCTGAACCCGCTCAGCGATCCCAGCTGGGGAGCTTCGGCGACTCCGTCGGCCAAAAACGTGCGGTAGTAGATTGCGTAGAGCAGCAGGTCGGGATCGACATCGCGGCGGAATTCGAAGCGATCGAGCAACGGGACCGCCAGGTGCCGAGCGATCTCCCGCCGCCGGGGCGGCGACAAGTAGAGGCGGCGTTCGGCGTAGTTGGCGAGCGCTTTGGCCATCGTCGGTGTCGCCCGATAGTCGGCCGGCACGAAGCTGGAGAGGGCGGGGACGCGGAGATCGTCGACGCGGGCGACCGGCAGCGTCCAGTTCCGCTCGTCCATCACGACCATCGTCCCGGCGGCCAGGTCGCCCAGTCGCTGCAGACGCCGCGTCGAGAGCATCGTGACCAGCCCAACCATTCCGGTCATCAGGGGCAGCATCGCGAAGAACGAATCTTCCGGGTCGAGTGCGGCGAGCGTCGTGGCGGGCATTAGATCGATGGCCCGGAGCAAGTTGCGGATCAGAGCCTGCATTCCGGTGATCGGGTGCCCGTCATCGCTGATCACCCGCAGCCCGCAAATCCACTTGCCCGGGGTCCGGCCGTTGAAGTAGGCCTCGAAGAAAACGCCGTAGAACCAGGCCTGGAGGAAGTACAGGATTAGCAACACCGCCGCGCCGAGGGCCGGGAGCAGGCCGCTGCCGAACAAGCCTCCAGCGAGCATCCCGCTCATCATGACCAGGAAAATGATCGCGAGAAACGTGACCAGGCGAATGGCGACGTCGATCAGGTAGGCCGGGAGCCGGCGGAACGGACCGGCCAACTGGTAATCGAACGCGATATTCTCAGGCGTTACGACCTCGATCGTGGTATCCAGGGGGGCCGAGACCGCCATGCGTCGTTTCGTTGGGACCGGAGCAAACAGGACTGCAATCATCGTCCGCTCGACCACCATCGTGAGGCCGCCGAGACGCCCAGTATCGGCCGAACCGGCGGACCCCGCAACAATGCCATCGAAATCAAAAAGGTCGCGCCCTCTTCGACGTCCTTGAGCCGTAGGCGCTAGCCTCGGGCCTCCCAGCCCTGGCGTTTCCGGTGCAGAACCCGCGGCTAGCGCCGTCGGCTCAAGGGCGTTAAGGAGTGCCTGCCCGGTACCACTTTCATCAAGTAAGGCAGCTGCTGTGCGGCCAAAGGCCCCCCGTTGGCTGTGCACGGCTCGGGGAATCGCCTAAGTTTCTGGGCGTTTCGGGTGCATGCTAACGCCGAGGGAGCTTCAGATGAGTTTGAATGGTCAGTCGGTCGTCGTGACCGGAGGTGGGAGTGGGATCGGTGCGGCGATCGCCCAGTCGCTGGCGGCGGCGGGGTGTCGCGTGGCGATCGGCGGGCGACGCAAAGAACCGCTCGAGCAGGTCGCGGCGGCGGTCGAAGCTGAGCACCCGGTTCGCGCTCACACCCTGGACGTGGCGGATGATGCCAGCATCGATCGATTCTTCGCCTGGGCAGCGGGCGAGCTCGGTCCGATCGACATTTTGGTCAACAGTGCGGGGACCAACATCGCCAACCGCACCTTTGCCGAGATGCGCCCCGAACAGTGGGACGAGGTGATGCGGATCAATGCCACCGGTGCCTATCGCTGCATGCACCAGGTTTTGTCGTCGATGCGCGAGCGCCGCAGCGGGATCGTCGTCAACATCTCGTCGATCGCTGGCAAGCGAGCCAGCGCCCTCGGCGGAGTCGTCTACTGCGCATCGAAGTTCGCGATGTCGGCCCTCTCGATCGCCACGGCAAACGAAGTCAAGGCGGATGGCGTCCGGGTGACGAACGTGTATCCGGGCGAAGTCAACACGCCGATCCTCGACCGCCGTCCGGTGCCGGTCAGCGACGCGCATCGCGAATCGATCCTGCAGCCCGAGGATGTCGCCGCCGTGGTGCTGACGATCTGCCAGCTTCCACCCCGAGCCCACGTCCCCGAGGTCGTGGTCAAACCGACCCACCAAGAGTGGCTCTGAAATTTGGGGAGTGGCTCTGAGATTTGGGGAGTGGCTCTAGAATTTATGGCCGCGGCGGGGCCCATGCTCGGTGTGGGTGAGGATTTCGGGGCCTTCCTCGGTCATCAGCACCGTGTGTTCGAACTGGGCCGAGGGGAGTCCGTCCTTGGTCCGCACGGTCCAGCCGTCGGCCTTATCGAGCTTGGTGAATCGGCTGCCGGCGTTGATCATCGGTTCGACGGTGAACGCCATTCCCGGCAGCAAACGGTCGCTGCGGCTCTGCCGATTCGGATAGTGCGGGATCGACGGGTCTTGGTGGAAGTTCCGCCCGAGACCGTGGCCGACGTATTCGCGAACGACGGTGAAGCCCCGGCGGTGGGCTTCGGGAACGATCGTCTCGCCGATCGTCGAGACCCGGCAGCCGGGCGTGAGGGCTTCGATCGCCAAGTACAGGCAGTCAAAGGCGCACTGCGTGACCGCCCGCGACTGGTCGCTGACGGGTTCGATGAGAAACGTCTCGCTCTGGTCGCCGAACCAGCCGTCGACGATCGTCGTCAAGTCGACGTTGACGATATCGCCTTCGCGGAGTTCGTACTCGTCCGGGATCCCGTGGCAGATAACTTCGTTGATGCTCGTGCAGCAGCTCTTGGTGAATCCCTGATAGCCGAGCGTCGCGGGGCGGTGCCCGTGGTCCAGCGTGTAGGTGTGGACGAGTCGATCGATCTCGTTCGTCTTCACACCCGCCTTGACGTGCGGGCGGATGAAATCGAGCAGTTGGGCGTTGAAGCGACCCGCCCGTCGCATCGCGTCGCGACCCGCGGCCGAGAGCAACAAGTTGGTGCGTTTCTTATCGTGCAGCATTCGATCCTATTCCTAATCGTCTTACCCCGAGTATCGATCTCATCGTAGCAAGGTCCGCCCAGAAGGCCTACCGACATCGCCTGTTCCGCGTTTTTTGGTTGTCCGATAAACTCGGCTCCTCAACCTCTCGCCCCGCACCCTCAGCTGATCTGCGAAACGGATTTTCCGATGCCTCGCTACAACCCGGCCGAAATCGAACCACGTTGGCAGTCGTTCTGGGAGCAGAACAAGACGTTTGCCGCTCCCTCGCTCCCGAGCGGCGACAAGCTGTACGTCCTCGACATGTTCCCCTACCCGAGCGGAGACGGGTTGCACGTCGGACACCCCGAGGGGTACACGGCGACCGACATCGTCTGCCGGTTCGCGCGGATGCGCGGCCGCGACGTGCTGCACCCGATGGGCTTTGACGCGTTCGGGTTGCCGGCCGAAGAGCATGCGATCAAGACCGGCGAGCACCCCCGCGTGCAAACCGAGAAGAACATCGCCACGTTCACCCGTCAATTGAAAATGCTCGGTTTCAGCTATGACTGGGACCGTTCGCTGGCGACGACCGACGTCGAGTACGTGCGGTGGACGCAGTGGATCTTTCTGGTCCTCTATGACACCTGGTTCGACCCTGAGTCGCAGCGGGGCCGCGCGATCGCCGAGTTGCCGATTCCCGAGTCGGTCGCGGCTCAAGGCGAGAACGCGGTCGAAGCCTACCGCGACGCCCACCGGTTGGCGTACGAAGACGACGCCCTGGTCAACTGGTGCCCTGCCCTGGGCACGGTGCTGGCGAACGAAGAAGTCGTCGATGGGCGGAGTGAGCGGGGCAACCATCCGGTTCAGCGACTGCCGCTGCGGCAGTGGATGTTGCGGATCACGGCTTACGCGGAGCGGTTGCTCGAGGGGCTCGACGACCTCGACTGGCCGGCCGGAATCAAGAAGCTGCAGCAGGACTGGATCGGGCGCAGCTCCGGTGCCGAGGTCGACTTCTACATCGGGCCACCAGCGGAGTTTGAGGATTGGAAGGCGCGCCGTAGCGACACCGGATTTGCTTCGGCGGCACCCGAGGACGCGCTCCGCGTCTACACCACGCGTCCCGACACGCTGTTCGGTGCGACCTACATGGTCATCGCCCCGGAGCATCCGCTGGTGGAACGGTTGACGACGCCGGAGCAATCCGCAGCGGTCACTCGCTACCGCGAAGCCGCGTCGTTCAAAAGCGACCGCGAGCGGACCGAGGGGGATCGGACCAAGACGGGTGTGTTCACCGGCAGCCACGCGACGAATCCCGTCAACGGTCAACCGGTGCCGGTCTGGATCGCCGACTACGTGCTGGCCAGCTACGGGACCGGGGCGATCATGGCGGTGCCGGCGCACGACATTCGCGACCACGAGTTCGCGGTCCAGTTTGGATTGCCGATCGTGCGGGTCGTCGAGCCGCCGGCCGACGCCGAGGATCGTGAAGCGGTGGCCGAGGGACGCGTCTGCTTTGCCGGTCATGGAACGGCGATCGCCAGCGGTCCCTACGACGGGCTGCCGACCGAGCAAGTGAAGCAGCAGATCACCGACCGGCTGACCGAGGAAGGACTCGGGCGACACGCAATCAACTACAAACTTCGCGATTGGCTCTTCAGCCGCCAGCGGTTTTGGGGCGAGCCCTTCCCGGTGCTCCACGAAGTCGATGCGGAAGGAAACCGCACCGGGCGAAAGCGGACGGTCCCGGCGGAGACGCTGCCGGTCGACCTGCCGCACCTCGACGATTTCAAACCGCACGGGCGTCCCGAGCCGCCGCTGGAGAAGGCCAGCGACGAGTGGTTGTTCGTCGAGCTCGATGGACGCCGCTACAAGCGGGAAACGAACACGATGCCGCAGTGGGCCGGCTCCTGTTGGTACTTCCTCCGCTATATCGATCCGAAGAACACCGAGCAGTTTGTCTCTCCGGAGCTCGAACGCGCCTGGATGCCGGTCGACTTGTACGTCGGCGGGGCCGAGCACGCTGTGCTGCACTTGCTCTACTCGCGGTTCTGGCACAAGGTGCTCTACGACCGCGGCCATGTCAGCGTGCCCGAACCGTTCCAGCGGTTGGTCAATCAAGGCATGATCCTCGGCGAGCTGGAGTACACCGCCTACCAGAGCGATGGCGACGAGTTCATCAGCTCCGCGGAAGTCCGCGAAAATGAAGAGGGCAAAGCGGTCGGACCCGCGGGCAACGTGCTGCGAACGGTCAAGCTCGAAGAGTCGCAGGTCGAGAAGGCGGGCGACCACTTCGTCCTCAGCGGCGAGCCGGCGATCCGCGTCGACGCCCGGTCGTTCAAAATGTCCAAGAGCCGCGGGAACGTGGTCAACCCGGACGCCATCGTGCGCGATTACGGCGCCGATTCGCTGCGGCTGTACGAGATGTTCATGGGTCCGCTCGAAGCGACCAAACCGTGGAACATGTCGGGAGTGGGGGGCGTCCGCAACTTCCTCGATCGCGTTTGGCGAATGATCGTCGATGCGCGCGCCGAGGAGGTGACGCTCGCCGCCGAAGTCGTCGACGCCGAGCCCGACGAAGATTCGCTACGGATGCTCCACCGGACGATCCGCAGCGTCACCGAAGACACCGAGGCGATGAGTTTCAATACGGCAATCGCCCGAATGATGGAGTTCGTCAATTACTTCACCCGCCAGGAGCAGCGTCCGCGAGCAGCGATGGAGGCGTTCGTGTTGCTGCTCAGCCCGTACGCCCCGCACCTCGCCGAAGAGCTCTGGAAAACCCTCGGGCACGACCAGACGCTCGCCTACCAGCCGTGGCCTACCTGGGACGAAGCGGCGCTGGTCGAATCGACGCTCGAATTGCCCGTGCAGATCAACGGCAAGATGCGGGCGAAGATCACCGTGCCGGCGGATCTCGACCAAGCGGGAGTGACCGAAGCGGTGATGGCCAACGACCGCGTGCAAGCGGCTTTGGAAGGAAAGAAGCTCGTCAAAACCGTCGTCGTCCCCGGCCGCATGGTCAGCCTCGTGGTGAAGTAAACCGCGGCGCCAACGCGGACGATTCATCAGCCGCCGGGCGCTAGCCCCCGGTTCCCGAAAACGCCGCTGGAACCGGACGCTAGCGCGTTGCGGCTGATGGAAAATCGCCCGAGACGGTGAGGAAATGCCCCGTCGGCTCAATCGCCGCTGATTTCTTCGAGGATGCTCAGCCAGCGGTCCCAGGCTTTGGTGCGACCTTCCCGGTCGGCCGGATTCGCGTCGGATGCTTCGCCCGATCGCAGGAAACCGTGCCCTGCTCCGTTGTAGACGACCGGGTCGTACTTCTTGCTCTGTTCCTGCATCGTCTTGCTGACCACCGGGACTTGCCCGGTGATGCGGAAGTCGTTGCCTCCGTAGAAACCATACACGGGAACTTCGACCTGCTTGAGTCGCTCGGCCTCGGGAGCCGTGCCGTAGAAGACAAAGGCGGCTTTGATCGACGGATTTTCGGCCGCGTAGTCAAACGCCTTGCCGCCGCCCCAGCAGAAACCGGACACGACGACATCCTCGGTCGTCGCGTCGAGCCCGCGAGCATACTTGACCGTCGCGTCGAGCGCTTCACGCACCTGCTCGTCCGACAACTCGTAGATCGCCGTCCGGGCGGCGTCGGCATTCGCAAAATCGTCGGTTCCGCCCCCCTCGGGCGCTTTCCCGCTGAGCATATCGGGGGCAACCGCAACGTAGCCAGCTTCGGCCAATTGGTCGGTCACGCTCCGGGCCCACGCGTTGAGTCCCCGGTTCTCGTGGATCACGACGACCGCCGGAGTGGGCCGGTCGACTTCGGGAAAGACGACGAACAGTCGGATCTTTTGGCCCGAGGCCGTGGTGACTTCGACCCATTCGTGATGCCGCGGCGATTTCTCCAACCGCTCTTCAGCGGGCAGCGCCTTGGGGGGAGCGGCATGGGCCGCGACCCCCGCGAGCAAGCAGGCGGAGACGGTGAGCGTCAGCAGCGGGGGGCGACAAAGCATGCGCGGAGTTCCTTGAGGCAAAGGAGCGAGGCGAGCGAACCAACCCCCCGATTATTGTGCTGCCCGCGTCACCGGACAACTGAATTGGCCGCTTCGTCGTCCAGTCGTTTAACGGCAAGCCGAAGGCGACTGCTTTTTAAAACACAGTCGCCTTCGGCTTGCCGTTAAACGATTTTTCTACGAACGGTTTCGTTGGCGACCGAAGTTGACGCTACTGCGGCTCGCGGATGAACATTCGCTGGCGGGGAGCCGGCTTCGTGGCATCGGTCTGTGGAGACGCCGGTTTCGCGGTGGGGCGCGTTTCGCTGACGGTCTGGAAGCGACCAGCTTCCGGTGAACTCTTGTGCAGCGGCTTGGCCGGTTCGCTCACTCGGTTCGCCGCAGGCTCTTGCTCGAGGACCGAGGCGAGTGCCGGCGGCCCCTCGGTCAGAGGAATCGCCTGCTCGCTCTGCCAGCCCGCCGCGGGTTCCTCGGGGATTCCGAACCGCCGCATCGTGTGGCGGGCGATCGCAGTCGGCTCGGGAGCTGCCGCTTCAGGGGCAGCCGCTTCGGGGGCAGTGGCTGCCGGGCGGAGCAGGTTACCCGGGTCGGCCGGCAGCGCCAGCGGGATGGCGACCTCGTGATAGCTCGACGGCAGCTTGTCGAGCACTGGCTCGTAGGGACTGACCGCGGGAATGGGAGCCGATGCGAAGCGGCTGCGAAAGCGGGGAGGATTGCTCGCCGCCGAGGGAGCCAGGTCGTCGCTCAGCGGCATCTCGCGGAGCGGGGTGACGGTCTCGGGCAAGCCCGGAGCGTCGACAGCTGGCGGTGAAGCGGTGGCGGCGACCGGCGGTGCGGCTGAGCGGCGAAAGGGCAACGCGGCGAGCACGCCGCAGGCGATGAGGCCTGCTGGGATGAGAAGCGATCGCACTGCAGAACCCTCGCGGAGAGTGTCTGTCGGCGAACCGTGGCAGCCGGTGGGCACCACTTGAACGACGACTCGGCGACTTCATCCGTGAAGGAACGAAAACAACTGCGCATCCCGCAAGGAATGGATATCGGTCCGCCGCTGGCCAGCGCTGAGCAGAAATGGAAGTTTTTTGGTGAGGGGCAGGGGCCGAAAGCCTGGGCAGTGTTCATTCGTTTAACGGCAAGCCGCAGGCGTCGGTGTTTTAAAAAGCAGTCGCCTGCGGCTTGCCGTTAAACGAAGCGGGATATCCCCCAGGAGATGGGCTTCCCCGCAGAATCCGAAAATCTTTCCGAATCGTCAAAGTTTACCAGGTGGGGCGTCGATAACGTTTGCGGGGACGAGTCTATCGCCGCTTTTTCGAAAGCGTGTTGGGCTCGTTAAGGGGGGCTTCCACCAGTACGTCTGCGGCCTCATTCCTGTGAGATGGTCTCACGGGAGGGGCAACGGGACAACGTCGGGCAAGGAAGCCATCGGGATGAATCGCTCGCTCATTCGCGTCGCGACTTACGTTCAGCTTTACGTCATGGCGCTGCTGGCCACCGGGTGCACCCCGACCCAGCCGTTTTTTCTGAACGAAAGTCCGGAGCTTCGCCATTACCTGGATCGCGCCACCGAGATCGAGTATCCCGACGTGGACGTGGCCAGCTTGGAGGAGACGACGCAGGCCTTGCCGCCGTTGACCCTCGGCAACCACAACTACGAGTACTGGGATCTGACGCTCGAAGAGTGCGTCGCCCAGGCGCTGCAGAACGCCCGCTTCTTCGTCACCGTCGCGGGGACGGCCGAGCAGCGTCAAAGCGTCGCGGCCCAGTTCGTCAGCGGGACGTCGGACCAGTTCGGCAGCGTCTTCGACGTGGCCTTGCAGCAGTCTTCGACGCAATCGATTCCGCTGACCATCGATGGCAACGGCAACCGCATTCTCGCTCGGGGCGTGCAGCGGGCGAACCAGATCGGTGGGGTCGAGGACGCGTTGGCCGAGTTCGATGCGCAGGTCAGCGGCTTCATCAGCTACAACACGACCGACCGGCCTCGCAACGTCGGCGCCAACAACGTCTTCAACCCGCAGCAGTTCCAGGCCCAGGACGGGACGCAGCAGCTGGCGATCTCCAAGCGGCTCGCGACCGGCGGCATTGCCACGCTGCGTCAGCAAGTCCTGTACTCGTGGAACAACATCCCGACCGGAGGGACCGCCGGGGCTCGGGCCGTGCCGAGCGACTGGACGGCGATCGTCGAGGCTCAGATCACCCACCCGTTGATGCGTGGCCGCGGGGCTCTGGTCAACCGAATTCCGGTCGTCCTGGCGAGCCTCAACGAAGACATCTCGATCGCCGAATTCGAGACGCAGGTCCGCAACCTGGTCCGCGACGTCGAAGTCGCCTACTGGAACCTGTACGTCGCCTACCGCAACGTGGAGACCGAGATCGTTGGCCGCAACAGCACCCAGGTGACCGCCCGCTTCGCCGCCCTGCAACTGCAGCAAGGAACCGGCACCGTTCAGGACCTGAAGCAGGCCGAGAACCAGTACTTCGAATTCCGCGGTCGGCTGCAGGCGGCGTTGGCCGGCTCGAACGTGGCCGGTTTCGATCCCGACGGAGTGTACGGAGCCGAACGGCGGCTGCGTGAGCTGACCGGTTTGGCGTCGACCGACGGACGGCTGATTCGGCCGGTGGATGAGCCGGTGATCGCTCACGTCGAATTCGATTGGTTCGAAGCGAAGACGCAGGCTCTGTACCTGAGCCCCGAAGTCCGTCGCTCGAAGGTCCGGCTCAAGCAGCGTGAGCTGGAATTGATCGCCGCCAAGAACCAGCTGTTGCCGCAGCTCGACCTTTCGTTCACCGCTCGTGCGGTCGGCGTGGGGGACAACCTCGGCGACCCGAGCCGCGGTGACGGAGCGAACTTTCCGGCTCCCGGTTCTTCCGCCTTGGCGGGGCTGACCGAAGGCAACTACGGCGAAATCGGCGCCCGCATCGAGTTCACTCCGGCGGCGATCGGGAAACGCCGCGAGCTGGCTCGGATCAATGGTGCGAAGTTCGCGATCTCCAAGGAAGCCGCCTTCATCCAAGAACAAGAACGCCTCCTCGACCACCAATTGGCCGGAGCGATTGCCAAGCTCGAGACGCACTACCGTCAGATCCAGACCTTCGCTCAGCAGCTCAACGCCGCCGAAGAGGAAGTCGAAGCTCGCTTGGCCAGCTACCGTAACAACGTCGACACGATCAACGTGGTGCTGCAAAGCCAGCTGCGGCGGTCGACCGCCCAGATCGGCTACTACCGGGCCCTCGGCGAATACAACAAGACGCTCTCCTACGTGCACTTCCTCAAGGGAACGCTGCTGGAAAACAACAACATCAAGCTCGAAGAAGGACCCTGGCCCAAGAAAGCCTACTGGGACGCCCTGGAGCGAGCCCGCGAGCGAAGTGCCGGACACTACTACAACTACGGTGTGACGCGTCCCAACGTGGTCCGCACCGGGCCGGTTACCGAACCGGTCGAAGTGCTCCCCTCGGCTCTCGCTCCGCATGGCATCGCCGACGGCGTGATCCTGGGCACCGAATCGATTGACGGCACCGTGATTGACAGCACCGTGATCGAAGGCACTTCGGTGATCGACCACAGCGAGGCTCCGGTCGGTTCGGGAGTGACCAGCGAAAATCTCCCGGCGGCCGATTCGATGGAAGAGCTGCAGATGCCGAGTGGACCGGCGATCGAATCGCTCCCGGCACCGGGGGATGGAGCCAGCCAGCCGACGACCGCACCGGCGGTCCGGCGAGCCGGCGGCAGCCAGGCGATGGGCCTCAACGCCCCCGCTAGCTACGAAGCAGGGGCTAGCTATGAAGCCCCGGCCGACAACGAAGCCCCGCTGCCGGAGAACCCGTATCGTCGGTAGGGACCTTTTCGGGACCTGTTGGCTTGAGCCGTAGGCGCTAGCCTCGGGCCGGTTCGCGGCACCAACCAGATAGGACCCGCGGATAGCGCCGATGATTCATCAGCCGCCGGGCGCTAGCCCCCGGTTCCCGAAAACGCCGTGAGAACCGGACGCTAGCGCGTGGCGGCTGATAAAAAACCAGAACACTTGAAACGCTGAGGGGCGGAGCCGTGCGGAGGTCGAGCGGTTGGCTTTCCCACCAGTCTTGCTGGGGGGCAATTCCGGGGGGCAATTCCGGGAGAGGCTGAGGGAAAGCCGCCGCGACCATCCGCCGCGCATCAAAACGCCCGGTCGTTCCGCGTGAACGACCGGGCGTTTTGTTTTTTTAATTCGAAGCCGCGATCACTCGGCAGTCTTCAGGAAGCCTTCGAGTTTCTCGGCCCGGTTGGGGCTCTGCAGTTTCTTCACCGCCTTGGCTTCGATCTGGCGAACCCGTTCGCGGGTGACTTTGAAGATCCGCCCGACTTCTTCGAGCGTGTAGCTGTAGCCGTCGACCAACCCGTAGCGGAGGCGAATGATTTCTCGCTCGCGGTAGGTCAGCGTCTTGAGCATGTCCTCGATCTTCTGCCGCAGGATGCCGTTGCTCGCGGTGCGAACCGGGTTGTCGCTGTCGTTGTCCTCGATGAACTCACCGAAGCTGCTGTCTTCGCCTTCGCCGACCGGGCGATCGAGGCTGACCGGATGGCGACCGATGTCGAGCACGCGGCGGACTTCCTCGACGGCGACTTCCGAGCGAGCGGCGATCTCTTCGAACGAGGGTTCGCGGCGGAGTTCCTGGGTCAGCTTCTTCTGGACTTGGCGAAGTTTGCTGAGCACGTCGATCATGTGGACCGGGATCCGAATCGTCCGGGCCTGATCGGCGATGGCCCGCGTGATGGCTTGGCGGATCCACCACGTCGCGTAGGTGCTGAACTTGAACCCGCGGCGGTATTCGTACTTGTCGACCGCCCGCATCAGCCCGGTGTTGCCTTCCTGGATCAGGTCGAGGAAGGAGAGGCCGCGGTTGCGATACTTTTTCGCGATCGAGACGACCAGACGCAGGTTGCCGCTGCTCAGCCGCCGCTTGACCGCTTCGTGGGCTTCGAAGTAGCGGCGGAATCGTTGGCAGCGGTTGCGGAGGCTGGTCGGGCTCTCCTGCGTCAGCATGATCAGTTCGCGAAGTTCCTGTTTCAGATCGGCTCGCTCATCTTCACTGACCGCATCGCTGCCGAGGCTCTCGAGCCGCGATTTGATGAAGTCCATTCGCTGCGAGATGGTCGTCAGCTGTTTCATCAGCGGCTGGACGCGGCGGCTGCGGAGCGACAACTCCTCGACCAGCTGCAACGCCTTGCGGCGGCGGCGGAGGAAGCGTTTGCGAGCGGCGGCGCGTTCGGCCTCGGAGGTGCTGCGGCGAACCAGGGCTTCGAACTCGTAGCGGTTCTGCTGCAGCAGCACGTCGACCGTGCGGAGGTTGTGGGGCATGCGGCCGCTGATCTGCTCCTTGGTCAGCCGCTCGGTCAGCGAGACCTTGATCGTGCGGTCGAACGGAAGAGCTCCCTGGTGGACTTTGTTCAGCGTGTCGACCGTGGCCCGCATGGCGAAGTCGTTTTCCAGAATCGCGCGGCGGAACTGGCGGCGGGTAACTTCGATTTTCTTGGCCAGCGAGATTTCTTCTTCGCGAGTCAGGAGCGGGATGTCGGCCATCTGGCTCAAATACATCCGGATCGGGTCGTCGCTCGGCTTGGGCATTTCGCCCGAACCGCCACCGAGATCGATCGGCCGCATCGGCGGAACCGGGGCCGCGGCAGCCGTCGGCGAAGGCGCTTGTTCGACGAGTTCGATACCCCGAGATTCAATCGCATGGAGCAGATTGTCGAGCTTTTCCGGGCTGACATCTTCATCCGGCAAGTAGGCGTTGACCTCATCGTAGGTCAAGAAGCCGCGTTTGCTGCCGATCGCGATCAGCTGTTCCAGATCTTGTGCCATCGGGTCCATGACAAACATCCTTTTTTGTCACCGCCTCCATTCGCCTCATCGAACGCGCGACCGCGTTAGAAGCAGAACGATTGAGAGCCGGCTCGAGGGGCCAAAACGACGACGGCTCTGCTGCGCTTCGGTAGCGCGCGGGAAGAAAGCAGAACCATCACCACAAATCCATTTGCGCGTAGTCGGTGCTCTGAAAAGAATCGACTTCCATTAAGATCGATGCCCCACATCCTATTGCATGGGGATCGCATCCGAAACCAGGGGCTCGGTCAACTTTCTTGAGCAGGGGGCAATTTTCCTGGTGCGGAAATTGTCGCGGCAATTCCATGCCGGATTTGCTGAGCCGCAAACATTTCTCGCAGTAGGTCGGTTGCCTCCTCCTCGGGAATCGCACCTTGGCCGAGCTGTGCCAGACGACGCTGGTTCTCGGCCTTGGTCTCCATTTCTCGATAGCACTTCAGGATCGAGTCAAAGCGTTCCTCGGCCGTTTGGTTCGCGACCTCGGCTTTGGCCTGGACTCGTTCGTCCAGGATCACCAATTGGTTTTTGAGGAACTCGTCTTCCGCCGACAGCATCACGTCGCGGACGTCGAGCGAGGCGCCGGCGAGTTCCAGCATCTGATAGATCTTCATCAGTTGGCGGGCGGTGGTGGTCGACAACCACCGCTCGTCGATCGTCTCAACGGCCAGCCCGACCAGCTCGGGACGCTCGATCAGCGTCTCAAAGAGCTCGCGGTCGATGCCGAACAGCGGTTCGTTCGCTGGCGGCGTTGCCACGCCTCGCGCCCCGTCCTCGTCACCGATCCAGGCCTCTCCCGTCCAAGCCTCCATCGGCCAGGGCTCGAGCTCCTCCGCCGCGGCCTGCGGCCTCTTCGGCTGCGGTCCCTTTGGCGACCCTTTTGGCGGTGCTGCTGCCGGGAGCGTGGTTCGCTCGGCGGAGGCAGAACGTTTCGCATTCTGAAAGCGGCTACGCTTCTTTCGCAGCTCGTCCAGCCGTGACTGCAGGTGCTCGACCGGCATCATGAAGGTGCGACCGAGGCGGACGAGCGTTTGTTGTAGCCGCAAGTCGCCGGTGGCCACCGGAGCGGCCGCCAGGATCGACAGCATCGCTTCGGCGGCCTTCGTCGCGCGGTGCGTATCGTGCGTCAGGTCCACGCCGGCGGTGAGTCGCTGCAGCTTGTGGTCGATCGCGTCGGGGGCCGCCTCGACGAGTTGCTCGAATGCCTCGCGCCCCTCGCGGCTGATGAAGTCGGCCGGATCTTGGCCGTCGGGCAGAGTGAGGACGCGGAGGTCGACTTCGGCGCCGACAAACATCTCCAAGACTTCGTCCGCCCGCTTCTGGCCGGCGGTGTCGCCGTCGAGAACCAGCACGACGCTCTCGGCAAAGCGTTTGAGAATCGTGATGTGGCTCTCCCCGAGCGCCGTCCCCAGGACCGCCACGACTGGTTCGATCCCCGCTTGGCGAGCGGCGATGACGTCGGTGTAACCCTCCATCACCAGCACCCGTTGCTGCCGCACGATCGCGTCCCTCGCCAAGCTCAACCCGTAGAGCTGGCGGGATTTGGCGAACAACCGCGTCTCGGGGCCGTTGATGTACTTGCCCCCCTTCCCTTCACCGCCCGGGAGAATTCGGCCGCCGACAGCCACCGGTCGCCCTTGCAGATCGAAGATCGGGAAGATCACGCGATCGCGGAACATGTCGTAGTGGCCGCTACCGGAATTTCGTGGCACGGCCAGCCCGGCGGCCTGCATCACTTCGCCGCTGTAACCGGCAGTGCGTGCCCGATCGAGCAACCAATCCCAGCTCTCCGGCGCATAACCGATGCGGAACCGCTTGCGACTGTCCTCGTCGATCCCGCGGTCGGCGACGTATTTCCGCGCCACCTCGGCTTCGGGGCCCTGCTCCAGGCACTGATAGAACTGGTCAACCGCCCACTGCATCGCGGCGAGCAGCGTGGCCTTGTCTTCGGGGCTGCCCGGCTGGGCCGGTTTGGAATGCGGGCCTTTCTCGATCGTGATGCCCGCCCGCTCGGCCAGGATCTGCAGAGCTTCGGGAAAGCTCACCCCGTCCCGCTTCATCACGTAGCTGAACGCATCGCCGCCGATGTCGCAGACCCAGCACCGCCAGGTTTGCCGTTCGGGATTGACCATCATGCTGGGGCGGCGGTCGTCGTGCCACGGGCACAGCGCGACGTAATTGCGGCCCTGGCGGCGCAATTCCAGCTGCGTTCCGATCACGTCGACGATGTCGACCGCCGAACGGACGCGTTCTTTCAGTGCAAAGTCAGCGCTGAAAACCACCAATCACTCCAAATGGCATCCGGCCCGGGGAACTCCCCTTTCTTCACCGCGAGTCGCTGTGGTACATCGCGGTTCAGCGGGGCACATGATCCTCCTGAGCGTAGCAAACTCGCTTGCCACCGAAAGCCTCGCAGACCCTTCGAGGGGGGATCGCTGCATAGCCCAGCGGGTCGTATCCGCCGGTCGCTCGGGGCAGGAGAAGCGTCGCTGTCATGCGCACCGCCGGAAAGTTTGGGACGCGGCCCAAATTTGGTCAAGGCGGATTTATCGTTTAACGGCAAGCCGCAGGCAACTGTGTTTTCAAGAAGCCGTCGCCTGCGGCTTGCCGTTAAACGAACGATTCGCGAGCACGCTGCCCGCGGTCTCTGGCACCCGGTTTGCTTCTTGAACGGAAAACCGACGGTTTGTTCCGTTCTCACCTCCAGCCCCTTCCTTTTGCGAGCCTAACGGCGATGACTCCTCTGGCGAACTTCCACCGGCTGCATTCGTTCCCCCGTCGCTCCGCCTCCCCGCTCCTCGTTGCTGTCGCACTCCTGGGCGTCTCTCTCTCAGGGGGCTGCGACCAAACCGCCGAGACCGATTACGAAAAGGCAGTCGAAGCGCAGGCCGAGCTGGAACGAGCCCGTGAGGAAGCGGCGGAAAAAGTCGCTGAGGCCGAGGCCAAGGCGGTCGAGAACATCCAGGACGCCCGCCAAGAAGCTCGCGAGTCGATTCAGGAGACCAAGCAGGAGGCGGCCGAGATGGTTCAGGACGCCGAGCAAAACTTGCAAGAACGTCTGGACACGCTCTCCGAAAAACCGCTCGCTCCGGCCGCGGATCCCGCCGCCGAAGGAGTTGTCGTAGAACGCAAGGTGATCGTCACCGACGAAGAGCCGAGCGAAGTGGTCGAGCCGCAAACGCCATAGTTGCCATAGTTGCCATAGTTGCCTTTCGCTCCGCGAAAGTAGCATTTCCCCACTACTTTCGCGGAGCGAAAGGCGACTATGTTGCGCTACTTTCGCGGAGCGAAAGGCGACTATGTTGCGCTACTTTCGCGGAGCGAAAGGCGACTATGGGGCGACTATGTTCAAACCGCCCGTCCGGGTTCTTGGGGGCCGCTGGGGAATCGCTTTTTTTGCTTCGACTCATAGAGCACAGGATTGAGCGTCGGATCGTTGTACATCTTGCACTGGCGGTAAATCTTATGCCGCTTCACTCCTCGCTCCAGGTCGGAAATTAGCTCCGCCAGCGCGGTGGCGAGATCCCGCTTCTGCTCCTCGCACTGCTGCACCTTCTTGCCGACGCTTTCTCGATGAGTTTCGTCGACGTCGGTCCGATCCAGTTGCTCGCGGAGATGATAGATCCGCAGTGCCATGATCGAGAGTCGATCGATGGCGCTGCCGGGCGTTTCGGTATTCATCGGAAGCGCATCGCTAACGGGTCGTGATTGCTCGCGGAGGTAATCGGCGATCCAGGCGTCGATTTCTTCGATCGCGTCATTCCGCTGCTGATTGAGCCGATCGATAGTCCGCTTAACCTCCGCGATCTCGGCATCGCTTGCTCCCCGGCTGCGGGCGAGATCCTCTTGGTGCCAAAGGAGAAAATTGTAGGAGTGCTGGGTGCAAATCAGCCGCATCACTCCTTCGCCTGCAATGGAAATCGGCACTGCATGCCAATCGGCAACCGTCTGCTCGTGCAATGCGAGCACCGCTTCGACATCGATCATGGGGAGCTAAGCCTAGAACGGAAAGGTCTCGTCCAACTCGGCGTTGGAGAGTTCGACGAGGAAGGGAGCCAGCCGGTCGACGATGACCTGCATGACCGCATGTCCCTTCTCGGCGGAGGCGGCGTGCGGGTTGCCCGAACCGGACTGTTTGGTGAGCAAATGCCAGGGACGGGTGATGGAGACCCACTTCTGATTCACCGCTTCGAATCGCGTCGACCGCACCGCCCCGTCGTCGGCCCTCAAGTTTCCATCGGCGTCTCGGACGACCAGTTCTGGGAAATACGCCAAACCGAGAGAGGTTTCCATTTCACCGGCATGGTCTTCTGGGACCGCAAAAATTTCACTCGCAGCATTTCCGACCATGCGGAACCAGTCGCAGAGGAACAGCTGAGCTGCGCTGCGGCCGTGCAGCTCGCGCAGGAACGGTTTCAGATCGTTCCCTCCATGGCTGTTGAGCAGCACAATTTTGCGAATCCCGCTGGTCACGAGCGACTCGACCAAATCGCCGAGCAGGGCGAACATCGTGCTGGGATTGATGTTCATCGCTAGCGGCAATTGCCGCATGTTGGTCTCGGTGCCATAGGGAATCGTCGGCAGGAGGACGACGCGCGCCCCGTCGTGGTGAGCCCGCTCGCAGACCGCCCGCCCGATCGCCCCCGCCTCCAGCGTGTCGGTTGCGTAGGGCAGATGCGTGTTATGCGGTTCGGTGGCTCCGAGTGGTAAGACCGCAACCTCATAACGCGATTCCCGCACATCGACCAGGGTCGCTCCTTCTAATAACCAGGGGCGACGGTCCATAGAGTGGCTCCAAGAAAAAGGTTGAGTCGCCTTTTGCTCCGCGCAAGATGCGCGGAACCGCAACTTTCGCGGAGCGAGAGGCGAGTATGGATGGTGGATGCTACTCAGCTGGTTGCGGCGTGTCGGCGGCGATTGTTTCACCACCGCGACGCGTCACCATGGCTTCAAACTCGGATTGTGTGAGTTGACCGTCGACCTGGCGCACACTGCCATCGCTGAGCAGAATATTGGTTCCTTCGGTGGACCCCTTGCTGCCGGCAATCGCCGCGTAGGCTTGCTGGGGCGTCACGTCATCGGGACGAGTCCAGGGGATCCCGGTCTCCTTCATTTCCACGACCGCCACGGTCAGCGTTGTGCCGTCGATGACGTCCCGGATTCTGATGGAACGGTCTCCTGGGAAAACGGAATCCTCAGAGCGAATCGTGACGTAGTTGGTTTCGTTCGAATTTTCCGGCTGGTCGTAACGTGGCGAGCCAAAGACCGGCGGCATGTACTGCAGCAAGCTGCGATTGTTCGGGCTGTCCCACGGTTCCTCCAGAACGAACTGTTCATGCAGAATCGACTGCTGCATGAACGGCAGGATGAGAACCCGCCAGCTGAGCAGCGGTTGACCGTCTTCGTCGGTCGTGTAGGCAGGCGGGAATGCCTCATAGGCCTCATGATAATTGAGTAAGGCCAAACCGATTTGTTTCAAATTGTTAGCGCTCTCGGCTTGCCGGCTCGCACTGCGCGTTGTGGTCACGGCAGGCATCAACAGGGCGGTCAAAATTCCTCCGCTGAGCAGAAGCCCCAGCACCAACAGGCCGAGCACCACCGCAATGATCATGATCGGGCTGCGTTTTCGCGGCACCGCGGGCTCGATGGAATCCGACGGCTCGATCGGCTGAGGGGATTCCGGAGGCTGGGCGTCAAAGTCGGGATCGCTGGACATGGCGGGAGTTCCTGCTGCGGAGGGGAGGGTCGAGCCACCGGGTAGAAGATACCGCCGCACGACGCCGACCGCCACGCGACGCCCTGCCCTGCCCTGCCCTGCCGCGCGACGCCCTGCTAAGCGCTGCCTTGTCGCGCGATGCCACGCCACACGCTGCCCCGCCACGCGCTGCCTTGTCGCCGACCGGCCGCGCGGTCATCCTGCTGTGCTGCCTGGAATGGGTACGCGTCCCGCAACACTGGAGTAATTCTCTCGCATGACCGTTCGCACCGAAGCCACCGTCCTGCATCGCCCCTCCGACGCTGCACTTCGCTTTTTGCCGGAAGGACCGTATCCGCTGGGGCCCTCGCGGATCAGCTGGGTCGCGATCCAGCACGGAGCGGACGCAACTTCGGGGTCGCTGAACATTCTCGATTTGGCTAGCGGCGAGAACTCCAACTATCCGCTCCCCGGACGTCCCGGCTTTGCGTTCCCCTGCGACGACGGAGCTCGCTTTTTGGTGGGCTGCGAGAGGGAGATCGGCCTGTTTCATCCCCCGAGCGGCGATTGGCAGTTGTTGATCGACGGCATCGACGCGGATGTGGAGGGGACGATCATCAACGACGCGGTGATCTTCGAGGATGATTTGATCTTCGGAACCAAGGACCTCGAGTTCGCGACGCGGAAAGCGGGGCTGTACCTGTATCGCGGCCGCGACAAGAAACTGATCCGCCTTCGCGACGACCAGATTTGCAGCAATGGGAAGGCGATCCGCCAAGCGCCGCACGGGTTGGAGCTGATCGATATCGACTCGCCGACCCGGAAGATCGTCGCCTATCCGCTGGACATCGAGCGGGGAAAGCTAGGCGAACCGCACACGGTCGTCGATCTGACCAGCGATTCCTCCGCGCCCGACGGGGCGATTCTGACGCCCGACGGCGGGGGCGTGATCGTTTCGATGTACAATCCCGGGGCGGCCCCCGCTGGGGAAACTCGCGAATATTCGCTCCGCGACGGTTGTATGCGTCGCGTTTGGCTGACCCCCGGTGCGCCGCAAAACACCTGTCCCAATCTGGTCCAGCACGAGGGACGCGTGCAGTTGGTGATCACGACGGCGGTCGAGCACATGCCGGTCGAGCGGCAAAGCGATGCGCCGCAGTCGGGATGCTTGTTCATCGCGCCCACGGAATTCGACTCGGTGGGCACCGCTCCGGCGTATCCCCCGTAACGCCCCCCGAATCATCGTGAGACCGGCGGGCCGCCCATGAGTCGTGCTCCTGCTTCGCCACCGTCAGACGTTCACGCACGGCAGGTGGTGTTTCGTGTCCGCGGGGCGACGAAGGTCTATCCGATGGGCGAGGTCGAGGTGCAGGCGCTGCGGGGAATCGACCTCGATTTGTACGCGGGGGAATTCACGGTGCTGCTCGGTCCGAGCGGCAGTGGTAAATCGACGCTGCTGAATATCCTCGGCGGACTGGACCAGCCAACGGGCGGGAGCGTGTTCTACCGCGAGCTGGAACTCAGCGGCGCGAGCAATCGTCAGCTGACTCAGTTTCGTCGGCATGCGGTGGGGTTCGTGTTTCAGTTCTACAATTTGATTCCCAGTTTGACCGCCTGGGAGAACGTGAGCCTTGTGACCGAGGTTGCGAGCGATCCGATGTCGCCACTCGAGGCGCTCCGGCTCGTTGGACTCGAAGACCGCCGCGACCATTTTCCGGCTCAGCTTTCTGGTGGCCAGCAGCAGCGCGTCGCAATCGCTCGAGCGATCGCCAAGCGGCCGGACGTTCTGCTTTGCGACGAACCGACCGGAGCCCTCGACGCGCTGACGGGCATTACGGTGCTCGAGGCGATCCAGCGGATCAATACCGAGCTGGGCACGACGACGGCGGTGATCACCCATAATGCGGCGATCGGAGAGATGTCGGACCGGGTCGTGACGATTCGGGACGGGCGAGTCGCTGAGGATCGGCGGGTGGCGGTCAAGACACCGGTCGCCGAGCTTCGCTGGTGACGACGGTGGGTGAAGCCGAATTGCCGCGGACCGGGGGCAAGCCGTGCAGACGCTGAATCGGAAATTGATTCGCGAACTTCGCCACACCCGCGGGCAGTCGTTGGCGATCGCCGCGGTGGTGGCTTCCGGAGTTGCCGTGTTCGTGATGGCGCTCGGGACGCTCGGGACGCTGCGGTCGAGCCGCGACGCGTACTACGAGCGATACCGGTTCGCCGACGTGTTTGCTTCGCTGCGCCGTGCCCCCACAGCGATTCTTCCGCGGATCGCGACGCTGCCGGGAGTCGCCCGCGTGCAGACGCGAATCGTCTCGGACGTCACGTTGGATGTGCCGGAACTGGATGAACCGGCCGTGGGGCGGTTGATCTCGTTGCCCGAAGTGGGCGAACCGGTGCTGAATGCAGTTTATCTGCGGCGGGGTCGGTTGCCTGAGCCGGGGCGAGCCTCAGAGGTTCTGGCCAGTGAAGCGTTCGTGGAGGCTAACACGCTCGACGTGGGAGACACGCTTCAGGCGGTCATGAACGGGCGGCTGCAGGAGTTGCGGATCGTGGGCGTCGCGATCTCGCCGGAGTACATCTTTCAGCTTCGCGGCGGTGACTTGCTGCCGGACGATCGGCGGTTCGGCGTGTTTTGGGTCTCGCAGCGGCAGATGGAAGCCGCCTTCGACATGGAAGGAGCCTTCAACGATGTGTCGCTGCGGCTTGCCGGCGGGGCTCGCAGCGAGCCGGTCATCGAGGCGCTCGACCGGTTGCTCAAACCGTATGGCAGCATCGGCGCGATCGACCGCGAGGATCATGTCTCGGCGCGATTCGTGGCCGACGAGATCAAGCAGCTGCGAGCGACCGCGGTCGTCGCTCCCTCGATCTTCCTCGGCGTCGCGACGTTCCTGCTCAACGTCGTGCTCTCGCGGCAGATCGGTACGCAGCGGGAGATCATCGCGACGCTCAAAGCGTTCGGCTACAGCGACGCGGCGGTCGCTTGGCACTACCTCAAATCGGCGATCCTCGTGGCGCTGTTCGGTGCGGTTCTCGGGGCGGCCGGAGGGCTCTATCTCGGCCGAGGTCTGGCGCGGTTGTACGCCGAGTTCTATCACTTTCCGAGTTTGATCTCGCGGATCGATTGGCGGATCGTGCTGGCGGGCGTGTCGCTCAGCGTGCTGGCAGCGGTCGCCGGCTCCTACCGCGCGATCTATCAGGTCATGCGGCTGATGCCCGCCGAAGCGATGCGTCCGGCGGCACCCGCTCGCTACCGGCAATCGTGGTTGGAGCGACTGGGACTCACGCCGTGGATTCCGTTGACCGCGCGGATGGTGCTGCGGGGACTGCAGCGGCGGCCGCTCAACTCGCTGCTCTCGTCGCTGGGGATCTCGGCCGCAGTGGCCGTGCTGCTGGTGGGGAATTTCGCCCCCGACGCACTCGATTACCTGCTCGAGTTCCAGTTCGAGCGGGCGCAGCGGCACGACGTGCAGGTCGCTTTCTACGAAGTCGCTTCGCCGTCGGCCGCTTACGATCTGCGACATCTGCCGGGAGTTCAGACGGCCGAGACGTTCCGAGCGGTCCCGGTGAAGCTGCGGTTTCGCCATCGCAGCTACCGCACGAGCATCATGGGACTCGGCCAGCGCCGCGACCTGTATCGGCTGCTCGACGTCGATGGCCGCGCGATCCCGCTGCCGCCGGCCGGGTTGGTGCTCTCGGACAAGCTGGCCGAGCTGCTTGCCGTCCGCGAAGGGGAGACGGTGACGGTGGAGGTGCTCGAAGGGGAAGAACCGGTGCGGGAAGTGGTCGTCTCAGGGCTGGCCGTCGAGTACGCGGGAACGACGGCCTACATGGACCGGCAGGCGCTGCACCGCTTGATGGGCGAAGCCGACACGCTGAACGGCGCTTTTCTGGCGGTCGATCCCGGCCAGCTCGAGACGCTCTACCGCGAGCTGAAGGAGACGCCGCAAATCGCCTCGGTCGCGGTCAAGTCAGCGACCGTCGAGCAGTTTCGTGAGACGGTGGCGAAGAACCAGTTGACGATGCAGTCGTTCATGGTCTTTTTTGCCGCGGTGATCGCGATCGGAGTCGTCTACAACACGGCCCGGATTTCGTTGGAGGAGCGGAGCCGTGAGCTGGCGACGATGCGGGTGATCGGCTTTACACGGAGCGAAGTCTCAGCGATCCTGCTCGGCGAGTTGGCGGTCCTGACCTCGCTGGCGATCCCGCTCGGCTGGGCGATTGGATATGGGTTGTGCTATGCGATGGTCCGCGGGTTTGAGACCGAGATGTTTCGAATTCCGTTGGTGATCCACCCCGAGAGTTTTGCGTTCGCGGCGCTGGTGACCGTGCTTGCCGCCGCAGCAAGCGGGTTCTGGATCCACCGCCAGATCGGCCAACTCGACCTGGTCGCCGTCCTCAAGAGCAGCGAATAACCCGCGGTGGCTCCAATCCGATTCGCACGCATCCGCCGTCTCGTTCTTTGGGGAGCCGCCGCCATCGTGGTCTCGGCCGGGATCTACTATGCGCTCCGACCTCAACCGGTGTTGGTCGATGTGGCGGTCGCCGAGCGGGGGCCGATGCGGGTCACGGTCGATGACGACGGGATCACGCGGATCCGCGAACGATACGTGGTCTCCACACCGCTGACCGGGCGGCTGCAGCGAATCACGCTCGACGTGGGGGATGAAGTCCGAGCCGAAGAGACGGTCCTCGCGCGGCTCGAAGCGACCGATCCAACGCTGCTCGATCCTCGGGCCGTCGCCCAGGCGAGAGCCCGCGTGCGGGCGGCCGAGCGGAGATTGGAGTCGGCCAAGGCCGAGCTGAACAAGTCGAATGCGGCCTTGAACTTCGCCGAAGCCGAAATGGGCCGCGCCCGCCAGCTGCTCCGCAACAACGCCATCTCGGAGAGCGAGTTCGCCTCGCGGGAGCTCGATTTTCGTCAGGAGACCGAGAACGCGCGGGCGGCTGGTTACTTGGTCGATATCGCCCAGCACGAACTGGAACTCGAGAAAGCGGCGTTGCTGCTGACCGACCCGGAATCGTCGGAGGATTCGATGGAGCTGGCGATCACCGCTCCGATCGATGGACGCGTGCTCCGCGTGAACCAGGAGAGCGCCGCGGTCGTGACCGCCGGAGATCCCTTGCTGGAGATCGGCGACCCGAGCGATTTGGAGATCGTCACCGATGTTCTCTCCCGCGATGCCGTCCAGATCGAAGCGGGCGATCCGGTCGATCTACTGCACTGGGGCGGCGCGAATCCACTCCGCGGACGAGTCCGTCTGGTCGAGCCGTCGGGGTTCACCAAATTCTCGGCGCTCGGCGTCGAGGAGCAACGGGTCAACGTGATCATCGACTTCGCCAATCCGCTGACCGAAGCCCATGGCTTAGCGGCTGAACCTCAGCACTCCCTCGGCGATAATTTTCGCGTCGAATGCCAGATCGTGGTCTGGCAGGGGGACGATGTTCTGCGGATTCCGACCAGCGCCCTGTTCCGCGTCGGCGATGCTTGGACGGTGTTCGCCGTCCGCGATGGCGTCGCCGCGGAGACGCCGGTCGAGATCGGCCGCGACAATGGACAAGTCGCTGAAATCACTGCCGGACTGGCTGAGGGGGATCAGGTAATCGTGCACCCCAGCGACCGGATCCACAACGGAACGCCCATCGCGATCCGCTGAGGAAATTAATCTCAAATTTCCTGACTCTAACGGAATCTATGCACGCACCTGGCTGGGGAAACAACCACGAATAACACGAACGGTGGCCACGGAAAGACACGGAAGATCACGGAAAGAAGAGGGACCGCGGATAGCACGGAGAACGCGGATAAAAGGGGAATCCGAGGTTTCCCCCATCTTTCGGCACTCCACGGGCATAAGCTCGCGCAAATAGATTCCGTTAGAGTCAGCAAATCTCAGATCGCAAATCCTGCAACCTGCTACCTGAAACCTTCTATCTCACCTTCACCGGTCCGTTGGCGGCGATGCTTTCGGCGATGCGTTGGCTGAGCATCAAGGCATCGGCGGCCAGCGTTCCGCTCATCGCGGGCGTGGGGGTTTCACCGGCAACCGCCGCGGCGGCCGCTTCGAGTTCGGCGACAAACGCGTCTTCGGGTGCGCCGCCGCCAAGCTCGGGGCGCTCGACCGTACCGTCTTCGTGGAGGATTTTGAGGGGCATCGCTTCGGCCGCGTCGCTAAAAGCGGCAAATGCGAATTGCACGGTGGCCCGTTCGAAGTGGGCTTCGTAGGAGTGGGTGAAGGGGCGTCCGGCTTGGTCGATCACACCGCCGCTCGAGGCGACCACGAGCGACGAGTCGGCGAAGTCGTAGAGCGTTTCAAAATACTGCGGCAGCCCTTGGCGGAGCCGACCGCGAGCGTGGACGCGAGTCGGCATGCCGAACAATAGTCGGATCAGGTGCGTGTCGTGCACGTGCAGGTCGACCAGCGGACCGCCGACACGCTCGGGGTTGTAGAAGTCGGGATTCCAGTCGACCGGCCCGATCGTGCGGTTGAAATGGCCGCCGAGTAGCTTGCCCCAGCGACCGTCCGCCGCAGCGTCGGCCAACAGTTTGAATTCGGGCATGAAGGGGAGGACGTGTCCGACCAGCAGCAGTCGGCCCGCCTTGGCGGCGGCCGCGACCAGATCCGTCGCCGCGTCGCCGTTGAGGGCCAGCGGCTTTTCGCACAACACGTGCTTGCCCGCCTCGAGGCACTGCCGAACCTGATCGACATGCAGATGGGGGGGCGTGCAGAGGTCGACCAGGTCGATCGACTCGTCGGCCAGCACGTCTGCGAGGGTTTCGTAGACGGTGAGCCCGCTGATGTCGATCTGCTCGCCGGGAGGACCGAAATTGCCTTGAATGCCGCGCCAGTCTCCCGCTCGCTTCTTCGGATCTCGGCTGGCGAAGCCCGCCAGCTTCGCCGCCGACGACTTCTGGTAGGCCAGGTAGTGGATCCAGCCCATGAATCCGACGCCCACGATTGCAGCACGCATGATGTCAAAATCCCTCGGTTCTTAGCTTCGATTCCCGTGCATTGGAGCCGGACAGCTTAGCCGAGCCCGCCCCCGGCCGACAGAATGGGGGCCGCAGATCCGCGGCGGCCGGGAGCGAGGGACGGTCGAATGGCGGTTTGAGACGGTTTTCGCGGCCAATTGATGGGATTCTGCCGCGGGGCTAAACTCAGCGGCCCCAGGCTCTTTCCCCCCATTCACTTCGACTCGTCCACTGCGACTCGTTCACTCCGACTCGTCCAGCCCGCAGCCCCTCGGGACCATGCACGCAATCGCACCGGAACACGATTTCTTTGTGGGCGTCGACTCGGACGGTTGCGTGTTCGATTCGATGGAGTTGAAGCACAAGGAGTGCTTCGTCCCTGCCACGATCAATCACTACGAACTGCAGCCGGTCAGCAAGTTTGCCCGCGAGACCTGGGAGTTCGTCAATCTCTACAGCAAGAGTCGCGGGATTAACCGCTTTGCCGCCTTGCTCGAGACGCTCGAGTGGCTCCGGCGGCGGCCGGAGGTGCGGGACCGAAACGTAGAAGTGCGGATTCCCGACTCGCTCCGCCGATGGATCGCCGAAGAGACCAAGCTGGGAAACCCGGCGCTCGAGGCTAAGGTCAACGAGACGGGCGATGCCGACCTGGCCCAGGCCTTCCGCTGGTCGCTGGCGGTCAACGCGGCGGTTGCCGAGATCGTCCGTGGCGTGCCCCCTTTTCCAATGGTGCGGGAGTCGCTAGCAAAGTTAGCCGAGCGAGCTGATCTGTTGGTCTGCTCGGCGACGCCGACGCCGACCCTCGAGGCGGAGTGGGACGAGCACCGCATCCGCCCCTTTGTCGCCGCGATCTGTGGTCAGGAAGCGGGCACCAAAACCGAGACGCTGAAGCTCGCCTCCCAGTATCCCCCCGACCACGCCTTGATGATCGGCGATGCGCCCGGCGACTACCGAGCGGCGGCGGCCAACGCAACGCTCTTCTATCCGATCAACCCGGGTGCCGAGGAAGCCAGTTGGCGGCGGTTTCACGAAGAAGCGATCGAGAAATTTTACAAAGGAACTTTCGCGGGAGCCTACCAGCAAATGCTGCTCGAGGAATTCGAGAGCTATCTCCCGGAAAAGCCCGATTTCAATACTGTATCCGAATAACACGATCAGGAACTGCTTCCATGAGTGACTGCGATTTTGGTTTGATCGGGCTTGCCGTAATGGGTGAGAACCTCGCCCTGAACGTGGAGAGTCGCGGTTATAAGGTAGCTGTCTACAACCGCACGACTGAGAAGGTCGACGAGTTGCTGGCCGGTCGCGCGAAGGACAAGAGTTTCGTCGGTTGCCATACAATCGAAGACTTCGTCAAAGCGGTGAAGCGGCCCCGCAAATTGATGCTGCTCGTCAAAGCCGGTCCGGCGGTCGATGCGATCATCGAACAATTGCTGCCGTTGCTCGAGCCGGGCGACATCATTATCGATGGTGGAAACACCTACTACCTCGACACCGAGCGGCGAACCAAGCAGGTCGAGGAAGCCGGGTTCCTCTACGTCGGCGCTGGCGTCAGCGGTGGTGAAGAGGGAGCCCTCAAAGGCCCCAGCCTGATGCCCGGCGGCTCCAAGGATGCCTGGCCGCACATCAAGGACATGTTCCAAGCGATCGCCGCCAAGGTGGGGCCCAATAACGACATTCCCTGCTGCGAATGGGTCGGTCCGCGGGGCGCCGGGCATTATGTCAAAATGGTGCACAACGGGATCGAGTACGGCGATATGCAGTTGATCTGCGAAGCCTACCACTTGTTGAAAGAGATCGGCGGCCTCTCGAATGACGAGTTGTATGACGTCTTCGATCGCTGGAACCAGGGAGACCTGCAAAGCTATCTGATCGAGATCAGCCGCGACATTTTCAGCGTGAAAGACGATCAAGGGGGCGACGGGCATCTGGTCGACAAGATTTTGGACGTCGCCGGGGCCAAGGGGACCGGCAAGTGGATGAGCCAACTGGCGCTCGACCTCGGCGTCCCGAGCACCCTGGTGACGACCGCCGTGTTCGCTCGCGGTCTCTCGGCACAGAAGGAAGCTCGCGTCCGGGCTTCGAAGGTCTTGGCCGGGCCGGCCGATAGTCACAATCGGCCCTTCAGCGAGGCTGCTCAAAAACTTATCGGCGATCGTGCGGCGTTTGTCGAAGCGGTGCATCACGCTTTGTATGCGTCGAAGATCGTCAGCTACGCCCAAGGTTTTGTCCAACTGCAGGCCGCTTCGCAGGAGCACGCCTGGGACCTCGACTACGGCCAGTGCGCACTGCTGTGGCGCGGTGGTTGTATCATCCGCGCCCAATTCCTCGACCGCATTAAAGAAGCGTTCGACGACCAACCGAACTTGGAAAACTTGCTGCTCTACAAATACTTTCAGGACGCGGTCGGCAACGCCCAGGAGGCATGGCGGGCGGTGGTTGCAACGGCCAGCATCCACGGCGTGCCGGTGCCGGCGTTCAGCACCGCGCTGAGCTACTACGACGGCTATCGCTTGGCACGCTTGCCGGCCAACCTGCTGCAGGCTCAGCGGGATTACTTTGGCGCCCACACCTACCAGCGGGTTGACCGCGATGGGGTGTTCCACAGCGAGTGGCTTGAGCTTCGCAAACCGCCACGCGGCTGAGGCCTCTTATACCATTACCCTCCCCCCGGGAGGGTCGCGAGGAACGAGCGGGGAGGGTCCGGCGAGGTTCGGGGCCCGAATGCCCTACGTTTTATGTGGCCCTCCCCGGGCCTGAGAGCCCGACCCTCCCAGGAGGAGGGTGATGGAGGAGGTCCGTTCTCTGTAAGTGTGAAGCTCGGCCGCACCTCGACAGCCCCTCGGAGGAACGACGGTGGTTCAACCGCGATCCGTTCCGCACCCACGGTCGTTGGAAATCACGACCGGTGCGCGGCTGCACTTGGGGTTGCTCGACACGGCGGAACCGTTTGGCGGCGTTGGGCTGATGCTGCGGGAGCCCGCCACGCGGATCCGAATCCAGGAGGCGACCGAGTTCGAGGCTCGCGGTGCGGCGGGGGACCGAGTGAAGGAGGTCGCCCGGCGGTTCGCCGCCTACTGGCGACTCGAGGAACTGCCGAGGTGCGCGATCGAGGTGCTGCGGCGGCCACCCCCGCATGCCGGGCTCGGCAGCGGAACGCAGTTAGCGATGGCGGTCGCCGAAGGTCTCTGCCACTTCACCGGCCGCGAGGTCATCGCCCGGGAAAGCGACAGCGAGAGCCTGGACGAAAGCCCCCGAGAGAGCGACCGCATCGAGCGAAGCACGCTCGCTGTCGAGATCGCAGGGCGCGGCCGGCGGTCGGCGGTCGGTGCGCATGGCTACTTCGACGGCGGGCTGATCTACGAAGCGGCTGCCGCGGTGGCTGCACGGTTGAACCCGGTTCGAGCCCGAGTCGAGCTGCCCGAGTCGTGGCGAGTGCTGTTGGTGCGCAATCGGGGTGCGGCACCGGAGGTGGCGGGAGAAGCCGAGCTCGCCCACTTCGCACGCTTGCCTCCGGTCGCCGAGCAGGTTCGCGAGCAACTGCGGCGGGAGGTGGAAGAGGAGCTGTTGCCGGCGGCCGTCGCGGGGGACTTTGAGCGGTGGTCGCAAGCGGTGCATCGCTACAATCGCGAGAGCGGCAATCTGTTCGCCGCCGTTCAAGGTGGACCTTACAACGGAGCGGTCATCGCGGCTTGGGTCGAGCGGCTGCGAGGGCTCGGCGTACGGGGCGTGGGTCAGAGCTCGTGGGGACCGGCCGTCTTTGCTTTCTGTCGATCGCACGCGGAGGCCGAGGAGATTCGCAGCCGGATCGCCAGCCAGTACGGAGATGCCGCCGAGATGACGCTCGCCCGGTTTGCCAGCCGGGGCCGAGAACTGCGCGATGCGCCAGCAGAGCATGTGGACTCGCGGTATAACTGACCGTGATAGGGAAAGCAGCTTCACGGCTCGAGGGAACGCTCTAGACCGGCGACAATTTTCATGAGTCTACGGATCGCTCGCCGCACGTCCGCAACGGCGACTCCTGCAGGCGAATCCGGCGCGGCGGCTGCATCGAACCGCGGCGAAGAAAGTCCGCAGGACGGTTTGGTTGGCCGTTTCACAGGTAGCGGGGCGGGAGACTCGACGGCGGAGCAACTCGATCCGGTGGCTGCAACGACGCCGGCAGTGATTCATTCGCGGATCACGCGGAACGGCTTGCACATGGCGTTCGTTGCCGCCTTTGCGATCCTCGGTGGCTCGATCCGCGGCTTCAATCTGCTGGTGATACTGGCCGGGTTGATGGTGGGGCTGCTGGTCGTCCAGTGGCGGTTCTGCCGAGGCATGCTCCCCAAGCTCACGGTCCGCCGGGTGTTGCCGCTGGAAGCCTACGCCGAGCGGCCGTTCAAGGTCCAGTTCGTGGTCGTCAACGGACGCTCCTGGCTCCCCGCCTGGATGATTCGCGCCGAGGATCGGATTCGGGGCGGGCGGGGCAAGACGCGAGACGGGCAAGCGATCTGCAGCTTTGGGATGATTCGCCCGCAGACGAGCGAACCGGCTCACTACGAGTGCACTGTGATGCGGCGTGGGCGTTACTACTTTGGTCCGGTGCGGCTAGCCAGCGGCTTTCCGCTCGGCCTCGTCCAGGCGTGGCTCAATACCCGCACCCGCAGCTCGTTGCTGGTCTATCCGTCGATCGCTCGCTTGGCTCCCAACTGGAGCGAGATGATCCTCAACCGCCGCGAAGGGCTGACCGGCTCGCGGCAGCGGAGCGGACAGAACGAGGGCGATTTTTTTGGGATCCGCTCCTGGCAGAGTGGTGACAGCCGGCGGTGGATCCACTGGCGAACGACCGCTCGGATCAACGCGCTTGCGGTGCGACAATTCGAACAGCCGAGCAAAACTCAGTTGTCGCTGATCCTCGATCCCTACCTGCCCGCCGGTGCGGACGACCGAGACGTCGAGTGGGCGATCAGCGTCACTGCAGCGATGGTCCTAGCACTTTCGGCGGGAGGAACCAATCACTTGGTGTTGGGGATCGCCGACGCCGCATCCCGGTCGCTCGCTTCGCATCACACCTTCGATTTCCGCCGCGGGGCGATGAATTTGTTGGCGACCACACGGCCCGTACCGCAGCCCACTTTGGCTCCGACTCTCGAACGGGTGCTTCGCGACGGGAATCCGAACTGGCCAATCCTGCTGATCAGCCCTAGAGCGCAGCGGATCGAACTGCTTTGCCGGGAACCGGACGGTCCGGCCGAGCGCGGCGAGAGTGCGGTGCGGGGCGGCAGCGATGCGGCGGACCGCTTGACGCCGGCACTGCTCGCGCGCCTCGATCTGCGGTGGCTCGACGTCACCTCATCGGCAGCCGATGGGATCTTCATTCGGGAGCCCGCCCGTGGTTCGACTTGAGCGATCGTTACAGCTCCACTTCGCCATGCTGACGGCGTTCGGCGGATTGATGATGGGCTCGGGCGAAGTCGGCGTGATGCTGCCAGCGGTCGCAGTCATCGCCGCCATTGCCTCGTTTCTGCTGGTCGACCTGTGGAAGCTATTCTACCTGCCCACTCCGGCGGCCTACGTCGGGATGGGGCTGGTGGCGATCTACTGCATGGGAGACTTTCTGTGGCTGCAGAATGAAAACCAGCTGACGGCGGTCGCTCAGTTGCTCGTGTGGGTCGAAGCCGTGTTGTTATTCCAGCGGAAGTCGGTCCGCGTGTTTGAGCAGGTGGGGATCTTCTGCTTGCTCGAGCTGGTCGTGGCGGCGGTGTTCAATCATGCGCTGGGATTCGGATTGCTGTTGATCCCGTTTTCGCTGATCGGGATTCGGGGGCTGGTGTTGCTGCACGCGTTCTCGGTCACTCAGGCAGGAGCCGAGAATGTGCAGGGGGTACTTCGCACCGACGCGAGTGAGGCGGGGCGGATGTCGGCGGCGCAGGCCCTGCGACTCCCGCGGTGGGTGGTCGTCGCTCTGGCGCCGGCCGTTCTGTTGGTCGCTGGAGTCTTCTTTTATGCGCTGCCACGCGTCGCCGGAGCGCCCGACTCGCGGGGCGTCGGAGGCCGAGCGACGACTGGGTTTTCCCGCACGATGACCTTGGATCAGGTCGGCGAGTTGCTCGAGAACCGAGATCTGGTGATGCGGCTGACGCTCGAAGAGCAACGGACCGGGCGACCCTATCGGTCGAGCGACGCGATCTACCTCCGCGGGGAGGTGCTGGAGCACTACCAGAACAAATCGGGGGTGGGGGTGTGGAGCGCAGCCCCCCTGTACCCAGTCCGCAGCAACCGGCCGTTGCCTAAACCGTATCACCCGTCGGAGGAGGAACTCCAGGATCTTTACGATCGGGTTGAAGTGCGGGTGGAAGTGCAACCGCTGACGACCGACGCGCTCTTCGCGATCGCTCCCTACCACCAGCCGAGCGGCAGTCCTCGGCAGGTTCAATCGTCGACCGAGGGGATCATCCATCGCCGGGGCCGCTGGCTGCTGTCGCGCGGCGACTCGCTCGGCGTGTGGGCTCCGGAGCGGTTGGAGTACCGTTTCGGCACCCACGCCTTCCACTACGGCCGCCAAACCCGCTACTTGCGATTGATGGAGTTCGATGGGCTGCCGCGAGGCTCGTCCCCGGAAAATGCGGGGGAAGCGGAGCAGCGGTTCTCGGTGGAGGCGGAACCGCAGTTGTACCAGCGGATGCTCGAGTTCTCTCCGTCTCGGATGCCGACCGTCGCGGCCGAAGCGGAGGCCATCGCCGAGACGCTCGGCGACCGCAGCCGTTCTCCCTATCACGTCGCCTCGGCCTTCGAGGAACACTTCACCGCGTCGGGCAAGTTCCAGTACACGCTGGATCTCAACGAGCGTCGCGACTTGGCGGTCGACCCGATCGAAAAGTTCATCGCTCAGAGCCGCCGCGGCCATTGCCAATACTTCGCCTCCGCGATGGTCATGATGCTGCGGAGTCAAAAGATCCCCGCCCGCATCGTGCTCGGTTACAAGACGAACGAGTTCAATGTGCTTGGGGCTCACTACGTCGTCCGCCAACTGCATGCGCACGCTTGGGTCGAGGTCCTGCTCGACGAAGCGGATCTTCCTCCGGGGACGGTGATCGCCGGGCAGCCGACCGTCGGACCGGTGCTCGTGCGATTCGATCCCACGCCGAGCAGCCTCCGGCCCGACGCGTCGCTGAGCCCTCCGAATCAGTTCTACGATTTCGCCCAGGCGCTGTGGAACACCTACGTGCTGGACATGAGCAGCCAGCGGCAGCAAGAAGAGCTGTTCAGCCAATCCGGACGCGACAGCGACATGAGCAGCGCCTACACCGCGATGCTGACGCGGCTGAAGGAGGCGAGCAAACGGGGGCTCGACGAGCACCTCGGCACCGAAACGCTCGCCGTGCTGCGGCGGTTCTCGTGGCGGGCTGCGTTCCTGTCGGTCAGCATCACCTTGATCGTTGTCGGGTTGTACTGGATGGGGCTTCCCTCCTGGATCCGCCGACGCTGGCCCCACCAGCGAGCTTCCACGCGGGCTCGCAGCGTCTCCTCGGTTGGCTTTTACCAGCAGTTGTGCAGTCTGCTCGCTCGGCTCGAACTGCACCGCTCCGAGGGGCAAACGCCGAGGGAATTCGCCGATCAGGCGAGCGTGGCGTGGACCGCTTCGCAGGAAAAAGAGGGAGCCGGTGAGACGCCCATCCGAACCCTGGTCGATCTGTTCTACCGAGTCCGCTACGGTGGGACGCCGATCTCCGAGAGCGAAGCGACCGAAGTCATTGGTCCCTCGCTTGAACAAATCGAAGGATTCGTGCATCGTTCACGTCGCGGCTCGACGCGGCGTTGAGCCACTTGAACGAACCCTCCCCGGATTGAGACCCACGCAGGTGACCGAGCGACGCAATGACCCGACCTCTTCGCCGCTCGACGAGCGGCAATGGGGCGACGGCGAACTGGTGATCACGATCGACGGACCGGCCGGGGCCGGCAAGAGCACCGTCGCGCGAGGGCTGGCCGCTCGGCTCGGGTTTGCGTTTCTCGATACCGGAGCGATGTACCGCTCGGTCACGCTCGGCTGCCTCCGTCAGGGAGTGTCCTGGGACGATGCCTCGGCGATCGGACGCGTGGCTGGGCGGGTGGAGATCCGCTTTGAAGGAGACCGCGTGTTGCTCGACGGCGAGGACGTCTCGGCCGCCATTCGCAGCACCGAGGTGACCGACCACATCCGCTGGGTCGCTGACAACGCGGAAGTGCGGGCCTTGCTCGGTGGACTGCAGCGACGAGCGGCAGTGGGAATGCGGATCGTCACCGAGGGCCGCGACCAGGGGAGCGAAGTCTTCCCCGACGCGGCTTGCAAGATCTTTCTCACCGCTTCGCCCGAAACGCGGGCCCGGCGGCGGCATGCGGAGCTCGCCGCTCGCGGTCAAGCAGCGACCTACGCCGAAGTCCTCTCCGCTCAGATCCGTCGCGACCAGGAGGACGCCAGCCGGCCGGTCGGGGCGCTGCGGCCGGCCGACGACGCGGTCATCGTCTCGACCGACGGGCTGAGCGAGGAACAGGTGATCGAGCGGTTGGTCCAGATCGTGGCGGCTCGCGCGCTCGCTACAGACCCAAACGCTGAATGATAACCTCGGCACCGGGCGTCAATTGACGCAGCTTGCGGGCGATCTCCGGTTTTTCGCCGCCACTCGCTTTCTCCGCTCGCTTGCTGAGGTACCGCACCTTTTCGCGGCGCTGACGACGACGACGGATTTCTCGCTGACGTTCGGTTCCAGCCATGGCGTTGTCCGGGGTTGGGGGTGTGGCAGGCGCGCCTCACCTACGAAGCTATGCCGCCGGCGCGGGCCGGTCAACGTTTTGCGGACCCCACGCCACTCCAGCGGCGAAGGAGCGTCGCGGCGAGCAGGTTCACGCCGCCGAAGAACACGATCCCTAGCAGCGTCGCCGCGCCGAGAGCCGCGATCAGGCGATCCGTTTTCTGCAGCGCCCCCCAGCCCGTCATCAACGTCCCCAGCCCATCGTACTGAGCGCCGCTGCCAACGAAGAAGTCGCCGATGATCGCTCCGATCACCGCCAGCCCGCTGCTGATTCGCATCCCCAGCACGAGATAGGGAATCGAGGAAGGCAGCCGCAGCTTGAGCATCGTTCGCACTCGACCGCTGGCGTAGATTCGAAACAGATCCTCCAAGTCGCGGTCGACCGCGATCAGCCCTGCGGTCATGTTGCTGATGATCGGGAACAGGCTGATGATCACCGTGATGTAGACGACCGTCGCAAAGGTGTATCCGAACCACGTGATCAACAGCGGTGCGATCGCGATGATGGGCACCGTCTGCAGAAAGATCACGTAGGGGTAGAACGCGTTGCGGATGTGCCGCGACTGGCTGAAGACGATAGCGATCAGAGTCCCTACGATCACGCTGGTCGCGAATCCAGCCGCGGCCGCTTGTCCGGAGACCCACGTCGCCTCGAGCAATGTCTGCCGGTTCTCCCACCCCGCGGCGGCGACCTGCAGGGGGCTGGGGAGCAGGATCGGGGCGATCTCAAATATCTGGACGGCGAAATGCCAGAGCAGCAAGAAACCGACGGCAGCCGCAATCACCGGAACCGCCGCGAAACCGCCGGCGATCAGCACCCCGCTCGCTCCACGCGTCTTGCTGGAACGCGGACCCTTCATTGCACCGCCTCCCGAAGGGCATCGGCGACTTCGCCGTACACGCGGCCGAACTCCGGGGTGCGACGACAGTCGGGGTGCCGATGCTGGGGAAGCTCGATTTCGATCTCGCGGGCGATGCGACCGCGTCCCATCACGACGACGTGGCTGCTCCACATGATCGCTTCGGCGATGTTGTGAGTCACCAGCACGATCGTTCTCGCCCTCGCTTTCCAGAGCTCGACGACCATCAAACCGAGCCGTTCGCGGAGCATATCGTCCAGAGCCGCGAACGGTTCATCGAGCAGCAGGACCGACGGATCGGTGACCAGCGCACGGGCGATCGAGACCCGCATCCGCATCCCTCCAGAAAGTTCCGCCGGCGATTTCCGCCACTCTCGCGCCTCAAGCCCAACCGCGGCCAGTTGCTCGGCGGCCCGCTGCCGCCTCGCCTCGCCGGAGCCTTGTCCGAGCAGCTCCATCGGCAGCGTGACGTTCCGGAGCACGTTCCGCCACGGCAACAGCCCGGCGTCTTGGAAGACGTAAGCCAACTCGCCACTCCCAGGCCGGGCCACGGCGCGAGCGGCGGTGGCGGGTGAAGCGGAGGGAAGCCGAAAGCGGAGCGAGCCGGAGGTGGGCTCGAGCAACCCGGCGAGCAAGCGGAGCAAAGTGCTCTTGCCGCAGCCCGAGGGCCCCAGCAAAGCCGTGATCCGTCCGGCCGCGATCGACAGATCGATTCCCGCGATCGCCCGAGTCCCCTCGGGATAGGTCAGCGAGACGCCATCCAACTCGATCGCGGCCGCCGGCGAACCGTGGGGAATTTGAGCAGCACTTTCCAAGGGAGATCGCGACGAATCATTCGCCAAGCTCGGGGAAGACCAGTAAACGAACCCCCAAAAGCGTAGCAAACCCAAGCCAGCCCGAGCAGACCTACGTCCCTAGTCGATCATCGCGGGAGGGAATTCGGCGAGGGGGGAGCCTTCGCTGTCGCGGCGATTTGGTTCCGGTGCCGCGATTGACGCCCAGCGGCAACGTCCCGCCGTCGATGTCGAAAAAGGGGTCAGGAGCCGAATTATGTCGAAAAAGGGGTCAGGAGCCGAATTGGTTGTTTGGGAAGTTCTGCTCGGGTAGTCTGGTCAGAAGTGGTGGTTTTTTTTGTTTTGCCTGT
>NZ_WRPR01000034.1 GCF_010367455.1 Candidatus Laterigemmans baculatus | reverse complement strand
ACGCTTCTTCGACTGACTCATGCGAGCTCTCCTAGGGAAACCGAGCCCGTCAATCGTAACTTACCGAAAGTCCCATTTCCGCTGACGCACTACAACCTGCTCGATCTGAATGCGGCAGCGGTATGCTCGGCAGCGAGAAAACAACGTGCGGCTTTGAAGAGTCCATCCTTGAACGTTGAAGCGTTTTTGGAAACATTGGCCAGGCAGCATCTTCCAGAAACGGTAGTCCGCCTGCGAGCCTTCGCCGAGTTGATCTAACGGAGACCGGTAAGGTGGCCTAGTAACCGCGACCGAGGTACGAGTAGATGGACACGCAGAAACGGAAAATGCTAGAAGCCGCGGGCTGGAAGGTAGGCGATGCCGCGGATTTTCTGGAGATGGACGAGGAAGAACGGCAGCTGCTCGATACACGAGTAGAACTCACGTCGGTCGTCAAAGCCGAAGACGGGAATGCAGGTTCTGGGGCAAGAGGGGGGCGAGGAGGTTGGTTTTGGAAGTGGAAGCCTCGGACTGACTCGCCGTCGGTCATGGCGTTTCCATTGCTGAAAAGCTCTCAGCTGGCTGCTGATTCCACGGGCAATTTGGGCCGCTGCGCTCACGCGCTTGAAAAGCGTCTGGCCCCCGCAACTTGAGAGTCGCCTTTCGCTCCGCGAAAGTAGCGGCGTTCCGAACAAGCCGATGCTTAGCCAACCGCCAAACATCGGCTTTTTTTCGTGGAAAAACCGCACTTTCCGCCCCCCAGCCACCTCTCCCCACTCTCGCGCCCAATCCGGCCAAAACCCCAAAAACCGCCCCTCCCCGGGGGGATCTCTCATAAAAACTCTCGCCTCTCTCACAGGTTATAGGCTTGCCGCGCTCTCCCGCGCGATCGCGGAACATCGGCAAAACCGGTACTCCCAGACCTTAGGTTATGACCTGCCGCCGGCAGGCAGCCCTCGGCGTACCTGCTAAAATCACCGGAATGACGGACAGCCGCGTCTCGGGTGTGCGCCGGCGCGGGTTATCGAGGCGCACGCCTGCCGGAGAATGTACAGTGGCGTCTGTCTCCTTTCTCGGGACGCCACCGTGTCTAAAACCGCAGAGCAATTGCTAGCGACTTTCGAGTCGTTGCCTCCGAACGAGCAGCACGAATTGCTGGTCGCGATGTTGCGCCGCAGTGGGGAGTTGCAGAGTGCGGCGCTGAACGACGACGCCCTAACGGGAGTCGCCGATGAACTTTTTCAAACGCTGGACGCCAGCGAATCTCGCGACAACGATACTGGCTCACGGTGACATGACAGCCGGCGTTTACACGACCGACACTTCTCCCGAAGCGCAAGCGGTCCAGTTGGAATGCTTGCGGAGAATGACCCCACAAGATCGCATCCGGCAGATGTGCGCCATGTCCCGCCAGGTTCGAAACATGGCATTGGACGCGATTCGCCGCCGCCACCCCGATCTCGACGAAAGCGAAGTGCAGTTGCTATTCATTGAGCTGACCTACGGCAAACCTCTGGCCGATGACGTCCGCCGCTGGAAAGCGGAGCGTCTGGCTTGATCGGCATGGACGACCTCGTCGACGCTCTGACCCCTGTCGTTCAAGCGTTTCGCACGTTGCAAATTCGTCACTTCGTCGGTGGGAGTGTCGCGAGCTCATTCCATGGTGCCTCGCGTACGACGATGGACGTCGATGTCGTGTGCGAGATGAACCGCGCCGCGGCAATGGTGGGCGTGACAGATCTGCTAGCGAGTTTGGTAAGCCAGTAACTACCCGCCGGGCAGTGGCTCAGCATTCCGCCAACCAAACACGTTCAATCTGTATCGAAACGGGCGTCTTGAGGAGACCTTCGATGGGAGTGTGGGGCGATGCACCTTGGGATAATGACACGGCCGCTGACTGGTTTGGTGAAGTCTTCGACGAAACGAAATTCGCCGACAGGATTGCTGAAGGACTCAATGCGGATCTCGATAAACACCCTGAGATCGTGCGAGCCGCGGCGCACGTCGTCTACCTGTTGGGAAGAGCGTATGTCTGGCCGGCTGGAAACCTGAAGCAGCATCTCCAACTCGCAGTCGACCGTTTGCAGGCTTTGGCCGAGCGTGATCCGGCGTCGATCCGTGAAATCAAGAAGGAAATCAAGGAGTTGCAAACGCGGCTCGCCCCGCCGAGGCCGACCGCACAGGCGTCTCCCAAGTCTGTCGAAACGCCTGCAGTTCTGCCGACGATGGAGCTCAAATGGTCGCTCGACCTGGCAAATCCGGAGCAGCGCCAGAATGCCTCGAAGCTATTGTGGGGCGTTTCTCCGCCTACCGTGCGAGCGATTCATCCTCTTGGCGAGAGATGGTTACTCGCCGGCACAAATCAGCACCTTCAACTGCTCGATGCCACCACCGGAATGCTGATTCGGAACCTGATCGATGCTGCCCATCCGCGGAACGATTCTGATCTCCTCGTGGCCCCCAAAGGACGCTGACGATAGCTCGTGCGTCGTCAGCCCCGATGGCATGATCGCAGCCACCAGCTGGAAGGGCAGTATTTGTTTCTGGGATCTCGAAGCGGGCAAACTGATCAAGAAACAGCGAAATAAGTACGCCGGCCTGCAGCTCACATCCGACGGACACCAGGCGATCAGCCGGTCGGGGAACGGCCGGGTCCTTTGGGAAATGGAGACGGGAAAGAAAATCCGCACGATCGTCGGCGCATCGAGCGGTCTCATGGGGTCACTCATCTCGCCGCACAACCGATGGGTTTGCGAGATCTCACCATTTAAATACAAGGACCTGCGAGGAGAAGTGCAAGCAGTGCGCCCCTGGACTGACGAGGACGCCCCGTACACTGGATCAGGCCGCGTCGATTTTAGTTGGATCGATGACGAACGGCTTACGACCTGGCGCCACGTGCGCAGAGACGACGGAAAGCAAGTCTGGTGCGAAGTCCTTGTCTGGTCACTCCATCCTCTGAAAATCACAGCGGTGGCTCAACTCGAGCGTCGGCAGATGCTTATCGACGGTGGTCCCCAATCGACGGTTCGGGGAGAAATCTATCGGCTTGCGGCCGCATCGGATGGCCGCACGATCTTCCTCGGAGATGGCGATGCCCATGTCTACGCGTTTAACGTGCCTAGCTGAGATCGGTTGCTTCCCGAGGCGTTATTTCCTCTTCCAGCTCAATCGTGATTTCGCCGGCTTGGTGATGGTAGCGGACGCGGTGGACGACGCTCGGCAATTGTGACGACCGCTCGAATTCAGGGAGGGGGCTTCAACGCTGCCGCAGATCCCAGGGCGTAGGTCACTTTCGCCCCTTCGATGGCGACAATTCCCAGGGACTGCATGCACCTAACGACGGACGCCAACTCCTCGTCGGTGAGTTGCTTCTGAAACAGCGAGTTGATCGTGCTCGTGAGGGTCTTGACCGTCCGCGGCTTCGAGGTTCCACGTTGACGTAGGTTGTCGACTACAATGGCGACCCTTTCGGCGATCGTCTTTGAGCGAGCCGTGTTTCGCATCTGGATGTTCGCAACGCCCGCGGATCTCGTAACGCTGACGTTGCGTCCCTTTAAGTGCTGGATGAGTGGATCGAAGCCTTTATCTTTCGAGACAATGTGAAAAACGGCGTCGGGGTTCGCCGCACTGAGGCTCCCGATGTAGAAGGCGATGTGGAAATCGAGCGAATTGGACCCATTGCCTGAGATCTTCACGTATTCAGCCCGCGGCCCAAGCCGCTGGAGACCGGCGGCGGTTTCGAAGTCCAGCTTGTTCTGGTTGGCACCAACGAAGACCAGCACCCGAAAGTGTTCGGCGTCCAGCTCGGCCAAGGAGGTTGGCTGGACATTTTCAAAGTCGATGAGGACGTAGTTGGTGCGCAAGACGAGACGACCTCTACGACGTTTTACGAATACATTTGTGGGGCCGGGTCGCCACCACTGCCGGTACTACATCGCCGCCCGACATTTAACCTCGCAGTGCCCCCAGTCGCCCGCTGCAGCTGATTGCCCGCAAATCCGGAATCATCCGCAAGACTGGCCCAGCCTTGCTGGTTGGTAGTACAATTCCGAAGTTCGAACACCTCAACAGTACAACAACCCTAGCACATCATGGAAACCCCTAAGTCGGTCATGGTCCGGCTAGATGAATAGGCGAAGGCACGGCTCGCAGCGGCCGAGGCTCGGTCCATCGCGACGACGGCGGCAGAACAACGGGAGTTCTGGCATGCCCTGTCGACGCCACCGAGACTGTCCAAGGCCCAGCAGCGACTCGCGGCGGTCATGCGAGGCACGGCGTGAACCATCCTCTGGCTGCTCGCTGCAACTTGGAGCTAAATACGGCGTGAACTTGACAATTGTCGACGGCGATCTGCTCAAGCAGGACGTGGATGTGATCGTCAATGCGTGGAACCGGAACGTCATTCCGTGGTGGCTGCTGCTGCCTCAGGGGGTTTCGGGAGCAATCAAGAAGCGGGGAGGCCTCCAGCCGTTTCGGGGACTCGGGCGTCTCGGCGCAATTCCACTGGGCCAAGCTTTCGAAACGACCGCCGGGAAACTACCGTTCAAGGCGATCATCCATGTGGCGGGCATCAATCTCCTTTGGCGATCCTCAGAGCGGTCGGTCCGCGACTCCGTCCGCAACGCGATCGCGTTAGCCAAGGAACGTGGCTATCGTTCGATCGCCATGCCCCTGATCGGTGCCGGATCAGGTGGTGGGAAGCCAGCCCGAATTCAGCCAATCATCGAAGACGAACTGACGCGATGTGATTTCGACGGCGAGGTCAGAATCGTCCGGTACCGCAAATAGGACGAAGGAGCCATGAGGTCCAGATCGATCGGACCGCCGGCCAGCAGGCGAGCACCGAGCACCCGACTGACATAATGGTTATGGGAACCCGAACATCCACGATGCTGCAATCTCGCAAGCTGCTACCAGTCACGCTGGCGATCTCTCTCACATGCCTCGCAATTTGGTTCCTCTCGCTAGGAGTCGGTCGCTCCGCATCCGGCGAGGCATTGCTTCCGTCCGACGTTCCATTTGTCGGAGATTTGCTGCACGACTTTGAAGCAACAGCCCCCATCAACTACTCATGCTACCAGCATCCTCACGGGGGTGGCACCTGCACGCTTACCGGTACCGCATCACGCGCCGCCATTGCCGATTTTTGTGAAGCTGCCGATGTTTCGCTAACGTACGAAGGAACGGACATTCAGAACCGCCAAGATGTACTCGAGTTCTTGGGTGGCCGCTCGCCGCAGATGCCGGGCGACCGAGCTTCCGAAGATTCCCTTGTGATGTTCAGCACGGGGAAGCGGTTCGACAAGCTCTACGGAGTCTACGATCCACTTAAGCAACGGTACTGGATCTGGCTACAATTCGTCTGAGTGAGCTCGCAGCTGATGCCGCGGCCACGGCGAATCGTGCAGTTCTGCCCCTTATGCGGTGCACCATCGATGGCACAGATAAATCCGTACGAGCCCGGTGCTGCGCCGAGCCCCGACAGGAAATCGGGGTCCGGCTCAAGGCAGCACTCGGCATCAGTCACCACTGAAGCCTGGCGGGGAGCTAAATTCGGGGCGAAGCTTTCGGCATGGATCTTCGGCGGAATCGGGGTGCTCGTTGCGCTGGCGATGCTCGGGATTTTTGCATACGGCGTCGCTGTGTCGAACGGCAAGGCACTTGCATCAATCGACTTTTTTGAGGTCGACAAGGGGATTGGTAGAGCAATCTTCGGAATAGCACTGATGTCGTTCTACGGCGGAGTCACCGGAGCGATCGTCATGGCGATTGCGGCTATGGTGAGAAAAATGATGGTTCGCTCCGCACGCGTTGACCCCACGCGTTGACCCCGTTGATGAACCGGAAGCGCCAAGGGCACGCGACGGAAGCCGAGCGGTGCGAAACGTGCATCAAGACCGCTGAATGGTGGGCGGTGAGGACAACGCGGCCGGAAGCGGGCGAGTTCGAGCGCAGCGAGCCGACCGAGCCATGTCCAGCTCGCGTTGTTTCGTACGTCTTGTCAGCGGTCGAACAGGTGGTCGATTGGAAGTTCTGGCGATTCGGCTGCTGGTATAAAGCGTAAGCGGCCGAGCCCGCCGTCGATGCGGCCAATGTACGATTCAGCCGCATCGAGTGTCAGGTCGGTCATTGGTTTCGCCTCGGCTTCGCCAATTGGAACGGAAAGCGTAGAGCGGTCACCGTTTATGATTGACCATCCTGTCGACGTTCTTTCGTCAGTGAGCACGCCGATGTAAGCAATGCCCTCCACGCGGGCCACCAGGTAGGTAGACTCCGTAGCGAGATCCAATAGGTGCTCCGAAACTGCGTCGTCGAGGCGCAGCAAAGGCCCCTTGGGGGTGTCGATCAAATACACGTTGATCGGATAGCCGCCGCAAGTGTCAATCGCTAGCGGGGTGGTTTGTTGGCTCCTTTCGCCAGCGGCTCGACGCGACGCAATGAAGACCACAAGAAAACGCGAGATGCCTCACTACGATCCGGCGATCATCGAACAAGTCGAACAGATTGTGCAGCAGCGGCTCGCCGGACAGGGTGCTGGGCACGGGTTCGACCATGTGGCTCGAGTGCTGAGATCGGCTCGCGATATTCAGGCTCAGACAGGTGGAGACCGGATGGTGATCGAATTGGCAGCTCTGCTGCACGATCTTGGCGACGCCAAATTCCACGCGGGCATCGAACGGAGCGGCGAGTTCGCCCAGGCCATCCTGAGCGACCTGGGGGAGTCGCCCGAAACGATCACGCACGTTATGCACATCGTCGATAACATCTCGTTTCGCAAAGGTGCCGCTGCAGCCGAGCTATCACTGGAAGGCAAGATTGTTCAAGACGCTGACCGACTGGACGCGCTGGGGGCGATCGGAATTGTCCGCACGATTGAATATGGGGCCGTCATTGGCCAGCCATTTTATCGCAGCGATGCTCACGGCGAGAAAACCGGCGTCGATCACTTTTACGACAAGCTATTCAAGCTGCGAGGCCTCATGAACACCGACGCCGGCCGCCGCCTGGCCTCCGAGCGTGAGCAGTTCATGCGAACATTCTTGGATCAGTTTCAACGGGAGACCAGCTAATCCAGTCAACGACGCCTCCGAATTCTCAGCATGTTCGTGTCGGGGCGTTTATTTTGTCAGACGGCTGAAACGGGTCTGAATCCGAAGAACCGGTGTACGCGCGGCCGATGCTCCCCTCGGGGATGGGGCGTTGATCAATTCGCTGAAGCGGCGTTTATTGGTGTCAGCGGCCAAACAAACTAGCAACAGCAGATGACCAACACCGAAGACGATCGCCAAGCAACTCCACCCGGTATTCCAGTGCGCACATGGAAGATCGCGGCAGTGACTGGGACGGGTGCGTTTTTGGCGATGCTCGACTCGACGCTTGCGAACCTCGCCCTGGAGTCCATTCGCGACAGCCTTTCATCGACGCTACCCGTCGTGCAGTGGGTGGCGACGGGCTATCTCCTGGCGCTGGCAGTTTCGCTCCCCGCAACGGGTTGGTTGGGAAACCGTTTCGGGTATGGTCGCCTGTGGGCGATATCGTTGTTCGCGTTCATCGCCGCCTCGGCGTTGTGTGGGCTCGCTCCCGGGCCGCTGGCGCTCATTGGTGGGCGCGTTCTGCAGGGGCTTGCCGCAGGGATCATGGTTCCGGCTGGCCAAGCCGTGATCGGATCGGTCGCTGGCCCGACTCAGCTTGGGAGACTGTTTGGCCTCCTTGGGCTTGTGATCAGCCTCGGTCCAGCGGTGGGCCCCGCAGTCGGCGGCCTGCTGCTCGAGGTCGTTTCGTGGCGATGGCTGTTTTGGATTAACGTTCCGATTGGTCTCGCTGCACTGGCCGTCGCTCGTGGGCTTGTACCCGGCGGTTCAAGTGATTCGAGTCGCCCATTGGACCGATGCGGGCTCGTTTTACTCGGCATTGGACTTCCTCTTCTTCTCTTCGGTGCCGCCGAGGTCGGATCGGCTGGAGCCACCTTGTTACCGGCAACCGCCGCTCTTGTCGGTGCCGCGATGATTTTCGTTTTCGCCCTCACGAGGGTTCGCGTGGCTGCCCCGCTCATCAATCTCGGTTTACTGCGCCGCCCGACGTTTGCTGCTGCCACGGTCACCACCGGGTTTACCGGAGCCAATATGTATGGTGGGCTGCTGCTTTTGCCCCTTTATCTCCAGCTCGCTAGGGGACGAGGTACGACCGAGACAGGGTTGATGCTGCTCGTCATGGGGCTGGGCAGCGCCGTGGCGTTGCCCGTCGGCGGGATATGGACCGATCGTTCTGGCGCGGGACTGGTGACGATCACAGGAGCCGGCTTATTGGTCGCTACGACCGTTCCGTTCCTTTTCAACGCCACCCCCTCCCTGATGGTCCTGTCTTTGCTCTTGGGAGTGCGCGGTGTGGGGATTGCGTTGGCGCAGATGCCAGCCATGACGGCCGCATATGGCGCGGTGAGCTCCGAGCAGATGGGTGACGCCGCGACGCTGGTGAACTTGGTTCAGCGGATTGGCGGTGCGATTGGAACAATCGGGCTAGTGATTGTGCTGGCTCGGGCCGGCGGTGAGAGCGGAGCCTATTGGTGGGCCTTCGCCATGCTACTGATCATCTCCTCGCTCACCATGGTTTCCGCTGCGATGCTGAAACGCTCTACCCGTCCGTCTACATCGAGTAAGATATAGTCCTTAGCACTCGTAGCATCTATGCCGCCATTGACTTAATGATGTCGAACGAATCCAGCCAACACCAAGCACCGCCCTCCGATCCCGCTTGCCCTGTTTGCGGCGGTCGACTCGTCGATGTTCGTGGGAAGCTGCAATGTTCGGCTTGCCACCGAATCTGCGAATCGTGTTGCGAAGGTAGTCGCGGTTAGGCACCAGACCGATGTCGCTGGGCGATCTCATCATTCGACTTTGCGACGGCGCGTTCGGCAGCATCGAAGCGGTGCACCGGTGGCTGGGGCGGCCTGAGGTGAAGACGATCTCGACGCACGAACTTCAATCGCTGACGCGCGGCGTCTCGGACGCGGCATTCGTCGCCAACTGGCGGCGCTACCTCGACCCGGAAAACCTCGGCAGCGAGATCGCCCCTGACACGAGTTCCAAGAACGACGATAAACGGGAACCACGCCATGAAACCTGCCCCTTCCAACCGCCGCGCCTTCTTCCGACGCTCCAGCCTCGCTGCTGCCGCGCTGGCCACGCCGCGTGCCCTGCACGCGCAAAACCAATTGACATCCGACACCAACGCCACAGACTTCGCCCGTTCCTTCCTCAGGTGGACGCTTGACACCAAGATCAAGCCACCGAAGACCGTGTCGAAGCCGCTGCCCATGACGCACAACCGTCTCTTCCGCGTGCTCTGAGCCAGTCACGCAAAAGAGCGTGTAGCGAAAGCTGGCCTTGATGCGATTGGGCTGTGGCAATGCGTCTTTGGAGAAACCGAGCCGATCCACGAGTTGATGTGGTCTCGTTACGGTGAATATCTCGAGGGGCAGGGGGGGGGCAGCGAGTACCGTAAGAAAGTGTTCGACTACATTGAGCGACAAGATTCACCACGGCCAGTCACCTACCAACTGGACCTGCTCCGCCGCGTCGGATTTGCTCACGTCGAACTACTGCACAAGAACAGCTGCTTCGCCGCTTTCGGTGCGTGGAAGGAATAGAACAGAGAAGTGCCGCGACGAGCAAAACGGGGAGACACCAGCGGCGAAATTCTCAGGAATGTCCCAGCTGCTCCGCGAGACCGATGAGAAGCCCTTCGGGGCCTCGGATATAGCAGAGCCGATACGAGTTCTCATATTGAACCACCTCGCCGACGAGCTGCGCGCCGTGCGTGCCGAGCCTGGCGAGCGTCTCCTCGATGTCGTCCACCGTAAACATCACGCGCAGGTAGCCGAGAGCGTTCACAGGGGCATTCCGGTGATCGGCGACTGCAAGGGGCGTGAGAAATCGCGAGATTTCGAGCCGACTATGACCATCAGGAGTGACCATCATGGCGATCTCAACCTGCTGATGGCTGAGTCCCGTGACTCGCCCGGCCCATTCTCCTTCAATTGTGGTTCGCCCTTCGAGCTTCATGCCAAGCTCGTTGAAAAAAGAAATGGCAGTATCAAGGGATTCCACCACGATGCCGACGTTATCCATCCGCTTCAGGGTCACATCATTTCCTTGATTTCATGAACGAGCAGGTCCGTAATTGGCCACTTGCATGGCTTGCAATAGTGGTTAGCAGCGGGCACGGGTGGAAAAGCAACCATCGCAGCTCCGCTTTAGTTCACAACATCGCCGGTTCAGTTTGGCATTCTGCATCACGTAGAACGCGAAGTAGTAGAACCTGCAGAAGGCCCAGCCCGATCCCTTGCTCTCACTTCGGTAGCTTTTGCGCGGCCTCGGGCGGCGCTGGCGGATAGACTTCACCGGGATCAGGCAGTTGGAATTGGCGAGTCAGCCAGGGAACCGCGAGGTAACCTTTGAAGTAGTGATGGGCAGCATGCACATTGGCATAGTCCAGCCATTCGGCCGAACTCAGGCCCTCCGGGATGGGCTTTCCATCCCGTCGATCGGCCGGATCATGGTATTGTGGATAGTAGTGAATCGAAACATTCTCCGCAGCTCCGGCGATCTGGTAAGCCTTGCGTACGAGGTTCAAGGAATGAGTCGGCCCGCCTTCGGTCACGATCAGTGGACGTGGCGCCAAGGCGGCGACCAAATCAGGGTAATCGAACCACTCCCACAGGCCCGGAATGCTGTGGCCCAGCCAGTTCGCTGCCGGTCGGACGCCGCGCTGGTTCGGCATGGTGCTGACTTTCGCCCGCTGGATCGTGGAGGCGAGGTAATCATTCCACACAATGCCTTGAATCTGCGGGTCAAGCACGGCCAGCACCAGCAGCGACTCCGTTCCGAGTGAATGACCACTCACGCCCACACGCTGGCCGTCGACGTACGGCTGCTCGCGGAGCCAGGTCAGAATCCGACGCTTTTGAAATACGGACAGGGCGATATAACTGCGGCCCATGTCGATAAGGTAGCGGGACAGGGTGCTGCGATCGTCCATGGTGCTGCCACGATGCATCGCCAGATCGGAGAGTTCGCCGGTGCCCGGGTGGTCGACCGCCACCGCAACGAACCCGGCCCTGGCGAATTGCACGGCCTGCTGATTGCGCTCGGCGTGAAGCCAGCCGTCATGGTTGCGATCGTCCGGCTCGAATGCCGCCACCAGCGGCGGCTCGCCGGCCAGGTTCTCTTTAGTGCCGGACGAACCCGGCAGGCACATGACCGCGGGCGCGGGATTCTCGGGTGTAGCGTTTTCCGGAATCAGCACGAGAAAGGGAACCACGCTGCCGGGCTCGGGATAGAGCTCCCATTTCTCCAGCACGTAACCTTTGCGCTCCTGGGCCCAAAGCTTGCGTGGGGCAGGTTGAGGAACCGGATCGGGGAAGTTCATCAATTCCAACAGCTTGGCTCGCACCTGCAGCCGCCACAGCTCGAATTCCTCCGGCGTGAATTCCGGGTTGAACGCCAGTTTGGGTTTGGCGTTACGCATCAAGTGCTGCAGGAATCCCCGTGTGCTCGCATGTCGCCCGTCAGGCCGCCCGCTTTGGATAACGCGTTCTTTCTCGATGTCCAGCTTTTGCCCGAAGGCGGGCATGACCAGAGCGAACATCCACACAGCGATGGCGATGATTCCGGGACGGACCATGCGCCGCCAGTGCCGTCGGGTCTTTTTCATCATAACTCCAGCGGCTTCCCGTCGGGTAAAGCTCGTGCCCATTCTGCTTGCCTGTCGGTCTCTTTCATCGTGACCTCCTGGCGTGCGGTCATTGCCGTATTTTATCACCCGAGCAGCGACGCGAAAACGCCAGCTCATCGGCGCCCACGCACCGAACGGACCGCCGAATACGCCGATGTGAAAAGGCCCGGCCGTAATCCGCTGTCAACTTCGCCGGTGCCTCAGAATGTACCGTGCGAAATGGGCAAGCCCAGCGAAGCGCCAGTGCCTCAAGATACGGAAGCATCACATTGGTTAATCGGCAGATGCGAGCCGCCTACCAAATCTCGTCCATAGGGGCCGTTCGATTCGCGAGGCAACGAACGAACCGGTCCCGGGCACGCAAACTGCAGCTCCGGAGAAAGTGGCATCAGGGGGGCGACAGGGCGTGCCTGGCGGTGAAACCAACGCCGAGGATCAGATACGCCGATCGATCGGTCGGGACAATCTGCAGGAAAAGCTAATCAACCCATCATCTGCGACAGATCGAGAAATCGGTGGCAAAACGGCTCGGAGTCGATAAGATCTTCGAGTGAGCAGACCCGGCTGGGGCAATTGGACACGGTTCTCAAGGACGCGATCGCAGGACGGCGGGCCGTCGCGTTGAGGGGAGTGGCAGCAACCGCTCATCGGACGCACGAGGGGCGAATTGTTGACGTTCGCGTTGAGCATCCCGTTCAACGCCTTAAAACCTTACAAAATTAGCTACGACCACCGCCGGAACCGCCCCGATTTTTAAGCAAGACGGGACCTGGCCCCGAACGGTTTTTCACCTTCTGAGATGTTGCGAATTATGACGAAGCGAGTCCTCGTTCTGTGCACAGGAAACTCCTGCCGTTCACAGATGGCCGAAGGCATCTGGAACGAGCTCGGAGGCGGCAACTGGCGAGCCGTCTCCGCGGGCTCGCGTCCGGCTGGCTACGTTCACCCGCTGGCGATCGAGGTCTTGCGGGAGGAAGGGATTGACTTGACCAACCCGCGAAGCAAGCACTTGGACGAATATGCCGACGAAGCGTTCGACCTCGTGGTCACGGTCTGCGGCAGCGCCCATGAGTCCTGTCCTGCATTCCCTGGGGCGAAGGAGCAACTGCACTGGCCGTTCGAAGATCCGGCTCATGCCACGGGTACGGACGACGAAAAACTCGCGGTCTTCCGGAAGGTCCGAGACGAGATCCGGCAGAAGATCGCCGATTACCTGGCCGAGAAGTAAGGCGCCGGCGTCTGGCCGCCGAGCGTGAGCAGTTCATGCGCACGTTCTTGGATCAGTTTCGACGAGAAAACAGCTGATCCGGTCACCGCAGCGGAATCAGACCTCGCCTTCCACCGCCTTGAAAATAAGAACCTCTCGAAACTTCTCTACAGTTCGCCGGAAAGTTAATACAACGGTTTTAGTTCGAGAAATATTCGATGGATGCCGCTTTGATCGCCTTAACCGACCGAGGAGTTCGCTTCACGTTCCTCGGCGAACCCTTTCGAAGCCGGCAGGAGATCCCGGACGAGGACATCGTGGACATCAACTTCAGCCAAATAGAGATCACCGACGCTGACGTCGAAGCGCTACTGCCGCTTACGAATCTCGAAGGGATCAGCTTCTGGAAGACTGCCATTTCCGACCGCGCGATTGAGCTGATCGCGCAGCTCCCTCGAATCACGCGACTCAACCTGTGCGGGACGCAAGTTACCGATGCAGCGGTTGCCACTCTCGTCGGCATGGCTCTGAACTACATCGACGTGGCGGACACGCAGCTCACACCCCATGGAATCGAACTGCTTCGCGCGGGACTGCCCAACGCAGAGATCCTCTCTTAGCAGCCCGACGCATACCCGGTCCTCATTTGGAGCGGAGTTGCTTCAGCACTTCCGGTGGAGGGGTCCAGCCGATCCGGCGTTGCTCACTCGGCGTGTATTCACAGGTGATTAGAAATAGATCTTGGTGGGCCGAGACCTCGGGGGGCAAATTCACCTGAACCTGCGTGTAACCGTTTGCTAGCCAGCTTTGGTAGCCATGTTCCGCGTCCTGCTCCAACGGCTGACCGTTGACCATGACTGCGTCGACTCTCAAATCCTGATATGGCAATCGCAGCCGGAAGCCGATGCCGTGCTGAATCGGCGGGGGGAGTTCGCTCGGCAGGCTTCCCGGAGCCACCGCGAGTTGGACCTCGGGCCCTCGGCGAACGAAGCGATGAAACGATTCGAAATCGATGTCTTGACGTTGCGCAATCGAGGCAAAAAACGGATCGAGCTCTTTCTGAAAACCGCTGGCGGCGGCCGGGGATGTAGCAACGAAGTACGTGTCGCGGCCATCGGTCTGAGGATAGAGCATTGCTTGGGTGAAGCCGCCCTGTTGTTGCCATAGTTCGACGCGGCTTCGTCGTCGTGCAGCGGCAGTGCGGCCGTAAGAGGTCACGTAGTGTCCAGCGAAGGCCTGCACGCGATCGACGGGGTATCCCAGCTCAGGCTCGCTCTGCCATCGACCGTTGCCGATGCGCAACAATCCTCGCAGGCGAGCCAAACCACTCTGTTCCCAGCCAATCTCCAGGGCGGTCACCATCGTGTGATACTTGGCGTAGCCGTACTGGGCCGTATAGAAATTTGCCTGTCCGGGCCAGTTGCGATCGGCCAGCGGAGCCATCGCAGGGCCACCGAGCGAACGTTGGGCATCCGCTTCGAAGCGGTCGGAGGGAAAGCCGGCCTCTTCGCCGGCACGGACCATCGCCTCGGTCACTCGCCAGTCCCAGGGTCGCAGCGCAAAGTTCGAATACGCGGAACCGGTGACCTCGAACATCGTCTGGCCCTGATACCGCGTGCGATCGCCGAGCCTCTCCGGCGGATACTCTTGCAGGCCTGTTCCGTGCAGGTCCGCGTGGACTTCGGGTTTCCAACGATCGACGACCTCTAGCACCGCTTGCACTTCCGGAGCCTGTTCGGCCGAGGTGTATTTCAATCGGGTAAGGTCCCAGTGCTGAGGTCCACCTCCGGTATAGGGGTCGATGTTCGCGGGGTTGCGGAAACGGTCGGTTTGAAAAAACGCCTCCGGATGGTTGATTGGCATCACTAACACGATCTGCTTGCGCCGCGTCTCTTGAGCTTCCGGCGATTCGCTCAACAACCATTCGATGAAGTGCAGCGCCGTCGTGGAACCGGAGCGTTCAGGGCCGCCGTGCAGCGCCGTGATTAAGACGACCTGTTTGTCTCGGTCGTCTGCATCGGAGTTCGTGATTTTCAGAAGGAAGATGCCCATTCCGCCGCTCGACTCGGCGACCCGCTCAAGCGTCACGGTCTCGGGATGTTGACGAGCCCAGTAGTGCAGCGTCGCCTCGTACTCCTCCTGCGATATGCGATGAACACGTTCGGGCGGGTCTGCGGTGGGCGGGTCTGCGGTGGGCGGGCCTGCGGTGGGAGGGCCTGGCGCCTCGGCCAAAAGGGAAGCTGACGGCAAGCAGAGGATCAAGAACAGCGTTCGGCGACAGAACCACATCGGGAATTCTCCACGGCGCAGGAAGACGGAGCTTGCCCCTGGATGTTACCGGGCTGAACAGACCGCTGCCACGCTGCTGCGCAGCCTACGATCCGTGCAACCACCGGGTCTGAAGTTGGTTACAATCCGTCTGAGTGAGCACACAGGCCGATGCCTCCGCAGCTGTGCTAAATCGCATTGTATCTCACCTGCATTGTATCTCACCTCTGTCACCGCCTTCATAGGAAAGCACCATGCGTCCTGGAGTTGTGTTGAGTTTATGCGCGATGGCCATCAGCAGCGTCGGGATTGCCGCGGCGCGCGGCGACGAGCCGCTGCAGGGCAGCGTCCAGCGAGCAGACCTCGGTGGCGGGGTATTGCTGGAAACGGTGTACATCCCGCCCGGCGAATTCTTGATGGGCAGTACGCCGGAAGAGAAAAGCTGGGCCACAGGAATCGAAGGTGGAGCCACACCGGGGACCGAGCGTGAGTCGTACGAGGGGCAAGAGCCGCGCAAGATGCGCGTGTCGGATGGGTTCTGGATGGGCCGCACGGAAGTCACCGTCGGTCAGTTTCGGCGGTTCGTGGAGGAGACCAAGTATGTCACCGATGCCGAGAAACCGGGCGGGCACACACAGTGTTTCAACCCCGAGTGGACCAGCTACAATCTGACGACCGCGGTGACTCATCCGTGGGAACCGATGAGTGGAAAGAGCTGGCGCGATCCAAACTTTCAATTTCCGCTGCGCGACGATTTCCCAGTGGTGTGCGTCAGTTGGTCGGACGCCCGAGCCTTCGCGAAGTGGCTTACCGACCACGAGCGCGAGGCGGGGCGGCTGCCAGAAGGACTGGAGTATCGCCTTCCCACGGAAGCCGAGTGGGAGTATGCGTGCCGTGGCGGGAGCACCGAAAGCAATTACTTTTGGTGGGGCAACGAGCTCAGCGAGGGGGAAGGGCGTTTGAATATTTCTGCGGTCGACTTCTTGCCCGACCGGAATCAGAAGTGGCCGCTGGCGAGTGCTCCGTGGAGCGACGGCTTTGCGTTCGTCTCACCGGTCGATCACTACGGCGAACGAGGCCGCAACGGATTTGGGCTAGCCGACATGTGCGGCAACGTTTGGGAAGTCATCCTGGACCACTTCGATGCCGAAGGAGGCCACGAACAACTCTATACGGTCGAGGAAAATCCGCGGCCGGTCTGCCGAGGAGGCAATTACTTCGATGTTCCCGGCAATGCCCGCTGTGCCGTGCGGCTCGGACTCGCCGGTCCCCACTATTCCGACTCGCGGGACGGTTTCCGTATCTGCTTGGGCCTACCACGCAGCCACGAGTGATCGCGGCGCGCACGCCCCAAGGATGGTGGGCGAGCATCTTCGGTCGCTGAGCCATGAGACCAGAAAGTTCCCCGGCATGGTACTGTGAACATCCGCCAATGGAATTCCACCACACTATATGCCTGGCGCCGACGGAGGGATGTCCAGCATTCGCGAGTACAATGCCGACCGTACAGTTGAGATTATGCTGATTCTAACGGAATCGATGTGCGCACCTGACCGTAGAAACAACCACGAATAACACGAAGGGTGGCCACGGAAGGACACGAAAAAGCACGGAAAGGGGGAGGAACCGCGGATAGCACAGAGAACGCGGATGAATGGGAGATCCGACGGCTAAAAGTTCGTATCATTCGCGTTATCCGTGGTTCAGATCAACTCCTTTCCTTCGTGCTCTTCGTGTCCTTCGTGTCCTTCGTGTTTCCCTCATCTTTCGGCAATTTACAGGCATAAGCTCACGCACATCGTTTTCGTTAGAGTCAATAAAACGGAAGCAAACTTCGCGCAAAACGGGGTAGGGAACCGGACATGAACTGCAGACCACTTCTTCTGACTGTGTTGTTCCTGGCTTTTTCGGCTGATGGCCAGGCAGAGACTCCGCTTCAGCGCGACGCACAGAACTCGATTGAACTGGACCGCGGCTTGGCCGCTCATTGGCCGCAGGTGAGCGAACCGCGGGAGATTCCTGCCGAGGAAGTGCCCGAGTTGGGCCAGGGCGACTTCTCGATCGCAACTTGGGTGAAGGTGGATGACGAACTCGACCGACTGACGGGCGACCTGCTCTGCCGCTACGACGCACGGACGCGGCGTGGTTACCACCTCACGCTCAAGAGCAGTTCAGGCGTGACATCAAACCAGCCGAACGCACGGCACCTGCAGTTCGGCATCGACGACGACCGGGCGACCGAGTGGCGAGATTGCGGCCGACCAGGCAATGCGCTGTTCGCTTTTTCGATGGCTGTCCACGAGGGTTCGTTGTTTGCCGGCACCTGCGAGCCGGAAAAGAACGAATCGGGGCGGGTCTATCGCTATGCGGGCGACCACGAGTGGATCGACTGTGGCGCTCCCGATCAGTCGAACGCCGTAACCGCAATGGCGGTCCATCAAGACAAGCTATATGTCGGCACCGGAAAGTACCGCGTGGCTGGCTCCGCTTTGCGGGAATCGGAGAACCTTGTGCTCGGAGGCAAGGTGTTTCGCTACGAAGGCGGCACTCGCTGGACCGATTGCGGCCAGTTGCCCCAGACCGAGGCCGTCGGCGGGTTGGTCGTGTTCCGCGGCCAACTCTATGCCTCGTCGCTGTACAAGCCGGCCGGGTTCTTTCGCTATGAAGGGCAGGGGCGATGGACGGCGCTCCCGGTGCCGGAGGGGATCGACCCGCAGACCCAGAACAAGGAACCGCGGCGGGTCGTGCCGCTAACGGTCCACGACGGGCACATCTATGCCGGGAGCTACGACGGTGGGCACGTCTACCGATTTGACGGCGACAGGTGGACCAACTGCGGGCAACTCGGCGACAACACTCAAACCTATTCTTTCACCCAGTACCAAGGCCAAATGTATGTCGGCACCTGGCCTAGCGGGCGCGTCTATCGCTTTGACGGCATCGATCGGTGGACCGATGTCGGCCGCCTTGGCGAGGAGCTCGAAGTCATGGGGATGATGGTTCACAATGGCCGTTTGATTGCGGGCACGTTGCCGCTCGGTGAGGTCTACAGCTACGAAGGTGGAACGGCATGGAAGCAGCTCGCCCGACTCGAGCTCACGCCGGACGTGAAATACCGCCGGGTCTGGACGATGGCGGAACATGATGGCCAGGCATTCGCCAGCACGCTCCCCTCCGGAAAGATCTTCGCGTACTCCGCCGGGCAGCAAGCCGCCTGGGAGCGGTCCATATCGCCGGGCTGGCACGCGATCGCGGCGGTCAAATCCGCAGATCGGCTGACCCTCTATGTCGACGGCAAGCAGGTTGCTCAGACTCCGCCCTTCGACGCTGCGAGCTTTGAGGTCGACGCGGACCAACCGCTACGTCTCGGCCACGGCACCAACGGTCCGCTCAGTGGCGAGCTAGCGGATGTCCGAATCTACCGCCGTGCGCTCGGCGTCGCTGAGATCGCAGCGCTTGCGATGACGAGTCCCGAAGAGTGAGGAGGGCAGCTTTCCCTTTTGTCTCCTCTCAAAGAAGACCCTCCGCCACATGGTGGCCGGAGCGCCTCTGACATTCGCGACGAGTCCGCGTCCGCTTGAGACGAGGATCGCGGCGGTGGCGGGTGGCACTCGGTGTGCTGCGAACCCCAGGCAGCGATCACCGGTCCGGGGGATCTGAGGTTGTCACTCGCGTGCATTGGCAACTCCGCCGGCGCAATCATGGAGTCCCGAGCAATGCCCACTCGACGCACCTTTCTCAGCACTGCCGCCTTTGCCGCTGCCGCCAGCACACTTGGAACGCCCGCGTCCGGTGCGCCGGCGGCTGCTGACGAAGAAGCGAATCGCGCCATCGGTCCGGCCGGTGGCGCCCTGCCGATGAACGAGTCGTCGGACAGTGGGCACTATCGCCCGCCGTTCCGCATCGGCTTGGGTGGAGTGGCGATCGGCACTGCATTTGCGCCGCTCACGGGAAGGCAGTCCGACCAGGTCATGCAGGCTGCCTGGGATTCAGGCGTGCGATACTTTGACACGTCCCCTTGGTACGGACTTGGAGTCAGCGAACGGCGAATGGCCCATTTCTTAGCTGACCAACCTCGCAACGAGTATGTGATTTCGACCAAGATCGGCCGTATCCTCACACCGGCCGAAAAAGCTCCTGAAACGATGTGGAAAGCTCCTTCGCCGTTCGATTTTCACATCGACTACACCGCGGAAGGAACGCGTCGTTCAGTGGAGGAGAGTCTTCATCGGATGGGGCTTTCGCGGCTCGACATCGTGTTTATCCATGACCTTTCACCTGACTACTTCGGAGACAAATGGACCGAGCATTTCGAGACGGCGGCGAAAGGAGCGATGCCAGAGCTGACCCGAATGCGCGACGAGGGGATAATCAAAGCCTGGGGTTTTGGTGTGAATACGATTGAACCATGCCTACGGGCCCTCGAGGTGGCCGACCCGGACCTGTTTCTGTTAGCGACACAGTACTCCGTCGTGGACCACGAAGATGCGCTGAATCGACTGTTCCCAAAGTGCGATGAACAAGGCGTATCGATCGTCGTCGGTGCGCCGCTGAACTCCGGCTACTTGGCAGGTAAAGAGCGGTACAACTACCAGCCGAAAGTGCCCCCCAAGATTCGGGAAAAAGGCGAAAGGATCTCTGCAATCGCCCGCGAGCATGGAGTCGATCTCCGCACCGTGGCGTTACAGTTCTGCAGCGCCCCGAAAGTCGTCAGCTCCGTCATTCCGGGCGCCAGCACCGGTGAACAAGTCATCGAGAACGTGCTCTCGGTCGTCACTCAAACGCCGACGGAGCTCTGGGAACAACTCAAACGCGAGCGGTTGATCGCCGAGAACGCACCGGTTCCGGTGTAGGCACAACGCCGCTCGTTCCGCGTTCCGCGCATTCGGTCGCCCTTGGATTTGGGAGATGGGGCCGAGATTGATTGCTCTCGCGCGGCTCAGCCGGTAAAACGCAATGGCTGGCGAGGTTTGCTTCCTCAGATGCGTGCTGCAGCATCAGGGAAGCGAGCCGTTCGGTGGCGGTTCCCGGCTGTCGGATCGAGCAGCGAGGTTGCATGAACGAATCGTTGAAAGAATACGTCGCACGGGTCGAAGCGTTCGAGATTGACTCGGACAGCAAGACGTTGCGATTCGTCGATCGGTTGGCTCGCGAAAACCGCTGGACCGTGGGCTACGCGAGTCGCGTCGTGCGTGAGTACCTCCGTTTCTGCATTCTCGCGATGCGCAGCGGACACCCAGTGACGCCGAGCGAAGACGTCGATCAGGCGTGGCATCTGCACCTAACGTACACGCGCTCCTACTGGGAACGATTCTGCGGCGAGACGCTCGGCAGCCCCTTGCATCATGAGCCGACAGCCGGCGGTCCCGAAGAAGGGGGCAAATTTCGAGACTGGTATCAAGCGACGCTCGACAGCTACCGGAGGGTTTTCGAAAGCGAACCTCCACAAGACATCTGGCCGCCGACGGCGCAGCGGTTTGCCCACGCTGGCGAGTTCCGATGGATGAACGCCGGTCGCGAGTGGGCCATCCCTAAGCGTCTCACCCTGGTAGGCGGGGGGGCGATTGCCTGCTGTATCGCCGGACCACCCACCAGCCTCGTGGTGGCCAACGCGCTGGCCGGCGAGGTTGCGACGACTCCTGCCATAGGCTTTATTTTTCCATTCAATATCAGTGGCACCGCCTTCCTAATCTTTTACGCGGCGTTTAGCTTGCTCGGGCTAATCGCGATGCTTGCACTCCGCATTTCCCGCTCGGTATCCCAGGACCACGACCCCCGGATCGGCGAGGCAAATAAACTGAGCACGGACGAACTTGCCGTGCTGGCGGGCGGCGGGTCTCGGTTAGCACACGTCGCTCTGACGCGGCTATTCGCAGATCGACGAATCGAAGCCTCCAAGCGATTGTGGTGGTACAGCAGTTTCAAGGTGGTTGGAGCGCCGCCCACACAGCCAGCGATCGACCGCGACCTCTACTCAGCGATTGCATCGGGTAAGCCGACGAGCGAGCTGATGGAAATCGTCAAGCCTCATTTCGAACACATCGAAGCGAGGCTCGAGGAAAAAGGGCTGCGGCATCCATACGGACAACAGAGCAGGGCAGGGACTTGGATTGCAGTGTTCATCGGTGCGATCGGCGGTCTGCGTCTGGTGCAAGGCTTAGCGCTCGGCGAAGAGATTGGCTACTTGCTGGCCATGATGTTGGTGTTTGCGATCGCAGCGATTGGTTTGAACATTAGACGGTCTCGGACGACGCCCCGGGGCAAAGAATACCTCGAACATGCCAAGAGCTTGATCGAGACCGGAGCAAGTCGCAAATCGAACCCCGAGCCTGCCATGCTGGCGATGAGCGTCGCCTTACTCGGAACCTCAGCGGTGGCGGGGATCGAAGGTTTTACGCCGCTCGCTTCGCTCGCGCCGTCGGTTGGCCGAGGGTCTTCAACCGGCGGCTGCGGAGCCGGTTGCAGTGGCTGCGGGGGCGGCGGCTGCGGGGGCGGCGGCTGTGGGGGCTGTGGTGGTTAGGATTCCGGTGCGCGACGCATGGCTAAAATCTTGCGGAAAGAAAATTATCGCGGCGACGGTTCGTTCAGCCACGAAGAACGCGAGGACATCCGATCCACGATCTCGAAGAGCCACGCAATGCTGCGAAGAGCATTTATCGCACTGGCAAAAACCTTGTTTTCTACATGGATACTCGTCACATGCGTCATCTCATAACCCATGGTGTTCTGAAAGCCGTTTGGGCTGTGGGCTGGGTATGCTTGACCGTCTTGACTGGCGACGCGGATGCGCAGGATGAGGTCGAGTTTATCAGCGGGTCCAAGCTGCAAGGCAAAGTTACGGCGATTCGCAAAAACGACAAGGAATTCGACTTTTCGGCGAAGATCGGTGAACGCGTGACAACGCGGACTTATCCGTTCGACCGGGTGCATGCCGTGACGCTCAGCGGAAAACGGCATGTGCTGACTCCCCTTCCGTCCGCACAGCCGACGCCTCAGAAATCATCCACCGAGAGCATTCAAACCAGCCCCAGGACGCGGTCTCCTGCAGAGATCAATCGGCTCATCGAACAAGCAGGGCAGACGCCTCCCGAGTGGTATGATTCGGTCGCGCTCGAGTACCCTGACACGCTGGACCTCGACTGGCCTCTCAAGCCGCCCGGAGAAGGATGGAACAACCAAAAGAACATGGGGCAGTACATCTGGGATGTAATCAACCCCAACCCGCATCGCTGGCAATCTGGCATCAAGCTGGTGCACTACTGCATGACGCTCCATGCGGATCAACCGGCGCTGCTTGAGCGCGACATGCGAACGCTCGGCACAATGTACTTTCAATTGCTGCAGGATTACCCGCGTGCGGCGTTTTGGCTTCGCAAGTCGGCTGGATCCGCGACGCCTCGTGATCGGGTCCTGTTGGGAGAATGCTATTGGCGGCTAGGCAACCGGGCGATGGCGATGGAGATGCTTCGCTCCAAACAGCTGCCGATCCAAGCGATCAAATTATTCGGCGATTTAGGGGAAACTCAGCGAGCGGTCCAGTTAGCCACTGCTGCGAGCACAACGTCGCAAGCGGCAGAGGCGTTCCTGTTGGCTGGCGATGCATTACGACAAGCTGGACAACCTCAGAAAGCGATCGAATTTTACCAGCGAGTGCTCAGCTCCAAAAATCATCGCAACGAAGACTATGCGGCGAGGTATGCGGCGAGAGCCCGAGAGAGCATTGAAGCAGTCAAGCTATTTGACCAGTTCGAGGTCTCTAAAACTCCCAGCGGAACCTATACCGGCGTCAGCACCGGCTATAACGGACCGATGACCATTGCGGTCGAGGTTCAAGAAGGGCGGATTGCTTCGGTGAAAGTCACAAATCACCAAGAGAAGCAGTTCTACTCCGCCCTTGAAGATACGCCCCGCCGAATCATTGACCGACAACATCTTGATGTGGACGCGGTCAGCGGTGCCACGATCACCTCTCAAGCCATCGTGAACGCGACCGCTCGTGCATGGGCTGCTGGCAATGAGTGATCCAGTGAGCCGCAGCAATGGCAGCCAGCCGAGAGGCACGCACCTGGTGCGAACATGAAATACCCGAAGGTTCTTGGCGTTTCTGCTGCGATTGTCGGTGGGATCCTAACGGCGTTCGCGGGCCGGCTGATCCTGGCGGCGAGGGTAATGGATTTCGGCCTCTCGGTGCTCCTCGCTGTTGGCGTTCTGTTATGCGGTACGGGAGTGCTGGTGCTGGCGTCCGCGAGCCGTCGCTCCGGATCGCGGGCCCTGTTGCGGCTCGACTGTTTTCTACCGGTCCTGCGCCGCACGCGACCTGGAGAGGCGGAGCGGAGGGGGTGGTTCGGCAAATTGGCGGTCCGCGTCCTTCCGGGATCGCTGTTTTCCGACCGCCAAACGAAACAACGCGGGTTGGCGCGGCGGGGGCTGCGACGACTTGGCATTAGCTGGCTGTCGGCGCCCGTCCGCCGCCTAAGCCAGACTGTCTGTTTCGCGGCCTTTCTCGGCTTGTTCTTCGCGGTCGCCTGGCCGTACGACGCACGTCCCCCAGCTGCAGTTCGAGAATCTTTGGGTTGGCGGTTCGCTGAATTTGGGCAGGCGGACGGACGGATTCAGTTCGAAGCGACATCGGTACCTTCGTGGCTGCAGCCCGGTAGCGTCACCTACGCTATCGAAGAGAGCGGCGGCGTGCCGCTAGAGCATGCGAGGGCTGCGTCCGATCCGATCGCGATGCGGCTGGATGAAGTTTCCAGCGATCACATTCGGTTTGTGCCGCTGCAGGAGCTCAGCGGCGAGACCGTCGACCGCTTTCTGCTCAGCTCGGCGGACTGGAAACTCCTCTCTCGCGACCCGACAGCCTGGCCCAGTCACTACGCAGACAATCTGCAGCGCAAGGAATGGCTGCCAGCGGAGTTGTTTTTGGTGATTGATCCGTTGGTCAGTCTTTCCACGGCGATTGCCTCGCGGAGTTGGGTTTGGTCGCTGAGCTCGGCTGCAGTCATTCTGATTCTATGTCTGCTGGTCCCGCGCGGGTTCTGTGGTTACGTGTGCCCGCTGGGGACTCTGATCGACCTCTTCGATTGGTCGATCGGTCGCCGCGTGACCCGCTTCCGAGTTGCGGAAGAGGGCTGGTGGGTCCACATTAAATATTATCTGCTGCTCGGGACTCTAATAGCAGCCGTCTGTGGCGTTTTAGTCTCGGGATATGTCGCGGCAATTCCGGTGATTACCCGGGGAATGCTTGTCCTCGGGGGGCCGCTGCAGAATGGGATCGCTCGAGGCTGGCATCTTGTGCCACCGATCCACCTCGGGCATATCGTCTCCCTCGCAATGTTCTTTGGGGTGCTGTCTCTCGGCCTCCTGCGGCCTCGCTTCTGGTGCAAATACGTGTGTCCGAGCGGGGCGACGTTTTCGCTCGGCAATCTGTTTCGGCTGACCGAACGGAAGGTGGAGTCTAGCTGTATCCACTGCAACAAATGCGTCGAAATTTGTCCCTTCGATGCGATCAAGCCGGACTTCACGACCCGCGGCACCGATTGCACTCTTTGCCAAACTTGTGCAGGGGTCTGTCCGACGCACGCGATCAAGTTTGTCGAGCGGGGCAATCTAGTACAGTTGAAAGTAAACAATGATCCGCCGACCGGTGAAACTTCTATCGGGCGACGCGGATTCCTTTCGCTCGCGGGCGGCACCGCAGCGGCTATCGCGGGCGGAGTAGGAATCACCGCAGCCACGCGGGCCCTGGGCACGGGACTGAACGATCCGGAACGCATTCATCCGGTGCGTCCCCCCGGCAGCGTACCTGAAAAAGCATTTTTGGAGATGTGCATTCGCTGCGGAGAATGCTTTAAAGCCTGTCCGAACGACGTCTTGCAGCTACAAGGTTTTGGACAGGGACTCGAGGGACTTTGGACTCCGGCGGTCAATGCGGACTGGGCAGGATGCGAGTCAAGCTGCAATGCGTGCGGCCAGGTGTGTCCGACCGGTGCCATCCGCGCCTTGCCGCTGGCCGAAAAACGGGTCGCTCGGATGGGGCTGGCGATCGTCGACGAATCGAGCTGTTTGCCGCACGTGGGTCGAGAAGCCTGCGACTTGTGCGTTCAAGAATGTGATGCAGCCGGTTACCACGCCATTGAATACACTCAAGTCGGGACGGAAACTAATGAGGCAGGCGAGCCGATCGCCGGCAGCGGATACCTCGCTCCAGTCGTTCGGGATGGCGCATGCGTCGGCTGCGGGCTCTGCCAAACGCGATGCTACGCGATCAATGTCAAAGACAAGCGTTTGCTTTCCAAGTCGGCGATTATTGTTGAGGCGGGCGAAGGCAAGGAAGATCGGTTGATGTCAGGTTCTTACATTGAACTGCGTCAGCAAGAGAGGCTTCGACGCGCGACGGACCAACCGGCGCAACGCGTGAAGCCAGGCTATTTCGTGCCAGAATCCGCCGCGAGCCGTCCCGACCTGGGACAACTACCGGAGGCGGATCGCGTGAAGATTGCACCGTCCACGGAATCACAGGACGATCCCGCTGCCGATGCCGACCCCTTTGGCTTGGGCGGCATGCTGGAGTAGTCGATCAGGTCGCCGTGTTCTGGATGCGAGATCGTGTCGGCGAAAACGTCGAGCTGGGAGAGACGGAGCAGATGATCGAGCCCTCCGCGAACGAACGGGTAAAATACTGTCCCTCGGGGAAAAGGAGATAGCTGGGAATGTTTTTTCGCTCTTTGCGAACCAGCCAGGCGACACCGCGTCGCTCTCTTTCGAGTGCCGCATTAGCCTGTTGCAACGAGACAGGAACCCACCGATGCCACCTGCCGAAATGGAGGACATCGGTTTTCACCACTTTGTTGTCGTTTTCGTGGTTGCTCAGCTGTGGTGCTGCGCGAGCGAGTCGCTTCCGATGGACGGAACCGCGGGTGCGATTCTGATGATGGCCCACTGGGGGACGGCAATCGAGCCGACCCCTCCATCGGCAGGTGCCGTGCAGAAGTAGTCGCCGGTCGCTTACCGGAAACGAATCGCGAGACCGGTTCCGACAAAGTAGTCATCGGCGGCATCGTTGAGCCCGATCCCCGAGCGGATGTCCCACTGGACATCATCGCTCAGAAGGTACGTGAAACCGCCATTGAAATAGTGCTCCGGCTGCGCGGAGTCAGCGCTGTGGGGAAAAAACGCGAACCACTCGGTATAGGCTCCGGCCCTCTCGGCTAGCGAATAACCAACGGTCCATGATTGGGCCCATTCAGTATAGGCTTCGCTCGTGCTGTCGTCGGTAGCGCGGTTGAACTGGGTGCTTCCTGCCGTCGAGATGAGATCACTGATGTCCCATGAATAGACCCAGTTAAACCCGGGCAGAGTCTCATCCGCCGTGAACGCACTAGCTCCGGTCGGCACCCTCAACTGAGGAATGATCGCCATCTCGGGCAGAATACCTTCTTGTGGCGTCAGACCGACCTTGAATCCGAGAAGAAGGTCTTCACTGCCCGATGCACTCATGCCGGCAGACTCTTCGTCGGCATAATTCCAGGCGACCCGCATCTCGAGCCAATCGGCAAAGATGCCGTAACGCAGCAGCGGTTCAGGATAAGAATGACTCTTAGTGGTGGTCCCAGCAGCGTCGTCATACGAGTAGGTGTAACCGAGCTCCAACTGCGCCACTCCTCGGCCTACGGTCGAACTCGCTTCGGTGAAATCGGGACGATCGGTGACGATCGGCTCATCGAGATCCGGGCCCCCGGAGAAGCTCGTACCATAGCTCCACTGGAGCAGCGTTTTCCGAGGCTGACACGGGCAGGGGCCAAAACCGGTTCCCGAAGCCCCCGAATCCCCGAGGCCGCCTACACGGCCCATGGGCGAGATCGACGAAGCGTGATCCTGAGCCACTGCTGCCTGCGAAGGGGCGGCGACAGTCACGGCGGTCGCGATCAAAGCGGCTGCCGCGCTCCTTAGCCGAAGGGAAGCTGTGCGAACGATCATGATGACGCGGCCACCGAAAGTGCGAGAATGTGCGGGATGTGCCGATCGCTTCGAATTATCGAGCGCTGAGAGTTTTTCGGTCACCGCAAACATCGGCGTGGCAGCCAGCTTCGGTTTGTGAAAAAGCTGTCCCTTCCGCCAGTGCAACCATACGCGGCCCAAAAAACCGGCCCTTATGGCCTGCATTGGCAGCGTTGACTTTACGGCCAGACCTACGGCTCAATGCGATGAGGCTGGCGGCAGTTCGGAAGAGGGCGGGCGGTCGAGCATGCTCCAGAGAAATCGAAGATCACCCGCAAGTTGCTCTCGCATCTGGTCCCGCCGCGCCGGGTCTGGCATGCGGAGGATTGCCGCCGGGTGCCACGTGGCCATGGTGTTTGCGCACCATTCCGTTGGCAGCACTTCCCCGCGTTGCTGCGTCATGCGAAAGTCGCGTCCGAAAAGGGCTTGAGCCGCGGTAACTCCGAGGCACACCATCGCCTCGGGGCGGATCGTCGCAATCTCCGCCTCCAACCATGGCCGACAAGCAAAAATCTCCCGTGAGTTCGGCTTTTGATGCAGGCGGTGCGTGCCGCGTGATGACGCACCGGGGGAATCGGTTGCAACGTACTTGAAATGCTTAACCACGTTCGTGACGTACACGTCGTGCCGAGCAATTCCGGCTCGACCCAATATTTCGTCCAGGAGTTGCCCTGCGGGCCCAATGAATGGCTTCCCCGCGACATCCTCCTGATCGCCCGGCTGCTCGCCGACGATCATCAGCCGCGCATTCTCGCCCCCTTCACCAAAGACGGTTTGTGTCGCCGGGCCGTGCAACGGACAAGCGGTGCAACAATTGGCGGCCATCCTCAGGGATGCTAGGTCCAGTTCGGCCGGCATGTAGTGCATTGCCGTCTGCTCAAACCCTTCGGTTCGCTCGATCATCTCGCCGACCCGCTTCGGCGCCTCCCGAAGAAGCTCTTCGATGAGCCCCGCCTCGGGAAGCGTTGCCCAGTGCCGTACCGGCATCTCCCGCTTCATCGCCCGGACCTTCAACCGAGCGGGATTGAAAATCGACGCATAGTACGTCTTCCAAACCTCTTCCAGCGCGTCTGCATTTGGGGCTTCCGATACTGGAACCCCGGGGCCATAGTGCAGCTCACGTTGGTCCCAGCGGACCGATTCGTCGGGAGTCAAGATCGACCAGTGCATTGCCGGGAAGCGACGCGAAAAGAATGGCGCTGCGAGACGCACGATCTGGTGGTCGGGGCGATGCCATGCAACGTAGCTCTCTTCTCCATCGCCGTCGGTGACTTTGCGAAACCGAACGAACGCCTTCATCTTGTGAACATCACGGGTAACCTCTTTGCGCATGCGGGTTAACCGGAGAACGTCATTATCGACCGTCACCTTCAGCAAGGCTCGCTCGCCATGCAGCAACCGCCACAGCACACTGTACAGGACCTGCCAGCGGATTGGATCTCGATGACAGGCCACCTCGCGGGCGAGCTCCAGAAAGGCTGGCGGAACGGTGAACGCGGGTGATGGGGTTGAAACGCTGCGGTGTGGCCGATGACTCGCTTCGGCTGGTGCATCATCGAAAAGCGATGGTTGAGCCGAAGCCGTCGACCAGTGCACGTCGGCGGGCGGCACGTCCAGCGCAAGCAACCGCCGTGCCTCGGCTCGCCACTGATCAAACGAGTCGACCTCTGCGAAACGCATCAAACCTCACCTGTCAAAGCCGACGCCGCAGCATCGAACAGCAGCAACTGCCGGCTAGGAGGTTGAACTTTTTTCCCAAGTTCCAGCTTGTCTAACTCCGCGAGCCCCGGGTTATGGTCAGCCGTCGCTACGAACACTTTTGCTCGATTCCAACTGACGCGGAGTTTCTTCAAATCCTCTGTCGCGATCTTGTGATGCCGGCGGAGCTTGATAATTCGATCGACGTTTCGAACGCCGATCCCCGGGATACGCAGGAGTTCCTCGCGACTCGCCCGATTGACATCGACGGGAAAAAAGTGCCGATTTGCTAACGCCCAAGCCAGCTTTGGATCCATTTCCAGATTCAGATTCTGATCAGCACCAGCAACGATCTCGCTGGCGTCGAAACCATAGAATCTCAGCAACCAATCGGCCTGGTACAGCCGGTGCTCGCGGACCATCGGCGGCGACTGCCCCGGCAGCCTCGCATCGGCATGCGGGATGGGGCTGTAGGCGGAGTAGTAGACCCGCCGCAACCGCTGTGTACTGTAGAGAGACGAAGCCGTCTCGAGGATTTTTAGGTCCGGTGTCTCCGTTGCACCCACAATCATCTGAGTGCTTTGACCAGCCGGGGCGAAACGTGGCGGCTGGAATCCTGCCTTTGTTTCTTGCTTGTACTCCTCGATCTTCTCTCGGATGCCATTCATCGCACCCTCGATCTCCGGCTTCTTCTTCTCGGGAGCGAGCTTCACGAGATCCCGTTCGGTGGGCAATTCGATGTTGACGCTCAAGCGGTCCGCCCAGCGTCCCGCTTCGTCGATCAACGCTTGGGACGCATTGGGAATCGTTTTCAGATGGATGTAGCCACCATAGCCATGTTCGCTGCGCAACTTCTTCGCGACCGCAGTGAGCTGCTCCATCGTGTAATCGGAGTTCTGAATGATTCCAGAGCTGAGGAACAAACCTTCGATATAGTTGCGTCGATAGAAACTCAACGTCAGATCGACGACTTCATCGACCGTGAACCGAGCCCGCGGCGTATCGCTGGAGATTCGATTGACACAGTACTGACAGTCGTAGATGCAGTAGTTGGTGAGAAGGATCTTTAAGAGCGAAACGCATCGGCCGTCGGGGGTATAGCTGTGGCAGATGCCCATGCCCTCGGTACTGCCAATTTTCGAGCCCTCGCGCGTGCTCTTCGAGCCACTGCTGGCACACGACGCGTCGTACTTCGCGGCATCGGCAAGCACAGCTAACTTTTGACGAATATCCACGGCAGCAGCCACACTCCTGGCGGGGGGTTGCCTGGGGGACAACGAAGAGCCCCCAGGCGCGGAAGCCGCAGCGACGCGGTAAGAATGAACCGCAGATATTCGTGGGAATTAACCCGATTGACGCACGACCAGACGCCGGAGGTGCTTCGATTTGACCCAATCAGCCACCGTGCGGTTGTAATCGGCGAAATGCGGCGTTTTCTGATGTGCTTCGAACGCCTCGGCATCGAGATACGTCTCGTACAAGAAGAAGCTCGTGGGATCCGCCTCGTCGGTGAGCACATCAAATTGGCAGCACCCTGGCTCTTTTTCCACAGAGTCGTGCGCTTGCTTTAGAATGCGAGCGCGAAACGCCTCGACATGCTCGGGATGGATCTCAAAAGTGACGGCCACGGCGAAGGTTGGCTGTTTCGTGCTGCTCATTGCGGAATCGCTGGTGGAATTGACAGTGGAAACGAGCATTTTGAATCACGACCATTCAAAACACAACCATGCAGGCCATGGCTCGGGCAGCCACTCGAGTCACACGCATGATCTTTCCGGGGTCAGCGACCGGCGTCTCCTATGGGCCATCGGACTGAACCAGCTCCTTACGGTGGGGCAGATCATTGCCGGCGCCGTTTCCGGTAGCTTGGCATTGCTGGCCGACGCCTTGCACAACTTCAACGATGCGATGGCACTGCTCGTCGCCTATATCGCCCGTCGCGTCTCGCGTCGCCAAGCGACCAAGACATTCACTTTTGGCTATCGTCGAGCAGAACTGATCGGCGCCATCATCAATCTCACGGCGCTCGGCATGGTGGGGCTGTACCTCATCTACGAGGCGGTGATGCGGTTCCTCGAGCCGAAGCAGATCACCGGCTGGGTGATGATGGCGGCTGCGGGGCTTGCCTTGGTGGTTGACATCGCCACCGCGTTGCTGCTGTGGGTGATGAGCCGGGGCAATCTGAATGTACGCGCGGCATTCGTTCACAATCTCACCGACGCGGCGGCTTCGGTGGCGGTCCTGGTGGGTGGACTCGCGATCATCTACGGCGATCAGTATTGGGTCGATCCTGCGCTGACGCTCGCGATCGCCGGTTACGTGCTTTATCAGGCGCTGACCATGCTGCCTCAGGCCGCCCGCATCTTGATGGGAGGAGCTCCGTCAAGACTGGATTTCGACGAACTCGTGCAGGCCTTAGAAGACCATGAAGATGTCGAAGAGATCCATCATGTCCACCTCTGGCAACTCGACGAGTCGCACGACACGCTCGAAGCCCACGTGGTCATCGAGCGATCCGCTGCGGAAAGAATGGAAATGATCAAGAAGGACTTGAAAGGTCTGCTTGTGGACCGCTTCGGGATCGACCATTCAACCCTCGAGTTCGAATTTCCCGATGAACAAGGGGATGTGCCGGAACATGTCGGCCATCTCGCACCTCACTGATCGCCAAGGACTTGGGAAGTGCACATCCAGGGCATTGCTGACTCGAACGGAATCCAGGCGCGCACGTGGCCGAGGCAACTACCACGAATAACGCGAATAACGCAATTCGTGGCTACGGAAAGACGACACGAGAACGCACGGAAAGGAGAGGGATCGCGGAGAGCTCAGAGAACGCGGATAAAGGGGAGAAACCAGAAGCAAACGCTCCGTTTTATCCGTGGCTTAGCTCCCCACGTTTCCTTTGTGCTCTTCGTGGTCTTCGTGGCCCCCCATCTTTCGGCAATTCGCGGCCATAAGACTCGTGCCCATAGCCCTCCGGCCGTCCAGCTCCGATTCGGCACCTGTGGCCGGCAACGAACCGTTGACATCTGACACCGCTCCCTTACCTTTTGCTTTGCGTCGCAAAGCGAGTAATGGGATGGGCCGCTTTTTCGGGAGTGAACATTGGAGCTTCACGAGGCACTTCAGCAGATTTCCGCCCTTCGGCAGCAAATGGCGAGGCGAGCCTGTGCAGCAAGGACTAGGCTGGACGGCCTGCCGTACTTAGGAATCACGAGAGATGATGACGAAAATCTACCACAACCCTCGATGCTCGAAGTCGCGTGCCGCTCTTCAATTGCTCAAATCCAAAGGGGTGGAGTTTGAGGAAGTCCGGTATCTGGATGATCCCCCCACGGAGACGGAGCTCCGGAAGGTTGTCGAGATGTTGGGAGTAAAACCGGTGGAGCTGGTTCGTAGGGGCGAAAAGCTGTTCAAAGAATTGGGGCTCGCGGAGAAGCCTTTGAGCGACGATCAGTGGCTCACGACGTTAGCGGCGAATCCCAAATTGCTCCAGAGACCGATCGTGCTGCACCGCGGCAGAGCGGTCGTCGGCCGCCCCCCGGAACGGGTCCTGGAGATCCTGGAGTCGTAGGTTCCTGGCCGGCGGTCCGCGACTTATCCGCCGTGGAACCGGTCCGGCTAGCGGCAGCGGAATCAGTTTTTCGTCCGAGGCGTCGCCATGATGTGCGGCGTTGGCACTCAAATTGCCAGAGAGTGCAGCCGACCATCTGTCAGCGAGCGTTCGCCGTGGTCCCCCCCCTCTTTTTGAGTCGATTCGGACGAACATGCTGCAAGACATCGATTTGCGTGAACTTTCGCAGATGCAGGGCAATGGCCGCGATTTTGTCTCGGTCTACTTTCGAGGTGAGGACGGAATCGAATCGCTGCGGAGCCGTGAGCGGATGCTGCGAGCAATGCTGGAAGAAATGCCGGACGAGGCCGAGCACTTCGACATGAGCATGCAGCTCGTGCACGAGTTGCTGGAGAAGCATCCTGTACGTGCCGAGGGTGTCTGCGTCTTCGCCTGTGCGCTGCTGGACTTCGTGCGTGGCTATCCGCTTTCGATGCCCGTGCCTAACGAACTCCGCGTTGGGCCATCGCCTTACATCCGCCCGCTCGCTGAGCTGCAGGACGAGTATCAGACTTTCGCTCTGGTCGCCTGTGACAATTCCGCAACGCGCATCTTCTTGGTCACCAATCATCAGGCGGAGCTTGAGGACCAGATCAAAGGGGGTGTCAAGAATCACGTGAAGAAGGGCGGTTGGTCTCAGAAACGCTACTCCCGACGCCGCGAAAATCAGTTGCACCGCTACGCAGGAGAGGTGGTCGATGCGCTTGCACAACTGGTCAACGAGCATGGTCTCGAACGGATCGTGCTGACAGGTTCTGAAGAGACGATGCGAGAGATCAAGGACGAGCTTCCCGAAGACCTCGCCCAGAAGGTCGTCGGTCAAGAAGCTTTCGATTTAAACCGGAGCGAAGGCGAACTGCTCGACGCGGCCTACGAAGCCTACTTCGCTGAGGAAATTGAGTTTGAGCAGAAGTTGTGGGAACGGATTAAAAATGAGTATCAGCGGCACGGTTTGGCGGTGACCGGCGCCACGGACGTGCTCGACGCATTTCGGACGGGTCGAGTGGAAACCGCGATCGTCACCACCGATGCGCAACTGCGAGGGACGCAGTGCCGGGATTGCGAATGGGTCGTCCATGGCACCCCCAAGACCTGCCAACAGTGCGGCTCCAAGTCCGTCTTCGAACTGGACCTCGTGGACGTTTTTGCGAAGCAGGCTGAACTGACGAGTTCGCGAGTCGAATTTAGCGATCCGATCGCTGGTTTGTCCAAAGTCGGTGGTGTCGCCGCGCTGCTTCGCTACTGACCGCCAACGCAAAACGGTTGACCGATCAGAGCGAAGCGGAATCAGCTAAAGGTAAGCCTCGATCGCTTCGACCAACGCCTCAGCGAGCGCGTCTTTCTATCTCTCATCTCGGAGCCGGCGTTCTTCGGACTCAGCGTTGCTGCGTCCCGGCTCCGTCAGAAAGCTGATTTCGACCAGGCATCTCGCGGTCTTTTCGGCATGATTCGCGGGATTCAGCACGGCGAGCCTGCGTTCATCTTTAATCCCGCGGTTGCGATAGCCAGTCACCGCGATGGTGGCTCGCTGAATCTTCTCCGCGAGCTGATATGACTTCTCGGTCGGCTTGGGACCTACGCCGCAGTGTAGGCAAGTAAGGCACACACCGCACCGGACCACCTGAACAAATGCGTCCGTGAACCCGTGCACACTGCTCTTTTTCTGGCGAATAGTACCGCCTTGTTTCCCCCCCAACTTGCGTATTCAATTAGAATTCGACCGGAGTAGGGAGAGGGACGGTTCTTTGACACTGGCTGCAATGGGGCTCCGGATCGATGGCAAGCTCGCACACCCGTCCAAGTCTGGCTTCCTTGGTGGCCGCAGGTTTGGGTCGACCAAGCCAAAAGAAGCGAAGCAAGCGGCAACGCCGCTGCCATTTCGAAGTTCTCGAGGCTCGGCGAGTCCTGGCCTCACAAATCTGGCACAATGTGCTTGACGCTCGCGATGTGAACGCGGACGGTCATGTGGGGCCGATCGATGCCCTGCAGGTCATCAATGAGCTGAATCGTCCTCGTTATATCAACCCGGCCAACGGCCGCTTCATCGAGGACGTCCCCGCCGGAGTCCGGCCGCCCTATTTAGACGTCAACTGCGACAGCTACGGATCGCCACTCGACGCCTTGATCGTGATTAACGCGCTCAATCGTGGGCCGGTCGAGCCGGGTTGGGTGTTCGAGGGGGTCGCGCCGAATGACGGGGAGCCTGGCGGGTACACCGCGGACGGGTGCTTTCCGAAACTGGTGGAAGGAGATTCGTTACGCACCGAACTGACGCGCAAGCTCACGCTGCGCGGAGAATCGCCTGGAGTGTTGTTAGAATTCGAGACGCCGCAGTTCGCCACGGAATCGGTGGGACGCATGCAGGATGCCTTCGAGGTCAGCGTCACTGATCTCGACGGAAATCCCTTGGTTCATCCCTATGAAGTGGGGCGAACGACCGCGCTGAATTGGTCCGAGGCGACCGAGCCTGCGTTGAGCCCGGCCACGATCCTCGAACCGGCTGGCGAGACACCGGCCGTCCAGCAATTGAGCATCGACCTTTCTCACCTGGAGCCGGGTACGGAAGTTCGCGTGACCGTGCGTCTGCTCAACAACGACGACGATCAGACATCGTCCGTCGTGCTCCGCGGCGTCCGCACCGTGGAACAACCGACCGCTCCGCCGCAGCCAACAAACGCTGCCGCGTTTGAGGCGAGGAGCGCGGGGCAGGGTGTAGCGTTCGACCAGCTGGAAGATGTTTCGGCCAGTCTGCATGCCGCCTATGGCCGGACATCGTTTACGCCCGACCGCTCACAGATCATTACGGAGTTAGTGATCACCAATCGCGGAAGCCAAGCGATCAGCGGTCAATTGGTCGTCGCGCTCGATCGGTTCAGCGATCTAGAAACTTTCGCCATGCAGCCTGACGGGTTCCTCCCCGACGGGCGTCCGTACTTTGATCTGTCGGCCCAGATCGATGGAGTGCTCGCACCGGGCGAATCCACTCGTCCGCGGACGGTGCGATTCACGAATCCCCAGGAGGAGCGATTTACCTACCGCTTGACCGCTTTCGGGAACCTCAACTCGCCACCAACAGACTTTTCGACGACGCCCCTGGATCGAATCGAAGCTGGGCGAAACTATCTCTACGCCGCCAGTGCGTCGGACATGGATGGGCAGGCGTTGAGCTACAGCTTGGTAGCGGGGCCGGTAGGAGCTGAGATTGACTCGGCGAGCGGCCTTTTGCGCTGGCCGACCACGATTGAGGACGTGGGACGGCACCAGATCCGCATTCGAGCAACGGATCCGTTTGGGCTGTTCGTCGAGCAGACATTTTCGGTCGACGTGGTCGCCACGCTCCAGAATCGGCCGCCCACCTTCGTTACCACACCGCTCACCGAAGCCACAGCGTCGAGCGGGTTCGAGATCACCACCGTCGCGACCGGCGACACCCCCGCGATCGTGACAACGGTCGACGGTGTGTTCGGCCCCCGCTTGGTCAGCATCAACCAGGGTGAGCAGAAAATTGGGATTCACGCAGGGAGCGGCAATGACCGCTTTGATGATCCGTGGTTCCTTTCAACCGGAGAACCGACACCGACCGATCGTCCCATTGCTGGCGGATATTCGGTGCCGGTCGGACTCCCACCGCTGCGAGTCTCTGGCGACGACAACAACGTGCTGGGGCTCGACCAGGCGGATCTCAACGGAGACGGCATCCTTGATCTGATTGCATTGACTTGGGAGCGAGAGACGATTGGTAGCCAATCCGTCAATCGAGTCGAAGTGGTGCGAGTGTTGGGAGATTTGGATGGGAATTTCGGCGATCCCCTCCAAATCGAGATTCCCTATCACGGAAACGGGACCTACCGAAATCTGGTCGTCCAGGATGTCAACAATGACTCAGCGGCGGACGTATTGCTGCTTCGTGAGCGGGGGATCAGTGGTGGCAGCGAAACGGTGCTTTATACCTTGCTCGGTGTCGGCGACGGAACCTTTGAGCCACTTATTGAGGAGACAACCACCACTCCCGACGTGCCGCTGAACGACTTTCGGCTCATCGACCTCGACCAGGACGGGAATCTGGACCTTATCGGCCGCAATGGCTCGAGCGATCAGTTTGGCTGGCGAGCCGGCAACGGCGACGGGAGTTTCCAGCCTTTCGTCAGCATCATCGAGATCCAAGGGTCGGCGTTCGGAACGGCGCTCGAACGTCCCTATGATGCCGCTGACCTCGACGCGGACGGCGACCTGGATCTGGCAGTCGGTGCAGGTCTGCAGGGAGTCACAAAAATCCTGCTCAATGATGGAGATGAGAACTTTTCCCTCTCCGCCTCTCTCGGTGAAGAAAACTACTATATCGACCACTCCGCTGCATACCTTGCCGATTTCACGGGGGATGGACACCAAGACATTTTCATTGGAATCCGCTGGGGTTCCGTTGGGCGATTGTATGCGGGTGACGGGACCGGCGTATCCTTTACAGAGGTCGGCAACGAGGTTCTACTCGACTGGAGACCCGGCAATCCTGCCGGTAGCGACGAGCCGATCGACATCGACGGGGATGGCGACCTGGATCTGGTGCTGGGGATCACCGACGGCAGTTCGCCAGAAAATGCTTCCATCCTTGTGGTCGAGAACGACGGCCTCGGCGAGTTCAGCGTACGCCGCTATGCGCCCACCGCACGCGGTGGAATCGCGGGAGTTTTGGTTGGTGACTACAACCGCGACGGCATATTCGATCTTGCAAACTACACCACCGGCAGCTTCTCCAATGGAGTGGGAATCCTGCCGGGTACGCGACCGGGCGAGTTTGCCGGAACGGTCGGTTTCCCCGCATCGCTCAGTGGTTATATGCAGTCGGTCGTGGCGGCAGACTTCGATCTCGATGGAAATCTCGACTTTTACCTGCCGACGATGGCGCAAACAAACTTCGGCAACGGCGACGGCACCTTTGCTGATCCGATTCCAGGAAGTGGATTGCCGCGTCCTGGCAGCTTGGGCGTGTCAGCTGACTTCAATTCAGACGGGATCGCCGACATTTTAACGACGTACGGAAGGACCGTCACTTACGCAACGCTGCTCGGAAATGGCGATGGAACCTTTGCCAACGGCTTTAGCGAGAACGCCGACACTTACTATCAACCCACCGATCTGCAAGTTGCCGACTTCAACAACGACGGGTTCCCCGACTTTCTCTCCCGCACAAATTGCTCGCCAGCCAAACTGGATATTTTCCTCAACGATCCAGCCGATCCGGGCAACGCGTTCACGATGACACAGCACCTGCCGCTCAGTGGGGTCGGGCTGGATTGCAGCGGGTTCGGCTTAACGACGGCGATCGCGGATTATGACAACGACGGAATTCTGGACCTGGCGATTACCGAACAAGAAGCTGAAGATCCTTCGGCGAAACTGGTGTTCCTCAAAGGCGCCGGCGATGGAACGTTTACAGCCGTAAACGAGCAGTTCTCTTATCCGGACCTCTTGGGCTTTACCGCGGTACCTCGGGTGCTGAAGTCAGGAGATTTAAACGAGGACGGGAATGAGGATCTCGTTCTCTTCAATTTCTGGGACTTCCGGGTCTCGCTCGGCAACGGTGATGGGACGTTTGGAGAGCCGGTGATCTATCCTTCGGCACGTGCCGCCAGAGGAATGGACGTCGGTTATCTCACGGACTTCGATGCGGACGGCCATCTCGACGTCATTTATACCAATCCCAATGGAGGAGGAAATTCGGAGCTGTTTTTCCGGCGGGGTCGGGGGGACGGTACGTTCGATGAGCCGATGCTCTTCAGCGGGGTCCAGGGTGCGAATGATCTCAGTTTTGGAGACTTTGACAACGACGGGCAGCAGGACGTTATCCATGGGAGCACGAGAATCAGCTTGTTTTTCGGAGCTCGTCCGGGGCTGGTTGATGGAGTCGCAGCCGACTTGGATGGGGACGGCGTGGAGGAAGTGCTGGCCGTCAATCAGCAAAATGACCGCCTGAAGCTGTTTGTCGGGAACAATCTGGGTGAACTTGAGCGGCAGCCAGACCTGCTCACCGGCCGTGCCCCCACGGCGGTGCACGTGGCCGACTTGGATGGAGATGGAGCGACGGAGATCATCACGTCCAACCGTACGGGACGATCGGTATCCATTTTCTCTGGCTCTGTAAGCAGCGGGTACACCGCTCGGGAAGTCCCCGTGGGTACTGCGCCGATCGACCTTACCACGGCCGATCTTGATGAAGATGGGAGTCCGGAGTTGCTGGTTCTGGACGAGGAAAGCCAAGCCGTATGGATTCTTGCTGCGCCCTTGACAGAGGAGGCCGACGCACCGATCGCCATCGCGATTGGAGACCGGCCCGAACGATTCGCGGTGGAGGATGCCACTGGGGACGGCGAGCTGGATCTCGTCCTCAGCCTCCCCGATAGCAAACGGGTTATGATCCTGCCGGGCGAAGGCGGGTTTGCATTTGGAGATCCCGTCTACCTGTCCGTTCCGGAAGCCCCGGCGGATGTGGCCATCGCCGATCTCAATGCCGACGGCTACCCCGATGTGTCGGTCGCGGTTCCCCAAGAGGATCGGCTGAACATTTTCTATGGACGCGGTCAGCAGCAATTCGCGGCCCCGCAGGCGGTCCGCGTCGGCGATCAGCCGACGGCGGTAGAACTCCGCGACGTCGACGAGGATGGACGCATCGATCTCATCGTCACCAACCGTGGCGACTCGACAGCCAGCGTGCTCTACAACCGCTTCGACCCCAATGAGGTCTACCGTTACGACTCCGACGCCGTTGATCCCGATGACGACTCTCTCACCTACAGCGTCGTCGATGGCCCCGGCGGATTGATCATCCATGCTGAAACTGGCGAATTGCTTTGGGCTGCCTCTCCGGATCAGGTGGGCCTGCATGAGGTGACGATTGCCGCGGACGACGGTCGGGGCGGCATCGCCACCCAAACGTTTCAGATCGACGTGCAACCGGCCCGGGAAAATACTGCCCCGCTGATCGCTTCGGAACCATCCGACTCGATCAATGGACAAACAATTGGGGCCGGTGAGATTTACCGCTATCGGGTACAAGCGGTTGATGCGGACCGCGACGCACTGCGATATCGGATCCTCGACGGCCCTCACGGAAGCTCGATCGATCCCACCACAGGTGAACTGACCTGGGACGGGCGAACCGATCAAGCACTGCGTTTTACCCTTTTTGGGTACGGCTCGTCGGGTCACATTGACATCCCTGCGGACGCCTCTCTCCGCCCTGCCAGTGTAACCGTGGAAGGTTGGTTTAACTTCCACACTCCAGTAGCCGGAAACAATCGCTCTTACTTGATAAATCAAAGTGGAGCGAATGGACGAGCCTACGGTCTGTTCAACACGGGGAACCGGTTACTTGAGTTGGAGATGCAATTTGAGAACTATCAGGACAACCTGCGGTTCGCGATGCCGTTCATTCCGGAGCAGGACCGCTGGTACCATGTCGCTCTGACCATCGACGACCCGGCGCGCGTCGCCACCGTCTATCTCGATGGACAGCCGCTCGGATCGACTGCGATTCCCCATCCCATTGCCTACGCAGAGGACGCTGGCGCCCAGATCGGGGATTCGACCGTCTACCATACGCTGGCGATCATCGACAACTATCGCATCTGGAATGTCGCCCGCAGCCCCGAGGAAATTCGGGAGGGCATGTCCACGCATTACAACAGCGACCCGCGTCTCGTCTTGGATTATCGGTTTGAGAGCGTCGATGCTCTTACCGTGCTCGATCATTCGCCAGCTCGAAATCACGGGATGCGGGTGGCGAATGGCCTACTGCCGATGCCGGCCCCAGGTTTGGCCAATCCCGGAGAATTCGAATTTACCGTTGCTGTGGAGGATGGCCGCGGCGGGACCGACGTGCAAAACTTCACTGTCACGGTTCAGCCGGAACTTCGCGGCAGCATCCATGGGCAAGCGTTCGTCGATCTCGATAAGGACGGCGTGCGAGACGCCGAAGTGGCAGGGGAATCCGCGCTGGAGGGCTGGCAGGTCTACCTCGACTTGAACGGCAACCACTACCCGGATCCCGCCGAGCCCCGGGTCATCACCAGTGCCGCTGGCGAGTACCGGTTTAACGGCTTGTTGCCAGGCAGTTATCCGGTGCGAATTGTTCCCGGATCTGGTTTTGCAACCCCCACTGGCGCTGAGGTAGAGGTGGCCGCCAGTGAGGAGACGGATCTCGACTGGGCAATGGAGCCGCTGCCTCTTGGACAGATCCGTGGACGCGTTGCTACAGCCGATGAAGCACCGCTCGCCTATTGGAAAGTCTTTGCGGATTTGGACGCCGACGGAGTGCACGCCCCTGAGGAACCAGCGGCCCTAACCGATCTGGACGGCCGCTATGCGATCTCCGGGCTCTCCAGCGGTGAGTACCGGCTGGCGGTGGATCTTTTAGCCGGGTGGGCCCTTGCAGATGGTGAGCCTGAGCATCTGGTGACAGTGCCTGGCGAAACAATCGTCGACGACAAAAATTTTGTAGTGCGTCCGACGAGTACATCCGTCGCGGCTGGCGTGCACTTCGTGACTTCGCCAACAACGACGATACGGGCGAGAGACATCTATCGCTATTCGGCAGCGGCGGTAGGAATCGGCGGCCAAGATCTCACATACGACCTATCCTTGGCACCGGAAGGTTTGAGCGTCGACCGGCAGAGTGGACGCGTGGCTTGGAGGCCAACCATCGACCAAATCGGACAGCACAGCATCGTCCTACGAGCCACCGCAGCCGACGGATCGGTTGCACTCCAAGGCTTTGAAGTGACCGTTACCGCTCCCAATGCGGCCCCCGTGTTCACCCACCTTCCTCCGGCTGAAGCCTTTGTCGGTTTCGCTTACGAATATGAAGTTGTCGCCCAGGATGCGGAGGGGGCGGAGCTTTCTTACACCTTGCTCAGCGGACCGCCGAATGCGGATCTGGACGTTACCACGGGCCGCCTTCGCTGGACTCCGAGTGAGGCGCAGACGGCGAACTTTCAAGTTGAAGTCCGGGATGCGGCTGGGGCTGCGGCGACGGTCACCTTTACAGCCACGGCGATCGCGGCGACGCCTGCGGAATTGCCTCTTTCGATCACGCCGCCGCGTGGCCGAGCCGCGGTCGCTGCGGACTACTGGAGTCGGATCGTCGGCGAGGATCGGATTGGACGGCCATTGAGTTGGAGCCTCGAAACGGGGCCGACGGGGCTGGAGATCGATCCCAATGGCACGATCCGCTGGAGGCCGACGTCCGCACAACTCGGCAGCCACACCGTGCGGCTCACAGCCACGACCGCCGATGGAACGGCCGAGCCGGTTTCACTGGCGATCGAGGTGGTTGGAAGCCCCATTAACGCAACGCCGCGGATCGTTTCGCAGCCAACCCTCTCGGCAGTTATCGGCAAGCCATACAGCTACGACATCGCCTACGTGGATCAGGATCAGGATCTCGTCTCCTTTGCGCTGCTCGACGCCCCCTTTGGGATGAGCATCGACGCATCGCGCGGGACCATCCGCTGGACGCCGACGGAAGATCAACTGGGCGACGCTCGCGTGGAAGTGAGCCTGACCGATGTCAACGGTGCCACAGCGACTCAGCGCTTCAACCTTCGCGTGAGTCGAGCAGGCGGGCCCCCAATCATTCGCAGCGTGCCCGAGAGTGAGGCGACCGTCGGGAATGCCTACTTCTACACGGTCGCAGCAACAGATGCCGAGCAGGATCCGCTCAGCTACCGACTGCTGACCGGACCGGAAGGAATGAGTATTTCGGAGACCACCGGTGAGATCGCCTGGACTCCTCAAGCGGATCAGACAGGTCAGCAGGGTGTGGTTGTGGAGGTACGTGATGGTGTTGGAGGAGCAGCCACCCAAGCGTTCGCGATTTTGGTGCGCGGCGGCGTTCCCAATCAACCCCCGACGATTACCAGCGTCGCTCCTCGTTTCGCTGCCGTCGGAAGCGTCTATCAATATTCTTTGACGGCGACGGATCCAGAAAGTACGCCGCTCACCTACAGCCTCATTCGCGGCCCCGAGGGATTCGATTTGGATGGGGCCAGTGGTTTGGTGAATTGGACTCCGGAGGCGAATCAGGCGGGCAAGCACGTGGTCACCCTGCGTGTGACCGATGTGGGGGGAGCCGCTGCGATTGAGTCGTATGAACTGGATGTGCTCGCCGAAAATCGACTCCCAGCCATCACCGGCGCGGTTCCGCTGGAAGTGGCCGCGGGTGTGCGGCTGATTTACGACCTGCTGGCCCAGGACCCGGACCTTGATCGTCTGTCGTACGAACTGCTGACCGGACCGCCGGATGCAAGCGTCGATGCCTTTGGACGCCTGATGTGGCAGACTTCGGAAGCGGATATTGGAACGCATGACTTCGAAGTCCGCGTATCCGATCCACGGGGCGGCGCAACGACTCAGTCGTTCGCGTTGGAAGTCGTGGAGGACACGCTCCCGCCGCGGTTGTCGGTCATCCATACGCCCAACGACGGCAGCCGCAACATTCTGCCTTGGCAGGGACCATTCCTGGTCTATGTCCGAGCAATGGACAATGTTGAGGTCACCGCGCTGACCGTACAAGCTAACGGCGTCGATATCCCACTCAGTGCTGCAGGGACCGCAACTTTTTCGTTCGAGGAATATAATTTTGACCGGATCACCGTGACAGCGACCGCGGTTGATCGCAATGGCAATACGACCACCGAAAGCACCAGTTTCGACTATGACTTTCCCGAAGGCTGGGGTGGCAGTGGAGAGGCGGTCCCAACGGCTGCAATCTCCAGTCCCGCGGACGACGGTGTTGTCACTGGAATGGTCCCGATCGTAGGCACAGCGGTTCACGCACAGTTTGCCCAGTACAAGCTGTCCTACCGCCGCGGCGACCAGGACCAATACACCGAGATCACTCGCAGCGATGTGCCGGTTGAGAACGGCGAACTGGGTGTTTGGGACACAACGCTCCTCGAAAACGACCAGTACTTCATCCGTCTCGAAGTCGCCACGACAGCCGGCGCCGTCAACGTTGTCGAGCACAGCGTGGGCCTGGGCGGAGCCCTGAAGCTCGGCAATTTCCGTCTAGCTTTTACGGACCTCGTACTCCCGGTCTCCGGAATTCCGATCGAGATCACCCGCATCTACGACAGCTTGCGGTCCGACCGTGAAGGGGACTTTGGTTATGGATGGCGGCTCGAATATCGCGATACCGATTTACGAATCAGTTTGCCCGATAGCGGATTGGAGGATATCGGCATTCACTCGCCGCTTCGGCCGGGAGTGAAGGTCTACTTGAACGTTCCCGGTCAGGGCCGGCAAGGGTTCACGTTCACACCCGACATCCGTGTACTGCCGGGATTTGGCGGAAACAACCTGGTGCTCGCGAGACCGCGTTTCACTCCGGACCCGGGGGTGACCAGCACACTCAGCACTGGAACGAGTGGCTACCTGCAAGTTAACGACCTCGGGGAACTGTTTGCTCCAGGCAACATCCCTTACAACCCGGCTAGCCCCGATTTTGGCGGAGCCTATGTGCTGACGACCCGAGACGGAATCCGCTATCGAATCGATGGCACGAGCGGAAGTTTGCTCAGCGCCACGGACCGCAATGGAAACTCGGTCACCTTCTCCTCCAGCGGAATCTCCTACAACGGTTCCGAGGCCGCAGTCTCGATTGGGCGTGACCTTCAGGGGCGCATCACCTCCATTACCGATCCGCTGGGAGAAACGCTCCGGTACCGATACTCGCCGGCGGGTGATCTGATCGAGCAGGTGGATCGGCTCGGCAACCGCACGACGTTCCAATACGAGGCGGACCAGCCACACTACCTGAGCGGCTACGTTGACCCGCTGAACCGGACCCCTGTTCGCTCGGAATATGGAGACGACGGTCGGCTGCAGAAAATCATCAGCCTCGACGGCAGAAGCGTAGCGGTGGATTACGACCTGAACAGTCTGGTTGAAATTGTCGTCGATGATTCGGGAGCGGAAACGCTCGTTGAATATGACTCGTTCGGACGCGTCGTGTCGGAAACCAACGCACTCGGGCTGAAAGAGAGCTACGAGTACGACAGCCGCGGATACCGCGTGGCTCGCGTCGATGCGCTCGGCAACAGACACCTCGAAGCCCGCGACTCTCGGGGCCTGCTGGTTGGACAAACGGATCCGCTTGGAAACGTCACGCGTTTCCCACGCAATGCCGATGCGGGGCTCGCGGGGATCGTCTACCCAAGCGGTGCCGCAATAGCTTACACCTACGACGAACGTGGAAACGTGATCACTGAAACGTTTCCCGATGGCAGCACGATCGCCCATCAGTACGACGCCCGCGGGAACCGAATCGCCTCGACCGATGCGATGGGCAACACCACCACGGCCGTCGTCGATCAAAACGGTTGGGTCGAGGAACTCCGGCTTCCGGGAGGATCCGTCGAGCTTCGCACCTACGACGCCGCCGGACGGCTGCTCAGCGTGAGCAGCGGCGGAGCCGCCGGGCCGCTCCGCACGAAGAGCCTGCAGTACGATGCCAATGGGAACCTCACACAGATCAAAGGTCCTGATGGTGGCATCGAGATCGTCGAGCGGGATGCCGCAAATCAAGTGGTCCAACACACAGATCCCTTGGGACGTGTGACGACGTACTCCCGAGACTCTAGCGAAGAAGTTAAGGGGGTTTCGCTCAACGGAATCCCGCTCTACGCGACCACGCAAAGTGACGACGGGTCCCGTCGGACGGTCGAACTCCTCAACGGCCAGTCGCAAGTGATCGAGTATGACGCGATTGGGCGGGCCACAACCGTCCGGCAGCTCAACGCCCAAGGCGAAACATATGGTGCCGAAGTCCCGCTCGAGTACGACGCGGCGGGACGCGTGATAGGAATCGGGGGAACGATGGCGCTCCAGTCGGTTTATGACGCCGCCGGACGCGAAATTCAAACGATCCAAGACGGCCGCATCGTCGAACGACGCTTTGATGTCGATGGCCGGGTAACCGAAGTTACCATCGACGGAGATGTGACACAGTACGACTACGACGAGATGGGGCAGGTCACTGAGGTCCGCTATTCCGACGGACTGACCCACGGCTACAAATACGATCAGCTCGGCCGAGTCGTGGAAGAATCGGTCAATGGAAAAATCGACAAACGTTATTCCTACAATGCGAAGGGCTTGTTGGCATCCGTTACCACTGCGGACGGCGCGATAACTCAGTACCGATACGACGATCTCGAGCAATTGGTCGAGGTCGTGGACGCGGTCGGTGGAACGACGCGGTACGAGTACAACGCAGCAGGACAGCGCACCGAACTGACGCGGCCGGATCAGACCACCGTATCACGCGAGTACGACCTCGGCGGTCGATTGGTGAAGACCACCGAGCCTGACGGCACAAGCCTGCGATATGAATACGATGCGTTCGACCGCCTGATCGCAAGAATCCGAAACGACGGAACGAGCGATACATTCACTTACGACGAGTTTGGTTATCTCGCTTCGGCAACCGGCGTGCATGGGACCTCGACCTACACCCACGATTCGCAGGGCCGACTAATTCGCCGTGAGGACTCGGGCAGTCGGTTCATCGCGTACACCTACGACGATTCCGGCCGCGTCGCGAGCCTTACGACTTCGGGAGGGACGCGGAGCTACACCTACACCGAGAATGGCCTGCTTGAGTCAGCAACGGATACCGCCGAAGGCGTTACCTCCTACCGCTACGACTCTCAAGACCGCTTGATCGAGACGGTCCACCCGAATGGAACTCGACAAACTATCGAGTACGAATCCCTTGGCGGGATCCGGGAGATAGCCGTCTACGAGTCCGGGGGGCTACAGACCGGTGGCTGGACCTACACCCGCGACACTCGTGGGCGAATCGTCTCGGAAGTTGCCTTTGATGGCTCAGAGACTACTTACGATTACGACTCTCAAGGCTATCTGATCGCGGAGACCCATTTTGTTGGTGACGCGTCTCCCCGCCAGATACGTTACGTCTACGATCAACTCGGCAACCGCACTTCTCGCATTGATTCGCTCGAGGGAACGACGTCCTACCGCTACGACTCCCACGGGCGGCTGATCGAATCCACGTCGCCCATCGAGGTGGCGACGTACGAATACGACCTCAATGGCCAGCTAGTTCGGAGGTTCATCGACGAAGCGAACCAAACCGAGTATGAGTGGAACGATTCGGGGCGACTGACGGCGGTCACCAAGACTGAGAATGGCAACGTCACGCGCGAGGAGTATCTCTACGATGCATTCGGCTTCCGCATCGGAGTGATCCGCAATGGCGTGACTACTTACGAGGTCTACGATAACAGCTCGGGTGTCGCCCGGATGCTCGAAACGACCGATACCTCAGGCGCGGTCCTTCGCTCGGTTACCTACGGAAACGACATCGCCACAATCGTTCGCGAAGGACAGAGTTACTACCCGATCTTGGATGGGCTTGGCGACGCGGATTCTTATTCCGACGAGAATGCTGAGGAAATTGCTGCCTCTAAGCTCGATGCTTTCGGCGCGCCACTGGAAGATACGAGCCTCTTGGAGCCCATGTATCGCGGAGAGCTCTACGAGGCGGGCGCTGGCCTCTACGCGCTCGGCGCCCGACACTATGACCCGTTCAGCGGGCGGTTCCTCTCGCCCGATCCGCTCGAAGGCGGTTTGAACATTCCGATCTCCCAGCACGACTACGTCTATGCCTGGAACGATCCTGTTCAGCAAGTTGATCCGACGGGTTTGTCACCACTGACCGAACAGCTAGTTGCGAACGTGCTGCGGAACCCGCTCTTCCATGTCGGGGTGGCGCAGTTCCTCATCGGAGCCGTTCTGCGGTACGCCTTCGATTCGATCGAATGGAGTGGGCCCACGCTGTCGGTCGGGGCTAGCTTCCTCGGGGACTTCAAGGTTGGCTACGGCCACTTCACCAGCGTCCCGGCCAGAACCGGCGAGGGTTGGGAGACCGCAACGATTGGAGTCGTCACGCTGTCGAAGGAACTTTTTGGCAAAGAAGTTTCTCTCAGCCAAAGCCGGGCGACGGCGAAGTCGGATCGCCTGCGGGCGCGGGCCGGCGCAGCCCGTGGCAAGGGTTCCGGAGCTGTTCGTCGCGGGCTCCGTAGAGATGCGAAAAGCGCGGCGGCTGACTTTATTAGCACAAGTGTGGGGCTCAGCGTATCCTATGGTGACGCAACCGTCTACTCATCCGGTCTCTTCGGTCTGTCCGGCAGTGCTTTTGTTGGCACCTATATAAGCATGAGCGGTACCTTCAATGCCTCGGCATTTGGAAGCGGTGGTGCCGCGACCCGGACGGGATCGGGGGGAGCCTCCCAAGGCGGTGCCGCTGTCAACTACGGATTCGCAGCGGGCTACACCTTCCAGGACCTGGGAGCGAACCTGGCGGCGGTGTCCAAGAAAGGAAGCGGCTTTGTCGATGCCGGCTTTAGCTTTGGTATCGACGTCGGTGTGGGCCTTCCCTTTGAGATCGGACGCTATCCCGCCGCGAAACCGAAGTAGCTCCACTGGGGCGTTACTGAAATAGCTCATCGAAGAAAAGCTGCATCGCCTTCCACGACCGCTGGTCGGCGGTGGCGTTGTAAGCGGCGCCGCGCGAAGGATCGTCACCTGCCATCGGCTGGGTGAAGGAGTGGACTGCGTTGGAATAGATGTTCATCTGCCAATCGACATCAGCCGCATTGAACGCGGCGAGCATGGCTTGGATGTCTTCGGCGGGGACAAAGGGATCGTCCGCGCCATGGAGAATGAGGATCTTCGCTTGAATATTCTTAGCATCTTCGGGTGACGGCGAATCGAGTCCTCCGTGAAAGCTGACCACGCCGTCGATGTTCGCTCCGCTGCGGGCTAGTTCCAGCACGCCGGTACCTCCGAAGCAGTAACCGATCGCCGCAATCTGGTCGTCCGCCACCTGCTCCTGAGCGCGAAGCTGTTCCAATCCCAGCGTGAGCCGGCGACGATACAGCTCGCGGTCCTGCTTGTAGCGTCCCGAGAACTCTCGCGCCTCCTGCACGTCGGCCGGCCGGTCTTCCGCACCGTAGATATCGAGCGCGAACGCCACATACCCCAGTTCGGCCAACTGCCGGCATCGAGTTCGCTCGTAGTCGGTCAGTCCCAGCCATTGGTGAACCACCAACACGCCCGGTCGCTGATCCTCACTCGCCTCGGAATCCCATGCCACGAAGCCTTCGAGAGCCACGTCGCCATCGGAGTATTTGACCGTCTTCGTCCGGACTTCCGCCTGAAGCGAGGTGGAAGCCAGCAGACCGAGCAGCAGGGCGGAGAAGATGCGCATCGTGAAGCACCGGAGTTGGAGGAAAGGCAGTGAATCGACGACCGCCAGCCTTGGCAGAAGGCCGACAGGACAGCTGAAGGATACTCGCTCCGCCAGTGACTGTTAAGCAATCCAGCTCAGCCTGCCGAGGGACGGCGGCCGACCAGGATGTAAGGCGTTCCCTGCAGAACACCGTACTCGGGCTCGAGTGTTTCGTGTTCTCGTCTCGCTTCGGTGACCGCCCGCATGGGGATGGTGCGAATCGACTCGAGGCCGGCAGCCTCCATCACGACCCGCGCGACCGAGTCGGTATGCTCTCGAAGTGGCAACTGCTCCAGGGCCGCAAGGTATTCCTCGCTCGGCCTCCAACCGGCGGCCGGCCGATATTGTCGTTCGATCCGTTCTTGTTCGGTCGGCGCGTTCTCACCGATCAGCACCAACAACCCTCCGGGGCGGAGAAGCTGGACCCATCTTGCAACGGCATAGCCCGGGTGCGGAAGCGTGAACAGCACAGCTCGACTCGACACCAGATCGAACGCTGCGGCGGGGAAGGGGGGCCGCTCCACATCGGCCTCCACCAACTGGATCGCCAACTTCTGCCGCATGGCAACAGCCCGCGCGGCGGTCAACATGGTGGGGGAAAAATCGACTCCGGTGACCTGATACCCCAACTCCGCCCAAATCTGGGCGATTGTTCCTGGCCCGGTCCCCATATCGAGCGCTCGGCGGCCTTCGCACGACGAGGCTGCCTGCCGCAGCGCTTCACGCCACGCTAGCCGCGACGGCCCAAACCCAAACTCGCCGTCGATGAAGCGGGTGACTCGGTGGGAAACGACGCTCTCGTTGCACCAGCCCTCGCGGAAAATACGCTTCATCTCCTCGTCGCGCGCCATCACTGTTCCTAATAAGGCTATTTTGAGTTTGGGGCTGGAGCCAAATTGAAACTCACGAATGGTCGGCCTCGCAAGGTCCGAGGATCGTGACCAGCGGCCGTCCCAGTCCACCCACCGAGACCCGCGATTCAACGCCGTAGACCGTCGCGATCATCTGCTCGGTGAGGACAGCCGTGGGTTCACCCGAGCAATGCACGCGCCCGTCTTGCAGCACGTAGACTGTATCGGCGAAGCGGGCCGCTAAGCTCAGATCGTGGAGGGCGATCGCGGTACTAAGCCCGCGAGCATCGGTCAGTTCCCGGATCAAGGAGCCGACTTCAAACTGGCGACGCAAATCGAGATTCGACGTCGGCTCATCGAGCATTAGGATCTGGGGCTCTCGCGCGAGCGTCTGCGCCAAAGCCACCATCTGCGCCTGTCCGCCGCTCAGTTCGTTGATATAGCGGCTAGCGATATCAGTCAGGTGCAGCTCCTCGAGCAGGCTTTCCACCGCTCCGGTGTTCTCCGGCGTCAGCCGCAAACCGAGCCGATGCAAGCGGCCGAGCAGCACCGTTTCAAATACCGTCAGAACGGCTCGGGGTGAAAAATCTTGAGGAAGATAGGCGACGGCCGACGCCAAGACGGAGGACGGAAGACTGCGGATATCGCGGTTATCGAGCCACACCTGCCCCTGGGGCTTGAGCAGACCACTCAAGCATCTGAGGAGCGTGGACTTGCCAGCCGCATTGGGACCAATGATCGCAGTGATCCCCGGCTTGAGCGCGATTTGAATATCTCTCAAAACGCTCTCCCGACCGTACCCGAAGGAGATGCTGTCCGCCCGTAGGATCACCAGTAGGCTCTCCGTTTGAGGAGCGCCACGCCCGCGAAAAACGGAGCCCCGATTGCGGCCGTGGCAATCCCAATGGGAAATACGGTCCCTGGAAGAACCGCCTTGCTGACCAGTGCCGCCACCGAGACGAGGAGAGCCCCATAGATCGCCGACATTGGCAAAAAGAATCGTTGGTCTTCTCCCACCGCCATCCGTGCCAGGTGCGGCGCCACCAGCCCGATGAAACCGATCGCTCCAGCAAAGCAGACTGCGGTCGCTGTCAGCACCGAGATGAGGACTAAAGTCTGCAAGCGAAGGCGCTGCACCTCGATCCCTAAACTCCTCGCGTGTTCGTCACCGAGTCGCAGAGCCGTCAAGCGCCAGGCCCGGCTCAGCAAAAGTGCGATGGCCAACGCAACTACCGTTGCCAAAATGCCAAGTCGACTCCAGCTCGCTCCTTGCAGACTCCCAAAAATCCAGAAGACGATCGATTGCAACGCATCTTCCGAAGCGACGTACTGAAGAAACGCGACGCCAGAACTGAACAGAAAGTGCAGCGCCACTCCGCCAACTACTACGGTTTCGGTGGATCCACCTCGGATCCGGCCGATTCCGTAGATCGCTGCCGCGCCGAGGAGAGCCCAGAGAAACGCGTTCACAGGGATCAGGAATTCGCTTGGGATCAGCTGCGAAAGAGAGCCCAAAACGATAGCGAGTGCCGCACCGAGACTCGCGGCCGCAGAGACTCCCAACGTGAAGGGACTGGCGAGGGGATTGTTCAAGATGGTCTGCATTTCAGCCCCTGCGATACCCAGTGCCGCGCCGACCAGGAGTGCCATGAGAGCTGTCGGCAAGCGAAAGGTCCAGACGATCGTTCGCAACGTGGGGTCCGCAGCCTCGGGATGCAGGAGTGTCCCGAGAACGTCGAAGAGCGTTAACCCGGCGGGTCCGGTCAGTACATCGAGCAGGACGGTTGTGGCCAGTACAACCACCATACAGGCGATGGCCGCCAACCGCCGACGCGAAACATGGTGATGAGACCGAACAGCGTCGTGAGCCCCCGCGCGACGGTACCGTAATTCACTCATCTCGCAGGCTGACCATCCACGTACCGCCATATTGCAGCGGCATGAACCGCTCGTGGAATTCACGCCAGTCCGCTTCCGGGTCGAAATCCTGAAACTCGGCTGGATACAGCCATTTGGCGATCTGCGAAGCGGCGGCAAAACTCATGACATGGCTGCCAAAACGTGTATGAATTCCGTGCACGCGATCATGCTTGACCGCCTCCAGCTCACTCCATCCCGGGCGCGATAAATACTTTTGTAATTGCCCTCGCGACTCCGCTGCGTCGGCGAAATACCCCAGGCGGAGGCTGTCTTGATAGGCGGACCAGTGAGCTCCCGTGATCACCACGACCTCGGGATTCACCGCCAGTAGATACTCGGGCCGAATCCGTCCCATTCCGTACGCGCCGGTGACACTCTCCGCCGCCACGTTGCGACAGCGAAGCTGGCTTAGCACGCTGCCCCAGTTGACCGCATTGCCGTGACCATCGGTGCCAAACGTGTTCCCATATTCGCCAGCGCCCTGCGTGCCAGCCTCTAAGTAAATCGATGGAGCCGGCGACTGTATGGTTTCGAGACGTTTGAAAACCTCATCCAGGTGTTGATCGATCCAACCGGCGATCGCTTGTGCTCGCTCTTCCTTTCCCAGCACTTTCCCCAGCAGCAAGACACTTTCCTGCGGCCCCTCGAATGGATCACTTAAATCTAAGTAAAGGAGCGGAACGCCAGCTTGCTCCAGCCGGGCGACGCCTTCGTGATGGCGATCTCGCATATACGTGTTCAGGATCACCAGATCAGGCTTTAAGGCGAGCACGGCTTCGGCACTGACCGTGTCACGGAGCGAATCGCCCAACACCGGGATTTCTTGGAGGCGGGGAAAACGCTCAACGAAAGCCTGGTAGGTGTCGTGGTCGCCCGACTCGAGCGAGGAGTCCCAACCGACCAAGCGATCGTCGATGTCATCCCCCAACACCGCCGCTAACTCATAGATGCCGAGGCTCCGCAACAATACCACCCGCTCGACCGGTTGGCGGAGGACGACCTTCCGTCCCGCTAGATCCGTAACCTCGAGATAGCTTTCTCCCACCGTTTCGGAATCGACGCTTGGAGCCGTCGCTTGCCAGAGACCGATGCCAAGGAGACACACCCACAGGATTGCAGCGGCCGCTCTGATGCGCACCTTCAAACTCCTCGACTTGCACCGCCGTGATGCCGCTGGCGAAGTTGCCGCTGGCGAAGTTGCCGCTGGCGCGATTGCCGCTGGCGCGATTGCCGCTGGCGCGATTGCCGCTGGCGCGATTGCCGCTTTCGCCACCACAGCACGAACCCTGTGACGTACAGCACGGCCGGGACGAGTCCGGTGAAAAAGACGACCCACCGCCCGACGAGCCCAAACGCTTCGCCGTTATGTAAGGGAAACTGCCAAGCGTAAAACGTATCGGCTGCCGTGCGGCGATTCCAATCTCGAACCGCGAGCACTTCGCCGCTGTACTGATCGATCCAAACGCGGCTGTTCCCGGAACTGTGTCGGACGTCGCCCGCGCCCCGGATTCTCGCGACGTATGTAGCGTCAGGATCGGGTGGAAACTGCAGACGTTTCAGCACTCCCTCGGGAAAGACTCCTCGGGCGATTTCCGCTGCATCTGCGGCAGAGATCGGAGCCTGGCCTGCTTGCCGAGTCGACTGGAGCTTCGCAGCGGCGGGAACCGTCTCGGCCGAAAAAAGTTGGACTGCGGGCTTCACCCATCCTGGGAAGACGAGATAGACGCCGGTGCAAGCGATCACCAGCAATATGACCCCGCTGACAATGCCTAAGGTTTTGTGCAGATCGTAGTGGAACCGCCGGCCACCGCGGAGGGCAAACGCGGCTCTCCAACTGTGCTTCCAGAGTGGCCACCACAGAACGATTCCGGTGGCGATCGACACGATCAGGGCTAGGCCCGTCAGGCCCACGACCGTCCGCCCAAACTCACCCAGCAGCAGTTCATCGTGCAACCGGTAGATCCAGCTCACGAAGTACTCACCCCACGTGCGGCAACCGGTCACGTCAATCGTTGTGGGATCCACATAGACTTGGGTGTAGCCGGTTGCCTCGCCGTAATTATTGCGACACCAGATGGTCCAGACCCCATCGGGAGTCCGCGGCGGCTCGATGAAAGATTTGGCCGCCAGTGGGTCGGGATAAGCCAATGCGGCGGCGGCAAGCACCGCATCGATACGGCTCCAGTCCGGCGAGATCGGAGTCTGTGGGACCTGACGTCGAGGATCGTTCGCTTCGCGGCGTGCAGCGAGCAGCAAGTTAGGATGGAGACGTTCATCGATCGCATGGTCGAAAACCAGCAGACTACCGCTGAGCCCCGTCAGAACGAACAACGCTCCCAGGCTCAGCCCGAGCCAGAGATGGATCGTCACCCAGCTTTTTCGCAGCCGCTGAGTCATTCTGACAGCGACGATCCTTCGAGAATGGGAACGTCTTCCAACACGATCGGTTGAATATCGTTCTCGCCTTCAACGATGCGAACTTCGAACTGCGACTGCTCCGGATCGGAAAACCGCCCCTGCAAGCGATCGGGAGGAGGCGGGGGCATTCCCCCACCGGGCGGCCGCCACGCGGGATCGGGCCATTCCAACGTGAGCGTGTATGCTCCGGCAGGAGCCCCGTCGGCATCCTCGTAGGTGGTGAGGTGAAAGACCCCGGCCTCGTCGGTTTTCCCGCTCGGCATCAAAGGGTATTTGGCTCCCGGCTGCGGGCTTTTCGGATAGAGCCGGACGATTGCCCCCTTGGCGGGGACACCATTGACGGTGACCTGCCCGCTGGCGGGATGCGTAGGAATGGCATCGTAGGCGGCGGGGCCTCCGCAGCCCGCCAGCGCCGCGGCGAGGCAAGCGGCTGCGCAGGCGGCAAAAGTAGTCGGCAGTTTCGGATCCATGGCTGGCACTCTTGGACTCTGCGGGTGGCAATTTTTGGCGGGGGGCGGGTCTTTGGCTAGAACTCGCCCACCACTTCCCCTTCGGCTTTGCCTACGAGTGCTCGAAAAGTTCCTTTGTCGATCGTCTCTCCCAAGAACCGCACCGAACCGTCTCCCAATGAGACCTGCATCCCGCCGGGATGGAATGAATACGCGCCACCCCAGTCGTTGGTGCAATTGATCACGCACGGACCGTAGTACTGCGTGCCGTCGTAGGTCCAACTGCGAATCCGGTCGTGTTGGATCGAGGCCCACCAGCCATTGAAATGGTTGTCCACGACGAACGGATAGACGTACTCGCTGGGATCTTTCTGGACGTTGCCGCGCTTGCGGATGTCGGGGAAGCCGCTCCGCTCAAAGCAAAAAATCGTGTTGCTCAACCCGTCGGTGATACTGCTAAAGCGAACCCCCGGTTGGCTCCAGTCCACGCTGGTCGAGCCGTTGAACAACGCGCCGACGATCTCGCTAGGAGTAAACGCGGGATCGCGGTAGCTGCGAGCAATGAAATAGTCGCCCGTGCCGGCTACTAGATTCGGATTGAAGGTCGCGGAGACCTGGTCCTCGATAATTCCCTGCAACAGCCCGGAGCGGGGGGTCGTCGGACAGCGAAACACCGACAACTGCATCCCCACCACATCCTGATTGACTTGATCCGAGACGCCGTTGGGAGCATTCGGTTCGAACGCATCGAAGGCGGCCGATTGTTCCAGTTGCGGGAGGATCGCCAGCGACCAACTGCTGAGCCAGGGAGCCGAGCCGTAGGAGACGCCGACGTCCGGCAGCGGAAGCGAGCGGAAGGTGTCGTGGTAGTTGTGCATCGCCAGCCCCACCTGCTTGAGGTTGTTGGTGCACTGAATGCGACGGGCCGCTTCCCGCGCCGCCTGCACCGCCGGCAAGAGCAAGCCGACAAGCACCCCGATGATGGCGATCACCACGAGCAACTCCACGAGGGTGAACCCCGCGGGTGACTTCCGCCGCCCTGCGTGCGGCGGAGTGGCTGTCACGACAGTCATCATGGGAGAGGACCTCCAGACTCAGGGGGGCGTCGGGGTGGGGTGTCAGGGCAGGAGAGCATCGAGACAGGGGAGCAAGCGACCGCCGCCGACCGTTCCGCCTCCGACCTTTCTTGATACTGAGTTTCATTAAACCCCGAATCGAGTGCTCTGCAAGGGCGGGCTGGGTGGAGGACGGCCGTTTGTCCGCCGTGGCGAAATATGCACCGCTGCCCCCCCTCGAGAGGGCCATCAGGTCCCCGCCACGACCAGCCCCCAGCTACCAGCTACCGGCCACCGGCCACCGGCCACCGGCCACCGGCCACCGGCCACCGGCCACCAGCTACCAGCCACCGGCCACCGGCCCCCAGCTACCAGCCACCGGCCACCGGCTACCGGCTACCGGCTACCGGCTACCGGCTACCGGCTACCGGCCACCGGCCACCGGCCACCGGCCAGGCGATTGAGCTCGAGCGGCGGTTTGCGTTCTACTGGCGTCGAAGAACTGCTTGCCCGCTCATCCGAAGTCCCTAACCCGAGAATGCTGCCATGAGGTTCGCTTGCCGCTCAATTCGTCTGCTCGGTGCCTTGGTGCTCGGCCTGGGGGCCCCCGTGCTTTGCCTGGGAGTCACTCCGCAGGCTTCCGCCGCCCCTGGAGACGTGCGGGTGGAAAAGGACGTTGCCTACCTCGGTCCTGAGCGGGCGGAGAAGGGCGATCTTTATCTGCCGCCGGCGAGCGACGCCGCCGCACGCTACCCGGGCATCGTGATCATCCACGGTGGCGGCTGGTCGGGAGGCGACAAGGGAGCGAGCCGCGAACAGAATATCGGTACCACGCTCGCTCAGAACGGGTACGTGTGCATCAGCATCAACTACCTCCTGCAGCCGAGAAGCGGTCCGCCCATCTGGCCGCAGAATCTTCACGATTGCAAAGTCGCCGTGCAGTGGCTGCGAGCCAACGCCGATCGCCTTCAGATCGATCCCGAAAACATCGGCGTCATCGGCGGCTCGGCCGGAGGCCATTTAGCAGCGATGGTCGGCGTGACGGGGCCGGAGTCGGGGCTCGATCCGTCGGAGCCGTATCCGAACATCTCCTGCCGCGTGCAAGCGGTGATCGACATGTACGGTCCAATGGCTCGCGTCGATCACCGGGTTCGGCGGTTGATCGGGAAGTCGTGCGAAGAAGCTCCCGAGCTGTGTCGGCAGATCACGCCGCTCTCGCATCTTGATCCCGCGGATCCGCCAGTCTTGATCCTGCATGGGACCGCCGACACGACGGTGGCCGTGAGCGATTCGGAAGATTTCGCCGCAGCCCTTCAGGAAGCGGGCGTGGAGCACCAATTGATCATCATCCCGGATGCTCCCCACACGTTTCATCTGCAACCGAAACAACGCGACCTGCGACCGGTTGTCCTCGAGTTCCTGAACAAGCACCTGAAGGGCCAGGGCAACTGAACCACTTATAAACATGATTGAAAGAATGAAACGCATTCGCAACTTCTGCATCATCGCGCACATCGACCATGGAAAATCGACACTCGCCGATCGCTTGATTCAAGCCTGTGGAGCGGTGACACAGCGTGAATTCCACGACCAAATGCTCGATTCGATGGATATCGAGCGTGAGCGGGGGATCACGATCAAGAGCAACACGATCACGCTGAACTACCGCACGCCGGAAGGCGACGATTATTTACTGAACCTCATCGATACGCCCGGCCACGTCGATTTCTCCCACGAGGTGCGACGCTCGCTGATGGCCTGCGAAGGAGCGCTGATCCTTGTCGACGCTTCTCAGGGAGTCGAGGCGCAGACGATCGCCAATCTCTATCTCGCGCTTGAATATGACCTGGAGCTCCTTCCGGTCATTAACAAGATCGATCTGCCTGCGGCGGATGTGGACCGGGCGCGCGAGGAGATCGAGGCGGACCTGGGACTCGACCCGTTTGCAGCAATCCCCGTCTCCGCGAAGACCGGCGAGGGAATCGAAGCGGTTTTGGCGGGCATCGTCAAACACCTACCTCCTCCTCAAGGCGATCCCGAAGCCCCACTCAAGGCGCTCGTCTTCGACGCCCACTTCGATCGGTATCGCGGCGTGATTCTGCAGTGCCGGGTAATGGAGGGAACGCTCAAGCAGGGCGACACGATCCACTTCATGCATTCCGGACGCGACTACAAAGTGGACGAACTGGGCTACAACCAATTGCAGCTCAACCCCAAGCCACAGCTGAGTGCTGGCGAAGTTGGTTACATCGTCGCGGGAGTCAAGAGCGTCCAGGACATCGAGATCGGCGACACCCTGACGCTGCTCGACCACCAGGCCGCTGAACCGATTCCCGGCTACCAAAAAGCGAAGCAGGTTGTCTTTTCGTCGATCTACCCGATGAGCACCGATGAGTATCAGGACCTGACGAAGGCGCTCGAAAAATTGTCGATCAACGACGCTGCGCTGACATTCGAGAAGGATAGCTCCGCCGCACTCGGCTTCGGTTTCCGCTGCGGCTTTCTCGGGCTGCTCCACTTGGACGTGATCCAGGAGCGACTGGAGCGAGAATTCGATCTTGGACTGGTGATTTCGGCCCCCTCGGTGAAGTACAAGCTGTCGCTCAAAGACGGCACGACCATCGAAGTCGACAACCCCAGTAACTGGCCGGATCCCACGAACATCGAGTCCGCGACAGAACCTTATATCAAGGCGTCGATCCTGATCCCGGAGGAATACGTCGGGCCAGTCATGGAGCTCTGCAGGGAGCATCGTTCGGAGAGCCAAACGATGAACTACCTCACCTCGAGCCGCGTCGAAGTGACCAGTGAGATGCCGCTCGGCGAAGTGCTGTTCGAGTTTTATGGCAAACTCAAAATGATCACGCGTGGGTATGGTTCCTTCGACTACGTTCCGATCGAATATCGACCGACCGATGTGGTCAAGGTCGATATCCTCGTCAACAAAGAACCGGTCGACGCCCTCTCCTACTTAGTGCACCGCGATAAGGCGCGGGCTCGGGCGCTGCATTACTGCGAGCAATTGGCCGAGGCGATTCCGCGGCACCAGTTCAAGATTCCGATTCAAGGTGCCATCGGCGGGACGATTATCGCACGGGCCACCATCCAGCCTTACCGCAAGGACGTCACCGCGAAACTGTACGGAGGCGATGTGACGCGGAAGAAAAAGCTGCTCGAAAAGCAGAAGAAAGGCAAGGCGAAGATGAAGCAGTTCGGCAGCGTCAATATTCCTCAAAAAGCTTTTATCTCGGTGCTCCGAGCGGACAAGGCTTAGGCGGTCTGGCTGGCATGTTTGCCTTCGGCGAATTCCTCCACCGCTTTGCCGCAGAAAGCCTTTAGGTCGTCCGGCTTGCGGCTGGTTACCAGTCCTTGATCGACGACGCATTCCTGGTCGACCCAAGTTCCGCCCGCGTTGCGGATGTCGGTCTTCACACTCGGCCACGACGTGAGCGTCCGCCCCTCGACGACGCCCGCTTCGACCAGCATCCAGGGGCCGTGGCAAATCGCGGCGACCGGTTTGGACTGTTTGAAAAAGTCGCGGACGAAGTCGACTGCGACCTCGTTCATCCGTAGCGCATCGGGGTTGAACACGCCACCCGGGAGGAGCAGTCCGTCGTAATCTTCCGCCGATACGTCGTCGATCACTTTGTCGACGGGGAATTGATCCCCTTTTTCGTCGTGATGCACGCCTTGGATCTTGCCCGCTTTGAGGGAGATCAGTTCCACGGTGGCCCCGGCCTTCTTGACTGCTTCCCAGGGCTCGGTCAATTCGACCTGTTCGACACCATCGGTTGCCAGCAGGGCGATGCGTTTTCCTTGAAGGGGTTGAGCTGCCATCGGAGCGGATCTCCTGAAGAGTCGAGGGGGGGGAGCGGTATTTAGAGCACTCTGTCAACAAGCCACGAGAAGCCACGAGCCTGCTGAGTGGAGCTTGTTCGGAAAGCCAGAGGGCTTCGTGGCGAAGCGGAGTGCAGACTGCGCGCCAGGCGAGTCGCTCGCGAGTGCCGGAAGCGTGGGAGCAGTGGCTGCGGCAAGTCACCAGGTTGCCAGCGGCAGGTCACGAGGTTGCCAGCGGCAGGTCACGAGGTTGCCAGCAGCAAGTTACTGGGGCTGCTGGCGAAGCAGCCCGCAGCCGCCTGCTCGGGCGGTCGAGCGCCTTCTCGGGCGGCTGAGCGCCTGCTCGGGCGGCCGAGACATTGGCATAGGGATTGCTCGAGCTTTCGAAGCACCCCTATAACGGCCGCTGCTGGCCTCCCCTAACTTTTTCCCCTCCCTCCTGAGTTGATTCACCGATGACCCGTGCTGACACGCTGCGAAACCTGCAAACTTCGCTGGCCATGGAATTGACGGCCGCCCACCAGTATCAACTGCACGCCAGCGTGCTCGACGACTGGGGGATCGACCGGCTCGCCGACAAGATGCGGGAGGAAATGCAGGAAGAGCTCGGTCACTCCGATGCCTTCATCGAGCGGATCCTGTTTCTCAAGGGTGAGCCCGACGTGGTATTCGCCAAATCACCGAGCACGGCCAAGTCGCTGAATGAAATGTTCGAAGCGGACCTGGCCGACGAGCAAGAAGCCATTGCGTTCTACACCACCGCCGCCCGACAAGCCGCCGACGCCGGTGACATCGGCTCGCGGATGCTTTTCGAGCGGATCGTCGTCGACGAGGAAGGGCACATGTCGTGGCTCGAACTGCAGCTCGACCTGATCAAGCGGCTGGGCGAGCCGGCTTACATCGCCAAACACATGTCGGCCCCTGGCGAAGACGAATAGGTCGCTCGGGCGACGCACCTCAGACTTTTTGAGCCCAACTGAGGGCACTTCGAATGTCCGCCTGGAAAGGCGAACGTACTTTCTCGACGGCCAGGTGCGGAGTCAGCGACGGCGAGCGCTCGGCCAGCGCAGCGGGGCTGGCCAAGGCAAGGCGCATCAGTTGCACCAGGGCGCTCCCCCCGGGGCTGTACGCGCAGCGCCACGGAAACATCAGCCGCAGAGTGACTTCAGGAGCTTTGGAGATGTCAGGCTTACAGACATTGATGGCGTTAAGGGCAGGGGCCCATTCCCAGTCCCATACCGGTTTCGAAGCTCTAGCGAGCGGGTTAGCCGGCGCCCTGGCGCTCACCGCCGTGCATCAGTTGGCCCGATGCTGCGTCGCCGAAGCGCCGCGGATGGATACGCTCGGGGAACGCACGATCGCGAAAACGATGCGGGCGCTCGACCTGGAGCCCCCGTCGCAGCCGCATCTGCATCAGGCCGCCTTGGTTGGCGACATTGTCTCGAACAGCGTGTACTACAGTCTGGTCGCCACGGGCAAACCGGAGACGGCACCGGTGCGAGGGACGCTGCTTGGGTTGGCCGCGGGAATCGGCGCCGTAGCCTTGCCGCCGCGGATGGGGCTCGGCGAATCCCCGAGCGGCCGCACCGCGGCAACCCAGGCGATGGCGATCAGCTGGTACACCCTTGGAGGCCTTGCCGCCGGCTACGCGTACAAGCTGCTCGCCGGCAGGTCAGAGTAGCTGGGCAGCGCCACATTGAATTCGTTCGCAGCGGGACCGCTCGAGGAAATATCGTTTAACGGCAAGCCGAAGGCGACTGTGTTTCATAAGCAGTCGCCTTCGGCTTGCCGTTAAACGACTGAGCCACCGACCGCTGTGCACTGCTTAAAATTACTCCGAGCGGGAGCTGACGAGGATGGTCAGGCCTTCGAGGGTCCGGATGACCGCTTCGGGGGCGACGTCTCGCCAACCGTCCGCTTTGTGACGGATGATCGACAGCTTGAACATCTCGAGGGCTTCGCTCATGTCGGCCGGAAGGTCGGGCAAACCGGCGAACGGCTGCACGAGCGACGGCGAGCCGGGGCCATCGAGATTGTCCTGCTCTCCTTCGGCGGCGGCGGCAGGGTCGTCCCCGGCTGCGAACGGGGCGTCATCGGCGTCGCCAAAGTCGGGTTCTTCGCGAACGGGTCCGGCGGAAATCCCGTCCGGTTCGTTCTCAAACCGCCCTTCATTCCGCCCCTCGTTGCCGCCTCCCTGAGCCGGCACGACCACGTCCTCGTCGGTGTCGCTCGAGACGATCTCGGCCGCCTGCGGTTGGTCCTCGGGGCGGGCTCCATTGGCTTCCCACCGCTGCTGGCGCATCTGCGAGATGCTCCAACCACTCCGCACGGCCCCTTCGAGCCAAAGCGGGGCATCGTCCCAGTCGAGGGCCGCCAGGAAGTGGCTCCAGTACAACCCGGGGTACGTCTCGTACTGGTCGGCGAAGCGTTGGTAGACGCGGCGGAGGCGGCCGACGTGGGGAGCTGTCACTCCGCCCACGCGACGCGCCCAGGCTTCATCGGAATACTCCGCTGCGGCCGCCCCATCGGCCTCGAGCCGCGCGCGCCACTCGCTGATAATTCGCCCCTTCTCCCAGTTGGTGCTGCTGATCAACCGATTCCACTGGCCGATGAACGGTTCGCTGGAGGCTTCCGCGGCATCCTCCAGCGAACCGTCTTCCAGTGAAGCACCGTCCTGCAAAACCTCGTCCTGCAAAACCTCGTCCTGCAAAACCTCGTGCTGTGAACCGGCAGGCAGGGAAGCGGCGTCCTCCGAAACGACATCCTCCGAAACGGCCTCGGGGGTGACGGCCGCGGGGGTGACGGCCTCGGGGGTCGAGTCGTCGCTGGTTTCAAACGGCACTTCGTATTCGAGGTCGCTTTCCATCAGTGGCCTTGTATTGCGTGAGAAGGGCTCGGGAGCGGGTCGTGGCAAGGAGGCGTTTCGAGAGGTGCCTCGCGTCACTTGGGAACGGTACGGCCCGGGCAGGGCGAGTGAAAGCCCCGCCGGGTATTTGGCACCACAAACTGGCCGAGGGAGGGATATGGCTGGAGGTTTTGTTCCCGAGGCTCGTGGAGCGGGAGGTTTTGGGGCTGGGGAAAACGTGTCGGTCGCGCCGGCGAACCACCCGAATCGCATGCCTACCCCCCTCTCCGGAGCGTTCGAGTCGGAGGGATCGGGCAGCAGCGAACGGACAGGAAAAATAGTCAGAGTGGGAAAAGTGGTCGGCGGAGTCGTTGCTCGACGCGAATTGGGCGGAGCACGGGCCGATGAATCGAGACAGATCCTATCGTCCGGGTCCTTCCTGAGCGGACACCAGAAGTTCCATGCACCGACACCATCCGTCCTTCACGCACTGTGGTCACCGCTCCGCCGGAACCGTCATCGCGGTTCCAGCGACGCTCGTTTACCACAGTCGCCTGCAGTTGCTCGCCGTGGCGAAGCTGTCCTGGGTTTACCTGCTCGTCGCCGCCGCCGTGTGGGTGGTTTTTGGCAACGGCCGGGTGCGGGGTGCGGAGGCGGACGATCGTCCCGACATGGCGGCCTACTACGAAGCTGCTTCTCCGGCTCCGGTTCCGCGAGTCGCCACCGCTGCGTACGGTGACGCTCCTGTCGAGCCCAGCGAGGGGCGAATCGTGAGTCGTCCCGGCTGGTTATCGACGATGGCGAGCGAATTCGGGGAAGGGAGTTTCAGCAGCGAAGATTTTGCCAGCACGGCGTGCCAGTGCGGGGAATGCAACGGATACCACTGGGAGTTCTTGCCCGACGAATCGCTCTACCCGTTCTACCTGGCCGACACCAAAGCGTCGCGGCTGGCGGGGCAGTGGATCGAAGCGACCGATGACGGCACGCTGCTCGACGGGACGCTGGGAGGCCGGTTCGGCATCTTCCGCTACGTCGATGCTACGCCGGGACCGTTCAAGCGAGGCGTTCAAGCGGACATCGAAGGCTCGGCTCAAGTGCGGCTGGATATGGACCGGGAGCACGATGTGCGGGCGGTCGACTTCCGCGCCGGGGTCCCGATCGCGGTCTCCTTTGGCCGCTTCCAGACCCGCTTTGGGTACTACCACCTGAGTTCGCATGTGGGCGATGAATTTTTGATTCGCCTCCCCACCTTCGACCGGTTGAACTACAGCCGCGACGTGCTGTTCATCGGCGGAGCGTATTGGCTGACCGAGCAGACGCGGATCTATGGAGAAGCGGGCTGGGCCTTCTACTACGACGTCTGCGAGCCGTGGGAGTTCACCTTCGGCATCGAGAGCGCGCCTCGCCGCGCGACGGGCCTCCGCGGAGCCCCGTTCTACGCGATCAACGGCCGATTGCAGGAAGAAGTCGATTACGGCGGATCGGTCACGGTCCAAGCCGGATGGGCCTGGCGAAGCGGCTACGACACCGGTCTGCTCCGCACCGGGCTGCACTACTACAACGGCAAGAGCAACCAGTTCTCGTTCTACGACGATCACGAGGAACTGATCGGCGCCGGACTGTGGTACGACTTCTGAGGACTCTGTCAGAACACCGCAACGGAACCCTCCCCCCGGGAGGGTCGCGAGGGACGAGCGGGGAGGGAGACGCGGGACGTCGAGCCTTGAGCGACGACGAATTCAGCTGGCCCTCCCCGGGCCTAAGAGCCCGACCCTCCCGGGGGGAGGGTAAAAGGAACCGGGGGCTAGCGCCCGGCGGCTGATGGCGCTTTCGGGAACCGGGGGCTAGCGCCCGGCCGCTGATGAATAATCCGGGCTAGCGCCCGGCGGCTGATGAATTTTTCGGGTCCGCGGCGGTCGGGGGCTGCATCCCGAGTTCCCCGTAGGCCGTTAGCCGTGGGCGCAGCTCCGAGAGCACCTCGCGGCGATCGGCTTCGCTGCCGAGCAACAGCCGCAGCCCGTCGTCGCCCATCAGCAACTCGGTGGCGGTCGTCATCTCCTCCTCGGTCAACTGACCGCGGCTGCGGTAGAGCTGAAACTCGGCTAGCGCCTCGAGCGGCTTGTCGACGCTGCTGGTAATCAACGAGCCGACGCGGGCGCGAACCTGGGCCTCGCTCAAGCCGGGCATCTCCACCAACTTCAGATCGCGGTCGATCGCCGCGAACATCGGTTCGAGCGCTTCGACGACCATTTCGCGAGCGACATCCTCCTGTGCCGCCCCAGCCTGGGGTGCCGCGGCAGTCTCCCGTCCGGCGTTCTCTCGCGAAACGTTCTCGCGGACGCGAAGGCGGTTTTTGACGTCCATGTTCGACAGCTTGCGAGACAGACCGACCGGTTTGTCAGGATTCCGTACGTTGACCACGCGAGCCCGCGTCTCATTGACCACTTCCTCGGTGCGGCGGCGCTCTTCGACCGAGACGTCGAAGTGGATCAGGAAGTCGACGCCCGCTTCACCGGCGGCCGCGATCGCTTCCTGATAGCCGAGTTCGCCGAGGTAGACGATGCCCGGCCGCCACCGAGGGTGGGGCTTGGGCAAGGCCGGGACGGTCGAGACCATCGCCTCGGCAGCTCCTCGCTGGCGACCGCCTCCGATCCCCATCATTCCTGGGCCCATTCCCATTTCCATTCCTGGCTCCATCCCCATCGCCGGCTCCATCCCCATCTCCATTCCCGGTTCCGCCATCCCCGCCATTGCGGCGTCAGCCATTCCCATCCCCGGTTCAGCCATGCCTCCGGCCAGACCGCCTGGGGTCATCGGACCGCCTGGGGTCATCGGACCGCCTGGGGTCATAGCGGGGTCGCCGGGGAGCATCGCCGCATCGCCAGCGGCCCCGCGAGCTCCTTCGGCCGGCTGAGCCGCCAGGGCCGGTTGTGCGACCAGCGTCGCGAAGGCGGGCGAATAGTCGCCTGCCGCAAACCGGCGGTCGAAGTTCTCCGCGGTCACGGTCGCAAACAGGCCGAGGTTCTCTTCGATCGCCTCGAGCGAGACGCTGCCGACGACATCCTGCGAGGCTCCTGCAGCGTTCGGGTTTCTGCCCGGAGTTCCGGGAGCTCCGGGAATTCCCAGGCCCATCTCCGGCTCCATTCCCATCATCGCGCCCCCGGGCCCTCCAGCTCCGCCGCCGCCGGACCGCATCTTGCTCGTGATCGGCTCGATCTCCCCCGCGTAACCGTCGGCCCGGCGGACCGAAATCGACAGTCCCCAGCGGGCGAACCAGGCCGGTCGCCCCAGAGCCCGGCTGAGCCGAACCTGCTCATATCGCTGCGCGGCCTCGGCCGGCTCGGTCGCCAAGTGGGCGTAGAGCAGTTCCAGGGCGAGTTGTTCGTAGCCTTGCCGGAAGGCCAACTCGGCTTGCCCCCAGTAGTCGGCGGGGAATCGAGTCGCTTCGATCTGCGACGCGGCGGCGAGCGAGCTGACCAAGGCACCGAGCGACGCGTCAGCAGCCCCGCGTCCCGCCGCTCCGTAACCCGCTCCATAACCTGCTCCGCCGGGCATTTCGCCGTAACCCATCGCGGCATCATCCATGCCCATCTCCATCCCCGGCTCCATCGCCGGATCCATACCCATCGCCGGATCCATCCCCATCGCCGGATCCATACCCATCGACGGATCCATCGCCGGATCGCCCATGGCCGAATCGCTCATCGCCGGGTCGCCGGGGGGCGGCATCGCACCGGCCGGAGCGGGTTCACCGGCCGGAGCGGGTTCACCGGGCGGGACGAGATCCCCAGGAGGCGCGGGAGCCGCTCCGCCGCTGGAGCTGGTCGAGCTAGCGACGGGCTCGGACGACCCACAGCCTCCGATCCCCGCTCCCAGCGGGAATAGAGCCGCCCAAGTGACCAGGATGCTTTTCTTGTAAATGTCGATCTTCATGAGCGGCTCGCGGTCGGCTGAGTCCCGGCAGGAAGCCCAGCCGCTCGTGGGAGGAAGAGAAACGAGTTGATTTCAGCCCAGCCAATCGGGGGCCGGCTAGAACGAGGGGGCTGAGGGAGGCTTCTTATTATGCGGCCCCGCCGGTCGGGTGTCGAGGATTTCGCGGAACCTAGGGCACTTCGCTGGCGTTAAATCCTTCCAACCCCCGAAGCGGTGCGGTAGAGTGATGTGAATCATCTCGTTCGAGCACGCCTAATTCTGCTGACTATGGCTAATCTGGGTTCCTCCCACCATTCGCGACAGCGTCCGACGAGTTTGCGGCGCCCCGCGCGCTCGCAGCAACGGTCCCTCAAGTTCGAGTTGCTCGATCAACGGCGAGTGCTGGCGAGCCTAGCCGGTCAAGTATTTGGCGAGGTGGGACCATCGCCGCAGCCGACCGATCCGACGACGGGCTCGGAGCTGCGAGTCGTCTATCTCGATTTCTCGAGCTCACCGAGCGGGGCGACCGCCGGTCAGCTGCCGGCCGGGTTCGTCGAGGGGCTGACGGTCGCCGAACAGCTGTTGGGCGGAGCTTTTGCCGGAAATGGCTTTGCCGGTGGGGAGCTCGTCTCCGGAGCCGGAAGCGAAGCCTACGCCGTTCGCGGCTCCTTTTTGAACCAGATCCACCTCGAGACCGGCGGAGTCGAAACGCTCGAGCTGCCGGCTCCGATCCTCTCGGCTCAGCTCCTCAGCGACGGACGGATTCTGGCCACGCTGGATACGACCGGGTCTGCAGCGGAGGCCGCCGGTGGTGTGCCGGCGGCGGTCGTGGTTTCGTTCGCCAGCGGCGACTGGGAGCCGGTTGCCGAGGCCGAGTGGAGCGGCAATGTGTTCGCCGCGGCAGTGGCTTATGGTGATCGGGGAGTGCTGATTCCGGCGGTGCGTTCTTCGACCGAAACGGAAGGGGCCGCCGAGCTTCAGGTCGCGCCGTGGAGCGTGCAGGTCGATTCCGTTTCGGGCGAGCTGCGGGTCGGTGAGGCGACCAGCGAGCTGGCCGCGGAAACGCGCGTGGTGGCTTCCTCGAGCGGCCCGTTGGCGGTGGTTTCGGAACCGGCGGCGCCCGGTCGCCACGTGTCGCTGTGGAGCACCCGCAGCAACGCACCGGTCGCCGGATCCGAGCAGACGCTGGCCGAGGTTGGCGAGGTTTTGCTGTTCGATGACGCCTCGAGTTTGGTTATCGCCCGGCACATCGACGGCGGGATCCAAGTTCTCGACGGGGCGAATCGCTTTGCGGCTCTCCATCGCTTGCCCGAGTGGACCGGCCCGGTCGCGCTCGACGCCCGCGGCGAATGGCTGTTCGGCGTCCGCGAGGATCAGTCGCTGCAAGTTTTCGACATCCGCGAAGGACGGATCCGACACACGCTCCCGCTCGGGCTGGCGGCGGCCGAAATCGTCGGCGGGCTGGCCCTGGCCGACGGGGGCAACCGCTTGCTGCTCAGCAGTTCGGCGGGAGTCACGCGAATGCGGGTCGATCGCCTCGATCTACGCCGCTCGGCGGTGGGGGGCGATTCGCGCATCGATTCCCGCACCGTTGATTCGCTCTTCGACGCCTACCAAGGCGAAGATTACGCGAGCGGGCTTGCAGCGAGCCGGGCCGGATTTATCCAGCAGGGCAACATCGATCCGGGCGATGCGTCGGTTGCGGAGAACGATTTCGGGGCCTTGATCGCCCACCTGCAGGTCACCGGAGTCGATGCGAATAAGGAGGTCGAGCTGCGGGTCGAGGACGAGCGGTTTGTCCTCGACGGGATCGAATTGCGGCTCGCGCCCGACGTCGCTTTCGATCACGAGCTCGAGCCGGTCGTGGAAGTCGAGATCGTGCTCGCGACCGTCGACACGCACGAGACGCTCGCGACGCGGACGTTGGTGATCACCGTCACCGACGTGAACGAAGCGATCATCGACATCCGGCTCGACCGTCAAGAAGTTCCTGAGAAGACGCCCGGTTGTTTCGTCAGCACGGTGCGAGTGATCGATCCCGATTCGGACGACCACACCCTGAGCGTCGACGATAGCCGCTTCGAAATCATCGACGGCACTCTCAAACTCCGCGACGGTGTGTTTGTGCGTCGCGCTGACCAGGAGGAGATCCTGGTCACCATCACCGCCAGCGAAATCAGTGGCAGCTTCTCCAAAGAATTCGTCCTGACCGTCACCTCCAACGAGTTGCCGCTGCACAACCCGACCGGACCGACCGACGTCAACGGCGACGGACGCACCGATCCGCTCGATGCCTTGATCGTGATCAATATCCTCAATCAAGGCGGTCCGGTGCTGGTCGGCGACCTCTCGTTGACCGGCGGCGACGACACCTACTTTTACGACGTCAACGGCGACGGGGTGATCACTCCGCTCGATGCATTGATCATCATCAACAAAATCAACCGCCAAGGCACCGGCCAAGCCGAAGCTCCTCCGAGCGGTCAGACCGGCGGTGCAATCGCCGGAGGAAGCAGCTCGCCTGAGAGCGGACTGAGTGGAGAAGGCGAAAGCCGATCGCTGGAGTGGGCGGTGGGTGAGGAAATCGTCGACAGCTCGACGAAGAGCAAAGCCCTCGTCGCCGCCACGGCCACCGGGCGGGAGACGAATTACTGCGGCCCCCTACCACTCGACGAGTCGGTACCACTCGACGAGTCCGAGAGGGGCAAAGACGCATCGCGGGAGACGCTCGAGTCGTACGACGACTTCTTCACCGGCATCGGGTCTAACGGCTAGAGCCCGAATTTCTCATGTGTTCGGTTCGGCGCGTCGAATCAGCCGCCGGGCGCTAGCCCCCGGTTTCCGAAAACGCCGTGAGAACCGGACGCTAGCGCGTGGCGGCTGATGGATCGTCCGTGCTAGATCCGATCAGCCTCCCTTCACCCCTCGGGGGTGGCTTAACGATTTTCGCGCAGACTCTACAAACTTTTCTGGGTCCATTCGCCGTCGATGTACCGCCAGGTGCTGCCGGTGGGGTTCGCATCGCGGAGCAGCTCGGGCAACCGCTGATTGGGAACCTGATCAAAGCAAGTCAGCTTGCCAAAGCGGACCAAGGAAGCAGGGATCCCGACGGCCGTGAATCCGGGGTGTCCAGTCGAAGGGTAGGGGCCGCCATGATTCATCGCTGGCGAGACCGCGACGCCCGTGGGCATCTTGTCGTTCAGCAACCGGCCGACCTTGGGCTCGAGCGCGTACGCCAGTTTCGCGTAGTCCTGCTCTTCCCCCTCGGCCGCAGCGTAGATGCAGCCAGTCAGGTTGCCTTCGAGAGCTTTAATCACCTCGACCATCTGCACGGTGTCGGTGGCGACGACGATGAGCGAGGCGTTCCCGAAAGCCTCGGTTTGAAACCGTTCGGGATCGCCGAGGAATTTTTTTGCCGTCGTCCGTAGCAGAGTATTGGGAACGGCGCACCGACCGGTCTCAGCCGGACCGCCACCGGTCAACACTTCCGCACCCGCCGCTTGCAACACCTCGATCGCTTCGCTCAGCGATTTGGCAACACCGGGCGAGAGCAGGGTTCCCGGGGCGGTCGCTCCGTAGCGTTCGGCCAGGGTCGCGATGAATCGCTCGGCGTCGTCGCTTGCCGGCAGCACCAAGATCCCGGGATTGGTGCAAAATTGGCCACTCCCCATCAATGCGCTGGTCACGTACTCGTCGGCGATTTTTTCCCCCCGCTCGCGGAGCGCCCCAGGGGTGACGACGACCGGATTGACGCTCGAAAGCTCCAGATAGATCGGTTTGCCGGCGCGATCGGCAGCCGCTTTGAGTTTCAGTCCCGCGGTGCGGCTGCCGGTGTACCCGGTCGCTCCGATCCGTGGATCCGCGACCAGCCGCTCACCGTCCTCGTGGCTGGTCCGATAGATCAGCTGCACGGCGGCTTCCGGCATCCCTGTCTCCCGCGCCGCCTCAGCTGCTTCTTCAGCCAACAACTGCGAAGTCCCAGGGTGGGAGCTGTTGGCTTTGGCGATCACCGGATTGCCAGCGGCGATTGCGGCAGCAAAGTCCCCGCCCGAAACGCTGTTGAAGGCAAAGGGGAAGTTGTTGGGTCCGAGCACGCAGACCGGCCCCAGAGACCGAAAGCACGACCGCAAGCCGCCTCGGGTATCGATCGTCGGCATCGCCCAGTCGCCGCTCCGCGCCGCCGCAGCCGCCTTCCGCAATTGGCCGCTGGTCCGCGGCAGCTCGACGTCGGACAGGCGAGGCGATTTGGCCAGCCCCGTCTCCGCGTACGCTCGTTCGACCAACCGCTCTTTGGCTGCATCGAGCCGATCGGCATAGCGCTCCAGGAAAGCCGCAATCGTCTCTCGCGGAAGCGTCCGCATTTCTTCGAATGCGACCACTGCCGCCGAAAGTGCCTCGTCGCAATCGGCCCACGAACTGACCGGAAAGCGATTCTCGATCGGTTCGCTGCGGTTCGGATCGGTCGCCTGGAAAGTGCTGGTGGCGTCCGCGTCGCGCCAACGGCCAGCGATCAGGACAGGTTCAGTGGTGGACATTTTTTGAGGTTTCAGGTTTAAGGTTTCAGGTTTCAGGCTTCAGGTTTTAGATTCGTACTCGTACTCGTACTCGCTCTCAGCGCTGACGGGTCGAGTACGAGTACCGCTGCGCTGAGTACGAGTACCGCTGCGCTGAGTACGAGTACGAGTACCGCTGCGCTGAGTACGAGTGGGGGTACCGCTGCGCTGAGTACGGGTGAGGGCTAGCCGCTGCTATCCCTGGATGATGGGATTCGCAAGGGTGCCGATTCCGTCGATGGTGATCTCGACGAGGTCGCCGGCGGCGAGGGTGAAGTCGGCATCGGGCACGACCCCCGTTCCGGTCATCAGAATTGCTCCGTCGGGAAAGACGTTGTCGCGGCCGAGCCAGCCGACCAAATCCTCCAAACTCCGCGCCATCTCTGCCGCCGAGGTTTCCGCCGCGAAGACCTCTTGGCCTTGACGGTGGATGACTAAGCGGATGCGGAGCGAAGCGCGGTCGGGAGGTCCTTCGAGCAGCAGGATCCAGGGGCCGAGTCCGGCGGAGGCGTCGTAGCACTTGGCCTGCGGCAGGTAGAGCGGATTCTCGCCCTCGATGTCGCGCGAGCTCATATCGTTGCCAACGGTCAGCCCGACGATCCGCAGCCGCCGATCGAGCACCAGCGCCAATTCGGGCTCGGGAACGTTCCACGTCGCATCGCGGCGAATCCGCAGCGGCTGGCCGGGTCCACGCACGCGATGCGGCGTGGCCTTGAAGAACAGCTCCGGACGGTCGGCGTTGTAAACCCGGTCGTAGCAGGAAGCGGCCGCTTCGGACTCTTCCATCCGGGCCGTCTGGCTGCGTTTGTAGGTGACCCCCGCCGCCCAGACCTCTTGCCGATCGATCGGCGGGAGCAGCGTGACGCTCTCGAGCGGCAGCGGCTCTCGGGTCTCCAGATCGCGGACCGCCTGCGGCACGTCTTCAGCGTCGAGCAGCTCGGTGAGCGAAGCGTAGGGCGATCCGCTGAGCACGAGCGGGAGGACCGTAGCGTCGGCGACACGTCCGACGGCCGTGCTCCCGTCGGGAAGTCGGAATTTGGCAAGTTTCATGGCCGCAAGGATAACCGCTGGCGCTTGCCGTCTGCCACCCGGTGGGATTAGCTGGTTAGCAATTAGCTGGTTAGCAATTAGCTGGCTGGTTAGCTTCTTCGCTAACAGCTAACTCGCTAACAGCTAACCAACTACCTTCACGGTTTCGGTGCTTCGGCGGCAAGCGTTTCGAGGGCGTCGCGGCCGACGCGATGGCAGAAATCGCCCAGCGACTCGCCTTGCTCGCGGTTGGCTTTGTAGGCCGCGAAGATCCCGATCAGCTCCTCGGTCACGCTCTCCTCGGGGACCATGTCTTTGTAGATGTAGGCCAGCCGAGTGCCGAGCAGTGCGCCGCCTGCGAACAGGGTGTACTTGCCTTTGGCTTTACCGACCAAGGCGATGTCGGAGTTGTAGGGGCGGGCGCAACCGTTGGGGCAGCCGGTCATGCGGATCGTGAAGGCGTCGCGATCCAGGCCGAGCTTCGCCAGCGGCTGTTCAATCGAATCGATGATGCTCGGCAAAATCCGCTCGCTCTCGGTGATCGCCAACCCGCAAGTGGGCAGCGCGACGCAAGCCATCGACCAGCGGCGGACGGTGCTGGTCTCCTCGGTCAACGGCACGCGATGGCGCCGGCAAATCTCCTCCAACACCGCGCGATCCGACTCCTGCAAATCGCAGAAGATCACGCTTTGGTGGGCGGTCAAGCGAACGTTCGGGTTGAGCTTGCCGCATATCTCCCGCATCGCCTCTTTCAGCTGCCGATGCTCGTTGTCGTACAAGCGGCCGTTCTCGATGTTCAGGCCATACGACCACAGCCCATCACCTTGCTCCTGCCAGCCCATGTGGTCGTCAAAGCCGCTGACGTCATCGGGCGTGCAGTCCTGAAGCGGCGAACCGAAGTATTCTTCGACCATCGCCCGAAACCGCTCGATCCCCCAGTCGTGGATCAAGTACTTCATGCGGGCCCGTTTGCGGTCTTCGCGGTTGCCATAGTCGCGCTGGACCATGATCACCGCTTTGGCCACGTCGATGACTTGATCGGGAGTCACGAACGCCATCCGCTTGGCCAGCGCCGGGAAAGTCTTTGCGGCGCTCGGCGTGACTCCCATGCTGCCGCCGACGAGCACGTTGTAGCCGATGATCTTTCCGTCGCGTACGACTGCCAAAAATCCCAAGTCGTTGGCGTAAATGTCGACGCAGTTGTCGTCGGCCAGCGTCACCGCGCACTTGAACTTACGGGGCAGATAACGCGGTCCGTACAGCGGCTCGACGACGCTTCCTTCCGGTTGCCCGCCGACCAGCGTCTTCTCGTCGGTCTCGGGATCGGTCATCCACAGCTCGTAGTAGCCGGTCGTCTGCGGCGCCAGGCTCATCGCCAGATCCTGCGAAAGATCCTGAATCTCCTGGTGCAGTCCATCGGCCCGCTTGGCCGGGCAGCACATGACGTTGCGGTTGACGTCGCCGCAGGCGGCCAGCGTCGAGAGCTGGACGTCGTTGATCCGCTTGATCGTTTGCTTCAGGTTGCCCTTGGCGATCCCGTGCAGCTGAATCGATTGCCGCGTGGTGATCTTCATCGTGGCGTTGCCGAACTCGTCGCACAGGTCGAGTTCCGCGAGGAACTGCTCGCTGGTCATCCGGCCTCCCGGAATCCGCGACCGCAACATCATCCCGAACGCCTTGCCGCCCCCTTCCTTGCGGGCTGCCCCGCGAAGGTCGCGGTCATCCTGCTGATACATCCCGTGGAATTTCAGCAGCTGGATGTTGTCTTTGTCAAAATGGTCCGTCGGCTCCTTCAATTCCTCGGCGATCGTGCCGCGCAGGTAGCGACTGTCCTCCTTCAGCTTCTCGAAGGCAGTCAGCTTCTGCGTGTCGGGGGATTGGGGAGTATCGGTGGACATATTATCCGCACGGTCCTTGTGACAAATGCAGTTTCAAACGGCGAGGCGGGGCAATTCCTATGGAATATACCGGTCCTCCGGCCGACTCACCACGCCAAATTCCCGCGGGCAACTCAGGCGCTCCCCGCAGGTCAGGCTTTTCCGCCTGAGCTAAGTGGATGCGTCTCGCACGAGGACCGTTCCTTAGCATTACCCTCCCCCCGGGCATGGGTCTCTACACAAGTCCAAGGGCTAGAAAAAGCACAGCCAACACCCTCCCCCCGGGAGGGTCGCGAGGAACGAGCGGGGAGGGTTTCCGCAACGGTAAGTTTCACTTGGGGCTATCGTTAGGGGTTGCTCTCCCTCCCCTCGCTGACGCTCGACCCTCCCGGGGGGAGGGTGATGGTAGGTCGTACGACTTGTGTAGAGATCAATGCCCGGGGGGAGGGTGTCGTTTAGGTGCTGACAGCGCCTAGCCTGACGCACCGGTCGGCCAGGTGCGGGCGTTGAGAGTCGCTAAGGCCAAAATCAACGCCTGCGTGCCGTCTCGAGCGTGCCCCTGAGCTCGAACGGCTTCGTAGAGCTGCCGCGCCAGGGCGAGCCCAGGGAGGGCGAGCCCCATTCGGTTGGCTTCGTCGAGTGCGATCCCCATATCCTTGATGAAGTGCTCGACAAAAAATCCCGGAGCAAAATCACCGCCCATCATGCGGGGGGCGAGATTCGACAGCGACCAACTGCCGGCGGCTCCGGAAGCGACGGACCGCAGGACCGTTTCCAAATCAAGTTCGGCTGCCTGGGCATACAGCAGCGCTTCGCAGACACCGATCATGTTGGTCGCGATCAGCGTCTGGTTGACCATCTTGGTGTGCTGGCCTGCTCCCGGCCCTCCTTGGCGAACGATCGTGGTGCCCAGGAGTTCGAGCAGCGGGGTGAGCGTGCGGACGACTTCTTCGCGACCGCCGATCATGATCGACAAGCGGGCTTCGCGAGCCCCCACGTCGCCGCCACTGACCGGAGCATCAACCGCGGCGACTCCTTGCCGCTCGGCCGCTTCGGCAATCTCCATCGCCAACGACGGCTGACTGGTGGTCATGTCGACCAAAACCATGCCGCTGCGGGCAGCTGCCAAAATGCCGTCGCTCCCAAGGACGACTTGGCGGACATCCTGGGGGTAGCCGAGCATCGTGAACACGACGTCGCTCTGAGCCACGAGTTCGGCAACGCTGCCCGCCAAACTCGCTCCGCGGGCGACCAGCGGCTCCGCCTTTTCCGGAGAGCGATTGAAGCAAGTCGTCTGGTAGCCGGCGTCGAGCAGATGGCCGCACATGCTGGCGCCCATCACGCCGGTACCGATCCAACCGAGGCGTGTTTGTCCCGGTGCAATTGCTAATTCCGACACGGTTCGCTTTCTTCTATTCCCAGCGGTGGGTGGGCCGATCGAGGATTTCTCGGGCGAGGATCGCTTGGTCGACGCCGTGGGGGTCATGAATCAGCCGCAGCACGGCCTGGAGCGCTGGGGAACCGCCCGAAGTCCCCGTGACCGCGTCGCTCTTGCGGGCCATCTGCCCCAGCATCCCCACACCCTGCCCAGTGGTGCTTTGGCCCGAGTTGCCCTGGTCGCCGCCGGTCGCGCGGTTCTCGCTCCCACCGGCGTGTCCCTGACGGCTTTGCTTCGCCGACGCCTGCTCCAGCTTCGCCTTGAGTTTGCGCCGGATTGCTTCGGCCGACTCCTGACCGACCGAAGTTCGCTGCAGCCGCCGCTCCTCGACCGGTTGGGCTGGAACGAGATCGGCGACCACGATCTCCTCGTCCGGGTCGCTGCTGGTCATCACCCGCTCGCGATCCCGCTGGGTGTACTCGGGACGGCGGGGCGGTTGGGGGCGGTCTTTGCGGGCGGCCGCGTTCTCGGCCCGCCGCTGGGCGGCGCGGCGGAGAAAATCCTCCAGCTCACCTGACATATTCTCAGTCCTTCACGAGTCTGCCGTGCCCCGCCAGAAGAACCGGCGGGAGTACCGGCGGGAGTACCGGCGGGCCTATTCGATGCGGGCTTGCCTTACTGGACAGGGGCCGGATTACTGCTGCTGCTCGATCCGGCCGTACCAGCGATGGTCCGCCGCATTTCGGTATCGGCGCTGACGTTTTGCAGTTTGTAGTAATCGAGAATCGTCAGCAGCCCGCTGCGGAACGCTTCGGCCATCGCTTCGGGGACCGCCGCCTGAGCCTGGACGAGGCTGGCGCGACTCTGCTCGATCTTGGCCTGCATTTCTTGTTCGGTCGCCACCGCAGCGGCGCGTTTCTGTTCGGCCGCGGCGCGAGCGACGCGGGTATCGGCTTCGGCTTGGTCGGCTTGCAGCCGAGCCCCAACGTTGGCCCCAACGTCGATATCAGCGATGTCGATCGAGACGATTTCAAAAGCGGTCTGCGAGTCGAGCCGCTTGGCCAGCACGGCTTTGGAGATCAGATCGGGATTCTCCAGCACCCGTTTGTGCGAGTCGGCACTCCCGATGGCACTGACGATTCCTTCCCCGACGCGAGCGATGATTGTCTCTTCGGTCGCTCCCCCGATCAGCTGCTGGAGGTTGGCGCGGACCGTGACGCGAGCTTTGACCATCAGCTGGATGCCGTCCTTGGCGACCGCATCGAGCGACGGCTTGGCGGCTCCCCGCGGGGGGCAATCGATGACTTTCGGATAAACGCTCGTCTGAACCGATTCGAGCACATCGCGCCCCGCCAAGTCGATCGCCGCCGCCTCGCGGAAAGTGAGGCTGATCGTTTTCGCTTTCTTGGCCGCGATCAGGGCCCGGATCACCTGGGCCACGTTTCCGCCAGCAAGATAGTGCGCCTCAAGGGCTTTGCTCGTCAGCTCCGGATCTTCCAAACCGGCCTGGGCCGCCATGATTCGGCTCCGCACGATCGCCCGCGCGTTGACTTTCCGGAACGTCATTCCGAACAAGTCGAAGATCGAGATGTCGGCTCCGGTCAGCAGCGACTGGATCCACAGACCGAAGTAGTTCATGAGGACCAGACCGATGACCATCACGAAGCCAACCACGACGACGGCGGCGATCAACAACAGAGCGGTTGTGGAATCAGCACCTGGCACTTGAGCGACCTCTGCGATGATGAACCTGGAGCAGTGCTCCCTGATGCGTGCCGAGCCTAGTTGCTCGTGTCGCCATTCTAGCGAGAGCCGAGCCGGCTGGGGGGCCCGAGCGGAGAGGAAATCGAAGGCTCAATCAGCTCAGCGGATCGCCGAGATCCTCCAGATCCAGTTCGTCCAGCGGCGTGTCGGTGATCGCTTGAGGCCGCGCGTCGGGCGGCGGCGAAGGCTGCCGGTCGGTCCGCCGCACACGGATTTTTCCCGTCTCGACATTGAAGACTTCGACCGCGGCACCACGATCGATCGCCGCTCCGGGAGCGACTGCGTCGTACCGCCGGCCCTCGATCTCAATGAGCCCGCTCGGTAACAGGTCAGTCCGGGCCACGCCGACGCGGCCGACCAACGACCGCAGCTCGACCATCCTCGGATCCTCCACCACCGCCCGCTCCTCGGACCCGCCCCCCGGGAGGTTCAGCATCCGTCGCCCCACCGGCGTCTGCGGCCAGATCCGCACCATGGCTGTCAGCAACACCGGCAGCGAAATCATCGCGATCGCCAGAAACGTCATCCCCAGCGATTGGCTCTCACCGAACGCGACCAAGATCGCCGCAATGAACGAGAGCGCCGCGGCGATGCCGATCAATCCAGCACTCGGTACGAGAAACTCCGCGACCACGCAAAAGAGCGCGAAGATCAACAGCCCGATGGACCACACCAATGCGTCCGACATGACGGCAATGCTCAAGCGGGTTCGACGACGACGCGGTTGCCATGGACCTCGATGACCCGTAGCGGATCGCCGGGGCTAAGCGGCGAACCTTCACTCACCACGGCGACGACCTGATCCTGAAAACGGGCTTTGCCAGCCGGTCGCAGCGGCGTCACGGCGACCCCTTCGAGTCCCAGCAGCCATTCGTAATGCACCAAGTGTTCCCGCTGTTCCTGCTCGATCATCTCGTCCGAATTCGGCCCCGGCATGATCAGATGCCGAAACAACGGGACGCCGGGAAGCAGAAACCGCAGGGCGACCAGGCCTCCCATGATTCCCCCGAAGGCAACCAACACGGTCAGCAGCCCCAGGGTCGTCTGCTCGTACTGGTACGCGTTCCGCGGAATCACAAACGTCTGGCTGGCCAGCACGATCGAGGCGACGACCATCAGCAACCCGCCGATCCCAAACACTCCCACCCCGGGAATCACCAACACCTCGATCAGGATGCAGATCACCCCGCCAACAAACAGCGAGACCTCCAACCACTCGGCCGTCCCCGAGAGGAAGCTGATCCAGAAAAACATGGTGAAGCAGAGCATCGAGATGAAGCCGGGAATCCCCAGCCCAGGGGCACTCAGCTCCATCGCAAACGCCATGCAGCCAAGAAACAGCAGCAACATCGGCAACCCGGGAATCCCAGCGAGCCATTCCACCGCGTGCACGATCGGCCGGTCGGCTAGCGGCGGAGGCAACTCCTCAAACCCACCGCGGCTGGCGGCCAGAGTGGGCGAATCCGCTTCCCCTTCGGCCAACCCCAACCGGATCGCTTCGCTGGCGGTCAACCCGTTGGACATCTCGATCCGCTCTCCCCGCTGCCACTGCTCGGCGTCGTCGGTGCCGAGGCGTCCCCCCTCGAAGTAGGCGATGCGGCCGGTGCGGCGATCGGTGTAGCGGTAAATCTCAGCGGTCGGATCGAGCAGCCCCACCAGCAGCGCCGCCGGGCGGCCGGTCTGCAGGGCCAGTTCCTCGATCGCTTCGCGGAGGTCGAGCACATCGCGGCGCGTGATCGCCTCGGCTCCACTCCCGCCGATCCGGGCCTGGGGATTCAGGTACAGCGGCTTGCAGCCGATCGCCACCAGCGCCGCGTCGCCGCGGGCTTCGTTCTCGACATAGCCGACGGCGACTCCCGGATTTTCGTTGAACGCCGACAACGTCATCGCAAACCACAGACTGCTGCCCAAATCGCCGCCGGGACTGTCGATCATCACGAACAGCGAATCGGCCTTCTCACCGCTAAGCGCCGCGGCGATGTTCGACTCGTAGCGACGCACGCGGCTGCTGTTGATCGGACCGTTGAGCGCGATCCGCACAGCCCCTTTCGGTCCTGCCACGGCTGCCGACGTCGGCTCGTCCAAACGGCTCAGCCCGAGCGCCGTGGCCAACTGGTCGGGGCTTTCCACAATCTGGCTGGCCCAGCGGTAGTTTCGCAGCTGAGCGGCGGAGAACAGGGCCGGGCGTCCGGCCGCCGAGAGCTGTTCCTCTTTCCACGCTTGCCCCGCATCGCGGAGCTCAGCCAGCTCGGCACCGGTCACGAATCGCTCGGGTCCCTCGATGGGCGTCGCCAGCACCAGTTCGACGCGCGGGTCGACCAGTGCCTGAACCGCCGCCTCGGGCACCGCTCCCCGCCGGGCGGCGATCGACGTATAGACCAGCGCGACCGCCGGGTCGACTTCGACCTCGTCGGCCGAAGCATTGCCGAGGCTCGCCGTGGGAGCGACCACGAACTCATCGCAGGCGAGCACCGGCAGGACCGCATGCCCTTCGAGCGGCCCGGCGACGTAGGCCACGGTCCGCAGCGAGCGGGCTTCGCGGCTCCCCAGCCATCGGGCCACCAGCAACGCCCCTTCGAACGTGCTCCCCCGGCTCGCTTCACCGCCGGAGGCAAATTCCAACACCACCGTCGGCCGCCGCCCACCGCCCCCGCGAGCCTCGAGCGTTTGGGCGAGATTCTGCAATTCCGAACGGACCGCCGCAGCCGCCTCGCCGCGGAGCGGTAGCGGAACCTGAACCCGGTATCCCACGCGTTCTTCAGCGACCCCTTCGGCCACAGCTTCTTCGGCCGCAGCTGGCTCGGGGGCACCGGCTGGGGCCGCCCCCTGGGCAGGCTCTGCTTTTTCGTCCTGCCCCCACGCGGTGCCACTCCCAAGCAGAACCGAGGCGGCAAGCAGGGCGAAGCCTGTAAGCAACCGCAAGGCGCCGGTCACGCGCCGAGCCGGTCCCGTGCGGTCGATGACGCTTCGCCGCATCTCTTTTCGCAGGGCTAACGTAGGCATCGGGCAACCGCAAACCATCATGGAGAAATGAGACCCCTCCCGAGCGAGTCGCCGAGGGATCTCGATTGCAGCGCGATCCGCCCCTCAAAATCCGCAACTCGCCTGGCCTTTGCGATTATACCCTTTGGGCACCCGAGGCTAGGCAGCGACCGCCCACAGCCGCCGATGTTGGGCGAGCATCTCGGAGAATCGCCCCTCGCGGATCGCCGTGCGGGCGCGGGCGAGCAACCGCTGATAATACGTCAGGTTGTGGTGCGAGAGCAGGATCGGGCCGAGCATTTCGCCGGCGGCGAAGAGGTGCCGGATGTAGGCTCGGCTGTGGCGGCAGGCCAAGCACGGGCAATCGGACTCCAGAGGCCGGGCATCGTCGCGATGGCTGGCATTTCGCATCCGCAACGGGCCTTCGTCGGTGAACGCCAAGGCGTTGCGACCGTTGCGGGTCGGCATCACGCAGTCGAACAGATCGATTCCGCGGGCCACCCCTTCGAGCAAATCGATCGGCCGCCCGACGCCCATCAGGTACCGCGGCCGCTCGGCCGGCAGCAAGGGGCAGGTGGCATCGAGCACGCGGTACATCTCCGCCGGCGGCTCGCCGACGCTCAGCCCGCCGACGGCGAATCCCTCGAAGTCCATTTTCGACATTTCCGCAGCGCAGTACCGCCGCAGCCCCGCGTCGAGCCCTCCTTGAACGATCGCGAACCGCGCCTGATCCTCCCGCGTGGCGGCGTTCAAACAGCGTGCCGCCCAGCGAATCGAGCGGTCCATGGCCTCGAGCACCACCTCCCGCTCCCCGGGCAAGGCCACGACATGGTCGAGCACCATCGCCACGTCGCTGCCGAGCGCCTCTTGAATCTCGATCGACCGCTCGGGCGAAAGTCGCACGACCGAACCGTCGATATGGCTGCGGAATGTCGCGGCCTCTTCGCGGATCTCGGCCAGCGCGGCCAAACTGAAGATCTGAAACCCGCCGCTGTCGGTCAGAATCGGGCCGTCCCAGCCCATGAAGGCGTGCAGTCCGCCGAGCTGGCGGATCAACTCGTGCCCGGGACGCAGAGCCAAGTGGTAGGTGTTGCCCAGGATCATCTGAGCGCCGGTCTGCCGGACCTGGTCGACCGTCAACCCCTTGACCGTCGCGGCGGTCCCGACCGGCATAAAGCTGGGCGTCTCGATCTCACCCCGTGGAGTGCGGAAGATGCCCAGCCGGGCGGCAGAGGCCGAATCGCTGCCGAGCAGCGAGAACGGAAAGAGCGAACTGGGCAACTCAGTCCCCGCGGAGTTTGAGCCCCAGGTCGGCCAGCTTCTCGCGGACCTCGTTGAGACTGGTCACGCCAAAGTTCTTCGACTCGAGCAGATCGTCGCCCGTCTTGCGAACGAGCTCGCCGATCGTATTCATTCCCAACCGGACCATGCACTTGCGAGCCCGCACCGAGAGGTTCAAGTCGGCGATCGGGCGATCGAGCAGCGCCTGCTCGTCAGGCGACATGTGCGAGGTGTCGATCGGCAGGTCGGCCGGCTTCTTCTCGTGAGCAAACTGGCCGAGCGTCAGATCGCGGGAGGCGAGGATCTCGCGGATCTCGTACAGGCTGGTCTCGCCAAAGTTCTTGCTGCCGAGCAATTCCGCTTCGGTCGTCTGCGTCAGGTCGCCGAGCGTCGTGATGCCCATCTTTTGCAGGCAGTTTCGGCTGCGGACCGACAGCTCGAAGTTCGAGACCGGGATGTTCAGCACCTGCGCCAAGCGGTCGTTGCGACGCTGGGTCTCTTCGTCGTAGAGGATGTTGCCCAGCCCCGAGGCGTCCTTCAGATACAACCGGGCCTGGGGATGATCCGGATAGCTGTCCAGGATCCGGCGATAACACCGCTGAGCCCGTTCGAACTGGTTGTTGTCCTCATAGGCCAGCCCGAGGTTGATCAGCGCTCCGACGCCCGTCGGGAACGCGGCCGCCGCACGCTCATAGAGCGCCAGCGCTTCGCGGTCGTTGCCGTGGCGATCATTCTCCAGAGCCAACCCGAACAGGGCACCGGCGTGATTCGGATCGGCCTGCATCGCCCGCTCGTACAGAGCGACCGTTTCGGGCAGGTTCCCACCGAGAGCGGCGACCGTGGCTCCACGCTGGTAGAGATACTCGGCCGTCTGCTCGATCGGCCCGAACATGTTGTCCAGGATCGACATCGCCTCTTCGACCGACCCGGCATACCGCTTCGACTGGGCAATCGCCAGATTGCACTGATCGGCGTCGTAACCGCTCGAGCGAGCCGCTTCAAAAGCCTTGACCGCATCCTCGTAGGCAGTCAGCTCGAAGTGGGACTTGCCTTGGTAGAACAGAGCCAGCGCTCCGCCGTCGGCCGACTTGAGCGTCGCCAGGGCATCGTTGAACCGGCCGAGCAGAAACTGGCAGACGCCCAATTTGGCCTGCATGGCCGGGCTCCGCGAAGACTCCTGTTCGATCTGACCGACAGCGTCCCGGAGCTCGCCGAAGTGCGAGTAATCCTTCGCGATCGCCGCTTGGATCTGCTTGATTTCCTGCGGTCCAAACGACGAATTGGAGAGCACCAACTCCTTCAAGTCGGGTCCAGCCACTTCCGTTTCGGTTTGAGCGTCGGGCATGCGAGCGAGTCTCTCGTCGGAAGAAATCGATTGATGGGTTGCTGAGGGAGGACAAAAGCTCAGCAGTGCCCGCCCGCAACGGATCATTGTCCGCCGCGGGACCAAATTTGAACAGGGGCCGGCCGCGGGCATAGCGGCCACCGCGGGAAAACAGAAAGAGCCAGCGGTGGGACTCGAACCCACAACCCTCGCATTACGAATGCGATGCTCTGCCAATTGAAGCTACGCTGGCTGGCCCCTGGAAGATACGACCCACCCCGATTTACCGTCAAGAGCCGTTCCAAGAGGTTCCCGAGAGCAGGTCTCCGGGTTCAGGTGGCCGGGGTTCGACCGCCGATTCCCATTCCATCGGATTCTGAAATCTGAAATCTGAAATCGAGATCGGAGATCTGCTCCCTGAAACCTTCCTTTTGCCCCTTCCGTGCCTTTCCGTGGTCTTCCGTGGCCTCCCTTGAGCGATTTTCCCTGGCCAACCGTACGCTCCTGAACCCTGAACCCTGAAACCTCTCCCATGCCCGATGACCCCTTCTTTGCGGTCTACGATCGCGACGTCCCGGCTTACGGGCTGGCCCCTTCGGCCGAACTGGCGTCGTTCCTCAGCCAGTGCCCGCAACGCGGCCGCTCATCCGGTGCGGGGGCAGCACTCGATTTGGGGGCAGCCCTCGATCTGGGGGCTGGGGCTGGCCGCGACACATTGGCCCTCGCCGCGGCCGGACTGCAGGTGACCGCGGTCGATGCCTCCGCACGGGGATTAGCCCAACTTCGCCAGCGGGCAGCCGACCGAGGCTGTGCCGAGCGAGTCGAGACGATCGAGGCGGATGTCCGCCGGTTCGAGATTCCGGCCAGCCGCTACGCTGCGATTTGTGCCACGACCGTGCTCGACCATATCCCCGCGGCCGATGTGCCGGCCCTCTGGCAGCGGATCGTGGCGGGACTGGCCGACGATGGAGTGCTGTATGTCGAAGTCCACACGACCGACGATCCCGGTTCGCCGACCGGGGCCGGGGCATCGAGCCGCGCTCCGGTCAGCGAAACGGCGCGGTGGGTCGTGAACTACTTTCCTCCCGGCGAACTGCTGCGACTGGCGGCGAGCAGCCCGAGGCTCCGCGTGCTGCGGTACGAGGAACGCTACGAATGGGACTACACCCACGGCCCGGAACACCTGCACGGCAAAGCGATTCTGCTGGCCACGACATCCGCAAGCCACCCCGAGTGGTACGGCCATCCGGTCGCCTTCCCCCGCCGCGGAGCCTGAGCGCTGTCCGAAAACTTTCGACGGGTTCGAGCGTTTTGAGCCGTAGGCGCTAGCCTCGGGCCTCGCGTCCCCCGGCGCCCCACTGCAGAACCCGCGGCTAGCGCCGTCGGCTCAAGGTTTTCTGACAGAGCACTCGCCCCCACCCGCGACGCGACCTTTACCGTTAGGCTGTTCGAGCCGAAAACCACCTGTAGCCCCGCAGAGATTCGACCATGCCAAACACCTCAAATCCCTTCAGCCTCGCTGGCCGCACGGCACTGGTGACGGGTGGAACCCAAGGGGTGGGGGCTGCGATTTGCCGCTCGCTCGCCCAGGCCGGCGCGGACCTTGTGATCCACGGCCTCCGCGACGACGAGCCGGCCCAGCAGACACTGGCCGCTTGTCGGGATTTCGGCCGCCGCGCCGAACTGCTCGTCGGCGATCTGCTCGGACCGCCTCAGAAAACCACGAGCGACTTGTTCGAGCGGGCGCTGGCGATCGCTCCGGAGATCGACACATTGGTCAACAACGCGGGGACCTTTCTCGATGGCGACTTTCTCGAGCTGAGCGAAGAAACGTTCGACCGCACGTGGCGATTGAACGTGACGGCCGGGGTGTTTTTGACCCAGGCTTTTGCCCGGCATCGAGTCGCGGCGGGGCAGGGTGGTCGCGTCCTGTTCACCGGCTCGATCAACGGCCTGCTCTCGGAACCGGAGCATGTGGCCTACGACACCAGCAAAGGGGCGGTCGCGGCGCTCGTGCGTTCGCTCTGCGTCGAGCTGGCCCCCCGCAAGATTCGCGTCAATGCGATCGCCCCGGGGCTGGTCCGCACGCCGCTGACGCGGATCGTTGACGACAACGCCGAGCTCGCCGCCTGGATGGAGCTGCACACCCCCAACGGCCAGGTCCCTTCGGCCGACGTCTGCGGACCGCCGGCAGCCTTCCTACTGAGCGACGCCGCCGAACATATCCACGGCCAAACACTCTACGTCGACGGCGGCATGTCGGCTTGGCAGCAGCCGAACATGCCGGAATGACTACTCAGTACCCAGCACTCAGTACTCCGTCGCCCGCTACTTCCCGGCCCGCACCAGCTTGTCGATTTCCTCGTCGAGCTGGCTGGCGGTGATGTTGTGGCGGACGACCTTGCCCTGGGCATCGACCAACAGCATCGTCGGCAGCGTTTGGACGCCGAGCATGTTCGCCAGCGGGCTGGCGTCGAGCCCTCCCTCGGCGAACAGCGTCACCCAGGGGAGCTTGACCTCGTTCAGGTACGCGATCGCGTCACTTCGCACGCCGTCGACGTTGATCCCGACGATCTGCAGCCCCGCTTTCTGATAGCGTGCCTGGAGTTGCCGCAGCAGTTTCATGTCCTGCTTGCACGGTTCGCACCAGGTCGCCCAGTAATGGATGACGACCGGTTTGCCCCGCAGCCGAGCCAAGTCGAACGCCTTGTTGTCGAGCGTCGTGCCGGTCAGCGGTAGCTCGCGGCCGACCGACTCGAGCCGGCGGACCGCTCCGGCCGCCTTGCGTCCGGCGTCGGTGTCGCGGTATCCGCGGGCAACTTTCGTGTACCACACCAACGCGGCCTTCTCGTCGTCCTCAAACTCTTTGCTGAGGGCCAATTGCAGCATTCCCTGAGCCGCTTCGGGGGTCCCGGCATACTCCTCGACGAACCCTTCGAGAGCCCCGAGCCACCACTCCTGGACTTTGGGGAAATCGCTCTGGCTCTCGACTTTTTGCAGCCGCTGGGCGTAGTCGACGCTGAGGATCTGGTACTGGACGTAGGCCTGCAGCTCCTCGTCACCCGCTCCGAGTTTTTTCGCCAGCCCGCGGAGCCGCTCGAGACCCCCGGGGTAAGCATTTTCTTGAACTGCCGCGGCCACGGTGTCGACCAACTGGCGGATCCAGCTGGCTCGCTGGGCCGGATCACTCGCGGCGATGATCCCCTCGAGCACGTCGGCCCGCTGGTCATGCAGCTTGGCCGCCGCGTCGCCCGAGGCGGTGCGGAGGGCGGAATCGACTTTCTCCAGCTCGCTGACCAGTTTCTGCACGTCGGCCGTCATTCCTCCAGCGACCGGAGCGGGCTCGCCGACTGCGAGATTCGCTCCAGAGAAGAAGAATCCGCCGGTGCTCGCCAGCGCCTGCTGGTCGCCGGGCAACTGCGGCAGATCGACCAACCGCCACACCGGCCCGACCTGGACGATCGTGCCGACGAGCAACTGCCCGGTCTCCCCATTGGCTTCGAACATCGCCACGGCGTTTTCATAAGCCGTGACGTCTTCCTTGCCTGCCGCTGCGGTGCCGGCGGGAATCGTCCCCGGCATTCCCGCGGTGAAGTGGGCCCAGCGACTCTTGGGGCCAATCGCTTTTTGGTCCCGCACCAGGAGGGGGAAGTCGCGTTTCGCCTTCCGCAGCTTGTCCTCCAACTGGGCGTGGGCTTCCGCGTCGAGCCCGAGCGACTCGAGCTCTTCACTGCTGAGCAGCAAGCGGGCGAATCGCTGCGGATCGGACTCGGCGATCGCCGCGACCAATTCGGCCGTCGCCTCTTCGGCGGAGATCCGCTTCCAGCGGTCGATCTTGCCGTCTTCGTTCTCGTCCAGCCCCCACCGCGTTCCGGCGGTGCCGAGCCAGCGATACTGATCCGCCTTGCCGTTAAAATCAGCATCGACGTCGCGGTAGACTTCGATCCCGTCCTGGTAATAGCACCAGAGGTCGATATCGAGGTCATCGTTGGTATCGACGAACTGCCGCAAGCGCCGCCCGCTGGCGTCGAGCACGACCCAACCGCTCCAGCCTTTCTTGTCGAGCAATTCGACGCGGCAACCGGCCAAATCGGCAGCGGCTGGCTGCGCGTACTCGACGTTTGCCTGCACGGGTTTGAGCGCCAAGGCGTCCGCGGCCGATGGCTTGGGAGCCTCATCGGCAGCCACCGCCCCCCCGACCGACAGTCCGAAGGCGGTTGCCCCGGCGAGCAAAGTCGCGGCGAGCAGTCGTCGTTTATGCATTATCCGTCTCCGTCGAAGGTTTGCAGCCATCCCTAAACCGTCCAATCTATCGGAATTTTTCCCGAACCTTCCCGCAGAAAAAACCTCCACTCAAGTCGGCGGCGAAACCTGCCGAACCTAAAGGCTCACCTGCGGCGAGTCCTTGAACCGCCAAAGTCCCTGTGACGGTTCGCGGGAATCGTTCCTCCAAGCCGGCTGCGGGGAAACCCCCACAGCCGCGAAACGGGGCTCCCGCCGAGCCGATGCCACCGCGGGTGGCGCCGCAAAAACAGAACTCCAGCAGAAAAAAGGGCGGGAAGTGTCCCGACAGGCCCTTTGACAGCAGCGGTCGGATCCGTAAACTTTCCGCACTGCATCGCTGGTTCCCCCGGGTCGCTCGAGCAAGCACTGTCGCTCGCTTGGGCAACCGCCGCACGCTTTGGCGAGCGGCATCCACCGGGAACCGAGCAAAGTGTTGCGGGCGTGTAGCTCAGTTGGTTAGAGCGCGTCGCTGATAACGACGAGGTCCCAAGTTCGAATCTTGGCACGCCCACTTGGGAATTCCGGTTCCTCGCGGCCCTGGCCGCGGCGAACGGAGACTCCCGGCCCTGGGGCCGTAGCTCAGTTGGGAGAGCATCGCGTTTGCAACGCGAGGGTCGTCGGTTCGAACCCGTCCGGCTCCACTGGAGACCCCTTCCGGGGCACGGCAAAAGGCTTTTGAAACCGGTCAAAACAAAACTTTCTGGCCGCTTCAAAACTGCCCTTGACCCTGAGACCGGAAAGCGTATCTTTAACACCTGAACGACGTCGCCACCGCGGCGAACACGCGTCGCTCAGAACCTCACCTTCGGGTGAACTCGGCTCGCTTCGCAGCGAGCCAAATCGCTCGCTTCGGCGGCACCTGATCGCTCCGGCGATCACTGATATTTGACAATTTGGTTGTTGGGTAAAAAGCATCTAAGAGCACCACATGTGCTTGTGCTTTCACTTGAAGGTTCGCCTTTGAGTGGCACGAGCAAAATGTAGTTCTTCAAGAAGCGTTTGAGTGAAGCCCGTCGCTTGAGAGGCTCCTTCGGGAGCGGATCGAGGGAGTGGCTTCGCTCGAGATGAGCTTGCAAGGATTCGATGTAACCCGCTCGATGCATTCGGGATTGGCTTTGCCGGTTGCCGAGTGTGTGGTAGTGGGATTTATCGTTTGATGGTTCATCGCAATCGAGACCGAAGTGACAGCGGAGCGATTCGCAGGTCACGAGTTTGAGATTGTGATGGTCAAACTATCAAGGGCACATGGGGGATGTCTTGGCGTCAGAAGACGAAGAAGGGCGTGGAAGTCTGCGAAA